>NZ_JAAMQJ010000031.1 GCF_013523125.1 Pseudomonas entomophila | reverse complement strand
TTTGAAGTTCTTTTCGGGAAACCCTAACAACTTCAACCACTTGACTCGCTGCGATCTCTCGAAGCGGGAGGCGAATCATACAGCGTTACAACCTGCTGTCAACCACCTTTTTCACCGCTTCCGGTCGGGACCGAAGCCCTTCCAGCGCTATCTCGATTCACACAACCTGTTGATTAACAAGGCGCTTATCGTTCCGACTGCGTTGGAAGTGGTGCGCATTATAAGGGGATCTGAAACCCCGTCAACCCTTTATTTCAAAAACATTTCAATGACTTGAAAACACCGCGGGGAAGGCCTTATCGACCTCCCCCGCTTCTTATATAGCTATGCACGCACCTGGCTCACTCGGCCTTCAGCGTGATCCGGGCAAACGCCTTCTTGCCTGCCTGGCATACATGCGTGCTACCCACGGCGAACATGAACCCCCGATCCACGCTCTCGCCATCCACCTTAACGGTCCCCGCATTCAACAGGTCCCGCGCAGCGGCCGAGTTCTTCACCAGCCCGGCACGGTTCAGCACGGCGGCGATCGGCATGTCTTCAGCCGACACGATCTCGACCTCAGGCAGGTCTTCGGGCAGCTCACCCTCTTTCATGCGATTGCCTGCGGCACGGTGCGCACTGGCCGCCGCCTCTTCGCCGTGGAACCGCGCCACGATCTCCTCGGCCAGCTTGATCTTGACGTCACGCGGGTTGGCACCGGCCTGCACGTCGGCGCGCAGCTGATCGATCTCCTCCATCGAGCGGAAGCTCAGCAGCTCGAAGTAACGCCACATCAAGGTGTCGGGAATCGACACCAGCTTGCTGTACATCACGCCGGGCGCCTCCTGGATACCGACATAATTGCCCAGCGACTTGGACATCTTCTTCACCCCGTCGAGCCCTTCGAGCAGCGGCATGGTGACGATGTTCTGCGCTTCCTGACCATAGGCACGCTGCAGCTCGCGCCCCATCAGCAGGTTGAACTTCTGGTCGGTCCCGCCCAGTTCGACGTCCGCCTTGAGCGCAACCGAGTCGTACCCCTGCACCAATGGATAGAGGAACTCATGGATGGCGATGGGCTGATTGCTGGAGTAGCGCTTGTCGAAGTCGTCGCGTTCCAGCATACGGGCCACGGTGTACTGCGATGCCAGCCGGATGAAGTCGGCCGGCGTGAGCTGGTCCATCCACGTGGAATTGAACGCCACCTCGGTCTTGGCCGGGTCCAGGATCTTGAAGACTTGCTGCTTGTAGGTCTCGGCGTTGTCCAGCACCTGCTCGCGCGTCAGCGGCGGACGCGTGGCGCTCTTGCCGCTGGGGTCACCGATCATGCCGGTGAAGTCACCGATCAGAAAGATCACCTGATGCCCCAGCTCCTGGAACTGGCGCAGCTTGTTGATCAACACCGTATGCCCCAGGTGCAGGTCCGGCGCGGTCGGGTCGAAGCCGGCCTTGATGCGCAGCGGCTCGCCACGCTTGAGCTTCTCGACCAGTTCCGACTCGACCAGCACCTCTTCCGCACCGCGCTTGATAAGCGCCAGCTGTTCTTCAACCGACTTCATACACAGACCCGCAAGGCTCAGATTCAAAGGGAGCCAACCATACAAGATCGGCCATCAAAAACAAGTTCGACACACGATGTGACTCATAGCAGGCCTTGAGGCGTCTGCCGCCCTTGCGCCGAAAAGGATTTGGTTATATTTTATACAGTTATTTCATCTTCATCATGTCATTCATCTATTCCTTTTCACCTTTTCAAAGTCACCTCACCTATGACCAACGACACGCCTAAAGCGCCTCCGCTTTATCCGAAGAGCCATCTATTGGCCGCCAGCGGCCTCGCCGCCCTGCTCAGCCTGGCGCTTCTGGTCTTCCCTACCAGCGACGTGGAAGCCAAGAAGACCACCCTCAGCCTCGAACTGGACAGCCCGGTCGAGCAACTCAAGGACGACTCGCGCACGGCTCCGCTCGTTCAGTCGAACAACCAGCAGGCCTCGCCCTTCGCCCAGATCGACACACCGGAAGCGGTGGCCAAGCCTGCCCAGGAGACGGCCACTACAGCCCCTGCCAAAGCCCCGCCAAGCCATCGGGAAGTGAAGGTCGCCAAGGGCGATACGCTGTCCACACTGTTCGCCAAGGTCGGCCTGCCTGCCAACGTGGTTCACGACGTGCTTGCCAGCAGCAAGCAGGCCAAGCAGTTCAGCCAGCTCAAGCATGGCCAGGTGCTGCAGTTCGAATTCGACAAGGACGGTGCACTGGCCCTGCTGCACACCAAGGTCAACACCCTCGAAAGCATCCGTCTGGCGCGCACCGACAAGGGCTTCGCCTTCGAACGTGAAATCAGCAAGCCGATGGTACGCACGGCCTATGCCCATGGCGTGATCAACAGCTCGCTGGCCGCCTCGGCGCAGCGTGCCGGTCTGTCCCACAGCATGACCATGGACATGGCCCGCGTCCTGGGCTACGACATCGACTTCGCCCAGGACATCCGCCCTGGCGACGAATTCGACGTGGTCTACGAACAGAAGGTCATGGACGGCAAGGTCGTCGGTACCGGCAACATCCTCTCCGCCCGCTTCACCAACCGTGGCAAGACCTACACTGCGGTGCGCTACACCAACAAGCAGGGCAACACCAGCTACTACACTGCCGACGGCAACAGCCTGCGCAAGGCCTTCATCCGCACCCCGGTGGACTTCGCCCGCATCAGCTCGCGCTTCTCGGCCGGTCGCAAGCACCCGATCCTCAACAAGATCCGGGCACACAAGGGCGTCGACTACGCGGCGCCACGCGGCACGCCGATCAAGGCCGCAGGCGATGGCAAGGTGCTGCTGGCCGGACGTCGAGGCGGCTACGGCAACACCGTGATCATCAAGCATGGCAATGCCTACCAGACCCTCTACGGACACATGCAAGGCTTCGCCAAGGGCGTTACCACCGGCAGCACCGTGAAACAGGGCCAGGTGATCGGCTACATCGGTACCACGGGCCTGTCCACCGGCCCGCACCTGCACTATGAGTTCCAGGTCAACGGTGTGCACGTGGACCCGCTGAGCCAGAAAGTACCCATGGCCGACCCGATCGCCAAGGCCGAGCGTCAGCGTTTCCTGCAGCAGAGCAAACCCCTGATCGCCCGCATGGACCAGGAAAAAGCCACCTTGCTCGCCTCCAACAAGCGCTGACCATGGCCCTCTATATCGGGGTGATGTCCGGCACCAGCCTGGACGGGCTGGACATTGCCCTGGTCGAGCAAGGCCAGTCCATTCACCTGTTGGCCAGCCATTACCTGCCCATGCCAGGCGATCTTCGCCAGGCCTTGCTCGCCCTGTGCGCCAGCGGGCCGGATGAAGTGGCTCGTTCGGCCCTGGCCGAGAACCACTGGGCCAACCTGGCAGCCGACGGGATCAATGCCCTGCTCGCCCAGCAGAGCCTGTCAGCCAAGGACATTCGCGCCATTGGCAGCCACGGGCAAACCATCCGCCACGAACCCGCGCGGGGCTTCACGGTACAGATCGGCAACCCGGCCCTGCTGGCCGAGCGGACCGGCATCAGTGTCGTCAGTGATTTCAGGCGCCGCGACGTCGCCGCAGGCGGCCAGGGCGCGCCCCTGGTACCGGCCTTTCACGAAGCGCTGTTCGCCGCCCTCGAACAACCGATCGCGGTCTTGAATATCGGCGGCTTCAGCAACCTCAGTCTGGTCGAACCAGGCATGCCCGTGCGCGGTTTCGACTGCGGTCCCGGCAATGTCCTGCTGGATGCCTGGATCGAGCGTATCCAAGGCCAGCCCTACGATGCCGGGGGGCAATGGGCCCAAGAGCACCGGTCGCGAGGTCTTCAACCTGCCCTGGCTGGACAGCCACCTGGCAGCACAGGGTTCGATCGCCGACAACGACGTTCAGGCGACCTTGCTGGAACTGACCGCACGCAGCATCACCGACGCGCTCCAGCAAGCGCAGCCCCAGTGCCAGACGGTGCTGGTGTGCGGGGGTGGCGCACGCAACAACGCGCTGATGCAGCGTCTGGCCGACCTCTTGCCGGGGGTTCGTGTCGACAGCACGGCCGCCCAAGGGGTCGACCCGGACTGGATGGAGGCCATGGCGTTCGCCTGGCTCGCCCATTGCTGCCTGGAAGGTATCGCCGCCAACCGCCCCAGCGTGACGGCAGCGCGAGGGCTGCGCGTGCTGGGTGCCCTCTACCCTGCCTGATGCCGAGGCCCAGAAGACAGACAGCAAAACGCCGCGCAATCGCGCGGCGTTCTGGCCTCAAGCGCCCACTCAGATCGAGAAGGACGAACCGCACCCGCAGGTGGTGGTGGCATTCGGGTTCTTGATGATGAACCGCGAACCTTCCAGGCCTTCCTGGTAATCCACCTGGGCGCCTGCCAAGTACTGGAAGCTCATGGGATCGACCACCAACGCCACGCCTTCGCGCTCGACCACGGTATCGTCGTCGGCCACGTCCTCATCGAACGTGAAACCGTACTGGAAGCCCGAGCAACCGCCGCCCGTGACGAAGACGCGCAACTTGAGACGATCATTGCCTTCCTCGGTCACCAAGGTCTTGACCTTGTGCGCGGCCCCTTCGGTGAACTCCAGGATGGTAGGGGTGAAGGTTTCGACACTCATCAGACTCTCCCGGCGCAAGGCCGCCATAACACGTGATGGCGTGCATTATCCGCTTCCCCTAGAAAATTGGTCAACTATGGGGGCGTGAGTGGCAAGGTTTGAGCTACAAGCTTCAAGCTTCAAGTGGAAGCGAATCGCGGCGTTTCGCTGATCTGCTCCTGCTTGTAGCTTGTAGCTTGTGCCTCCCCATGGGCCTAGGGCAGCATGCCCGCGTGGGACAGGCCCAGACGCTCGTCCAGCCCAAACAGGATGTTCATGTTCTGCACTGCCTGGCCGGAAGCGCCCTTGACCAGGTTGTCGATGACCGACAGCACCACGACCAGGTCGCCATCTTGTGGACGGTGCACGGCGATGCGGCACATGTTGGCGCCCCGCACGCTGCGCGTCTCCGGATGACTGCCCGCTGGCATCACATCGACGAACGGCTCGTCGGCATAGCGCTTCTCGAATAGCGTCTGCAGGTCGACCGAGGTGTCGGCCACGGTCGCGTACAGGGTGGCGTGGATGCCGCGAATCATCGGGGTCAAGTGCGGCACGAAGGTCAGGCCGATCTCGCCGCCTGCCGCCAGTCGCAGCCCCTGGCTGATTTCGGGCATATGACGATGCCCTTTGACGGCGTAGGCTTTCATGTTCTCGCCTGCTTCACAAAACAGCGAGCCGACGGCGGCGCCACGCCCGGCACCACTGACGCCGGACTTGCAGTCGGCGATCAGGCGCAGCGGATCGGCCAGGCCAGACTCCAGCAGGGGCAGGAAGCCCAATTGCGTGGCCGTCGGGTAGCAACCCGGCACCGCGATCAGGCGTGCCTCACGAATCTGCTCGCGGTTGACTTCGGGCAGGCCATACACCGCCCCAGGCAACCGGTCCGGCGCGCCATGGGGCTGGCCATACCATTTTTCCCACTCGACGACGTCTTGCAGACGGAAGTCGGCGGACAGGTCGATGATCCGGGTGCCGGCATCCAGCAGCTCACCGGCCAGGGCATGGGCGACCCCATGGGGCGTGGCGAAGAACACCACGTCGCAAGCCGCCAAGGTCTTGGTGTCCGGTACGCTGAACTTCAGGCCATCGTAGTGGCCTCGCAGATTGGGGTACATGTCCTCGACCGGCAGGCCGGCTTCCGAGCGCGAGGTGATGACCACCACGTCGGCTTGTGGGTGCTGCGCCAGCAGACGCAGCAGTTCGACACCGGTGTACCCCGTGCCGCCGACGATACCGACCTTGATCATGACGCGTGCCCCTCTCAACGAACCGACTGTAAAGCCACGATGATAGGGATGCGCACGCCTGCTCACAACCGTTGTGATGGCTCCGACGCCCGATGCTCTCTACTATCTGACCACCGTGAAAAACCTCGAGGAAACCAACGATGCTCTATTTCTGGATCAAGGCGCTGCATATCGTCAGCATGGTGTGCTGGTTCGCCGGGCTGTTCTACCTGCCGCGGCTGTTCGTCTACCACGCCCAGAGCACCGACAGCGTCAGCCAGGAGCGCTTCGCCGTCATGGAGCGCAAGCTGTACCGGGGCATCATGAACCCCGCCATGATCGCCACCTACGTGTTCGGCATCTGGCTGCTGGTGATCAACCCAGGCTTCCTGAGCCAGGGCTGGATGCATGCGAAACTGACGCTGGTGCTGTTGCTGACCGGCTACCACCACATCTGCGGCGCACAGCGCAAACGCTTTGCCCTGGGTGAGAACCGCCGCAGTCACGTCTACTACCGCTGGTTCAACGAAGTGCCCGTGCTCATCCTGCTGGCCGTCGTGATCCTGGTGGTCGTCAAACCGTTCTGACCCCGCGCTGGGCGCCGGGCATGGCCGCCTGACCCGCGCCCACTCAGGCGCCCTTCAAAAGCCAGCGGCCGTCCTAGGCTCGCGGTACACTGGCGCTCTTTTGACCGCCCAGGAGCCGCGCATGACCCGTTACGCCATGATCACCGGCGCCTCCAGCGGCTTGGGTCTTTCCCTGGCCGAGGCCTTGGCGCGGCGCGGGCGCAACCTCATCCTGGTGGCACGCCACCGCGAAGCCCTGGAGCCCATTGCGCTCGAGCTGACCCAGCGGTTCGGCGTCGAGGTGCTGTTTCGTGCCTGCGACCTGAGTGAGCCGCTGCGGGTGTCGGGTTTCGTTCTCGAACTGGAAGAGGGCGAGCACCGTGTCGACCTGCTGGTCAACTGTGCGGGCCTGCGCTCCTACGGGCCGTTCCTGGCACAGGAGTGGGCCGACGAACAGGACCTGCTCGAAGTCAACATCATGACCCTGACACGTCTTTGCCACGCCGTGGGCAACCTCATGGCGCTGCAAGGCGGTGGGCAGATCCTCAACGTGGCGGCGCTGGCGGCCCATGCTCCAGGCCCATGGATGGCGGGCTACGCGGCCAGCAAGGCCTACGTCCTGAGTTTTTCCGAGGCCCTGCGCGAGGAACTCAAGCGGATCGGCATCCAGGTCTCGGTGCTCTGCCCGGGCCCGGTGCATTCGCCACGACGACGCATTCCACGGCTGGACGGCAGCCGCCGCTGCCTGAGCGCCGAGGAAGTCGCGCTGTACACCGTCCGAGCGCTGGACAAGAACCGCGCGCTGATCCAGCCGGATGGCCGCTACCGCTGGCTGGCGCTGGCACCGCGGCTATTGCCGCGCTGGCTGACCCGCAAGCTGGCAGGTGCCATCCATCAGCGCTATCGACCGCTGGAGACCGAATAGCACTGGGCGCAGGCGATCGCGCTGGTTACACTCGGCGCGACCCTCACCATGGAGACGTACTGTGGAGACTCTCTTCACCAAGATCATCAACCGGGAAATCCCGGCCAGGATCATCTACGAGGACGACCAGGTCCTGGCCTTTCACGACATCGCTCCGCAGGCCCCGGTGCACTTCCTGGTCATCCCCAAGAAGCCCATTCGCACCCTCAACGACCTGCAGGAAGACGACAAGCTGCTGGCCGGTCACATCCTGTTCACGGCGCAGCGCCTGGCCAAGGAACTGGGCTGCGAGGACGGTTTCCGTGTCGTCATGAACTGCAATGAATTGGGCGGCCAGACGGTCTACCACATCCACCTGCACGTGCTCGGCCAGCGCCAGATGAACTGGCCGCCGGGCTGATCCGGCGCACGCTCGTACCGGGCGATTGAGGTACACTGTCGGGCACACTCTTGCGGAGGTGCCCGATGGCTACCGAACGTCACTACTCGCCGCTCGACCGCGTGCTGTTACAGGCCGACACCGCCCTGCGCACGCTCTTGCCCTTCAGCGGCCAACCGTCCCGTCCCTCGCCCGCCGTCGTCAAGCCTGACGTCCAGCTGGACGAGCCCCAGGCCCGGCATGTCGCCGGCCTCATGCGGATCAATCACACCGGCGAAGTCTGTGCCCAGGCGCTGTACCAAGGGCAGGCGCTGACGGCGAAGCTGCCGCAGGTGCGCAAGGCCATGGAGCATGCCGCCGACGAAGAGATCGATCACCTGGCCTGGTGCGAGCAGCGCATTCGTCAGCTCAACAGCCATCCCAGTGTCCTCAACCCGCTGTTTTATGGGATGTCGTTCGGCATTGGCGCCTTCGCCGGCTTGGTGAGCGACAAGGTCAGCCTGGGGTTCGTCGCCGCGACCGAGCGGCAGGTGTGCAAGCACCTGGATGAGCACCTGGCGCAACTGCCCGCCGAAGACGAGAAGTCCCGTGCGATCCTCGAACAGATGCTCACCGACGAAGCCCACCACGCCGAGTCCGCGCTCGACGCCGGTGGCTACCGCTTCCCTGCGCCGGTGCGCTTCGGCATGAGCCTGTTGGCCAAGGTCATGACCAAGAGCACCTACCGCATCTAACGCGGCATTCGGGGGCCTGCGCGCCCCCGATCCTGCGTGCCTCAGTCCAGTTCGACGATTTCGTAGCCGTGGGTGACCTCTACCCCGGCACGTTCGAGCATGATGGACGCCGAGCAATACTTTTCCGCCGACAGCTCCACGGCACGCTTGACCTGCGTTTCCTTCAGCCCACGCCCCTTGATCACGAAGTTCATGTGGATGCGGGTGAAGACCTTGGGCTCTTCGTCGGCCCGATCGGCCTCGAGGAACGCCTCGCAACTTTCCACGCGCTGACGCGACTTCTTCAGGATGCTCACGATGTCGAAGCTGCTGCAGCCGCCCAGGCCTAGCAGCAGCATTTCCATCGGACGCACGCCCAGGTTCCGTCCTCCGGCCTCGGGTGGGCCGTCCATGACGACCACATGCCCGCTGCCCGACTCACCGAGGAACATGGCCTCGCCGGCCCACTGGATACGCGCCTTCATTGTGCCTGACTCCTGACTGACAAAAGGCCCTCAGCTTAGACGCTGTCGGTTCGCTTGGAAACGGTAAAGTCGCCTCGGTTAGCTACCGACGTGCAGTACACCGTCTGATAAGCTGGCGCCAATTAGCTGGCGGCTCACCGTCAAACAATCGATAGAAACTCTTCGTGCATGCGTGGACAGGACTCCGTGATGGTCGCCTCAGCGTTGGCTCCTCGAATCAAGAACATCGACAAGTTGCTGGCGCACTGTCAGCGACGCCGCCATGCGGCCAAAAGCAATCTCATCAACGCCGGCGACATCGCCGACAGCCTGTCCTTCATCCTCAAGGGTTCGGTCACCATCCTGATCGAAGACGACGACGGTCATGAAATGATCATCGCCTACCTCAACGTCGGCGACTTCTTCGGCGAACTGGGGCTGTTCGGCCCGGACGAAGAAGCGCGTCAACGCAGTGCCTGGGTACGTGCCAAGACCGATTGCGAGATTGCGGAAATCAGCTACGGGAAGTTTCGCGAATTGGCCGATCAGGATCCGCAGATCCTGTACGCCCTGGGCGCGCAGATGGCGCAACGGTTGCGCAACACCACACGCAAGGTCGGCGACCTGGCCTTTCTCGACGTGACCGGCCGCGTGGCCCGTTGCCTGCTGGAGTTGTGCCAGCAGCCTGACGCGATGACCCATCCAGAGGGCATGCAGATCAAGGTGACTCGCCAGGAGATCGGCCGCATCGTCGGCTGCTCCCGGGAGATGGTCGGACGCGTGCTCAAGGACCTCGAAGAGCGCAACCTGGTGCAGGTCAAAGGCAAGACCATGGTCGTGCTGGGTGCCCGCTGACCCTCAAGGCGTCACTCGCAGGGCAAGTCCTGCAGCACGTGCCGATACACCTCGACGAAGTCACGTGCCCAAGGCGCGTCGGGCACCACTTCGCTCAAGGCGATGTGACTCTCGACCCGGCAGCGTTGCGCCAGCGCGCAACAGGTGTTGAAACGGTTCACGGCCTGAATCATCGAGGCGCGCTCGTCCTCGAGCAGCAAGGCGCCATGGACCAGCACGACCGGTCGCTTGCCGCCCAGCCCCTGGCGCCAACGCTGAGCCGTACCGACCCACTTGCGCCCCTGGATGTTGACGTTGTAGCGGCCATCGCAGAAGGCGCCTTCCACCTCGCCCAGCGACGTGTCCACGCCCCAGACCCCGAGCAGATCGCACAGCGGAAGGCACAGCCGCTCGTAGGCCCGCTCGATCCGACCCTGATCGCCTTCACTGCGCGGCGCCACATAGACCAGCGCCAGGTTGACCGTCGCAGGCGATTGCGGCACGGGTTCGCCGCCGGTCTCGCGCAGCAGGATCGGCCAACCCGCGTCGGCGAGCTGCCGACGGGCGGCGTCGAAGCCCTCCAGACGGCTCATGCGCCGAGGCATGACCAGCGCTCGGTCGGTAGGTCGCCAGACCAGTAAGCCAGATTCGCGTTGCCCCTGACAGACCTCCGTCAGCAACGCCTGCTCGGCCTGCAGGCCCTGTTCCACCGCAAGGTTCAACACACCGTCCGTCATCGCGCTTCCTCGTCCGTGCCGTCGTGCGGCCTCAACAGTCCCTGTCGCGTGAAACCGGCCAGCAGGCTCAGTCCAGCGTGCCGCTCGACCCCTGCACCGGCAGTTCGGGGAAGAACAGACGCTGCAACTCCTGCCCCGGCAACTCGGCCCGCATGAAGGCCTCGCCGACCAGGAAGGCATACACCTCGTTGATCTTCATCAGGTCGACGTCGGCCCGGTTGAGCACGCCGCTCTCGGTGATCGCCAGGCGGTCGCGCGGAATGCGCGGCAGCAGGTCCAGCGTGGTTTCCAGGCTGACCTCGAAGGTGTGCAGGTTGCGGTTGTTCACGCCGATCAACGGCGTGTCCAGCGTGGCGAGCGCACGCTCCAGCTCGTCGCCGTCATGCACTTCCACCAGCACGTCCAGACCCACGTGCCGGGCCGTCGCGGCCAGTTCGGCCATGCGCACGTCGTCCAGTGCCGATACGATCAGCAAGATGCAGTCGGCCCCCAACGCGCGGGCTTCCACCACCTGATAGGGGTCGATCAGGAAGTCCTTGCGAATGACCGGCAGGGCACAGGCCGCACGCGCTTGCTGCAAGTACGCATCGGCGCCCTGGAAGAAATCGATGTCGGTCAGCACCGACAGGCAGGTCGCACCGCCCTTCTCGTAGCTGGCCGCGATGTCGGCCGGCTCGAACTGCTCGCGGATCACGCCCTTGCTCGGCGAGGCCTTCTTGATCTCGGCGATCACCGCCGGTTTCTTCTGCCCGGCCTGCTCGATCAGCGCCCTGGCAAACCCCCGCGGCGCATCGGCCGCGGCGGCCAGCCGCTCGAGTTCGTCCAGCCCCACCCGGCGGCGGCGCTCGGCCACTTCCTCGACCTTGCGCGCCAGAATCTTCTCCAACACCGTCGGTACGCTCATACTTCGTTCTCCTGCTTGAATACCGCAGTAAAGGCGCCCAGCTCCTGCACTTTTTCCCAGGCGAGCCCGGTGTGCAGCACATCGTGCGCCAGATCGACCCCTGACTTGAGGCTCATGGCATGGTCGGCCGCGTACAGCGCAGCGCCTGCGTTGAGCACGATCATTTCGGCCGCCTTCTGTCCTTCTTCGGTCTTGCGCCGGCCCAGGGCATCGCGGATCAGCGCCAGGGAGGCCTGCGGACCGTCCACTGCCAGACCATGCAGGCTCTGGCTCTTGATACCCAGATCTTCAGGCTCGACCCAGTACTCGGAAATCTCGCCCTTGTTCAGCTCGGCGACGAAGGTCGGCGCCGCCAGACTGAACTCGTCCAGACCATCCTTGGAGTGCACCACCAGCACATGCGTGCTGCCCATGCGCTGCAGCACTTCGGCCAACGGCCTGCACAGGGCCTGGCTGAACACGCCGACGACCTGGTGGCGCACACCGGCCGGATTCGTAAGCGGGCCCAGCATGTTGAACAGGGTGCGCAGGCCCAGGTCGCGTCGTGGCCCGGCAGCATGCTTCATCGCCGAATGGTGGCCCTGGGCGAACATGAAGCCGATGCCCAGCGCATCGACGCAGCGCGCCACCTGCACCGGGGTGAGGTTGAGGTAGATCCCGGCGGCTTCCAGCAAGTCGGCACTGCCGCTCTTGCCCGAGACCGCCCGGTTGCCATGCTTGGCCACCGGGCAGCCTGCCGCGGCCAGCACGAAGGCAGACGCCGTGGACACGTTGAAGATGTTGGCGCCATCGCCCCCGGTGCCGACGATGTCGACCACGCCCTCGAGGCTTGCCAGCTCGACCTTGTCGGCCAGCTCGCGCATCACCGACACGGCGCCGACGATCTCGTCGATGCTTTCGCTCTTCATGCGCATGGCCATGAGAAAGGCGCCGATCTGCGACTCGCTGCACTGGCCCGTCATGATCTGGCGCATGACATCGCGCATCTCGTCGGTCGACAGGTCCAGCTGGCCGACGATGCGGCTCAATGCATTCTTGATATCCATGGTCTGTCCTTAGCGCTGTCCGCCGGTCTGCTTGAGGAAGTTGGCGAACAGCTCGTGGCCTTGTTCGGTCAGGATCGATTCAGGGTGGAACTGCACGCCCTCGACGTTCAGGGTCTTGTGGCGCAGGCCCATGATCTCGTCCACCGAGCCGTCCTCGTGCGCCGTCCAGGCCGTGACCTCCAGGCACTCGGGCAAGGTCTCGCGCTTGACCACCAGCGAGTGGTAGCGCGTCACGGTGACCGGGTTGGCCAATTCGGCGAACACGCCCAGGTCGCGATGATGAACGGGGCTGGTCTTGCCATGCATCACCTGACGGGCGCGCACCACCTCACCGCCGAACGCCTGGCCGATGGACTGATGGCCCAGGCAGACGCCCAGGATCGGCAGCTTGCCGGCGAAATGCCGGATGGCGTCGAGGGAGATCCCGGCTTCGCTCGGGGTGCAGGGGCCGGGAGAGACGACGATGCGCTCCGGGGCCAGGGCCTCGATCTCGGCGAGGGTCAGCTCATCGTTGCGGATGACCTTGACCTCGGCCCCCAGCTCGCCCAGGTACTGGACCACGTTGTAGGTGAAGGAGTCGTAGTTGTCGATCATCAGCAGCATGGGGCACCTGTGCACTCGAGTCGATGAGAGAAACACCCTGGGGCAGCGACCTGCCGCGAACCTGCGCCGACCACCCGGCGCCATACAGCGCGCAGGGCAAGCCACACATCGCTGGCAGGGCGCGTGCGGGGTATCGTGCAAGGCATGGAACGGTGAATCGGCATGGGGCGTTCTCCTGGGGGTTGGAGCCGCCGTACCGGTGAGCTGTCTGGAATCTGGAACCTGCTGGCCGATGACGGCGGCAGGGTCCGGTTTCAAACCGCAACGACTTGCCGCTTCCTAGAGGAAGCGCCACCAACGGGTGAATGCAGTCGTCACGTGACAGGTCATGCTACCTAACCATCGAGGGTGTGCGAGCATGGCGTGATGCCATGGCCTGCGTGAAATGTGGCCCGAGTATAGCGTCGCGCCGAAGCGAGCGTCGATCACTTTTTCCGAGGTTTTTCCGCCTGATCGCAGGCTGTCCGCAGGCGCCGGATCTGCGCTGCATCGAGCGCCGGCCTCTGTACTGGGTCACAGGATGACGCACCTGTTCGAAGCGCTTTTTTCACCTCGATCGAAGCCCCCGCGTCTATCAGCGTACATGACGAGTTGCCTGGGAAATTTCCTAACCGAACTTGGGAAGCGTCTCCTATACCGGAGAAAACCGACTGCACCAGCATGCGCCTGGTTCACCGGCCGCGTTTCCAGGGTCGGCTATCGTTCCCTCACAACATCGATAACAAGGACCATCCCATGCGCACTCCCCCCTTCCTGCGCGCGCTGCTCGGCACGCTCATTCTGTCGGCGGGGCATGCCCTGGCCGCCCCGACGCCTTACTCGGGCATGGTCGTGTTCGGCGACAGCCTGAGCGACGCCGGTCAGTTTCCCGATACCCAGCACCTGCCCGGGGGCATGCGCTTCACCAATCGAGGGCCGGACGGTACGTATGGGCAGGTCTCGCCTACCCTGCTGGGCCAGCAACTGGGTATCGCACCGACGGCGCTACTGCCCTCCACCTCACCGCTGAATCCCACACTGGGCCTGCCGGATGGCGACAACTGGGCGGTCGGTGGCTATCGGACCGACCAGATCCTCGACTCGATCATCGGCACCTCCCTCGTGCAAAGTCCGGAAGCCGGCATCGACAGACGTCGGCCAGGCTACCTGGCCAATGGACGCAGGGCCGACCCCAACGCGCTGTATTACCTGACCGGAGGTGGTAACGACTTCCTGCAGGGACGGGTCACCAGTCCGGCAGGTGCAACTGCGGCCGCCTCGCGCCTGGCGGCCAGTGCCCAGGCGCTGCAACAGGCTGGCGCCCGCTACATCCTGGTCTGGCTGCTGCCCGACCTGGGGCAGACGCCCATTTTCAGTGGCTCGCCTCTGCAAGGGGCGCTGTCCCAACTGTCCGGGGCCTTCAACCAGGCGCTGGTCGGACAGCTGGGGCAAATCGATGCGCAGATCATTCCGCTCAACGTACCCGGGTTGCTGCAGGAAGCCATCCGCGACCCTGCGGCGTTCGGCCTGGCCCCGGACCAGAACCTGGTCGGCACCTGCTACAGCGGCAACAACTGCCTGCAGAACCCGGTCTATGGCATCGACGGCCTGACCCCCGACCCTGAGCGCCTGCTGTTCAACGATGCCGTGCACCCGACCACGGCAGGCCAGCGCCTGATCGCCGACTACGCCTACTCGATCCTCTCGGCACCCGGGGAACTGTCGCTGCTGCCCGACATGGCGCTGGGCAGCCTGGCGGTCCACCAGGACACCCTGCGCAGCCAGTGGCAGGCCCCCTGGCAGGCGACAGGCCAGTGGCAGGCGATCGTCGCCGCCAGCGGTCAGGACCTGGACATCGACGGGCAGCGCAGCGCCGCCAGTGGGGACGGCCGCGGCCACCAGCTGACCGTGGGCGGCAGCTACCGCGTGAACGAGGACTGGCGGCTGGGCGTGGCCGGTGGCGCAGGGCGACAGTCGCTGGAACTCGGCGCGCAAGACTCGCGCTACCGGTTGCACAGCTACCTGGCGACGGCCTTCGCCCAGTATGCGCATGACCGCTGGTGGGCCGATGCTGCCCTCACGGCTGGCCACCTGGACTACGACGACCTGAAACGGAGCTTCGCCCTGGGCGTCGGCCAGCGTACCGAGCGCGGCGACACCGACGGCCATGCCTGGGCCGCCATGGGCCGCCTGGGCGTGAACCTCATGCCCGAGACCAGCCGCTGGCAACTGTCGCCCTTCCTCAGCGCCGACTATGCCCGAGTCCATGTCGGGGGGTACGGCGAGCGCAGCGACCGCTCCACGGCTCTCGACGTCGAGACGCAGACACGTACGTCGAAACGCCTGGGCGCCGGCCTGCAAGCCGGCCTGGACCTGACGCCTCGCACGCGGCTGTTCGCAGAAGCGGCACGGGAGCACGAATTCGAAGACGACGCCCAGTCGGTGACGCTGAATCTCAAGCGCCTGCCAGGCAACCGCTTCAGCCTGGCCGGCTATCGCCCGGACAGCCAGCTGACGCGGGCCAGCCTGGGCCTCACCCAGGAGGTGGCGCCGGGCGTGCGCCTAGGGGCTCATTACGACTGGCGCAAACAGGGCGAACTCACCCAGCAAGGGGTGAACCTGGCCCTGAGCCTGGACTTCTGAGGCGGTTCACGGGGTCGGCCGCGCGACAGGATAGCGCCCCGTCGCACGGCTGACGGCGATCACGCCTGGCGCGTGGACTGCTCGGCGAGCGCCACGGCCCGGAACATGGCGCGGCGCTTGTTGATGGTTTCTTCCCACTCCAGCGCCGGTACCGAGTCGGCGACGATCCCGCCACCGGCCTGCACGTGCAGTTCGCCGTCCTTGATCACGGCGGTGCGAATGGCGATTGCGGTGTCCATGTTGCCGTTCCAGGCAAAATAGCCGACCGCACCGCCATAAACGCCGCGCTTGACCGGCTCCAGCTCGTCGATGATCTCCATGGCACGGATCTTCGGCGCCCCCGACAAGGTGCCGGCTGGCAGGATGGCGCGCAGGGCATCCATGGCCGTCAGGTCTTCGCGCAATTGCCCGGTGACGTTGGAGACGATGTGCATCACGTTGGAGTAGCGCTCGATCACCATCTTCTCGGTCAGGCGCACGCTGCCGGTCTGCGAGACACGTCCGGTGTCGTTGCGGCCCAGGTCGATGAGCATCAGGTGTTCGGCGATTTCCTTCTCGTCCGAGAGCAGGTCCTGCTCGAGCGCACGGTCGGCTTCCTCGGTCGCGCCCCGTGGCCGGGTGCCGGCGATCGGACGGACCGTGACCAGGTTGTCCTCGACCCGCACCAGCACTTCCGGCGAGCTGCCGACGACGTGGAAGTCGCCGAAGTTGAAGAAGTACATGTACGGCGTGGGGTTGAACGCTCGCAGCGCCCGGTACAGGTCGATGGGCGCTGCCTGGAAGTCGATCGACATGCGCTGGGACGGCACCACCTGCATGCAGTCGCCGGCCAGGATGTACTCCTTGATGGTATCGACCGCGCGCTCGTAGTCCTCGCGGGTGAAGCTGGAGCGGAACGCCGGTTCGGCAGCCTGTGGCCCACCCAGGTCGAGCCCACGACGCGGCAGGAGCGGCTCGCGCAGCGTGGCCAGCAAGGTCTGAAGGCGTGCCTGCCCTGCCTCGAAGGCGTTGTCCTGGGCCGGGTCGACCAGCACGATCGCATGCATCTTGCCCGCCAGGTTGTCGAACACCACGACGGCGTCGGACACCATCAGCAGGATGTCCGGCACACCCAGCGGATCGGGGTTGGGGCATGGGCCCAGGCGTGTCTCCACGTACCGCACGCAGTCATAGCCGAAATACCCGACCAGCCCGCCGTTGAAGCGCGGCAGGCCCGGAATGTCGGCGACCTTGTAGCGCTCCTTGAACTGCTCGACGAACGCCAGCGGGTCCTCGACATCATGGCACTCGACCTGCACGCCATCCTGCAGGACGCTGACCTGGTGATCGTGCACCCGCAGCACCGTGCGCGACGGCAGCCCGATCATCGAATAGCGCCCCCACTTCTCCCCGCCCTGGACGGACTCGAGCAGGTAGGTGTTGGGCTGGTCGGCCAGCTTCAGGTAGATCGACAGCGGCGTGTCGAAGTCGGCCAGGGTCTCGAAGGCCAGGGGAATGCGGTTGTAGCCGGCAGCGGCCAGGCGCAGGAATTCGTCGCGGGTCATGGGTCAGCCTCGTGGCAAGCAGCAATGGGTCGGGCAGGTGGAGCGGCCGGCGGTGCGCCGGCGGGCGAACGTCAGGCGCGCCAGCGCCAGCGGGCCAGTGCCTTGATGACTTTCATCCAGAGTGTGCCGTTGACCATCACGTCGGGATCCTTGTCCTGGGAGGCGTGAAGAGGCGTCAACGTTATCCCACTGTCGGTGACGACGCAACCAGGCACCAGCGCGCGCAGGTCATCGATCACCAGGTCCGGGGATTCCTCTTCGATCGGACGACCATGGTTGTAGCCGTAGCTCAGCGCCGCACAGGGCACGCCCGCCGCCTTGGCCGCCAGGACGTCGCTGCGCGAGTCGCCCACGAACAGCGATTCGCCCGGCTGGGCGCCGGCCATCTGCATGACCCGCAGCAAGGCCGCCGGGTCGGGCTTTTTCTGTGGCAGGGTGTCGCCGCCGATGATCCAGCGGAAATACCGGCCGAGCTTCATCTGGTCCAGCAAGGGCCCGACGAAGCGTTCGGGCTTGTTGGTGATCAAGGCCATCTCCACGCCCTGCCGGTTCAACCAGCGCAGGGTATCGACCACGCCCGGGTAGAGCGTGGTCAGCGTGTGCGGCTCGTCGTAGGCCTGCATGAACAGCTCGAGCCCGTGCGCCGCGTCGGCGTCGCTCACCTGGGCGTGCTCCAGGCTGCCGGCCAGGGCACGGCGGACCAGCACTTCGGCACCGTTGCCGACCCACTGGCGCACCGCCTCGAGCCCGGCCGGCGCACGCCCCAGGGCGACCAGCATGCGGTCGACCGCAGCGGCCAGGTCCGGCACCGAATCGATCAGGGTGCCGTCCAGGTCGAACATCACAAGCTTCGGCAGCGTCCCGGGAAACAGCTGCTCGAAGCCGCTCATGGGCGGGCCTGAGCCAGTTCGGCGCGCATCTGCGCGATGACGCTCTGGTAGTCCGGCGCGTTGAAGATCGCCGAACCGGCGACGAAGGTGTCGGCGCCGGCCGCTGCGATCTCGCGGATGTTGTTGACGTTCACGCCGCCGTCGATCTCCAGGCGGATGTCACGCCCGCTGGCATCGATCAGAGCCCGCGCTTCGCGCAGCTTGTCGAAGGTGCCGGGGATGAACTTCTGGCCGCCGAAGCCTGGGTTGACGCTCATCAGCAACACCATGTCGACCTTGTCCATCACGTACTTGAGCACGTCCAGGCCCGTGGCCGGGTTGAACACCAGGCCGGCCTTGCAGCCGCCGTCGCGGATCAGTTGCAGCGAGCGGTCGATGTGCTGGGTCGCTTCGGGGTGGAAGGTGATGTAGCTGGCGCCGGCCTCGACGAAGTCGCCGATGATACGGTCGACCGGGCTGACCATCAGGTGCACGTCGATCGGCGCGGTGATGCCGTATTTGCGCAGCGCCGTGCAGACCATCGGGCCGATGGTCAGGTTGGGCACGTAGTGGTTGTCCATCACGTCGAAATGGACGATGTCCGCCCCGGCCGCCAGGACCTTGTCGACCTCTTCGCCCAAGCGGGCGAAGTCGGCGGAAAGAATGGACGGGGCAATAGCGTAGGGCTGCATGGCGCACCTTTGGGCAGAATCACGGTGGCGCGCATTGTACCCCAGGCAGGCGGGTTGTCGCTGATTGGCGTCAACCCGGTTCGGCTGCCCTCCTCTGCCGTGGCCCGATGTGTCAGGTCGGCTGCTGGGTGCGCAGTTTCTCGCTGCGTCCGCGCAGCCACTCCAGCGTCAGCAGCAGGACCACGGAGAACGCGATCAGCAAGGTCGCCGCCGCCGCGATGGTCGGGCTGAGGTTCTCGCGGATGCCGCTGAACATCTGCCGCGGCAAGGTGGCTTGCTCGGGCCCGGCGAGAAACAGCGTCACCACCACCTCGTCGAACGAGGTGGCGAAGGCGAACAGGGCGCCGGAAATCACGCCCGGCGCGATCAGTGGCAAGGTCACCCGGCGGAACGCCAGCAAGGGCGATGCGCCCAGGCTGGCGGCGGCGCGCACCAGGTTGTGGTTGAAGCCCTGCAAGGTCGCCGACACGGTGATGATCACGAACGGCACGCCCAGCACCGCGTGCACCAGGATCAGCGACAGGAAGCTGTTGCCCAGACCCAGCGGTGCGAAGAACAGGTAGCTGGCCACACCGATGATCACCACCGGCACCACCATCGGCGAGATCACCAGCGCCATCACCAGCGACTTGCCCGGAAAGTCGCCTCGGGTCAGGCCGATCGCCGCCAGGGTGCCGAACACCATGGCCAGCACGGTGGCCGCCGGCGCCACGATGATGCTGTTCTTCAAGGCCCGCATCCATTCGGCCGAGGCGAAGAAGTCCTGGTACCACTGCAGGGAAAACCCTTGCAGCGGGTACACCAGGAAGCTGCCGCTGTTGAACGACAGCGGCACGATCACCAGCACGGGCAGGACCAGGAATAGCAGGATCAGGCCGCACAGGATGCGCAGGCCGTAGAACCAGGCCCGCTCGAGGGGCGACAGGTAAGGATGGGTCATGGCGAAGGCTCCTCAGCTCAGGCGCAGGCGGCTGGCGCCGACCAGCCAGCTATAGATCAGGTACAGCACCACGGTCGCCAGCAGCAGCAGGCCGCCCAGCGCGGTGGCCATGCCCCAGTTGATGCTGGTGTTGGTGTAGAACGCGACGAAGTAGCTGACCATCTGGTCGTTCGGGCTGCCGAGCAGCGCCGGGGTGATGTAGTAGCCGATGGCGAGGATGAAGACCAACAGGCAGCCGGCGCCGATGCCGGCATAGGTCTGCGGGAAGTACACCCGCCAGAAACTGGCGAACGGGTGGCAGCCCAGGGAGATCGCCGCGCGCATGTAGCTGGGCGAGATGCCTTTCATGACGCTGTACAGCGGCAGGATCATGAACGGCAGGAGAATGTGCACCATGGAGATGTACACCCCGGTGCGGTTGAACACCAGCTCCAGCGGCGCATCGATGATGCCCATGGCCATCAGCGCACTGTTGATCAGCCCGCCCGATTGCAGCAGCACGATCCAGGCCGCCACGCGCACCAGGATCGAGGTCCAGAACGGCAGCAGCACCAGGATCATCAACAGGTTGCTCTGGCGCGTGGGCAGGTTGGCCAGCAGGTAGGCCAGGGGGTAGGCCAGCAGCAGGCAGATGACCGTGATCACCGCGCCCATCCACAGCGTGCGCGCGAAGATGTCGAGGTAGATGGCCTGGTCGGGCGTGGCCTTGGCCACCTCGCCCAGGTCATCGATCCGATGGTCCACCGAGGCCAGCAGGTAGAACGGCGTCACCGTGCTGGTGTTGCGCCGGATGGCCTGCCAGTACGCCGGGTCGCCCCAGCGCTCGTCGAGCATCTGCAAGGCCTCCTTGTACGACACGGGCTCCTGCTTGAACGGCAAGGCGCGCGCCGTCTTGGCCAACAGGCTGCGGTAGCCGGCCAGCTCCATGTTCAGGCGCTTGGACAGGTCGCCCAAGGTCTGGCGCTTGCGCGCTTCGGCCAGGTCCTGGCTCAGTGCCCGGTAGGCCTCCTCACCCGGCAGGCCCTTGCCATCCCAGGCCGAAACCGCTTCGACCGTACGTGGCAGTCCGGCGACCACCTCCGGGTTGGCGACGCTCTTGAACAGCAGCGCGGCGATGGGGACCAGAAACACCAGCAGCAGGAACAGCGCCAGGGGCGCGATCAGGGCCTGGGCCTTCCAGCGGTTGACCCGCTCGGCGCGCTTGAGCCGCTGCTTGAGGGTTGGACCGGCGCCTTCGTTGACGGGCACTGCAATGGCCATGGCGAACTCCGAAATCAGAAAAGCGAGCGGCGCGGCCCCGTACGACACGGTCCGCGCTCCTGGGGTGCGGCTTACTTCTTCGCCGCCCAGGCGTTGAAGCGTTGCTCCAGGGCCTCACTGTTGTCGGCCCAGAAGGCCACGTCGATCTGCACCTGATTGGCGATGTTCTGCGGCGTGGTCGGCATGTCCTGCTTGATCGTGTCGGCGAGCAGGCTGACGGCTTTGGTGTTGGCCGGCCCGTAGGCGATGTTCTCGGAATAGATCTTCTGCTGCTCGGGCTGGACCGAGTAGGCGATGAACTGCTTGGCCTGCTCCTGGTTCTTGGCACCTTTGGGAATGGCCCAGGCATCGAAGTCGTAGATGCCGCCGTTCCACACCACCTTGAGGTTGCTGGCTTTCTGTACCGCGGCGATGCGACCGTTGTAGGCCGAACTCATCACCACGTCGCCCGAGGCCAGGTACTGCGGCGGCTGAGCGCCCGCTTCCCACCACTGGATGTTGGCCTTGAGCTGGTCGAGCTTCTTGAAGGCACGGTCCTGACCTTCCTTGGTACCAAGCACGCTGTAGACATCCTTCGGCGCCACGCCATCGGCCATCAGCGCGAACTCCAGGGTGTACTTGGCGCCCTTGCGCAGGCCACGCTTGCCGGGGAATTTCTCGGTGTCCCAGAAATCTGCCCAACTGGTCGGCGCGCTCTTGAGCTTGTCGGCGTTGTAGGCCAGCACCGTCGACCAGACGAAGAAGCCGACGCCGCACGGCTGGATGGCGCCCTTGACGTAGTCGCTCTCGGCGCCGAAGAGGGCCGGATCGAGCTCTTCGAACAAGCCCTCGTCGCAGCCGCGCGCCAGCTCCGGCGACTCGACCTCGACCAGGTTCCACGACACGCTCTGGGTGTCGACCATGGCTTTGACCTTGGCCATCTCGCCGTTGTACTCCCCGGCGACGATCTTGCCCTTGCCGGCCTTTTCCCACGGCTCGTAGAACGCCTTGACCTGGGCGGCCTTGTTCGCGCCCCCGAACGACACCACCGTCAGGTCGGTCGCCGAGGCCTGGGCGGCGGCCAGCAGGCCAAGGGTCAGGGCGGTCAGTTTCAGCTGTTTGCGCATTCTTGTTCTCTCCGCGGTACAGGGTTGGGTGAGGCAGGTGTGTTCAGTGGAGTTCGGTCACAGGGTCGAGCGCACGGGCATGCTCCACGGCCCAGCCCAGGGGGATGACGTCACCCACGGCCAGGGCCGGATCGAGTTCGGCGATGGGCTGCTTGACGAAGAAGTCGGCCTTGCCGCACACCTCCAGACGCACGCGCACGTGGTCGCCCAGGTAGATGAATTCGGCCACGCGCCCCGAGAACCGATTGACGCTGGCTTCGCTCTGCCCACCGAGGCGAACGCGCTCCGGCCTGATCGACACGGTCACCGGCTCGCCGACCTGCCCGACGTTCACTGCCAGGGCCTCGACCTGCTCGCCCTGGGCCAGGCGCACCTGGCAGCGGTCGCCGCTGCGTGCGACCAGGGTGCCGCCGAGGCGATTGTTCTCGCCGATGAAGTTGGCCACGAAGGTATTGCTCGGCGCCTCGTACAGGGTGCGCGGATCGGCGATCTGCTGGATCTCGCCCTGATGGAACACCGCCACGCGGTCGGACATGGTCAGGGCTTCGCCCTGATCGTGGGTCACGTAGACCACGGTCACGCCCAGGCGCTGGTGAATGTGCTTGATCTCCATCTGCATGTGCTCGCGCAGTTGCTTGTCGAGCGCACCGAGCGGCTCGTCCATCAGCACCAGCTGCGGCTCGAACACCAGCGCTCGTGCCAGCGCCACGCGCTGCTGCTGGCCGCCGGACAGCTGGCCGGGGTAGCGCTTGGCGAAGGTGTCCAGCTGGACCATGCCCAGCACCCGCTTGACCCGCTCGTCGAGCTCGGCCTTGCCCATGCCGCGCACGCTGAGCGGGAACGCCAGGTTTTCCGAGACGGTCATGTGCGGGAACAGGGCGTAGTTCTGGAACACCATGCCGATGTCACGTTTGTGCGGCGGCACACGATTGATCGAACGCCCGGCCAGCTGGATTTCGCCGGCGGTCGGGGTCTCGAAACCGGCCAGCATCATCAGGCTGGTGGTCTTGCCCGAGCCGGAAGGACCGAGCAAGGTGAGGAATTCGCCCTTGCGGATGTCCAGGTTGAGGTCTTTGACGATCAGCGACTCGCCGTCGTAGCTCTTCTGCACACCACGGAAGCTGACCAGCGTCTCGCCACTCGCGGCCCTCGGACTCGCCTCGCTCATACCTGCACCTTCTTGTTGGAATGACTGCCGTGTTCGCAGACTAGAGAAGGTCGAGCGCCAGGAAAATCGGGGCTGATGAGAGATTGCCATCATCCCGGTGGAAGGCTGGGGGTAGGGATTGCCCTACAGCAGTGGCAAGCGGCAAGCGGCAAGCGGCAAGCGGCAAGCGGCAAGCGGCAAGCGGCAAGCGGCAAGCGGCAAGCGGCAAGCGGCAAGCGGCAAGCGGCAAGCGGCAAGCGGCAAGCGGCAAGCGGCAAGCGGCAAGCCAGAGCGTCAGCGCCGCCTCGCCGTTCCGTCAACACCTGATTTACCGCGCCACCGTCCGCTTGTAGCTTGTAGCTTGTAGCTTGTAGCTTGTAGCTTGTAGCTTGTAGCTTGCAGCTTGCCACTCACACCAACCGATGCTCCATGGCATACCGCACCAGTTCGGCCAGCGAGTTGACCTTGAGCTTCTGCATCAGCCGCGCCTTGTGGGTGCTGATGGTCTTGCTGCTGAGCGCCAGCTGGTGGGCGATGTCGTTGACGTTGGCGCCTTGGGCCAGGCGTTCGAAGACCGAGAACTCGCGTTCCGACAGCAGCGTGTGCAGGGGGCGGGCGTCGGTCAGGCCGACTTCGAACACCATGCGGTCAGCCAGGGCCGGGTCGATGTAGCGCCCGCCCCCAGCCACCCGGCGGATGGCCGTAAGCAACAGCGCCGGGTCGCTGTCCTTGGTGGCATAGCCTGCCGCCCCGGCCTTGAGCGCGCGGGCCGCCATCTGCGCCTCGTCGTGCATGGACAGCATCAGGATCGCCGGTGCAGGCGCCAGGGCGCGAATCCGGGGAATTGCCTCCAGGCCGCTGCTGCCGGGCATGGAAATGTCCAGCAGAACGACGTCGCAGGGCGTGTGCCGCAACGTCTCGAGCAAGTGCTCCACGGTGCTCGCCTCGCCCACCACCTGCAGGTCCTTGGCCAGGCCGATCAGTTGCTTGATGCCCTCGCGGACGATGGTGTGGTCTTCGGTCACCACTACACGAATCACGGTCGTTTCTCCTGCAAGGGAAGGGTCACGCTCAGGCTGGTGCCCTCGCCGGGCTCACTGTCCAGCGTCAGCTCGCCGCCGAGCATCAGCACGCGCTCGCGCATGCCGACCAGCCCGAAGGAGGTGGGTCGCGGGCAGTGCGGGTCGAAGCCGACGCCATCATCGGTGACGGTCATGCTCAGGCGCTCGCCTCGGCAGGTCAGGGCGATCTGCACCGTATGGGCCTGCGCATGGCGTATCACGTTGGTCAGCGCCTCCTGAAGAATACGAAACAGGCCCGTGGCCTTGGCGTCGCTCAAGGCCGGCGGGTGATCGGGCACCTGGACCAGGCACGGGATCTGTGTGCGCGCCTCGAAACGCCGCGCCTGCCACTCGATCGCCGAGGCAATGCCCGCGTCCAGAATCGGCGGGCGCAGGGCCGAGGCCACATCCCGCACCAGCTGGAACAACTGCGCGATCAGCCGCTTCATGGCTTCAAGGCGCTCGCCCAGGCCAGGGTCGAGCCCGGCATAGGCCAACTCGCACATCGACACCTCGAGCTTGAGCACCGTCAGCATCTGCCCCAGCTCATCGTGCACCTCACGGGCGATGCGCGCCTTTTCCTCTTCTCGCACGCTCTCCAAGTGCGCCGACAGCTCACGCAACTGCTCCTGGGAACGCGCCAGCGCCAGCTCCGCACGCTTGCCCTGGGTGATGTCCCAGACGACCCCGTCCCACACCACCCGGCCGTCGTCCAGGCGTCGGCTGCTGGCCTTGATGTCGGCCCAGCGCTGTTCACCGGTACGGGTCAGGATACGCCCCTGCCACGACCAGTCCTGATCGTTGGCCAGCGCCAGGTCCTGCACGCGATGATAGTCGGCGCGGTCCTCGGGGTGCACCAGGTTTCGCAGGCCCATGCCCGGCTGCTGGATGGCGGCGGGCGTGTAGCCGACCAGGGCCTCGCTGCCTTCGCTGACATAAGGGAACTCCAGCTCGCCCTCGGCCGGGTCGCGTTCGAGGCGAAACACCAGCCCCGGCACGTTGCCGGCAATGCCCTTGAGCCGTGCCTCGCTTTCCCGGACGGCCTCGAGGGAACGCTGGCGCTCGGTGACGTCGGTCATGAACACCACCAGGTATTCCGCATCGCGAAAGCGCAGGAAGCTCAGTGACAGGTCGACCGGCAGCAGGTTGCCGTCCGCTGCACGGCAGTGGATCTCGACCTGTTCGACCTGGTCGCGACCGGCGCGGGCCTGGTTCCACACGGCGAGCCAGCGGTCCATGTCCAGTGTCGGGTCCAGGTCGCGCAAGGTGCGCTCCAGCAGCGACGGTGTCGTGTCGCCGAACAGGCGCTCGGCGGCCTGGTTGGCATAGCGGATGCGACTGTCCCAGGTGATCCAGAGGATGCCGACGGTGTTCTGGTCGATGGAAAACTGGCTCAGGCGCAAGGCCTCCTCACGGGCCTGGCGCTCGATCAACTGGTCACGCAAGGCGGACACCTGGCGCTCGGCCTGGCGCATCTGCCGCCGCTGCCATGACAGCGTGGCCAGGCCGACCAGTAACAGCAGGCCGAACAGGCACGCCAGGTTGCGCCAGAACTCGGGCGACTCGCCCACAGGGGACGCCGGCGGTTGCAGCCAGCGGTGATGCAGCTGCTCCAGTGTCTTGGCGGGCATGGCTTGCAGCCCTTGCTCAAGGATGTCGGCCAGCATCGGCCAGTCACGACGCGAGCCGAGGCGCAACAGCTGCGGCAGACCGACGTCGCCCAGCACCACGAGGTCGGTGAACTCGCCTTCGCGGGACAGGCGGCCGAACTGCGCCTCGTCCAGCACCGCATAGCTCGCCTGCCTGCCGACGACGCCTTGCAGGGCCGCGCGCTCGTCCGGGACGCCTTGCAGGTTGAGGCCCGGGTAGGTGGTGCGCAACGCATCGGCCAGTGCGCTCGGCATGCGCACCGCCACGCGCGCCTCGGCGCCCAGGCGCTCCAGGTCGACCTGGGGGGTCCCGCCTCGCAGGCCGATCAGTCGCTGGGGGATCCGCATGTAGGGGTCGGAGAACAGCCACAGGCGCAAGCCCGCAGGCGTCTGGACCTGACCTGGCGCGAAGTCGACCTCGCCGGCCTGAAGCGCACGCTCGAGCGCCGCCTGATCGGGAAAGTGCCGCCAGGTCAGGTCGAGGGACAAGGCCTGGGCCAGCCAGCCGACCAGCTCCACGTTGGCCCCATAGAGCTGCTGCAATCGGCGGTCGAACTGCGCATAGGGTGCTTGCAGCACCAGTCCGACGCGCAGGTCGCGGTGCGTGTCGAGCCAGCGCTGCTGCGCAGGTTGCAACACGACCTGTGCCGGGGGCGCATCCGCAGCGATGACCAGCCAGGGCAACAGCCACCCACCCACGATCCACAGCCAACGCATTCGCTTCATCTGTCTTGTTCGTCCTGGCGCATCGACTTGGCGTGGCCGACTGCGGAAAATACGATTAGGCTGGCGGTAACATTCTGGCCTGGGAGAGCGCCATGTCCACACTGTACCGCACTGCGCTCGGCATGCTTTGCCTGACCTCACTGTTCGGCCTGGGCGCATACGCCGCCGACCCGGCGCCTGAGGCCAGCCCGACGCCCGATGCCAGCACGGCGCCAGCGCCGGCGCCCACGCGCCCGCCCCTGCTCGAACGCAGCCAGGAAGAGGCCGCAGCGCTCGAACGCCAGGTCCCCAAGGCTGAACAGCAGACGCTCGACGCCGGCGAAGAACGCTTTCTGGCCCTGTGGAAGCCGGCCAATAGCGGCGACCCCAAAGGCGCGGTGATTCTCGTCCCAGGCGCGGGCGAGACGCCCGACTGGCCACGCTCGGTGGGGCCTTTGCGGCAGAAATTCCCCGACGCCGGCTGGCACAGCCTGAGCCTGTCGCTGCCCGATCTGCTGGCCGACGCCCCCCAGGCGCGCGTGGAGCCCTCCCCCGCCCCGCCCAAGGCTGCAGGTCAGGACGAGCAGGCGCCGGCCAAGGATACCCCTGCCGACGCCAACGCCAATGTCGCCCAAGCCACCGCACCCGATGCCGACGTGGCCGAAAGCACCGATGCCGTCGACGCCAGCGACCAGAACGATGCGGCGGACGCGGCGCGCATCTTCGCCCGCCTCGACGCGGCCGTGGCCTTCGCCCAGCAGCAGAATGCCCGCACCGTGGTCCTGCTCGGCCATGGCAGCGGCGCCTATTGGGCAGCGCGCTACATGAGCGAAAAACAACCGGCGCAGGTCGCCAGGCTGGTGCTGGTCTCGCCGCAGACCCCCGCGCGGGTCGAGCATGGGCTCGACAGCCTGGTGCCGACCCTCAAGGTACCGACGGCGGACCTGTACTACGCCACCGACGAGCAGGCCCGCCGTGCGGCGGCCCAACGCCTGCAGATCAGTCAGCGCGAGAAGGACAGCACCTACCGGCAGATGCTGCTGATCGCCTTGCCGGGCAACCTGGCGGTCGAGCAGGAGCAGCTGTTCCGACGCATACGCGGCTGGCTCAGCCCTCATGGCGCCAGCTGAGCCGGCAGCATCCCGGTCAGGCGCGCCGCTCAGCGTGCTTGGCGCGATTTGACCAGGGCATAGGCCTGGTGCAGTTCACGGGTGCGCTCGGTGGCCTGCCGTACCTGGGCCTCGGTGGCACCACTACCGGTCAGCTTGTCGGGGTGGTGCTGGCTCAGCAGCCGACGGTAGGCGTGCTTGACCTGCTGGGCACTGGCCGTGTCGGTGACGCCCAACAGTCGCAAGGCCGCCCTATGGTCCATGCCTGCGACAGGGGCCGGCGTGCTGGCGCGAGGCTGATAGTCACGCCCCAGGGCCCGTACCTGGGCCAGGCTCAGCCCGAGCGTCTTGCCCCAGCTCAGCAGCAGCTCACGTTCCCGAGATCCGGCCTGGCCATCGGCCCAGACCATGCGCCAGCACGCCCGCAGCGTGCCTTCGGCGGCATGGTCCTGGGTGCTCAGATGGCGCAGGTGATGGGTCAGGCGATCCTTGCCGACCTTGCCACGGTTGAACGCCGCGATCGCTCGCTGGCGTCCCGGCTCATCCAGACCGAGGCGCGCCATCTCGTCACGCGCCTGGCGGATGTGGGCCTCATCGACTCGGCCATCCTGCTTGGCCAGGCGCCCTAGCAGGACGAACAGCAACTCGTCGTCCTGCAGCCGGGAGCGACCCGCCAGCCGCTCGCGCAGATCGCCCCAGCCCTGTACACGCCAGCGGCGATCCAGCACCTGGCCCAACAGTCCGCCGAGCAGCGCCCCTGGAATGCTGGCGACAGCGAACCCGGTCCCGGCGCCCAGCAACGTGGCTGGCCACCACACCTCAGGCGCGCTCCGCGAGTACACGCTCGACCTGGGCCAGACGCTCCGGGGTCCCGACATCGATCCACTGTCCACGGTAATGCTCACCGCTGACCTGGCCCTGGGCCATGGCCCGACGCAGCAGCGGGGCCAGCTTGAAGGCACCGGCCTGGCAGCCGTCGAACAGCGCAGGGTGCAGCACCGACAGCCCGCTGAAGGTCAGGCACGTACCCTCCTCCGACGCATCGCTGACCTGGCCCTGCGCCAGGCTGAAATCACCCTGGCCGTGGTGCTCGGGGTTGTCGACCAGCACCAGGTGGGCCAGCCCGGTCAGGGGGCGACGCAACCCGGCCAGGTCGTAGTCGGTCCAGACATCACCGTTGATCAGCACGAAGGGCTGGTCACCCAGCAGCGGCAACGCCTTGAAGATGCCGCCGCCGGTTTCCAGCGGCTCGGCCTCGGCCGAATGGGCGATGCGCAGGCCCCAGCGACGGCCATCGCCCAGGTAATCCTCGATCTGTTGTCCGAGCCAGGCATGGTTGACGACCACCTCGTCGAAGCCGGCAGCGGCCAGACCCCGCAGGTGGTACTCGATCAGCGGCACGCCTGCCACCGGCACCAGCGGCTTGGGCGTGTGCAGGGTCAAGGGGCGCATGCGCTCACCCTTGCCGGCGGCGAGGATCATCGCCTTCATGGACGCGCTCCGGCCGCAGCCTGCCACTCGCCGATCAGGCTCTGCAGCTCGGCCAGCTCGGGACGACGGGCAATCACTTCTTCTATATAGGCGAAGAACCGCGGCACATCGGCCAGGTAACGCGGCTTGCCGTCGCGGTGACAGATCCGCGCGAAAATGCCGATCACCTTCAGGTGCCGCTGCACGCCCATCAGGTCGCTGGCCCGGTGAAAGGCCTCGAACGTCGACTGCACGGGGATGCCGGCGGTCCGGGCCCGCTCCCAGTAACCGCGCAGCCAGCCCTCGACCCTGACGGCAGGCCAGCTCAGGAAGGCATCCTTGAACAGGCAGGTGATGTCGTAGGTGACCGGGCCGTAGACCGCGTCCTGGAAGTCCAGCACGCCAGGGTTGGGCGTGCTGAGCATCAGGTTGCGCGGCATGAAGTCGCGGTGCACCAGCACCTGGGGCTGGGCCAGGGCGCTGTCGATCAGTTGCTGGCAGACACGTGCCCAGGCCGCCTGCTGGTCGGCGGTCGGGGTCAGGCCCAGTTCACGGCCGACGTACCACTCCGGGAACAGCTGCAGCTCGCGGCGCAGCAGGGCGTCGTCGTAGTGGGGCAACGGCGCTTCGCGCGGCAGACGCTGGATGGCCAGCAGGGCGTCGATGGCGTCGGCGAACAGCGCATCGGCGTTGTCCGCATCGATCACGTCCAGGTAGGTCTGCAGGCCCATGTCCCCGAGCAGCAGGAAGCCACGCTCCAGGTCCTCGGCATGCAGGACGGGCACATGCACCCCGGCGCTGGCCAGTAACCGGTCGATCTCGACGAACGGTCGGCAGTTCTCCTGGGGTGGTGGGGCGTCCATCACCACGAACGAGCGGCCCTCGCCCTGCCAGCGGAAGTAGCGGCGGAAGCTGGCGTCGCTGCTGGCGGCGCTCAGCGTACCCGGGGAGACGTCGCCCCAGCCTTCGCGTGCGTAGAGCTGGCGCAAGGCAGTGTCGAGCCACGGGGTGAGGTGTTGCAGGCGTGCATCGTGTTCGGGCATTACGTGGGTCTCCGACGGCCCTAGCCGTCAAGCGGGTCATGCTTTATTATCCAGCATCTTTTTCAGACCATCGAGAGGCGTGCGGCCCCACACGCGGGCAGATGGCACGCAGGAAGCCCGGACTAATAAGATGGCATTGAAATCCCCCGCGTTTCGTAGAAAGTTCCCGTTGCTGGTGACAGGCGGCCTGCTGGCGCTGCAACCTCTGGCCACGCCGTACGTGGTGGCTGCCGAGCAGTTCGACTGCCAAGTGTCCGCCTCTGGAGGCTGGGACTGCAACCCCAAGACCCCGGCTGCCACGCTGCCGCCGCGCCCCGTACACAATGGCGCTGCCTTGTCGTCCGGCACTGCCGCACGCGACAGCGACGCCAGTCAGTCCGCGTCCGACGACGAGGCGTCCAAGCCGGTGCTGGTCACCGAGAGCAAAGGCCGTGGCCTGAAATCGCGCAGCGAAGACTACAGTCACCTCGACTGGGTCCCGCGCGAGAAGCTCACCCCTGCCCAGCTGGCCGAGACCGGCCCCTACTGCGGTGGCGCCTACATCGAGCCGACCCGTCCAGGCATGAACGACAGCACGCCCAAGGACGAGTCGCCGACCTACCTGAACGCCAAGGTCTCCCGCTACCAGCAGGATCAGCAGATCGCGACCCTGGCCGGTGACGTGGTCATGCGCCAGGGCAGCATGCAGCTGCAGGCCGATGAAGCCAACCTCTACCAGACCGAGAACCGCGGCGAGCTCAAGGGCAACGTCAAGCTGCGCGACAACGGCTCGCTGGTGGTCGGCGACAAGGCCCAGGTGCAGCTCGACACGGGCGAGGCCCAGGTCGACAACGCCGAGTACGTGATGCACAAGTCGCGCATTCGCGGCAGTGCGCTGTACGCCAAGCGTGGCGAAAACGCCATCATCCGCTTGAAGGACGGCACCTACACCACGTGCGAGCCGGGCAGCAACGCCTGGCAGCTCAAGGGCAACAACATCACGCTGAACCCGGCCACCGGTTTCGGCACCGCGACCAACGTCACCCTGCGGGTCAAGGATATTCCGGTGTTCTACACACCGTACATCTACTTCCCGATCGACGACCGTCGCCAGTCCGGCTTCCTGCCGCCGTCGTTCAGCAGCAGCAGCGACACCGGCTTCACCCTGGTCACGCCGTACTACTTCAACCTGGCACCGAACTACGATGCCACGTTGTACCCACGCTACATGACCAAACGCGGCATGCTCGTCGAAGGCGAGTTCCGCTACCTCACCGAATCCAGCGAAGGCCAGATCGGTGGCGCCTACCTCAACGATCGGGAGGACGACCGCAAGGACCAGACCGATTACAAGGACCAGCGCTGGATGGTCAACCTGCAGCACAAGGGCGGCCTGGACGATCGCCTGATGACCGAGGTGAACTACACCGACATCAGCGACCCGTTCTACTTCCAGGACCTGGAGTCCGACCAGATCGGCGTCGAAGACAAGGACATCCTCGACCAGCAGGGCGCCGTCACCTGGCGCGGCGACAGCTACACCGCGCGCCTGAACCTGCACGCCTACGAGATGGCCACCATCTCGCAGATCACGCCGTACGACCGCCTGCCGCAGATCACCTTCAACGGCATGCTGCCGTACCACCCGAACGGCCTGGATTTCAGCTACGAGACCGAGGCCGTGCGCTTCGAGCGTGACCTGAAGAACGATTTCGTTCTGGACAAGGACGGCAATCCGGACACTAGCGTAGGCATTCCAGGTCGCCGTCTGGACCAGAACGTTACCGGTATCGCCCGGGCCAACGGCACACGTCTGAACGTCGCACCGGCCATCAGCCTGCCGATGGAAGCCAGCTACGGGTTCATCACGCCCAAGCTCAAGTACGCCTACACCCAGTACGACCTGGACCTGGACGGCAAGGGCAAGCAAGAGGCCCTCGTACAGGCGAACGATCCTGCCTACGGCAACTACAGCAGCTCGGTCAGCCGCAGCGTTCCGATCCTGAGCGTGGACAGCGGCCTGTACTTCGACCGCAACACGCAGTTCTTCGGCACCAACTACCGCCAGACCCTCGAGCCGCGGCTGTTCTACCTCTACGTCCCGTACAAGGACCAGAAGGACATCCCGATCTTCGACTCGACGGAGAACACCTTCAGCTACGCGTCGCTGTTCCGCGACAACCGCTTCGCCGGCACCGACCGCATCGGTGACGAGAACAAGCTGTCGCTGGGCGTGACCAGCCGCTGGATCGAAGACAACGGCTTCCAGCGTCAGCGCGTGAGCATCGGCCAGGCGCTCTACTTCAAGGACCGCAAGGTCCAGCTGCCGGGCATCAACTACCGCGATCGCCAGAACGCACGGTCGGACGTCTCGCCGTATGCCCTGGAATACGAATACGCCTTCAACCGCGACTGGCGCTTCAATTCCGATTTCAACTGGGATCCGGACAGCCGCAGCACCCAGTCGGGCAGCGCGATGTTCCACTACCAGCCGGAAGACAACCCGAACAAGGTGGTCAACCTCGGTTACCGCTACCGCAACGACATGGTCACCTACGACTCGCTGACCGGTAAGTGGAAAGTGGGCGGTGGCGACTACGGTCAGCCGGGCGATGCGAACTACATCAAGGACTACTACAAGATCCAGCAGCATGACTTCTCAGTCATCTGGCCGATCGTCCCGCAGTGGAGCGCGATCGCACGCTGGCAGCACGACTACAACCGCAACCGTACCCTGGAAGCCTTCGGTGGTTTCGAGTACGACAATTGCTGCTGGAAACTGCGCGTGATCAACCGGTACTGGATCGACTACGACGATTACAGCCAGGCGATTCCACAGAACGAGAAAGGCGACCACGGCATCTTCCTGCAAGTCGTGCTCAAGGGCCTCGGCGGTGTAGTGGGCAAAAAGGTCGAGTCCTTCCTCGACCAGGGCATTCAAGGTTACCGCGAACGTGAAGACCAAGCTTTTTGATCGAATCCGCCCAGCGCTGCTGGGCCTCGCCATGCTGAGCGGCGCGGTACATGCCGCGGTTCAGCCCCTGGACCGCGTCGTGGCCATCGTCGACAACGACGTGGTGATGCAGAGCCAGCTGGACCAGCGCACCCGTGAGGTGCAGCAGACCATCGCCAAGCGTGGCGGCGGTGTGCCGCCGGCCAGCGCCCTGCAGCAGCAGGTGCTGGAGCGCCTGATCGTCGAGAACCTGCAACTGCAGATCGGCGAGCGTTCGGGTATCCGCATCACCGACGAGGAACTGAACCAGGCCATCGCCACCATTGCCCAGCGCAACGGCATGACCCCGGATCAGTTCCGTGCGGCGCTGACCCGCGACGGCCTGTCCTTCGACGACGCTCGCGAGCAGGTCCGTCGCGAGATGGTGATCAGCCGTGTGCGCCAGCGCCGGGTGGCCGAGCGCATCCAGGTCTCCGAGCAGGAAGTGAAGAACTTCCTCGCCTCCGACCTGGGCAAGATGCAGCTGTCGGAAGAATTCCGCCTGGCCAACATCCTCATCCCCACGCCTGAAAGCGCCAGCTCCGATGCCATCCAGGCGGCGGCCCGTCAGGCCGGCGAGGTCTACCAGCAACTGCGTCAGGGCGCCGACTTCGGCCAGCTGGCCATCGCCCGTTCGGCGAGCGAGAACGCGCTGGAAGGCGGCGAGATGGGCTGGCGCAAGGCCGGCCAGCTGCCACCGGACTTCGCCAAGATGCTGGCGAGCATGGGCACGGGTGACATCACCCAGCCGATCCGCATCCCCAACGGCTTCATCATCCTGAAGCTGGAAGAGAAGCGCGGCGGTGCCGCCAACGTGCTGCGCGACGAAGTGCACGTACGCCACATCCTGATCAAGCCGAGCGAGATTCGCAGCGAAGCGGCGACCCAGCAACTGGCCGAGCGTCTCTACGAGCGCATCAAGAACGGTGAAGATTTCGCCGAGCTGGCCAAGAGCTTCTCGGAAGACCCAGGTTCCGCGCTCAACGGCGGCGACCTGAACTGGGTCGACCCGAACAGCCTGGTGCCGGAGTTCCGCGAGCAGATGGCCAACGCGCCGCAAGGCGAAGTGACCCGTCCGTTCCGTACCCAGTACGGCTGGCATGTGCTGGAAGTGCTGGGCCGCCGTGCCACCGACAGCACCGAGCAGGCGCGCGAGCAACAGGCCCTGAACGTGCTGCGCAACCGCAAGTACGATGAAGAGCTGCAAACCTGGCTGCGTCAGATCCGCGACGAAGCCTACGTCGAGATCAAGCTGCCTGGCGCCGACCAGGCCGCGCAGTGACCCCGCTGCGTTTCGCCGTCACGCCTGGCGAGCCAGCCGGCATAGGTCCCGACCTGTGCCTGCTGCTCGCCGCACAGGCCCATCCCCACGTCCTGATCGCCATCACCAGTCGTGTCCTGCTCCAGGAGCGGGCCGCGCAGCTGGGGGTGACGGTCGACGTGCGCGCGGTCGACCCACAGGCCTGGCCCGAGCAGCCCGCCCCGGCCGGCAGCCTGTATGTCTGGGACACGCCCCTGGCAAGCCCGGTACGCACAGGGCAACTGGACACGGCCAACGGGCCGTTCGTGCTCGAGACCCTGACCCGCGCCGCCCAAGGCTGCCTGGCCGGCGACTTCGCCGGGATGATCACCGCTCCGGTGCACAAGGGCGTGATCAACGACAGTGGCATCGCCTTCTCGGGACACACGGAGTTCCTGGCCGACCTGACTGCCACCGAGCAGGTGGTGATGATGCTGGCCACCCGTGGCCTGCGCGTCGCCCTGGTGACCACTCACCTGCCCCTGCGTGACGTGGCCGACGCCATCACGGCCGAGCGCCTGGAGCGCGTGACACGCATCCTGCACGCCGACCTGCAAGGCAAGTTCGGCCTGTCTCACCCGCGCATCCTGGTCTGTGGACTCAACCCGCACGCCGGCGAAGGCGGCCACCTGGGCCGCGAAGAGATCGAGCTCATCGAGCCGACGCTCGAACGGCTGCGCGGCGAAGGCATGGACCTGCGCGGACCGCTGCCGGCCGACACCCTATTCACCCCCAAATACCTGGAGCACTGCGACGCAGTGCTGGCGATGTACCACGACCAAGGCCTGCCCGTCCTCAAGTACAAGGGCTTCGGCGCTGCGGTCAACGTGACGCTGGGGCTGCCGATCATCCGCACGTCGGTGGACCATGGCACGGCCCTGGACCTGGCCGGCACCGGACGGATCGACACCGGCAGCCTGCAGGTCGCGCTGGAAACCGCCTACCAGATGGCCGAGAGCTGAGCATGAACGAGCATTACCAACACCGGGCGCGCAAGCGTTTCGGGCAGAACTTCCTGCACGACGCAGGCATCATCGACCGCATCCTGCGTGCCATCAACGCCAAGCCTGGCGAGCACCTGCTGGAAATCGGGCCGGGCCAGGGCGCCCTGACCGAAGGCCTGCTGGGCAGCGGCGCGCAGCTGGACGTGGTGGAGCTGGACAAGGACCTGGTGCCGGTCTTGCAACACAAGTTCGGCCTGCGCGACAACTTCCGCCTGCACCAGGGCGATGCCCTGAAGTTCGACTTCAATCAGCTGGGCGTGCCGCCGCGCAGCCTGAAGGTCGTGGGCAACCTGCCGTACAACATCTCCACGCCGTTGATCTTCCACCTGCTGCAGCACGCTTCGCTGATCCGCGACATGCACTTCATGCTGCAGAAGGAAGTGGTCGAGCGCATGGCGGCCGGCCCTGGCGGCGGCGACTGGGGGCGGCTGTCGATCATGGTGCAGTACCACTGCCGGGTCGAGCACCTGTTCAACGTCGGCCCCGGAGCCTTCAACCCGCCGCCGAAAGTGGACTCGGCCATCGTGCGCCTCGTCCCCCACGAAACGCTGCCGCACCCGGCCAAGGATGCCCGGCTGCTGGAGCATGTCGTGCGCGAAGCCTTCAACCAGCGCCGCAAGACCCTGCGCAACACGCTCAAGGGCGTGCTCGACAGCCAGGCGATCGAAGCGGCCGGGGTGGATGGCAGCCTGCGACCAGAACAGCTCGACCTGGCCGCCTTCGTGCGCCTGGCCGACCGACTGGCCGACCAGAACGCCTCCGCCTGACCCCTCCCCGTCCGCAGGCCTTCGGCTGCGGACGTCTGCCCTGCGGGCCGCCGCCTGCCCGCATCGCTGGCCTATCCCCCCCGCAATGCCCTAGACTGCCTGGACAGCCCCCTTCGCGTCTGCTCGTCCAAGGCCCCTTCGAATGTCCGACCCCCGTTACCAGATCGACGTCAGCGTCGTGACCCGTTACCTCACCGAACAATCCGATCCCGACAGCGATCGCTACGCGTTCGCCTACACCATCACCGTCAACAACCGGGGTTCGCTCAAGGCGCGGCTGATGAGCCGTCACTGGCTGATCACCAACGGCGATGGCGAGGTCGAGGAAATCCGCGGCGATGGCGTGGTGGGCCAGCAGCCGGTGATCGAGCCCGGCGGCAGCCATACCTACAGCAGCGGCGCGGTGATCGGGACCCACGTCGGAGTCATGCAAGGCAGCTACGCGATGCAGGCCGACGATGGCCAGCGCTTCGAAGCGACCATCGCGCCCTTCCGCCTGGCCGTACCAGGGGCCTTGCACTGATGGCGGTGTATGCCGTCGGCGACCTGCAGGGCTGCCTGCAGCCGCTCAAGTGCCTGCTCGAGCGCGTCCGCTTCGACCCCAAGGTCGACCGCCTGTGGCTGGTCGGGGATCTGGTCAACCGCGGCCCCGAGTCCCTGGAGACCCTGCGCTACCTGTACGGCATCCGCGATTCGCTGGTGTGCGTGCTCGGCAACCATGACCTGCACCTGCTGGCCGCCTGGCACGACGTCGGCCGGCTGAAGAAGGGCGATACCCTGCGCGAGATCCTGGACGCGCCCGACGCCCCGCAGCTGCTCGACTGGCTGCGGCGCCAGAAACTGCTGCACTACGACGAGGCGCGCAGTGTGGCCATGGTCCATGCGGGCATCCCGCCGCACTGGACCCTGGGTACAGCGTTGGCGCTGGCTGCGGAGGTCGAAGAAGCGCTGCGCGACGACACGCGCCTGAAGCTCTACCTCGAAGGCATGTACGGCAACGAGCCGAACAAGTGGAGCAAGCGCCTGACGGGGGTCGAGCGCCTGCGCGTGATCACCAACTACCTTACGCGCATGCGCTTCTGCACCGCTGAAGGCAAGCTCGACCTCAAGAGCAAGGAAGGCCTGGGCAGCGCACCGAAGGGCTACAAGCCCTGGTTCGCCCACGAACGTCGGCGCTCGCGCCACGTGAAGCTGATCTTCGGTCACTGGGCCGCGCTCGAAGGCCGTGTCGAAGTGCCTGACGTGATCGCCCTGGACACCGGTTGCGTGTGGGGCGGTGCCATGACCCTGTACAACGTCGATACCGGCGACTACCACCGCTGCGACTGCACCGACCAGGGCACGCCTGGCAGCGCCCCTACTCCACCGGCCCAGACAGGCCCTACCGAAGGACACCCCTGATGAGCGAGTTCAAACGCATCCCTCCCGAAACCGCCAAGGCCTTGCGCGAAGACGGCGCCGTGGTCGTCGACATCCGCGATGTCCAGGCCTATGCCGCCGATCATATCGAGGGGTCGCAGCACCTGGACAACCAGTCGGTCGCCGACTTCATCCGCAACGCCGACCTCGACGCGCCCACCGTGGTGGTCTGCTACCACGGCAACTCCAGCCAGAGCGCCGCGGCCTACCTGATCGGCCAGGGCTTCTCCGACGTCTACAGCCTCGACGGCGGCTTCGAGCTGTGGCGCAGCACCTATCCCCAGGACACCGCCCGCGACCTGTCCGAATAAATTTTCATCTTGCCTCAGCCCGCGTGTCATGCGGGCTTGCGCGCTTCCAGACGACGCGGCAGGACACGTTGTCCGGCGCGCGGCCTTGACCTCTGAAATTACCAACTATCCTTAAGCGCAGGCCATCCAGGAAAGGGGAGAGCCGGTACACCGGCGCGCGGGTCATTGGTCAGTGTTTTACAGGTTCTGGGGGGTAACAGCGATCGACTCTGTCGTTCGTATGCCAGCATCCGCTGAATGATCCGGCGTCGGCTCCACGTATCGAGCGAGGTGACGTCATGAGTATCTTTAGCCACTTCCAACAACGTTTCGAGTCAACGCGCCAGGAAGAAATGTCCTTGCAAGAGTACCTCGAACTCTGCAAGCAAGACCGCAGTGCCTACGCTTCGGCGTCAGAACGCCTGTTGATGGCGATCGGTGAGCCCGAGCTGATCGATACCTCGACCAACTCCAGGCTGTCACGGATCTTCTCCAACAAGGTGATCCGTCGCTACCCGGCCTTTGCCGACTTCCATGGCATGGAAGAGTGCATCGACCAGATCGTGTCGTACTTCCGCCACGCTGCCCAAGGCCTGGAAGAGAAGAAGCAGATCCTCTACCTGCTCGGCCCGGTCGGCGGCGGCAAATCGTCGCTGGCTGAAAAACTCAAGCAGCTGATGGAAAAGATCCCGTTCTACGCGATCAAGGGCTCGCCGGTCTTCGAGACCCCCCTGGGCCTGTTCAACGCGGCAGAAGACGGCGACATCCTCAGCGAGGAATACGGCATCGACCGCCGCTACCTCAACACCATCATGTCACCGTGGGCCACCAAGCGCCTGCAGGAGTTCGGCGGCGACATCTCCAAGTTCCGGGTGGTCAAGCTCTATCCCTCGATCCTCAACCAGATCGCCGTGGCCAAGACCGAGCCGGGCGACGAGAACAACCAGGACATCTCGGCCCTCGTGGGCAAGGTGGATATCCGCAAGCTCGAGGAATTCCCGCAGAACGACGCCGACGCCTACAGCTATTCGGGCGCCCTGTGCCGGGCCAACCAGGGCCTGATGGAATTCGTCGAGATGTTCAAGGCGCCGATCAAGGTCCTGCACCCGCTGCTCACCGCCACCCAGGAAGGCAACTACAACAGCACCGAGGGCCTGGGGGCGATCCCCTACTCCGGCATCCTGCTGGCCCACTCCAACGAATCGGAATGGCACAGCTTCCGCAACAACAAGAACAACGAAGCCTTCATCGACCGTATCTACATCGTCAAGGTGCCGTACTGCCTGCGGGTCAGCGACGAGATCAAGATCTATGACAAGCTGCTGGTCAACAGCTCGCTGTCCAAGGCCCATTGCGCACCCGACACCCTGAAGATGCTGGCGCAGTTCACTGTCCTGTCGCGGCTCAAGGAGCCGGAAAACTCCAACATCTACTCGAAGATGCGGGTCTACGACGGCGAGAACCTCAAGGACACCGACCCCAAGGCCAAGTCGATCCAGGAGTACCGTGATTCAGCGGGCGTCGACGAGGGCATGAACGGGCTTTCCACCCGCTTCGCCTTCAAGATCCTGTCCAAGGTATTCAACTTCGATTCGGTCGAGATCGCCGCCAACCCGGTGCACCTGCTCTATGTGCTCGAACAGCAGATCGAACAGGAACAGTTCCCGGCCGAAGTGCGCGAGCGCTACCTGCGCTACCTGAAGGAATACCTGGCACCCCGCTACGTCGAGTTCATCGGCAAGGAAATCCAGACCGCCTACCTCGAGTCCTATAGCGAATACGGCCAGAATATCTTCGACCGCTACGTGCTGTACGCCGACTTCTGGATCCAGGACCAGGAATACCGCGACCCGGAAACCGGCGAGATCCTCAACCGCATCGCGCTCAACGAAGAACTGGAGAAGATCGAGAAACCGGCCGGCATCAGCAACCCGAAAGACTTCCGTAACGAGATCGTCAACTTCGTGCTGCGCGCCCGCGCCAACAACAACGGCAAGAACCCGACCTGGCTGAGTTACGAGAAGCTGCGCGTGGTGATCGAGAAGAAGATGTTCTCCAACACCGAGGACCTGCTGCCGGTCATCAGCTTCAATGCCAAGGCCAGCAAGGAGGATCAACAGAAGCACAACGACTTCGTGACCCGGATGGTGGAGCGTGGCTACACCGACAAGCAGGTCCGCCTGCTCTCGGAATGGTACCTGCGCGTCAGGAAATCGCAGTAACGCAAGCGGCAAGCGGCAAGCGGCAAGCGGCAAGCGAGTGTGGCGCACGCCATGCGCAGCGCGTCATGCCTGCCGCTGCCATCTTGAGCCTGTTTTGGCCGGCATCTGCGACAGCGACACCTGCTTTTCCTTGCAGCTTGCGGCTTACCGCTTGCAGCCCCCAGCCCCCGTGCCGCTGCATCCGGAGGATCCATGAGTTACGTAATCGACCGACGCCTGAACGGCAAGAACAAAAGCACGGTCAACCGCCAGCGATTCCTGCGGCGCTACCGTGACCACATCAAGAAGGCCGTCGAAGAGGCGGTCAGTCGTCGTTCCATCACTGACATGGAGCACGGCGAACAGATCAGCATCCCGGGCCGGGACATCGATGAACCGGTCCTGCATCATGGCCGCGGCGGACGGCAGACGGTCGTGCATCCCGGCAACAAGGAATTCGTGACGGGTGAGCGTATCCCACGCCCGCAAGGGGGAGGTGGAGGCGGCAGCGGTCAGGGCAAGGCCGGCAACGGTGGCGAGGGCATGGATGACTTCGTGTTCCAGATCACCCAGGAGGAGTTCCTCGAGTTCATGTTCGAGGACCTCGAGCTGCCCAACCTGGTCAAGCGCCACCTGACCGGGATCGACACCTTCAAGACCGTGCGCGCGGGCATCAGCAGCGAGGGCAATCCCTCGCGCATCAACATCGTCCGCACCCTGCGCTCCGCCCATGCCCGACGTATCGCGCTCACCGGCAGCAGCCGCGCCGCCTTGCGCGAAGCCCAGGCCGAGCTGGCCCGACTGAAGGTCGAGGAGCCCGACAACTTCACCGACATCCAGGCGATCGAAGCTGAAATCGCACGATTGAGCGTACGGATCAACCGTCTGCCGTTCCTGGACACCTTCGACCTCAAGTACAACCTGCTGGTCAAGCAACCGAACCCCAGCTCCAAGGCGGTCATGTTCTGCCTGATGGATGTCTCGGGGTCGATGACCCAGGCCACCAAGGACATCGCCAAGCGCTTCTTCATCCTGCTGTACCTGTTCCTCAAGCGGAACTACGAACGCATCGAAGTGGTGTTCATCCGCCATCACACCAGCGCCCGGGAAGTGGACGAGGAAGAGTTCTTCTACTCGCGGGAAACCGGCGGCACCATCGTCTCCAGCGCCCTGAAACTGATGCAGGAGATCATGAGTGCCCGCTACTCGGCCAGCGACTGGAACATCTATGCCGCACAGGCCTCGGACGGCGACAACTGGAACGACGACTCGCCGGTCTGCAGTGACATCCTGGCCAAGCAGATCATGCCGCACGTGCAGTACTACACGTACGTCGAGATCACCCCCCGTGAACACCAAGCCCTGTGGTACGAATACGAGCGCATCGCCGACGCCTTCGCCGACAGTTTCGCTCAGCAGCAACTGGTCTCGGCCGGCGACATCTACCCGGTCTTCCGTGAACTCTTTCAGCGCAGGTTAGCCACATGAGCGCCAGAGAACAGCGACGCCAGCCGATCTCGACGGGGTCCGAGTGGACCTTCGACCTGATCCGCACCTACGACCGTGAAATCAGCCGCCTGGCCGAGCGCTACGCGCTGGACACCTACCCCAATCAGATCGAGGTGATCACCGCCGAGCAGATGATGGATGCCTATGCTTCCGTCGGCATGCCCCTGGGCTACCACCACTGGTCCTACGGCAAGCAGTTCCTCAGTACCGAGAAGTCCTACACCCGCGGGCAGATGGGCCTGGCCTACGAGATCGTGATCAACTCCGATCCGTGCATCGCCTACCTCATGGAAGAGAACACCATGTGCATGCAGGCACTGGTCATCGCCCATGCCTGCTATGGCCACAACAGTTTCTTCAAGGGCAACTACCTGTTCCGCACCTGGACCGACGCCAGCTCGATCATCGACTACCTGGTGTTCGCCAAGCAGTACATCGCGCAGTGCGAAGAGCGCCACGGCATCGACGCGGTCGAGGACCTGATCGACTCCTGCCATGCCCTGATGAACTACGGCGTCGACCGCTACAAGCGCCCCTATCCGATTTCCGCGGAAGAAGAACGCCGACGCCAGAAAGACCGTGAAGAACACCTGCAACGGCAGATCAACGACCTCTGGCGCACCATCCCCAGGAGCGCCGAAAAGGTCAGCGAGCATGACGAGGCGCGCTTCCCAGCCGAGCCGCAGGAAAACATCCTCTACTTCATCGAGAAGCATGCGCCGCTGCTCGAGCCCTGGCAGCGCGAAGTGGTGCGCATCGTGCGCAAGATTGCCCAGTATTTCTACCCACAACGCCAGACCCAGGTGATGAACGAAGGCTGGGCGACGTTCTGGCACTACACGTTGATGAACGACCTGTACGACGAGGGGCTGGTGACCGACGGCTTCATGATGGAGTTCCTGCAATCCCACACCAGCGTGGTGTTCCAGCCAGGCTTCGACAGCCCTTACTACAGCGGCATCAACCCTTATGCGCTGGGTTTTGCCATGTACACCGACATTCGCCGGATCTGCGAGCACCCCACCGAGGAAGACCGGCGCTGGTTCCCGGACATCGCCGGCAGCGACTGGCTGGCCACCGTCAAGTTCGCCATGAGCAGCTTCAAGGACGAGAGCTTCATCCTGCAATACCTGTCGCCGAAGGTGATTCGCGACCTGAAGCTGTTCAGCATTCTCGACGACGATCAGCGCGACGACCTGACGGTCCCGGCCATTCACGACGACGACGGTTATCGCACCATCCGTGAGAGCCTGGCGGCGCAGTACAACCTGGGCAACCGTGAACCCAACGTGCAGATCTGGAGTATCGACCGGCGTGGCGATCGCTCGCTGACCCTGCGTCACCAGCAGCACAACCGCAAGCCGCTGGGCGAGTCGACCGACGAAGTCCTCAAGCACCTGCATCGCCTGTGGGGCTTCGGCATCCACCTGGAGTCCGTGCAGGACGACAAGGTCGTCAAGACCCACCACATGCCGCAGAACGAGCGTGAGGGCGGCGAGCTACGCCCGCCCACGGGCATCGTCCATCACATCTGACTGCGCCCCGGTGCGGCCGACAGGGTATCCTGTGGACCGCACTGGAGGTGACACATGCACATCTACAAAGTAGGCGGCGCCGTACGCGACCGTTTGCTCGGCCTGCCCGTGAGCGATATCGACTGGCTGGTGGTCGGCGCCAACGTCGAGCAGATGCAAGCGCTCGGCTATCGCCCGGTGGGCGCGGATTTTCCCGTCTTTCTTCACCCTGACACGGGCGAGGAGTACGCCCTGGCCAGGACCGAGCGCAAGAGCGGTCGTGGCTACGGCGGCTTCACGTTCCACGCCAGCCCCGAGGTCACGCTCGAGCAGGACCTGATGCGTCGGGACCTGACCATCAACGCCATGGCCGAAGACCCGCAGGGCGTGCTGCACGACCCCTACCATGGCCGGCAGGACCTCGAGCGACGCTGGTTGCGCCACGTTTCGCCCGCCTTTGCCGAAGACCCCCTGCGTGTGCTGCGCGTGGCCCGTTTTGCGGCGCGTTACGCGCCCCTGGGCTTTCGCATCGCCGACGAGACCCTGGCCTTGATGCGCCAGATCAGCGACTCGGGCGAGCTGCAGGCCCTGACCGCCGAGCGTAGCTGGAAGGAAATCGAGCGCGCGCTGATGGAGGCCCAACCCCAGGTGTTCGTCCAGGTGTTACGCGAATGCGGGGCATTGGCGCACCTGATGCCCGAAGTGGACGCGCTGTTCGCCCCGGTGGCACGACGCGGGGAGCGGACCCTGGCCGTGCTGGCACAGGCGGCACGCGACGAGCAGCCCTTGCCGGTACGCTGGGCGTGCCTGCTGCATGATGTCGCAGGCACGGACCCGGATGCCCAGGGGCAGGCCGATCTGAGCACCATCGACGCCGTCAGTCGACGTTTCAAAGTGCCCAGAGAATGCCAGGAGCTGGCGGCGCTGGTGGCTCGGTTCCAGGAAGAGGGCCATCGCGCCCCGACGCTGTCAGCCGCAGCGTTGCTGGAGATGCTGCAGCGCTTCGACGTCTATCGTCGACCCCAACGCTTCGAGGCGTTCATCGCCGCCTGCCAGACCCAGGCGCGGGCCTGTGCCGATTCAGTACCAGGGAACTACGCGCCAGGTGATTACCTGCGTGGCGCCGCCGCCGCAGCGCGCGCCGTGCAGGCCAGGCCGCTGGTCGAACGAGGCCTGACGGGCCTGGCGCTCGGCGAAGCGATGAAGGCCGAGCGACTGGCGGCGCTGGAAGCCTTCCGACGGGCGCACGGCGAGGCCTGAAAACCTTCGACGGTGACGTCAGTCGATGGACGGGGCAGGCGTCAGCGACTGGCCCCGCCATTCGAACGGCACAGGCTTGAGCACCTGATCGATCCGGGCGTGCGCCCACAGCTCGGCCAAGGGCTTGCCGGCGACAGGGTGCACTACATCCGGGGCGATCAGCGACAATGGCCACAGGACGAAGGCGTTTTTCAGGATTTCGGCACGGGGCAGGACCAGACCGTCGAAGGTGCCGTTCAGGTCGTCGAACATCAAGACATCGATGTCCAGCGGCAGGCCCTGGCGGTTCGGTGCATAGCGACCGTTGTCGGCTTCGATGAACTTGAGCCGGCGATCCAGCTCCAGCAACGGCAAGCGGGTCTGCCCGGTCACCACCAGGTTGTAGAACGGCCCGCTCTTGATGCCCACGGCCTGGCTCTCGAACACCGGCGAGCAGCGCAGGTCGTCGAGGATAGCGGCCAACGCGTCGAGGCCCGCGCACAGGTGCGCCTCGCGCTCGACGTTACTGCCCAGCCCCAGGTAGACGGTACTCACAGGCATCCGCGTTCGATCTCCACACCGACCCCACCGCGTGCAGCCGGCACCGCGCCAGGCTTGGTCAGGCGCAGGCGCAACCAGGGGATGCCGAACTCGGCCATCAGGACCGCCGCCAGCCGTTCGGCAAAGGTCTCCACCAGTTCGAAGCGGGCCTGCTCGGCGAACGCCTGGATACGCGTCGAGACACTGGCATAGTCCAGCGCCAGGTTCAGGTCGTCATCAGCCGCAGCGGGCCGGTTGTCCCAGGCGAAGCTCAGGTCCAGGCGCAGGCACTGACGAATGTCGCGCTCCCAGTCATAGGCGCCGATCACGGTGTCGACTTCCAGGCCTTCGATGAACACTCTGTCCAAGCACTTCTCTCCACAGCACGACAAGGGCGACGGGCGCCGTTAGAATCGGGGCGTCCTCGCCCGGAATAGTAAGCATGTTTTGGTCATTGGCGCTGCTCGCCTACCTGCTCGGCTCGCTGTCCTTCGCCATTGTGCTGAGCCGGCTCAATGGCCGACCCGACCCGCGCGTCAACGGCTCCGGCAATGCAGGCGCCACCAACATGCTACGCCTGGCCGGACGCAAGTTGGCGATCCTGACGCTGCTGGGCGACCTGTGCAAGGGGCTTGCGCCCGTACTGATCGCACGCCAGCTCGGCCTGGACCTGCAAGCGCAGGCCTGGATCGGCCTGTGCGCGGTGCTCGGCCACCTGTACCCGGTGTACTTTCGGTTCCAGGGCGGCAAGGGCGTGGCCACGGCGGCCGGCCTGCTGCTGGGGGTCTATCCACCCGCCGCGCTGCTGGCAATGGGGGTCTGGTCGCTGACTCTCTACCTGACCCGTACCAGCTCGCTGGCCGCCTTGATCGCCACCCCGCTGGCCCTGCCGCTGCTGGCCTGGCGCGCGCCGGAAGCCCTGCTGCCGGCGACCGTGCTCACGGTACTGATCGTCTGGCGTCACCGCCGTAACCTGCGCGACCTGTGTTCGGGCCGCGAGCGACATTTCTGACCCAACCCCGCTGCATCGACGTCAGAGCGCCGGCAGCTGTTCCATCGGCCAGCGCGCCTGCACGCTGATCGCCAGGTCCTGACGCTGCCCGGCCAGCAGGCGCTGGCAACCGGCATAGGCGATCATCGCGCCATTGTCGGTGCAGAACTGCGGGCGCGCGTAATAGACGGCGCCCTTGAGGTCGCCCAGCATCTGCTCCAGCGATACGCGCAGGGCCTTGTTGGCGCTCACGCCGCCGGCGATGACCAGGCGCTTGAGGCCGGTCTGCTTGAGCGCGCGCTTGCACTTGATCGTCAGCGTCTCGACCACCGCCTGCTGGAACGCCAGGGCCACGTCGCAGCGCGTCTGCTCGCCGTCGTCGCCACTCTGCTGGCAGTGCTGCCAGGTGTTGAGGGCGAAGGTCTTCAGCCCGCTGAAGCTGAAGGCCAGGCCTGGACGGTCGGTCATCGGCCGTGGGAACACGAAGCGCCCCGGGGTGCCCTGCTCGGCCAGGCGCGCGATTTCCGGCCCGCCTGGGTAGTTGAGACCCATCAGCTTGGCGGTCTTGTCGAAGGCCTCGCCCGCCGCATCGTCCAGGCTCTCGCCCAGCAACGCGTACTGGCCGATGCCATCGACACGCACCAGCTGAGTGTGCCCACCGGACACCAGCAAGGCGACGAACGGGAACTGCGGTGGCTGCGTCTCGAGCATGGGCGCCAGCAGGTGGCCTTCCATATGGTGCACACCGAGCGCCGGGATGCCCCAGGCGAAGGCCAGCGCCTGGGCGCACGAGGCGCCGACCAGCAGTGCGCCGACCAGCCCGGGGCCGGCGGTGTAGGCGATGGCGTCGATGTCGGTGGGTACGCGCCCTGCGTCGTGCAGGACCTCGCGGATCAGCGGCAGCATGCGCTTGACGTGGTCACGCGAGGCCAGCTCGGGCACCACGCCGCCATAGACGCGGTGCAGGTCGATCTGGCTGAACAGCGCGTCGGCCAGCAGGCCGTGCTCGCTGTCGTACAAGGCGACGCCGGTTTCGTCGCATGATGTTTCCAATCCCAGTACTAGCATGGGTCCCGTGCCTGTCGGCGGCTCAATTCGAAGGCGCGCATGATAGTCCGCGTGTCGGGTGCCGACCAGCGGTTTTCGATCAGAGGCTTTGCATTCCGGCGCGCCAGGGGTTAACATCCGCAACCCTTGAAAACCGACGTTCTCCAGCGCACCTTTTGTTCAGGAGTAACGTCCACCCCGGTCATGAATTAAGGTAGCCCTGGATGCCAGCCGTCAAAGTTAAAGAGAACGAACCCTTCGACGTAGCTCTGCGTCGTTTCAAGCGCTCCTGCGAAAAAGCCGGTGTACTGGCTGAAGTTCGTAGCCGCGAGTTTTACGAGAAGCCGACGTCCGAGCGCAAGCGCAAGGCTGCTGCAGCCGTCAAGCGTCACGCCAAGAAAGTCCAGCGCGAACAGCGCCGCGCCGTTCGTCTGTACTGATACAGACGTTCATCGCACAGCTTCTGCCCTGCCCGGTCACGCACCGGGCCGATGGCAGCAGTCGATTCAAGCCTTGGGCCATGCGCCTTGGGTGCCCCGGCAGAAGCCAGCGGGCAAGCGGTACTCTACGTCAGAGCTGGTCCATGACCAGTCGTGCACGTCCTCACTGACGGGCCTTCGTGGCTGCCGGCGAGCACACCTCCCCTCATGTATTTAGCATCACTCGCCTCGAACCGCGTATTCGCGCTTAGACTTGCAGTTGCCAGATGACGAGACTGCCATGGCCGGGCTGATTCCCCAGAGCTTCATCGACGACCTTCTCAACCGCACCGACATCGTCGACGTGGTGAGTTCGCGCATCCAGCTGAAAAAGGCCGGCAAGAACCATTCGGCCTGCTGCCCGTTCCACAAGGAAAAGACCCCGTCCTTCACCGTCAGCCCCGACAAGCAGTTCTACTACTGCTTCGGCTGCGGCGCTGGTGGCAATGCGCTCGGCTTCATCATGGACCACGACAACCTGGACTTCCCCCAGGCCGTCGAGGAACTGGCCCGCGCAGCGGGCATGGAGGTACCGCGCGAGGACAGCCGACGCGGACAGAAGCCTCGGCAACCGGTGGATTCGCCGCTCTACCCCCTGCTGGAGGCCGCGGCCGAGTTCTATCGCCAAGCCCTGCGCAGCCACCCGACGCGCAAGTCCGCGGTCGACTACCTCAAGGGCCGCGGCCTCTCCGGCGAGATCGCCCGGGATTTCGGCCTGGGCTTCGCACCGCCAGGCTGGGACAACCTGGGCAAGCACCTGGGCAGCGACAGTTTGCAGCAAAAGGCCATGATCGATGCCGGCCTGCTGATCGAGAACGCCGACAGCGGCAAGCGCTACGACCGCTTCCGTGACCGGGTCATGTTCCCGATCCGCGATACGCGTGGCCGGGTCATCGCCTTTGGCGGCCGGGTGCTGGGGGACGACAAGCCCAAGTACCTGAACTCGCCGGAGACGCCGGTCTTCCACAAGGGCCAGGAACTGTATGGGCTTTACGAAGCCCGCAAGTTCAACCGCAACCTCGACGAGATCATCGTGGTCGAGGGCTACATGGACGTCATCGCCCTGGCTCAGCAGGGCCTGCGCAATGCCGTGGCGACCCTGGGCACGGCCACCAGCGAGGAGCACCTCAAGCGCCTGTTCCGGGTGGTGCCGCACGTGCTGTTCTGCTTCGACGGCGACCAGGCCGGGCGCAAGGCCGCCTGGCGTGCGCTGGAGTCGACCCTGTCGAGCCTGCAGGACGGGCGGCGCGCGCGCTTCCTGTTCCTACCGGAGGGCGAGGACCCGGACACTTTGGTCCGCGCCGAGGGCACCGATGCCTTCCGGGCCCGTATCCAGCAGCATGCACAGCCGCTGGCCGATTATTTCTTCGAGCAACTGAGCCTGGAGGCCGACCCCCGCTCGCTAGAGGGCAAGGCGCACATGGTGACGCTGGCCGCGCCGTTGATCGACAAGGTGCCGGGCGCCAACCTGCGCGCCTTGATGCGCAATCGGCTCAAGGAAATCACCGGCCTGGACCTGCAGCAGATCGAAGAGATGGCCCAGCGGGCATCCGTCGACAGCCCGCCCAACCATGAGCCGGGGCTGGACTATGGCGCACCGCCCGGCTACCTGCCCGACACGGACGCGTTCGATCCCTATGCCTTCGATCAAGGCGCCGCGCAGCCCGCCTGGGCGACGCCCTCGGCCGGTGGCAAGAAGCCCTGGGACGGCAAGCCTTGGGACAAGAAGGGCAAGAAGCCCTGGCAACGCGACGGCCAGCGCCAGGAGGCACCGCCCCGTGTGCCGGCACCCGTGGAACCGCCGACCCTGGCCGCCCTGCGCAGCCTGCTGCACCATCCGCAACTGGCCAGGAAGGTCGAGGATGCCAGCCACTTCGCTGCCGAGGACCACCTCTACGCACAGTTGCTGGTGGCCCTGCTCGAAGCCTTGCAGAAGAACCCCGACCTGCGCTCGCTGCAGTTGATCGCCCGCTGGCACGGCACCGAACAGGGCCGGCTGCTGCGGGCATTGGCCGAGAAAGAATGGCTGATCGACGCCGACAACCTTGAACAACAGTTTTTCGACACCATTACTCGATTGTCCGCCCGTCAGCGCGAGCGATCCTTGGAACATCTGCTCAGGAAAGCGCGTCAAAGCGACTTGAGCGCGGAGGAAAAGAACCAGCTGCGCGAACTGCTCAGCCGGAACATCTCTGCACAAAACCCGACCTCATCTGGCGCGTGAGGTCCATGCTCGGGTATAATCCTCGGCTTGTTTTTTGCCCGCCAAGACCTTCAGTGGATAGGGTGTTATGTCCGGAAAAGCGCAACAGCAGTCTCGTATCAAAGAGTTGATCACCCGCGGTCGTGAGCAGGGCTACCTGACTTACGCGGAGGTCAACGACCATCTGCCCGAGGATATTTCAGATCCGGAGCAGGTGGAAGACATCATCCGCATGATCAACGACATGGGGATCAACGTATTCGAGAGTGCTCCGGATGCGGACGCCCTTCTGTTGGCCGAGGCCGACACCGACGAAGCTGCCGCTGAAGAAGCCGCCGCCGCGTTGGCAGCCGTTGAAACCGATATCGGCCGCACCACCGACCCGGTGCGCATGTACATGCGTGAAATGGGTACCGTCGAGCTCCTGACCCGTGAAGGCGAGATCGAAATCGCCAAGCGCATCGAGGAAGGCATCCGCGAAGTGATGAGCGCCATCGCTCACTTCCCGGGCACCGTCGACCACATCCTCAGCGAATACGAGCGTGTCACCACCGAAGGTGGCCGCCTGTCCGACGTGCTCAGCGGTTACATCGACCCCGATGACAACATCGCCACGCCGAACGAGGAAGCGCCTCAGATCGCCGCCAAGGCCGCCACGGCCAAGGATGACGACGAGGAAGAAGAAGAGAGCGGCGACAGCAGCGACGACGAGGAAGAGACCGAGAGCGGTCCCGACCCGGAAATCGCTCGACAGCGCTTCGGCGCGGTGGCCGAGCAGCTCGAGCTGACCAAGAAGGTCCTGAAGAAGCACCCGCGCGAGAGCAAGGAATCGGTCGAGGCGCTGCTGGCGCTGACCGACCTGTTCATGCCGATCAAGCTGGTGCCCAAGCAGTTCGAAGCGCTGGTTGAGCGCGTTCGCGGTGCCCTGGACCGTCTGCGTGCCCAGGAGCGTGCGATCATGCAGCTGTGCGTCCGTGATGCGCGCATGCCACGTGCCGACTTCCTGCGCCTGTTCCCCGGCAACGAAGTCGACCAGACCTGGAGCGGCGACCTTTCCCGTCGCAGCACCAAGTGGGCGGCTGCCCTGGGCGAGAAGGACGCGGCCATCGTCGCCTGCCAGCAGAAGCTGATCGACCTGGAGACCGAAACCGGTCTGACCGTCGCCGAGATCAAGGACATCAACCGTCGCATGTCGATCGGTGAGGCCAAGGCACGGCGCGCCAAGAAGGAAATGGTCGAGGCCAACCTGCGTCTGGTGATCTCCATCGCCAAGAAGTACACCAACCGCGGCCTGCAATTCCTCGACCTGATCCAGGAAGGCAATATCGGCCTGATGAAGGCGGTAGACAAGTTCGAATACCGTCGTGGCTACAAGTTCTCGACGTATGCGACCTGGTGGATTCGTCAGGCGATCACCCGTTCGATCGCCGACCAGGCCCGCACCATCCGTATTCCGGTGCACATGATCGAGACGATCAACAAGCTCAACCGTATCTCCCGGCAGATGCTGCAGGAGATGGGTCGTGAACCGACCCCGGAAGAGCTGGGTGAGCGCATGGAGATGCCCGAGGACAAGATCCGCAAGGTCTTGAAAATCGCCAAGGAGCCCATCTCCATGGAGACGCCGATCGGTGACGATGAAGACTCCCACCTGGGCGACTTCATCGAGGACTCCACCATGCAGTCCCCGATCGACGTGGCCACGGTCGAGAGCCTCAAGGAAGCGACCCGCGACGTGCTGTCGGGCCTGACCGCGCGTGAAGCCAAGGTCCTGCGCATGCGCTTCGGCATCGACATGAACACCGACCACACGCTGGAAGAGGTCGGCAAGCAGTTCGACGTGACCCGCGAGCGGATCCGTCAGATCGAAGCCAAGGCCCTGCGCAAGCTGCGTCACCCGACGCGCAGCGAGCACCTGCGCTCGTTCCTCGACGAGTAACTGGCGCCACGAGGCACCTTGAAGAGCCCACTCTTGGTAGTGGGCTTTTTTATGGGCGCCCTTTGACGATCACGACACCCATCGTGCGAAAAACCCTCTCCAGTTGGCGTTTCTGTCACTCTGGCAGAACGATGCACGTCTACACTCGAAACAGTTCAATTGATCGAGACCCCAGAATGCCCTTTTTGCCGGCCCTTCTGTTGCCGCTCCTGCTGGTATGGAGCGCAACCGCCGGCGCCCTTGCCCTGACAGATGAAGAACACGCCTGGCTCAAGGCGCATCCGCGCGTGCGCCTGGGCGTTGACAGCGCTTGGCCGCCTTTCGAGTACCGTGGCCAGGACGGTCGTTACCAGGGATTGGCTGCCGACTATGTAAAACTGATCGAAAAACGGTTGGGCATTCGCTTGGAGCCCGTGCAGGCCAGTGATTGGCCGCAGGTCATCGAGCAGGCGCGCACCCAGCAGGTGGACGCGCTGCCCAGCATCATGCCAACGGTGCAGCGCCAGCGGATTCTGACCTTCACACGCCCGTACCTGGACTTCCCCATCGTGATCCTGGCGCGCGACGGTGGCCCGCAGCCGCGCCACATCGACGACCTGCAAGGGCTGCGTGTGGGTGTGCTGGCCAGCCGAGCCCCGTATGAGCTGCTGCACGACAGTGGCCTGGCCATCACCCTGGCCCCCATGCCCAATGTCGGCTCCGCCCTGCAAGCCCTGGCCACCGGCGAGGTCGATGCCGTGGTCAGCGACCTTGCTTCCAGCATCTGGAGCCTGCGCCAGTTGAAACTCAACGGGCTGCACGTCAGTGGCGAGACGCCCTTGCGTTATCAGCTGGCGATGGCCGTGCCGCGTGGCCACGAGGTGCTGGCCAGCATCCTCGACAAGGCGATCGCCGACCTCGATCCGGCGGAAGTCGCCGCCCTGCAACAGCGCTGGGTGGGCAATGTGGTGGACCAGCGCACGCTCTGGCACGACTCGCTGGTCTATGGGCTGCCCGGCATCGTGCTGTTGCTGATCATGTTGCTGACGGTCATCCGCACCAACCGCAAGCTCACCTCGGAGAACGCACGGCGCATTGCCCTCGAAAAGGAGCTGCGCCGTAGCGAGCACCATTACCGCGGGCTGGTCGAGGGCCTGTCCGCCATCGCCTGGGAGGCCGATGCCGAGCATTTCACGTTCGGCTACGTCTCGCCCCATGCCGAGGGCTTGCTGGGCTACCCGCTCAACGAGTGGCTTAGGCCGGGCTTCTGGCACGCCATCATGCATCCCGACGACGCCCCTTGGGTCCACGCGTTCTGTTACCGGAAAATCGCTGCCGGTCGTGACTTCAACTTCGACTGTCGGCTCGTGCGGGCCGACGGCCAGTGTCTATGGGTGCACACGGTGATCGACCTGATCGAGCGTGGCGACCGCCCCTTGATGCAAGGGCTGCTGATCGACATCAGTGAAGCCAAACGGACCGAGACCGCCCTGCGCCTGTCGGAGCAGAAGTTTTCATCGGTCTTTGCCCAGTGCCCGGACATCCTGGTCATTGCCCGGCACAGTGACGGCGCGCTGCTGGAGGTCAACAAGGCATTCGAGGAACAGATCGGCTTCAAGGCCGAGCAGGTCGTCGGCCGTACCCCCACCGAACTCAACCTGTGGGGCACCGACGACACTGCCCCCGCCCTGCTCGCCCGCCTGCAGGCCGGCGGTATCCGCAACCTGGAAATGACCTTCCGGCGCAGCGACGGCGAGCTGTTCACTGGCCTGACCTCGGCCGAGAACTTCCAGCTCGACAACATGCTGGCCTCGGTGGTGACGGTGCGCGACATCACCGAGCTGAAGCGCACACAGCAGCAGTTGCAGACCTCCGAGGAGAAATTCGCCAAGGCGTTCCATGCCTCGCTCGACGGGCTGCTGCTGACCCGGCAGAGCGATGGCCTGCTGATGGAAGTCAACGACGGCTTCTATCGACTGACCGGCCACCGCATCGACCCGGCCCGTGAAGAGACCTCGGTGGACATCGACCTGTGGGTAAACCCCGAAGACCGCCTGCGCATGATCGAACGGCTCGCCCGCGACGGTTTCGTTCGTGACTTCACGGCCCTGATCCGGCGCAAGGACGGCGAGGTCCGCCTGTGCGAGCTGTCTGCACGCCCTCTGCCCATCGGCGGCGTGGACTGCATCCTGAGCATCGCCCGCGACGTCACCGAACGGCACCTGATGCAGGAAAAGCTGCACCTGGCCGCTACCGTTTTCGAGAACACCGCCGAAGGTGTGCTGATCACCGACACCGAACAGCGCATCACGGCGGTCAACCGCGCCTTCAGCGAGATCACCGGTTACGGCGAGCTGGAAGCCCTCGGCCAGACCCCCAGGCTGTTCGCCTCCGGCCAGCACGACAGCGCCTTCTACGCCGCCATGTGGCACCAGCTCAACGCCGAAGGCCACTGGCAGGGCGAGATCTACAACAAGCGCAAGAACGGTGAAATCTACCCCGGCTGGCTGACCATCAGCGCCGTGCGCACCACGGAGCGCAAGCTGACCCACTTCGTGGCAGTGTTCGCCGACATCTCCAGCATCAAGCACGCCCAGGCCAAGCTCGACCACCAGGCGCACCACGACTCGCTGACCGGTCTGCCCAACCGCGCCCTGTTCGAGAAACGCCTGCATGCCACCCTCGCCAGCGAACAGACCTCCAACCGCCAGGGCGCCGTGCTGTTCCTCGACCTGGACCGCTTCAAGCACATCAACGACAGCCTCGGCCACCCGGTCGGCGACCTGCTGCTCAAGGGCATCGCCCATCGCCTCAAGGAGCAGGTGCGCGACGTCGATACCGTGGCACGGCTGGGCGGCGACGAGTTCATCATCCTGTTGCCCGGCCTGCACAAACCGAGCGACGCCAGTGCCATCGCCGACAAGCTGCTGACCTGCTTCCACGCACCGTTCCAGGCCGGCGAGCACGAGTTCTTCACCAGCGCCAGCATCGGCATCAGCCTGTACCCCCAGGACGGCACCGATGTCGCCACCCTGATCCGCAATGCCGACGCCGCCATGTACCGCTCCAAGGCCAAGGGCCGCAACCGTGTCGAAGCCTACACGCGCGACCTCACCGTGCAGGCCAGCGAACGCATCGCCCTGGAACACGAACTGCGCCGCGCCATCGAGCGCGGCGAACTGAGCCTGCGCTTCCAGCCCAAGCTCAGTCTCAAGACCCAGACACTGGTCGGCGCCGAAGCCTTGATCCGCTGGACCCACCCGACCTTCGGCGAGGTGTCGCCCGAACACTTCATCGGCCTGGCCGAGGAGAACGGCAGCATCCTGCAACTGGGCGACTGGGTGCTGGAGCAGGCCTGCCAGCAGATGCATGCCTGGAAACAGCACTACCAGCCTTTCGGCCCGCTCTCGATCAACCTGGCCGGCGCGCAATTGCGCCAGACCCAACTGGCCGCACGCATCGAGCACCTGCTCGAGCGCTATCAGCTGAATGCAGGCGACCTGCAGCTGGAAATCACCGAGAACTTCATCATGAGCCAGGCCGAGGAAGCCCTGGCGATCCTGTACCAGCTCAAGGACTTGGGCGTGCAGCTGGCCATCGACGACTTCGGCACCGGCTACTCCTCGCTCAGCTATCTCAAGCGCCTGCCGCTGGACATCCTCAAGATCGACCAGTCGTTCATCCGCGGCCTGCCGGACGACCCGCACGACGCCGCCATCGCCCGGGCCATCATCGCCCTGGGCAGGAGCATGCAGCTGACCATCATCGCCGAGGGCGTGGAGAACCCGGCCCAGCAGCAATTCCTGGCGGACGAAGGGTGCGAGCAGATCCAGGGGTACATCGTCGGGCTGCCCATGCGGGCGGACGAGTTCGCCCAGACGTTTCTACGCATAGCATTTTCCGATCTTTCGGATGGCACCTACCCGCAACCGCCGTTATAATCGGCCGACCACTGGGGCCTATAGCTCAGTCGGTTAGAGCAGAGGACTCATAATCCTTTGGTCCACGGTTCGAGTCCGTGTGGGCCCACCATCTTCAAAGCCGCGCACTGCGCGGCTTTCGTGCTTCTGGAGGGGTACGAACTCAACGTGACATTGCCTGACGATTCGCTGCCATCGATCAGTCAGGAAAAGTGGTGTAACAGCAGACAACCTATCGGTTCGTACACTGTGTGCACTCACGCCTGAGAAGCATCCCTCCGACCGTTCTGGCACACCTTTCCCGTTCTCATCGTACGGCGCCATCACTTGAAACACAGTCTCCCTCAATCAAAAATGCCATGGATCTCATCGAGAGTAGGCAGGACGGCAGGTATGACAGTGAACTCACAACCCAAGGCCCCTAACGCACGTGCGTAGGCTGCCATACCCACGGAAAGATCACCTTTTTCGATAGCAATGATTTTCTGCCGCGTGACGCGGGCCAAGGCAGCGAGCCTGGCTTGCGTCAGTCCACGGTTGACTCGACGTTGCCGAATCTGGGTACCGAGACGAGTAGCGATCAATTCGTAATCCATGTTCTTCATACGTGACATTTGAATGGAAATGTACAGTATGCGTGACTTTCGAAACATCCAAAGTGCCTGCTATCTCCAACGATCCCAGCTTCTGGCACGATGGCCTGTCCGCGCTTGCACAAACGCCATGAATACCTTGGTCATCGAGACTGTGCAGCTCACCACAACCTCGATCATTTCAGCAGCAAGCTAGATGGCAATCAGCCCAGCCTAAGTCACTGTTTGTCCTAATCTCACGCAACGGGCGGCAGCCGTACGCGGGGTAAGAACCGGCGATACAGGAGGCTGACTCCAGCCAGGCAATGCCTGCCCGCGCACAGCTGCCATGACAGCATGCCTCCCAACAGAATCGGCGGGGCCTCACGCCCGATCGCCGAAGTTGCGGCGGCGGGAAGACTTTAGCGATGAGCGCCTGTCCTGGCAGCCAGACCTTGGAGACAGTGGATGTGGGATAGGTCCGAAGATTGTGGATCGCTGTAGGAAAGAGGCCAAACACGAGAGGCAATTTCGGGGAAGATCGCTCGCTCGGTCTATCCGTTGTCGATGTCCAGCCTGATGTCGATACCGCACTCATCGCATGGGCGCTCTCGGCGCACGCCCAGCGCGCACATTCTCTTGTTTTTACACCTGCGCCACCCTGTACCGCGTACTACGCCCTCCCCCCGGCAGCTTCACCAGACACCCCTTCTGCACCAGATCGCTCAGATGCCGTGTCGCCGTCGCTTTCGAGACCTTCGCCACCGCCTAATACTGCGCCGCGTTGAGGCCTTCCTCGAAGCCCCGTTCTCCGCCATCGAGCAGACGGTTGAGGACCTTGATCTGCTCCGCTGAAAGCATCTGCCCACGGTACACGTGCCAGAACCGGGCTTTCGTCAACACCCTTTCGATACGACCCAGCGCCTGCTCCAGACCGTTCAGCAGTGTGTTCACGAACCACTGCAGCCAGGCGGTAATGTCGAGGCCGCCTTTCTGGCTGGCTTCGAGCACGCGGTAATAACCGGCACGGTCCTCCAGAATGCTTGCCGACATGGCATAGAAACGAATGCTCCGTCCTTCGCCTTGGGCAAGCGCTCTGTCGGTGATGGCACGTGTCAGGCGGCCGTTGCCGTCATCGAAAGGATGGAGGGTCACGAACCAGAAGTGCGCGATACCTGCACGCAAGACCGGATCGAGGCTTGCATCACCCTGGCTGCGCTCTAACCAGGCATGACGTGTTCTCACGCGACGGAACAAGCCAGTCATTGTATTCGGCTCATCCGGTGAGCCGAATAGCCGCGCTAATCGGCTCACGGTCGAGTCGCTTCAGGCAACACACGCCCAGACACTTGCCGATCTGAACCGGTACGCCGTACGGTATTGCCTTCCCCATCGAGCCTTCCCATGTCCGACCTGCACGCTATCCCTCTGGACAACATCGACCGCAAGCTGATCGATCTCCTTCAACTCGACGCCCGCGAGACCGTCGCCAACCTCGCCCGTCAGCTCGGCATCGCTCGGACCACGGTGGACGCGCGCCTGACACGGCTGGAACGGGCCAGGGTCATCACGGGGTATGGGGTGAGGCTTGGTCGGCGCATGAGCGAGGGGGGCTTGCAGGCTTACGTCGGGATCAGTGTCAGGCCGCGGTCGGGCAAGGAGGTGGTGCGCCGCCTGAGCGCCATGGGGCAGGTGCGGCAGCTGTGTGCGGTCAGTGGGGAATATGACTATGTGGCGTGGCTGCGCAGCGATTCGCCCGAGGCGCTGGATGAGCTGCTGGACCAAATCGGCATGGTCGAGGGGGTGGAGCGGACGACCACGTCGATCATCCTGAGTCACAAGGTGGATCGGGGGGAGCCGGTGTGAAGCTGTCGGGTGGCGGAGCGCTCGACTGCGCTCGCCAGGGTGTACCTGATCGGCTGGTGGTGCTGGATGCGCGGGCCCTGTGGCTCACGTGCGGCAGGTCCGGCGTCCGGCAAGGGCCGTGCAATGTGAACCTCATTGCTGGCCTGAAGGACCGATACAATCCATTGATCAGAGTGGGCTTGCCTGTGATGCAGGCGGTGATGGAAAGGACGCTATCGCGGGCAAGCCCGCTCCCACAAGCTGCTTGCGCAGCCATGCCTACACCGACGGCTGCAGAGGTCTGGGTGGGAGCTGGCTTGCCAGCGATAGGGCCCTGTCAGGCGCCGCCTGCGTCGCGGGTGGCAAAAACCATAGGATCTCCCACACAGGCTGTGTTGAAACGCTGAGAACCCATATGAAGAGCAAAAAACGGGGAATCCGATTGCGGTACAGGGACCGTTTCAGGGGATAAGTGATCGCCTGTACCACAGCGGAAGAGGGTGTCAGAAATTTTGTGTTCGGGCATAACATGAGTAAGAGGTGCATGTATGCCAACCAAAAAGAAACCCTTGCGTGACCTGCCCAAAATCCCCAAAGAACTGCTGGAGCAGTTTGGTGAGGG
>NZ_JAAMQJ010000030.1 GCF_013523125.1 Pseudomonas entomophila | reverse complement strand
GTGGGAGGGGATGTAGGGGATGTCTGCGACTGGCGAGGAATAATTGGCAGGGGAGATGGAAAAACCCAGGACCCTTAAAGAGTCCTGGAAAAATGCAGGTGGTGCTCAGGCCTTGAAGAATCGGCTATTGTCGGCAGTGGGGTCAGGAACGCCTATGGCGCTACCAGGAAGATGGCTTTGCCCCTCCCCGGCTTTTTTGTAGTGGAGCTGAATTTTTCTCAATCCCTTATCTGGAGCGTTCAGTTTCGCTGTGAGGGCTCCTATCAAATCCAGGTTCGAACTGCTTGCTGGCTGGGTGTCAGGTGCTTTTGGCGTCGTTTGCACCGATGCGGGTGGAGGAGGAGGCGGTGAAGGGGGCGTGGATTGATCATAATCAGGCGTTGGCGTCGATGCGACACTGCTACGCCGCGAGGATTGAGGTGATACGGCCGGCGACGTCCGCGCGCTCATACCCACCTCACCAGTGCCGCTTACACTACTCGCAACGCTTACACGAGGCGTCGTGCCTACTCCGACATCGGTAGTCCCCGCCCTGGCACTGACCCTCGCGCTTCTGCTCGCCTGAATCCTGTTGCCGATCGCACTCAGGCTGGCAATGGCGCCACCGATGGCGGAGCCGATGAGCCCGTACATGACCAGTTGTGGATCATCCTTCAGTGTGCCGACCACTGTTGCTGCCAGGCCGCCGAACGCCAGAGCATTGCCTACCACGGCGAGCGCAATGCCGATACCCGCTGGAGGAAAGATGAATGTAAAGGCCAGCCCGGTGATCACCCCGATGCCGGCGTACAGCACGTTCGACCATTTCTCCATGAAGCTAGCCTTGGGCTGCTTGATTGGGTCTTGGTAACCCGGCAAAGGGTCGTTCAGGGCTTCGCCGTAATGACCAGTGGGGTCGTACCAGTTGACTGGGTTGCCCAACGCATAGACGTAAGGGTTGACGCCGGACACCTCTGGCGCCAGCGAATCGGGGCTGTGGAAACGCATCAGTTGAGGGTTGTAGGCCCGGTAACCACGGCCCAGTAGGTACCAGCCGGTGGGTTGCGCGTCGAATGCCGGCTCGCACGCTTCGCCGTTGAACGCCAGCAGGCTACGCAGCTGTTCGTCCTTGGCACGCTCGCCGTAGACGCTGTAACTGCCAACGTGTACGCCATCCGCCGCATATTCGCCAAGCACGCTGTTGGCGGCATCGGTGAGCAGCAGACGACTGTCGCCTGGTTGTCCGGCGGTCTGCATGGCCAATGCCGTCTCACCGTCGTACAGGTACTGGTTGAGCACGCCGTCTTCAAGCGTGGCACTCAAGCGATAACCCTGGTAACGGCGTTGAACCTCGGCAGCAGTGCCGTGGCGCACGCCCAGCAGGTGATCGTGTCCATCATAGCGGTAGCGGGCCAGCACCTGCTGATCGTCCTGAGTGCGCACTTCAGCGAGCCGGCCAAGATCATCGTAGTGCAGCTGGCGGCCCCAGTCGTCGTTGCGCATGTTGCCGTCAGCGTCGTAACTGAATGTCTGGTCGGCCGGATAGTCCGGTTGCAAGCTATGGGTCACGCGTTCGAGCTGGAAGCTGCCATCGGCCTTGTAGGTAAAACGCGCATCGTCCTTCTGGCCGTCGGCAAAGGTGGTCTGGCAACGGGTCATGTTGTCCATGGCGTCGAAACGGAACAACTGACTTCGAATGGCGCGTCCGGTGCTGTTGCCAGGCAGTTGTGTACCGCTGTATTCGACCTTTTCCAGCCGGTCGAGATCATCGTACTGGAAGGTTTCCTCCAGCAGCAGTTGCCCGTCCTGGCATCGCAGGCGCTGGTGCAATTGGTCATCGTCGCGCCAGACCAGGGTCAGCGTCTGGGTCGTGCCATCGTCCAGGGTCAAGGTGCGCTCGGTTTCGCGACCGAGGCAATCGTACTGGCGCAGGCAGGTCAGGGTGCGCTGGCTGTGCTTGTCGAGCGTGACGGTCTTGCAGGGACGACCATCGATGTCGTACTCGAAGTCGGCTTGTAGCTCACCTTGCACGGTCTGTTTCAGACGGCCCATGGCATCGTAGTGATGCTCGATGGGCTCGCCGGCGTCGCTGCTGCGTGACAGCAGGCGGCCTTGCAGCGAATGCCGATGTTCGGTGAAGTGTTCATCCTCGTAATCGCCGTCCGCATTCTTGGTCGCCCAGCTTTCACGCAACAGATAGCCTTGGTCGGTGTAGCTGTACCGGCGCTTGCCCTCGGCATTGGTGGCGGCGGTGATGGCAGCGTCCGGGCGTTCGTAGTCGAAGCTGGGCGGGTCAAGGTTCGTGACACCGTTCTGGTTCGTGGTGGCGATGCCAGTGGGTTCGGTGGAGACCTCGGGCTGGTAGCTGTAAGTCCGTGTACGACCGCTGGCACGCTGGTGCTGATGCACCAGCGTTTGCCCACTCTGGTAGGTATACGACTCAGTACGTGTGCCCACGATCAGCGTTTTCATGCGCGCCAGCCCGTCGAAGGTGCGGTGGCAGACGATACTGGGTGGTTTTCCAGCGCCCGCCTGCAACTCCAGGCGCGTCACCAGCTCGTCGGTGCAGAAATCGGCGAAGTGGCGGATCAGCGTGCTCGCGTCGGGGCGCTCGTGGTGCGTCATGCGGCCCCATGTGTCGTAGGTGAACCGCGTGGTGCGTACAAGGGGTACCTTGGTGCGGTCCTTGTCCAAGGGGTCACGCAGGTGGCTGACTTCCCGTACACAGCGGCCAAAGCCATCATAGAAGTACTGCTGTCTACCCACTTCCTGGCCATCCTCGGCATTGCGCTGCTGGTACTCCGGCTTGCCAAAGCGGTTCAGCTCGGTCACTTGCCATTGACGCCTGACCGGTGCTTCTTCGTTCGGACGTTCCTGCCAGGTATTGAGGATAAAGCCCTCTTTGCCAAACGGTGAACGTTCGCGGCGTTCGATGACGCCATCGGGACGAATGGTCGTGCAGCGCTCACCCCAGTCGTCATACTCGAAAGTACTGGTCAGTTCGAGGCCGGTGCCATCAAGGTGATCGTGAACGGTTTGGCTGACCTGTCGACCCAGGTTGTCGTACTGGTGAGTCTGCACAGTGTGCGTGACGCGCCTGGGCTTGCCCTGGTCGTCGTCTTCAGTCACTTCGCGGGTTTCGCGCACGCTGCGCCCGGCACCGTCGAGCCACTGGGTATTGACCACGCCCTGCACGTCGGTTTCACTCTGGCTGGCTTGCGCACCATTGGCGCTGAGCTGATAGGCGTAGGTACGGGTAGCGCTCAGTGCCGGTTTGTCGGGTGCAACGGTCTGGCGGACGGTGCGGCGCAAGGCGTCGTAGTACGTGTAGGTATACACGCCATTGCTATCCTGCTGGCGCATTGCCAGCCCGCAGTAGCGGGATACTGCGCTGTGCAAGGTGCGTTGCACCTGGTCGTGGCCCTGAATGGTCTGGCGAACCTGCAACAGGCTCTCATGGCCCTCTTCGTCCTTGATCAGGCTGTGGACGAAGCGGGTCGTGGTGGTGCGGTTCTTGAGTGGATCTTCGCCCTGTATGAGCGTCTGACGCTGCTGGTCCAGGCGCATGTGCAACAGCGGCTTGTCCGGCATGTCCAGGTACGTCGCCTCGCTCAACTGCAGAAGGGTGCCGGTTTCGTCGCTGGCATCGCTCAGTTGCAGGGTACGCTGATGCTTGACCACTGCCTCTCCAAACGTCTTTCGGGCACCGGTCACAGGCCCGATGGCACGGTAGCGATAGTGACTGCGCAGGATCGCTGCCTGGCCTTCTCCTGATTCGGCAGGGTAGGTGGTCTTGTACTTGATGCGGCGTTTGAAGCCCTGTGGGTCGGGTGGGCAGGCGACCTCCTCAGTGTCCCCTGCCTGTTCGGTTTCGCCTTCGATCTCGTAGTAGGTGTACTCGGTGTACCTACCGTCGGGCTCGATCTCTTGAGCAGATTGCCATGCATGTCGAAAGTGGTGGTCTTGGTTTCTTGGCGGGGCCAGGTGTCACTGCCTTCGAGCTTCCATCGCAGGGTGACCTGGTGAGGCAACTGGAAGAAGGACGGCTGGCGTTCGAATGTCAGCCCAGGCACTTCATGGTAGACGGTGCTGGTTTCCTGGATATGCCCATTCTGCGTTTCGGTTTCGAGCCGCATGAGGTGGAAGCGGTTATAGCGCCGGGTCACCGTGCGCAGGGCCTTGCCATCACCGGGAGTGCCTGTGTCCTCATCCTTGAGCCACAGGCTGGCAGTGGAAGCGTATTCATAGTCGCTGCCCGTGAACTGGTACAGGTTGTCCTGCCCATCGTCGCTCCATTTCACACCGCTGGCGCCGTAGCCAAGGAAGTTGTTGTCGGTATAGGTGTAGGTGGTGACCATCACCGGTTGGCCGAAGCCTGGATCCATCTGGTGGCGCTTGACCCGTGGTAGGGGCGGACGGGCGTCGCCAGGGAAGTGATGGCCATCGTTACCCTGCCAGTGTTCGAGGGTCTCGGTCGCGCCCAGGGGGGTCTTGACCTGCTTGAGCAGTGCCAGGTTCTGCTCGGCGGTGTAGGCCAGGTGCAAATACTCGAACTGCCAGCAGGCGTCTTCGGCCGTCGGCAGGAATACGTGGGTGGCCAGGCGCAAGGCGGGGCTGCCAAGCTGTTGCAGCTGCATGCGGTAAGTGGCCCGGGACGGGTCGCCCCTGGCTGCATCAGGGAACAGCTCGAACGAGACAGCGCCACTGTCGTAGTTGACCGTCAGCAATGTCGTGCCATTGGCATCGGTGATGCGAGTCAGGCATGGATTGCCGTTGAAATCGTGATCATACCTTAGATTGATCCAGTGCCCCGAAGCGGCTTCAATGCGTACCGGCAAGGCCACCTGGCGCTGAGACGGACCCATGAGTTCGAGAAACTCGACCAGACCCGTCTTGTAGTCCACGCGCCAGCAGGTGCTGCTTTCCTGGTGAAGATGAAAACTTTCAATCTTGCGTTCGGTAATCCCAAGGCCGGTACCATCGCCTACGTCACTGCCATCGACCTTGAAGGTCTCGCCATTCTGCAGGCTGAGCAGGTTGCTGGCAGGCCGGTACTGGCTGAGGTTCAGGCTCCAGCCATGGCCAAAGCCTGCGTCGGTGTGATTCATGGGACTGAACGCCAGGCGCAGGGGCAATGCGGGGCCTTGCTGGTCGTTGCCGACCAGTTCCGGCAATTCGATGCCCAAAGTGTACTGGCCAGTACGTGGATCGACGCTGTTCTGCACGAAGCTTGTGAAGTTGAACGCATTGGACTGGGCGGTTGAAGTGGTCGACATTTCAGTTCGCTCCTTTGGCGGCAAGCGGGCGCAAGGTCGCGCAGAGGAAGCGTGTCTGGCCATTCTCGTCATTCTTGTGCGCACGCCCAATCATGGCTTCATCCGAACCGCATGTTTCATAGGTTGTGGAACTTTCCTTGAACTCGTTGGACCAGGCGCCGGGCTCAACGAGCACCTCTTGCCCCCCGGGTGATAGCAGGGTCGCACACTGATACTTGGTCTTGCCATTTTCGTCACCGTCGTGCCATCGTGCAGTCATCACTGTATTGATTGGACATGTAAAATAGATATAACGTTTGTCATTGGCGGTGACGTGGGTCCCCTCTATTTTATCAAGGCCAGATTCGCGGAATTCAGGTGACCATTGTGGCGATCGTGTCGTGTAACCGCTTACCGTGCTGCAGGTATAATGGGTGTCCGCATTTTCATCACCACTATGATAGCGTGCAGTCATGAAGTGATTGGCGGGACAGGCGCGCTCTTTAGGACCGTTCTGTTCAGACGCTGCTGGAGTTTTCTGCTGGCTGGAGATGCTTAGCGTATCGAGTTGCGCTGGCGTGTCGATGTCCGCCGATGCCGAAATGCGGATGCACGTGGTGGCATCACGCATGGTGTCGGCTGCAACGGCCTTTTTGTCGATCACCTTGAGGCCCCTGAAGATCGTCTTGTTCTTCGTGAAGGCTTGTAACTCTTCGAATGAATAGATGCGCTCATCGCCCGTGTTGGTGGCGATGGTCCTGAGGCGTACCCAATATTCGTCTTGCTTGGCCGACTCAGGACGGCAGTCTCGGTTGGATGTCAGCAGGATGTCCATGGCCGAAGGCAGATTGCTGAACCGGATCTGTCGAACGCCTTCCGGATAGCAGGAGTAGGACGGACTATCCACCGCATAGTGATACGTCAATCCCGAGCCGGCCTCAGGCGTAGGGAAACCACAAGTGCCATTGTTCTTGTTTAATAAGGTCAGGTTTCCAGACTGGGCCTGAGCGCTCATGAAACTGGCGGCCAGTGCAATACAGAGTGCGAGGCGTCCTGGTGTGTAAATGGGCATGGTCGTCGGGGCTCCTAAGGATTCAGCGGGAAGAGGTGTCACGCCAGGCGTACACCGCTGTCACACAAGCCTAATTTGATCGCGCGCGGCGAGCACCTGATAGAAATAACAGGCCAAGTAAAGCGAGCATCTCGTCAGGCTCGTAATTGACCTGTCATTTCTACCAGTTGGTGCGCGCCTGACATCGGCCTATAACTGTCGACCAGTCATCCGTAATCAGGCCTCTTCATGAACAGCTCAACTGACAGTATGTTCCCCACGTCGGCGTCGCTGGCTGCCCCGACTATCGAGATTCTTAATAGTTATGACGAAATTGATCTTGAACGTCTGGCGGGCCAACCGCTGGTGACGTTCATCCAGTACAGCGGTATTCAACTGGGCGACCGGCTGCGTATCAATTGGCGAGGTGCCAATGCTGCGGGTGAGCCATTGGATGATGTCAGCACCGAACTGGAAATCGAGGAACCTGATTTCGACCCGATCAGCAAGCGGCTGACGGTCAACATTCCGAATGCCTTCGTGGCTAAGGCCGATCAGGGGTATGCGTTCTATTCCTATGAGCGCCTCACTGGCGTACCCGAAGAATCGCTGCGTACGTTCTGTTTCGTCGGTGTGCGTCGTCACCGCATGGAGCACATGCCGGTGGCGCAAGCCTTGAACGGACACGCCTTGCATATCGATCCTGCAACGCTGGGCAGCGCAGGCTGCCTGTTCCTGGCGCCTGCGTATCAGGCCATGCAGGCAGGTGATCAGATCACGCTTCATTTCCGTGGTTACGATGAATATGGCGACTTCGATGAAGAGCGTCTGATCGACTATCGGGTAACCGACCAGAGCGTTGGCCACAGCATGCGCTGGACGGTGCCCAAGGGGCAGTTCGACTGGATCGATGGGGGCTATGCCGACGTCTTCTATCGCATTACGTTCGTCGACGGCGGTGACCTCGAAAGCGCACAGCAGACCTACCAGATCAAACCGCCTCCGGAGCCTTCGAAGGATCCGGACAAGCCGAACGGCCATGAATTGCTTTCGGCGCCCTCCATCGTGGGGCATGCCGGCGGCCCTCTGGATCCAGCAACCTTCCCCGACGGTCTGACCATTCGCATACCGCCTTATCCAGACTTGCATACGGCTGACTGGACGCTAGTGCAGGTCAATGACGAGCCAGGCAGCGCTGCGCTGCGTGCCGATCTCACTACCCTGGCCAGTGGCATTCAGGGGGCTGTTTTGGAGGCTCGCGTGCTGGCCGGCCTGACGCGGCTGAAGCTGGGGTATCAGGTTGCACGTGAGGGCCTAGGGCTGGTGTCGAGGGAACTGGACATCGAGGTGCTGCAGCCTCGGGACTTCAAGCGTGTACAGATCAACAGCGCGCAAACGGAGCTCCCCGAGGGAAATATGGTGCTGGATGCCGAACACGCGACAGGCGGGGCCGTTGTCAGTGTGCCGGATCTGCTGCTGCGTCCTGGGGAGCGCCTGCAACTGCATTGGCAGGGGCGCTCCCAGGCAGGTCGGTATGAGCACATGTTGCCCGCGAGCAGCCAGCCTCCCTACCAATTCCATATACCTGCTACAGCAGTGGCTCCCAATATGGAGGCGACCGCGAATGCTGCGACCAAGCGCTTTCCAGTGTTCTATCGGGTGGTGAGTGAAGAGGGCAAGTACCAGGAATCGCCAGCCGTGCAATTGCGCATTCAGCCGTTGGCAATCATGCGTTACCCCACGATTCAGTGCGTCGAAGCGATCGGCAACACATTGTCACGGGCTGCTGTGCCTGAGGCCGGTGCCACCTTGAAGCTCGCCGCTTGGGTGTTCATGGCGGTGGGTCAGAAGATCAGGGTCCTGTTCAAGGGGGTTGCCGAAAACGGCAGGCCATTGGTTTCAACGCTGTGCAATAGCGACGTAAAGGCCGACGACATCAGCCGCAACGAAGTGATTGTGATGCTCAGCACGGGGCAGCTTAGCCAACAAGCCGCTGGAAAAGACTTCACCATTCAAGTGCAACTCAATTTCGAAAATGAGGCGTCAACGGATACCTGGTTTGATTTCCCATTGCTGACGCTGACGCTACAACCGTGATCCAGAAAGTTAGGAGGTTGCCATGAAACAGTCAATTGATAAAGGCCGAGCTGAGTTGCAGGTCTCTGAAGACCAGGTGCTCGATTATTTCAAGAGAACGCCTGATCTGCTAGGGTGGGATGCGATCATTGCGTACGATCGTAATAAAACCAACAAGATCTTGCTGCAGGAATATATTAAGCGCTTCAGTAGCACTTCCTGGTTCGAACCGATCAGTTTTGACGGCGCGTCGACGCCTTCGGTCATCGAGCGGGTGATCGACTACCGCATCGACGCGCCACGCCTGTCCTTTGAAAACGCGGACCTGGAATCGTCTCGTGCCGATTTGAAGATGCGCATCATCGGCGGCAAGCAGCTGACCATCGAGAATCCGAATAATCCGAAATTGTTTCAAATTACCCGTGTCAAAATGGCCGACGCGTTGAATGGGCCAGTGCTGCATGTGCGGGTCAACCTGAATCAAGTCGATGTCCAGATCGGGGCAGGGTGTGTAGGGATAGACCTGAGCAAAGGAACGGACTTCTACCTGACCTACGCGGACACAGCGGAAGAAGACGCGATCGGCGGCGTGAAATTCAAGGAATTTTTCGATCGGTTGCCGGGCAGCAAGAAAATCTTCGTAGTGAGTGAACTGCTGGAAAGTGACGGTATCATCAACCCTACCCTCATCACGCTGCGCACTCAGCCGTCACCCAACACGCACCTGTTGGGAACCCCCAGCGCAGGGGACGGTGCTGTCCTGGTCTTTGTCGGGCTGGAGAGCTCGGGTGGAAGCGGTGGTGGTATCCCGGCTAAAGGCTCTCAGTATTTGTTGCCTACAGAAGCCACGCGTACAGACGCTCTCATCGCATTCAAGGTCTCGTCAGTGTTCGACAAGATGGTGGCGGGCATCATCGATCTCATGCCTTCATTGACACAACGTTTTACAGCGGACTACGAGAATGGCGTGTTGAGGAGTACCCATGGCGTTCTTTATGAACGCGATGCCAGTGCGGAAATTCCGATCAGTGGTAATAGGCGTCTAGAAGCATTTTCCACGTACAGTGCCTTTGGCGCCTATCAGAATGCCGTGGATCACTGTGATGGTCAGTTGGTAGCGCGCCTTGACGAAGGACGAATGGTTATTGAGTGGAGCGGAAACAATGATTTGAATCATCTCATTTTCCGCGACGGGGCGGACCTTAAAACCTGTCGGTCTTTCACCACGTTTACCCTTCGTGTAGTGTATGAATTTGTGTTGCTTGAAAACGGCCGAGTCGGGACCTCGCTGTTTGATTCAACGCTCGATATTAAGACCGATTTGAACGATCAGGACAATCTGTTGAATGCGGATGATCGAGCCAAAGCGATTCCTTTCTTGTCGGAACGTGCGTCGCGTCAACTCGATCGATTTCGCGAGGCGCTCGGTCGCTTAGGTTTCGAGTTCGATCTGTTCGTGCTGAACAATGTGCTCTTCCGAGGGGAGCAGGCATTCAAACCGCTGGCCGTTCACAATCCTGGCCCACTGATCACCTTTGGACAACTGGCGCCGACGTTGACCACGTTCGAAATCGACCCGGTCGAAACCCTGCTGGGGGCTGGCGCTCAGCGCACGTTCGCAACGTCTCCTGCGGGCGTGTCAGTCACCTGGTCGGTTGCCAACCTGCCTGGCGAAGGAGGTGATCCGGGCACCATCAATGCCAGCTCGGGGGTGTACACCGCACCGCCGCGCTCGACGATGCAGGATTTCCACAAGCGGGTGATCGTCACCGCCCGGGCCCGATCCGGCACCGCGTCCAGCAGCGCCTTGGTCGGCATCGTGACACGCGACATCGGTCTTGACCCGCTCGTGATGCTGGTCAATCGCGGCGTCAGTGGCTACAAGGTGCGCGGCACGCCGCTGGACCCGGCCAATACGCTGACATTCCGCATGTCTTCCGGAGCGCTGGGCAAGGTGATCGATGATCCTGATGGCGACCCCGATGTCGCTTACTCCAAGCTCTACGTACCACCTCCCGTCCTGCTCGATGCAAAGCCAGGCCCTGGAGCGATTGCTCCACAATGGCGTGAACATCGCCGAAGCGAAGCCTGGCGCGCCGATGAAGATCTCGCTCAGCTCCTGGCCGTGGAGCAAGTGCTGGTAACCGGCAGCCGAGGCGGCAGTCAGGAAGTCCTGGTGCTGCTGCCGCTGGAAAACCTGACGAACTGGTTCACTTACGAAACCAGCGGTACAGGCGTGAAATTGACCTTCTATGGCAGCGGCAAGAAAGGCGATTACGTCGTCGCCCCTGAAGACACCACCTGGTATTTGGTCGCAGGCTCAGGAACATTTATCGAAGGGCTCTACACGCCCGCTCCTGATACTGAAGAAGCCTACGCCGTGGTAGCCGCAGTGGAGAACGATGACAGGAACTGGTACTGGGCAATCGCCATCCTGCCTGTGCCGTTCATCACTGCCGAGCGTTTCGTCAACCTCACCCAAGAGGCGAAATCATGAACTTCAATTCCAAAAGTGCGTTGCTGGAGCGTTTAGCCCAAGGCGGCGTCATGCATGACTGGGGGGCGATCATGGCAATCGGTCGCACGGCACTCAACGACTTGCTGCAACAACAGTTTCTCGCGGCGTTCGACGACCAGCGCTTCATCCTGCCATTTGATGACACCTTTGCCTTGGATGAAACCAGCACCGAACACATGACGCTGTCAAATGTGGTGCTGGGTCCGCCGCAGCTTTCTTTTGAAAACGCATCACTGGCCAATGCCAAGGTGACGCTCAGTCTGCCCATCCTGACCGGAAGCGTGGTCTCCAAGCTGCACTTCGCCGGACGTCCACCGCGATTGAACTACAGCATGAGCTTGCACGAGCGCATGGGCTATCGAGTGAGCATGAGCATCCCCCTGGAGGTACAGAAGGCAAGGGTCGCCAATCAAGGTCGGTTGATTGTGGATCTGGCCAAAGCAGAGTCGCCGAGCTGCAATCTGGGTGGAACCCCGTACGCCAATCGGGTGATTGGTGAACGTTTTGGCAAACGGATACTTGAGCACCCGAGTTATCGGCAGACGTCCGTGCCTCTCAGCCTCGATTTCAGCGATTTCGGGCCGTTGTCCGTGCAGTCATTCACGGTGCGGACCCAGGCCCACCCGCAAGCCGGTGTGGAAGGCTCGGCACACGCAGGTGATGGCGCTGTGGTGCTGCTCTGCCAGCTCAATGTCAGCGTCGAGCCAGGCCGCTTGCCAGCCAGTCCGGCGATGCTCCCCTATCTGATCCCTGATGACATGGACGCACGAGGGGCCTTGGCCTTCGACACGACGTTGCTCGTCAATAGCGAGCTCAATGGGTTGTTCGACGGCTTTCAGAACAGCCTGATCGATCAGCTGCGCATGCCCAATGCCTTTCAGGTTGCCGATCTTGAGCGGCACACGCCGCTGGACCGGGTAGTGTTCGGCCGTGTTGGACCCGCCACGCGCTCGTTCATGGTCGCACCGTTGCACAGCCAGCTCAGCGCGGGCCAGAGGCAGCAATTCGAGCTGCAGGCGGGCGGGCGGCGCCTGGCTGAGGCGCAGTCGTGGAGCGCTGAGAGCGTTCAGTACACGACGGGCGCTGCGGATATCGACAATCAGGGACGCTACACCGCGACGCCTGAGGGGCGCGCGCGTCAGGCCCAGCAGGTAGTCGTGGTCACCAACCGACATCAAGGGCCTGCGGGAGAGCAACGACGCAACGCACTGATTGTCGAGTCCGCCGACCCTCTGGCGATCTCGCCGCGAGTGTCCAGTTGGGCCGAGGGGCAGGGTGCGGTGACACTGGTTAGCGACCCCTCGGTGACCTGGTCACTTCCTGATGATGAACCGGTATTGGGTGAGCTGGTGGACCTGGGCGGAGGGCTCGCAACATTCGAACCCTTCGTGCCGGAAGAGTACGTGCCGGAGGTGCTTTTTCAGCGGATCATCGCGCGCGATGACGACCTCGCCGCTGAGGCTCAAGCGCTAGTGGCCATTTACGCCTGGGCACCTAACCTGACGCTTACCCCCGATTATGTGGGCGAACTGGACGCTTCCGAGCCTATCCAGTTCCAGATAAATGACACTCTCGTGACCTTGGAAGACGGCAGCACGCTCGATCTACCAATGCCTGACGCCACACTCTGGAAGGTCTTTGGTGAAGGCAATATCACTCAGAGTGGGCTCTACACGCCACCTCCTCAACGTGGTTCGATTGCCAGCGTGATCATGGCGGAAGTCAACGGTAGAGACAGCGGTTATGCACTGGTCGAGCTGGCCGAGCGTTCAACGACGCCTCCCACCTGGAGCGCGCTGAGCGCATTCAAACTCGAGGCCAGAGGCACGAGCGAATGCCTGGCCAATGGCATGCAACAGATCGAGGTGCTGGTCACGATCGAAACCGCCAAGGTAGGCGAGCTGGAGATCCCGCTAAGCCCGGCCGAACTGTCGACGCTGACATTCTACAATCTGATCGGCAACGCCAAGCTGCCGTTCGTGGAGGCGAGTGCCGAAGGGGTGCTACCAGGCCCAGACGCGCAGCCCTGGTATGTCAACCTTGAGCGTAACCCTTTCAGGTACCGCGGTTCGCCTACTGCAGGCGGTTCGGTGCAGGGCGAAGCGGCTACCAGTCGCAAGCTGTTCTACCTGCAAAGTACCGAGGCAGGAACTGCCGAATTCTACGCAAAGTTCACCAAGGACGGCGGCGGGGAATGGGACTCGCGTGAAAAGCAGAGTACGGTCAAGGTGGTGAGCGTGGCCGCGCCGCGCTTTTCGCTGAGTGAATACGAGCTCAGCCGTGAGCGCGTGTTCAATGACCCACCACCGCCCACTCCGCAGCCGGGATATCCCGTGGAAGAGTTTGCGTTCAGCGACGAGAGCATCGACTACTGGACGCTGTCCTGTATCCACTTGGGGGTGCCGGTGAATTTCCGTACCTGCACGTTGAGTGCGGCCTCTGCAGTACGTTGGGAAAGCGAGCAGGTGAATGAAACCTACTTTAGCTACCTCGCCTATGCCTTCAACCCCGCGGATGAAGATGCGCCTTCCGGGTTGACCATTGACGGGCGCCTGCTGGCGATGGCCCATGAACTGGATTATCACGGTCTGAAGACGGACTTCGTCGACAACAAGGTGCCCGGCAAAGGTCAATTGCTGATCAGTCTGCATCGGCTACCCGACATGCCTTACTGGCACGACAAAATGGCCAAGGGCAGCATCCACAAGCAATACCGTAGTGCGCTGGATGCGCCCCTGCAGATCGAGTTGTTCGACGAAGATGGCAACCTGCATCGCCTTCGCGTCGACTTCGAAGGTCGTTCGGTACTGGACAATCGCAATAGACTCGTGCTCAACATCGGCGCCTAGGGAGGCCAAGGATGAACGATAAGAACGTAGTGCATTCCAATGCCTTCAACTTCATGAGCTTCATGCAGAACAGTGTCGATCCACGTACTGGCCAGTACGCCCTGGGCATGGTGCTGCCGGAGCTGATAGGCAACCACCTCAATGGCCCGTCGATACCACTGCGCCTGGCCTTCAACCCGATGAGCCAGCAGGATGCGGGCTTCGGTCACGGATGGAGCTTGAATCTCACCCAGTATGTACCGGCAAGCAACATGCTCGATCTGCACACCGGTGAGCGTTACAAGGTGACCGGGTCTGATCAGGGGGATGGCACCGGGCTGGGCATCGACGAGCGCAAGTTGTTGACGTTCCAACTGCATCAGGACAGCACCAGCAGCTGGCGGGTGGTGCACAAATCGGGCCTAGTGGAGTTCTTGCAGTTGCAAGGGTCGGGCGAAAACGCCGTGGCGCTGCCAGTACGCGTCGAAGCGGCCACCGGACACTGGATCAGTCTGTCCTATGGCTACAGCTACAAGGGTGTGCCCTGCCTGACCCGGGTCGAAGACGGTACCGGGCTGGCCCTGCTGGCGGTGAGCTATGACAGCAGCGAGGTGTATCTGGATCTGCATCCGCATGCGCAAGGGCAAGGCAGACCACTGGCGCGCTATGGATTGAAGCTCGATAACCAAGGATCGCCAGCCCTGCGGGTCGTGCATACGGTAGAACTGCCCTATGACCAAGACGCCACTTCGCCGAACAAAGGCAGCTGGCGCCTTGAATACGACCTGGTCGCGCAGGCAGCGGAGCGTCGCCTGGCGTTGCTCAAAACAGTGCACAACCCGGTCGGTGGCACCGAGCACATCGAACATGAGCATGGCACTACCCTTGGGCATCGGTTCCCTGGGGATGCGCATCCACCGTTGCCCAGAGTCAAGCGTCATGTCGTCAATCCCGGTGCCGGACAGCCGGCCATGTTGACCACTTATGCCTATTCGGATCACAACTTCCTGGGATGGGGTGCGGCGGGTGTGGGCTGGACCGACAATGGCCTGGACAATCTCTATGCCTTCACCGGCAGCGACTACGAGTATCACACGGTGGCGAGCCACTATCTGTATGCCGATGAGCAGGCGCCAGGGCAGGTGGTGCGCCTTGAAACCAGCTATTACAACCGCTTCCATCTCCTGACCCGACAGGTCATCGTCCAGAATGGCCATGAGCAGGAAGTGGTCACGGCCTATCATGAAAAGCCAGGTGAGCGCTTTTCCGCGCAGCCTCGGTACTTCCAGATGCCTGCCAGCGTGACGCGCCGCTGGCGGGTAGGCACAGGATCGAACTGGCCGCGCGAGGAGGTCGACAGCACCACCTTCGACGACTTCGGCAATTCGCTGGAAGAGACACTGGCCAATGGGGTACGTACGCAGAACCGCTATTTCCCCGCAGCTGGGGACGGTAGCGATTGCCCGCCCGATCCTCACGGTTTCGTTCGCAGTCTGCGTGATCAGACGGTGATCCCAGGTGCTGGCGACGAGGGCCAGCCAGCGGCAGCGATTCTGCGCACTGGGTATACCTATGTGCATCTGCCAGCACTGGCCGGTGCGCAAGACACGGCGGGCACGTTGCAGGCCAAGGACGAAACGCTTTTGGCGCTTGCAAGCGAGGAAAGCGAGACCGGGCAGGTCCATCGTTTCACCGCCTACGACTACTTCGTCGCCAGTGACGACCCGCTGCGTCATGGACGTGTCAGGCAGCAGGTCGCGACCCTGGGTGGCAACTCCACCACGACTGCCTACCAGTACGAGATGTCCGCAGCCCTCGGTGACCATGTGCTGCAAACCGTGCAGACGCTGCTCGGTTTCGATCACGGCGAAGCGCTGGACGACGAGACCTTGCAGGACAGTCGCAAGGTGATCACCTTACAGCATGACACGCTGATCAATCAGCCATTGCTCAACCGCGATGACAACGACGTGGAGATCGCCTACGCCTACGATGCCCTGCGCCGGGTCATCGAAGAAACCGTCTCGCCTAATGATGAATCGTTCAAAGCGTCTCGCCGCTACACGTACAGCCTCGTGGCGACCGCCGGCCAGCAGGCGCAGCAGACCAGCGAAGATGTCAAGGGCGTGATCACGCGCACCTGGGTCGATGGCCTGAACCGTGCGGTCGCCGTGGAGCGCCATGATGCGGACAACCCGGACGAACTGCGTATTCCGGCGTTCCGTGCCAGTCAGGCCATGGTATACGACGGACTGGGCAATCTGGTCGAGGAAACCGAATACGACTGGTTGGATTACGACCCTGTCAGCATCGATGCACGACCAAGGCAGCAGACCGGTCGACCCGTGCAAGCGACTGCGGCGGAGACCGGGTACACGACCTGTTACCTGTACGATGACTGGGGCCAGTTGTACTGCCAGGTGCCCCCGAACGGCGTCAAACACTTCGAGCAGACTGCCCCACAGGGCGATGAACACTGGCGTCTCGGGCCGGTACAGACGGTCTGGCGGGAGTCAGCCGACGGTGAGTTACGCGATGCCGGTAGCGGTGAGCTGCTGCAGCCAGGCGGCCTTGGCCGTACCGGCAAGACAGTCACGCGTTTCAACCTGTTCGAACAGCCTGTGCAGGTCGAGCGCTTCGGCATCGACCGCTCGAGTATGGCAGACACCCCTTACAGCGTGCAGCGCAACCACTATGATGGCCTCGGGCGTTTGACAGCCGAAATCGATGCGCGCAATGCCACTCAGCAGTCTACCTACGATGTGTTCGACCGCTTGGTGGACCGGACGCTGGCGGACGGGAGCGTGGTACACCGTGATTATGCTACGCATAGCAGTGAGGACCTGCCGGTGTCGATCCAGGTCGGCAGCAAGGTGCTGGGTGAGCAGCGCTTCGACGGCCTGGACCGCATGATTGAGTCCACGACTGGCGGGAGAGTGCGCAAGCTGTTCTACCTGCCAGGTCAAGGCCAGCCACACAAAGTCATCACGCCTGCCGGAGAAACCATCGAATACCGCTATAACCTGCAGCTCAGTGAGCAACCCGTGTACCGCAAGGTCGTCAATCCAGACAGCACCACCCGCACCCAGAATCTGGAAGCCACTTTCAGCTTCGATTCGAAGAATGCGCGTCTGGTTGACTGTGCAGAGCAGGAGCAAGCCTTGCAGCGAACGTATTTCAGCTTCGGGGCGGTGAAGTCGGAAACCCGTGGCATCGAGGGCGAGCAGTACACCATGCACTACCAGGCAAGCCTGCGTGAGCGAGAACTGAGCTACACCGACGTACTCGGCCAGACTCAGCATTATGCGTACAACGCGGCGGGCGATCTGCATGAAACCACGCTCGGGGGGCTGAGTGCCCGCTTCCATTACGACACACTGGGTCGGCAATTCAAGGTGCATACCGAGGACGGGGCGCAATACCTCACCACAACCCTAACCTTTGATGAGTTCGACCGGGAAACCCTGCGCACGTTTGACATCGGTGGCACTGTACAAACCTTGCATCAGAGCTACGACGTGCGCGACGCGCTGGTCAGTCGCACCCTGGCCGAAGGGCAAACGACCCTGCGTGCGGAAACGTACCAATACGATGACCGCGCGCGGCTGGAAAAGTACACCAGCGAGGGCGAGCTGTCTCCGGTCGACCCCTTTGGCAAAGTGATTCAGGAACAACTGTTCCGCCTGGACGAACTGGACAACATCACCCAGGTTCGAACGAGGTTCCCGGAGGGAAGCAACACGGCCCGCTACCTGTTCGACAACGCCGCCGACCCGGCACAACTGACCGGTATCCGGAATAATCATCCTGATTACCTTCCACGCGAGGTAGAACTGACGTATGACAAGAACGGAAATCTGATCGAAGACGACGAGAGTCGCGTGTTGAGCTACGACCCACTGGGCAGGTTGGTCGAGGTCAATGTACCTGCCTGCGGGGACACGCCGGCGCAGTCGTGTGTATACGGTTACGATCCTGTAGACCGTCTGGCCAGCCAGGGCAACTGACACAGCCTCGACGCATCAAGCGTGAATTGACCCGTGCCTGCACGGGTCTTTTTCATTGCGGCCATGCAATCGTCATCGTGTCCTTCCCGAGGGAGTAGGGCCTGTCGCGGCTGCACGTGTTCCCTCGCGCTCTGCCCACCTGATAGACATGCCAGTTGTGGCATTTCTCGCTCCACTCGTAGGCTCTAATCATCACCGTCGCAGCAGACAGAGCCAAGTCTCGGACGTTGAACGGCTGGTGCTGACCACCCCACCGCTAAAAAGCGCTGATTCAATCACGGGAGAGCCTGCAACATGGACGAATTCTCTGGATCCAGACAGGGTGACGTACAGCCACCTGTTGAAGACCGCGATGGGCGCCTCATCGACACGGACCTGGCGCCCATGGCACCTCCTTCGATCGACAGCGCGCTGTTGGCCGACCCATCGGACAACACCGTTCTCGCCGAGTACCTGGAAGATGACAGCAAGCCATTCACACTCGCTATCCCCATGTGGGCGGAATTGGTCTCCAGTCCGGCCGGCGGTCCTGGCGACCACCTGACGGTGTTTCATGTTCAGACGGGTACGCTGCTGCTGGACGAATCCTATGATCAGAGCCACGTTGGCCTGTTCCCGCTGTCGATCACCCGTAACCGTGCGCAGCTGAGGGAATGGGGCGACAGGTCCAAATTCCCAGCGAGGCAGTGATTGGCCTGGACGAGCCCTTCACGGTGAGCTGGGGGCAGGGCAGTTTGGTGCACAGGATGTGTCGGGGGTGCCAGGTATCAGATGCTACGACATTGCCGAGCGTAATGCAGTGGCCATGAGCGGCAAGACCGGGGCGGTGCGTTACCTTGTCCAAACCCGCGAAGGGCTGCTGCAATCGGCGGTGCGGCGGGTCAAGGTCAACCCTTTGCCACGTTCGCGCCTGACCATTGCGCAGCTGTCGGGTACGACGGGGACTACTCTGATTCTGAGCCAACAAACTCAAGACCCCGCCATCACGCTGGCGGCGTGGAAGCTGATCAGCTCCGATCAAAGGGTCAGAATCGACGTCCGCGGCGTGTCCGCCGCCGGGACGGAAAGCTTCTCGGTCATGCGCAATCATGCCGTCAGCCAGGAAGAGCTTACCTTGGGTATTGGGTCAAGGCGTGATGCCCTGGTGCCGCTGTCGTTTCTGCGTAACTTGCTGGATGGGCAGAACATTAGCGTCGAAGTGAAGGTGAGTTTCGACGCCGGCCGTACTTGGCCGGCGCTGCCGAATTTCGAGACGCTGAACATTACTGTGTTTGAATGAGCGCCAAGGGCTGCTTCACCAGCGCGGTGGCCGCGCCATAGTCGTTGATGGTGTTGAAGGTGACGTGTAGCCCTGGTTGTGGACGAATGCTGGCAAGCCGATAGCTTTGCTCGGTGAACGGCATGGCCATTGCCTGAGCATTGGGTTTCTCCGACTGCCCGGCACCACTGACCTGCAACTGGTCGAATGTGTAGTGGAAGGGCGTGGGGTTGTTCACGACCAAGTGCAGACCGTCATCGTGCTGGCGCAACGACCACCTCAAGCGCTTGACTTGGCTTTCGGGCGAGTCGCTGAGCTGGCTTGGCCGATAGAAGAGCTTGATGCGGGTGCGCATGGCGATGTTGAGGCTATTGCGCACCTCGGTCTGCTGCGGGATTTCCTGAACGTTGAAAAAGAACAGCGATTCGCGGTCCTGTGGCAGCGTATTGGGCAGGCCATTGATCTGCACCATCTGTTCTTTGCCAGCATCCAGGCGAAACAGCACGGGCGTCGGCATCAGCGGTACCGCCGCAAGGGTGTCGTCCTCAAGGGTATTAACCCAGGTTTGCACGGCGAAAGGCCGGTTGGTAGGGTTGGCGACCAACACGGTTGAGCTGCGCGAATCGCTGGTGTGGACGATGCGGGTCGCATTGATGGTCAATGCCGCTTCTGCCGCTGGCAGGGCAAGGGCCAGCATCAGCGTAGGCAGGGCATGGCGAAGGTATCGTGAGGCGGAGGGAAACATGGGCTTCGATTCGCAGATTGGGCCAGGAGCAGGCCGCATACCGCACGGCCTGGCACGGCATCACTTGATGTTGAAGACGAAGGGTATCGTGGCGTTGACCGGGCCTGGGCTGACCGAAGCGGCCGTCGAACGCAGATTGGCCTGGAACACCATGGTCTTGGAAACGTCCAGGTCATATTCCTTGGAGTCGGCACCATAGGCAATCAGAGTACCGTAGCTGTCCTTGATCGCCAGCGCCACACCCGTAGCGCTGCCAGTATGCAGGGCATGCAGCTCGTTGTTCGGACCTGCGGCTCCATCTTTACCCATGAATGACACATAGCCTTTTTTGCCAGTAGTGTCGCAGCTGGTGCCGTCAGTGATTTTCAGGCCAAAGGAGACTGGATAGCTTTCCTTGCCTATGGCATTGAGCTGGGCCGCTTCGCCTTCAGGCAATACGACTGGGTTCAGCACCGCGCCATTGTAGGGGTCGGTGATTTCGATTGAACAGGTATTGCCGTTCACCTTGCCTGTGAACAGGATGGTACCGGTATCGGGCAGTGCGTGCGCAGCGCTGGCAGCGGTCATCAGGGACAGGGCAATGAGGGATCGTTTCATGGTGATATCCGTATGTCGGTCGATGCAGGCCGGCCTTTGCAGGGCCGGCCGTCTGGTATCCTCTGGGGGCGGTGCGTAACCGCTCCGGGACAGGCGCAGAGTAAGCAGCGTGCCGATAGACGTCTGTAAGTTGAATCAACTTGTGACAGGGGGAAAGGGCAGCAAAGCGGCTACGCCCTGGACGCAGCCTCTGAGGTCAGTGGCGCGAGTCGTCCACGGATACCGACAGCAGTTGCTTTTCCTGATGCCAATCGAAGGGCTCATCGTTCTGGTGCGCCTCGTGCCGCCGCTCTTCCAGTTGCTGATACATGTCCAGCTCCTCGTCAGGCATGAAGTGCAGGCAGTCGCCGCCGAAGAACCACAACAGATCGCGTGGGACCAGGTGCGCAATCTGCGGGTAGCGCTGGATCACTTGGCACATCAAGTCCTGGCCCAGGTACTGGCTTTCCAGCGGATCTTGTGGCAGTTGATCCAGCAGGTCATCGAAGCGTTCGAGGAACAGGGCGTGGCTTTCATCCGGCACCTGCTCGGCCTCGCCCAACGCCACCAGAATGGTGCGCAGGTGCTGGAGCAGTTGCAGGTGGTAGACCAGATGCGGGTTGGCCATGGGGAGGTCCTCGGTTGACTGAAACGGAGGCGGAGTATACGCCTGATCGCAGACCGCTGGAGGACTTCAGTCGATCTCGATCAGGGCCGAGGGCTCGATGGACAGGCGTACGTGGCACCCAGCAGCGTGCAGGTCGGCCGCCGTGCGATTGAGCACATCGACGCGCAATTCGATGTCCTCGATTGCGATGCGGTAACGGATGACGTTGCCGAGCAGACTGTGATCGACGATACGCCCCAAGAGCATGCCCTGTGCGTCGAGGCGAATGGCCTCTGGGCGGATGGCCAGGCGTCTGGCGATGGGGCGGCGTAGCAGCCGACTGGCACTCGGCGCCTCGAGCAGGTTGTAGTGGCCGATGAAACCGACCGCGAAAGCGTTCACCGGGGCGGTGTACAGCGTTTCGGCAGCGCCACTCTGGACGATGCGGCCCTCGTTCATCAGCACGATCCGATCGGACAGCGTCAGGGCCTCTTCCTGGTCGTGGGTGACGAACAGGGTAGTCAGCCCCAGCTCGCGCTGGATGGCCCGGATCTGTTCACGCAAGTGCCGGCGAATGCGTGCGTCCAGGGCCGAGAGCGGTTCGTCGAGCAGCAGCAGGCGTGGCCGAGTCACTAGCGAGCGCGCCAGGGCGACGCGCTGGCATTGCCCGCCCGACAGCTGATGCGGATAGCGCTTGGCGAAATCTGTCAGCTCGACCAGTGTCAGCATCTCGCGGACGCGTGTCAGGCGCTCCTGGGAGGCGATCTTTTGCATGCGCAGGCCAAAAGCGACGTTCTGCTCGACGGTCATGTTGGGAAACAGCGCATAGCTCTGGAACACCATGCCGATGCCGCGCTGCTGCGGGCTGAGCGGTACCAGGTCCTGGCCATCGAGCAGGATGCGTCCACCGTCGACCGCTGTCAGGCCGGCGATGCAGCGCAGCAGGGTCGACTTGCCACACCCTGAAGGGCCGAGCAGGGTCACGAATTCACCACGTTGGACCTCGCACGTGATGTCCTGAAAGACTGGGTTGTCGCCGTAGTGTTTGTGCAAGTGCTGCACACTGAGGAAACTCATCTCAGGGCTTGTCCTTGTTCAGGCGGTGGGCGACCCAGGTCAGCACCAGCACGAAGGTGAAGTAGGAGATCACCAGCGCGCTGTTGAAATGCCCGCTGCTGTTGCGCATGTTGTTCAAGTAGACCTGCAAGGTCTCGTAGCGCGTGCCGACCAGCAGGTTGGCGAAGACGAACTCGCCGAACAGGAACGAGAACGACAGCAGCAGGGCCACCAGCAGGCCCTTTCGCAGGTTGGGCAGCACCACGAGCAATGCCGCCTGCCAGGGGCTGGCGCCGAGCAGTTGGGCGGCGTCCATCAGGTCGTGCAGGTTGATCGCCCGCAGGTTGTTGGTGATGGCTCGGTACATGAAGGGCAGGGCGATGGTGAAATAGCAGCCGATCAGGATCCAGGGCGTGCCGACCATCGCCAGAGGGCCGCTGCCGTAGAGCTGCAGCAGGCCGACCGATGACACCACCGGGGGTACGGCGAACGGCAGCAGGATCACCCCGTTCATCCAGGCATCCAGCCGCGGGACGTGGTAATGCACCACGAACAGCAGCGGCAGGATCAGCGCCACCGACAACAGCAACGCCCCAATACAGATCAACAGCGACCGACCGAACGCCGCCAGAAAGCGCGGCTCGCTCCACAAGGCGATGTACCACTTGAAGGTCAGCCCGCTGGGCAGCAGGCTGGCCGACCAGTTGGTGGCCAGGGAGTAGAGCAAGGTTCCCACCAACGGCAGCAGCAAAATCAGGAACAGCAGGTACACCACCCCGCGGTGGTAAGCCCGGTTGGCGCGCGAGTCTGTGAGCGAACGGTCAGTGCGCATGGTAGCTCCGCTTCAGCAGCCCGTGATGAACCACGGCGACGAGTGTCATCAGTCCCACCAGGATCATGGCCAGGGCACTGGCCAGATTGGGGTCGAGGGTGATGTCGCCGGCCACCAGTGCAGCGATGCGGATCGGCACCAGGTTGAAGTTGCCGGTGGTCAGGGCATAGACCGTGGCATAGGCGCCCAAGGCATTGGCCAGCAGGATGACGAAGGTGCCCATCAGCGCGGGTGCCAGCACCGGCAGGCCGATGTGCCGCCAGTAGTGCCACGGGCTGGCCCCCAGCAATGCTGCCGATTCCCGCCAGTCTTCGCGCAGCGCGTCGAATGCCGGGTAGAGCAGTAGCACGCCCAGCGGAATCTGGAAGTAGCTGTAGACCAGGATCAGGCCGCTCTTGGAGTACAGGTTGAAGCCTTCGATCAGGCCCGCCTGCTTGAGCAGCAGGGTCAGGGCACCATTGAAGCCGAGCAGGATGATGAAGGCGAACGCCAGCGGCACGCCGCTGAAGTTGCTGGTCATGGTGGCAAAGGCGCTGACGACGTCGCGCAACCGCGAGTCCACGCGGGTCAGGGAGTAGCTGCCGAGCAGGGCGATGGTGATCCCGATCAGGCTCGACCAGAAGGCGATCTCCAGGCTATGCCCGATGGCCTGCCGATGAAATGTCGAGGTGGCGATGCGCACGAAGTGGTCCAGGCCCCAGCCGTCGTCGGTCTGCACGCTGTGCACCATGACCCAGGCCAGGGGGGCGATCTGGAAGACCAGCAGGCACAGAGCGAAGGGCACTACGCAGAGCAGCGCCCAGCCACGCGTGCGCGTGTTCATGACACGGCCTGCCGCTGACGAACCTTGGCCATGTTCGAGCCTTGGCTCACTGCATTTCCACGATGACCTGCTCCTGCCACAGCTGCGGCAGTTTCTTGGCCGTCGCCTCCCAGGCCTCGGTATCCTTGATCGGCTGGGCTGCGTGATACTGCTCGTTGGACAACAGCTTGGCCTGCACCTCGGGTGCCAGCTTCAGGTATTCGGAGCGGATCGGCCGGGCGTGACCGATGGCCAGGTTGGTCTGGCCGGCATCGCTGAAGATGTACTCACGGGTGAGCTTGGCGGCGTTCGGGTGCTTGGCGTGTTTGTTGATGATCGTGGTATAGCCGGACATGACCGAACCATCGGCAGGGATGACCACCTCGAAGCGCTTGGGATCGATCTGTTCACGATAGCTCAGGCCGTTGAAGTCCCAGACCACGCCCACTTCGACCTCGCCTTTCTCCAACGTCTGGATGGTCGGGTTGGCCATGGACAGGCGACCTTGCTGAGCCAGTTTGGTGAACAACTGAAGCCCAGGTGCGATGTTGCGTTCGTCGCCTTTGTAGGCGATGGCGGCAGCGAGCACGCCATTGGCGGCCTGGGCGGCAGTACCGACGTCACCGATGGCGACCTTGTAGCTGCCGCGCTCGAGGTCGTGCCATTGGGTCGGTCGGTCCTTTTCCTTGATCAGGTCCTTGTTGATGATGAAGGCGATGGTCCCGGTGTAGGCCAGCGCCCAGTGCCCATCCTGATCCTTGGCCCACTGAGGAATCTGCTCCCAGGTCGTGGGCTTGTAGGGCTGGGTGACCCCCTTGGCCACCGCGATGGGGCCGAACGAGGCACCAACGTCACCGATGTCGGCGCTGGCGTTTTCCTGCTCGGCGGCGAACTTGGCGACCTCCTGGGCAGAGCTCATGTCGGTGTCGCTGTGCACGAGGCCATAGCGGCTGGCCAGGTCGGCCCAGGTGCCTTTCCAGTTGGCCCAGGCATCCGGCATGCCGACGCTGTTCACGGCGCCTTCCTTGCGCGCTGCGTCTTCCAGTGCCTTGAGATCGACGTCGGCGGCCTGCACGCTCGTGCAGAAGGCCAAGGTCAGGGCCGAGCCCAGCATTGATGCCATGAACCGCTGTTTCATCCAGAACTCCTTGCGTGGGAATCTACGATCAAGGCAAGGCCTTCGATCGAACGGCGTTGCAAACGACCATGCTGACGACCGCGCATGACCCTTTGATGTCCGTTGGATGACAGCCCGCTGGAGGTATAGCGTAGTTCAGATCTCGGTCATCGATTGCATTGCCAGCACGCCGACGCCCACGCCGTTCGGCGCGGGACCGGGCCGTGGGGGAGGGCTTGGCGCGAGCAGGGGTCAGGTGGTCGCTTCGCCCGCTGGCTTCGGCGTGCCCCCGCCTGCCGTCACCACCTGCACGGAAAGCCGTGGCGTGGCCAGGTCCAGGCCGGCCTCGTCGAGCTTGCGCTTGAGCGCCAGGTTGAAGGCCCGTGACACTTCCCACTGCTTGATCGGTGCGGTCTTGAAGCGGGCCCGCAGGATGGCCGACCCTGATTCGAAACTCTCCACGCCCTGCAGCTCAAGCGGTGACCAGATATTGCGGCGCATCAATGGGTCGGCGCGCAGCTTCTGTGCCACGTCGCGGATCAGGCCGATGGCCTGGTCGATGTCCATGGTGTGCGGGATGGCCACGCGGAAGATGGCGTAGCCGAACTCGCGCGAGTAGTTCTTGATGCTCTTGATCTCGCTGAACGGGATGGTATGCACGATGCCGTCGATGTCGCGCAGGCGCACGGTGCGGATGGTCAGGCCTTCGACCGTGCCCAGGTGCCCGCCCAGTTCGACGTAGTCGTCGATGGCCAGCGAGTCCTCGATGATGATGAACAGGCCCGTGATCAGGTCGGCCACCAGCGACTGGGCACCGAAGCCCACGGCCAGGCCGATGACACCGGCACCGGCGAGCAGCGGCGTGACGTTCATGCCCATGTTGGCCAGGGCCACGATCAGCGCGATGATGAAAATGGTGATGAACAGCACGTTGCGCACCAGCGGCATCATGGTCTGCGCACGGGCGTTGGCCAGACCGCGGCGCGAACGCACCAGGGCATGGTGCACGGCGCTGTCGGCCAGGATCCACACCAGCCAGGCGATGATCAGCGTGGTGGCCAGGCCCATGACCCGCAGGCTGACCTCATGACCATCGCCCTCGGCGAAGCGGATCATCGACAGGCCCCAGACCCGCAGGCCGATTTCCAGGAACACCAGCCAGATGAACAGGTGCAGCAAGGCATAGCCGAAGCTCTTGAGCCGTTCGACATAGACCTGCTGGCGCCGATGCGTGCGCCGGGGGTTGACGGCGTGTCGACGGACCAGGCCGTTGAGCACCATGCACACCACCACCAGCACCGTGCACATCAGCGACTGACGCAAGGCGGTGCTGGTGTCGCCTGCCGAAACGAAGGTGGCGAACAGCGAGATCGCCACCAGCACCAGCGCCGGCACGTACCAGAAGCTGCCCAGCACGCCGATGGTGTCACTCAGGGTGCGTCGCGTCAGGCGGCGCGACAGTGGCTGGTTGCGGATCAGGTGGGCGATGGGCCGGCGGAAGCGCAGGATGAACAGGCCTGTGCACACCGCTGCGACGATGTTGGTCAGGGTGGCCAGGGTGTGCGCCAGGTGTACGCCCAGCGCCGCGGTCAGGCGCGGATCGCTCATGGCCTCGCCGAAGGCGGCGAAGCTGCCGATCAGCCAGAGCGGATTGAAGGCCCGGTGGCGCAGGATGTCCAGCGCACGATGACGGTGGGGGCCATCGAGCAGGGAGAAGGCGATCACGCAGATGGCCGAGAAGCAGGTGCCGACCACCAGGGCATAGGCCAGCACCATGGCCATGGACTTGCCCAACGAGGAGGGCAAGGCGAAGCTCAGGTAGACCGTGAAGATCAGCGCCACCAGCCAAGGCCCAAGCTTGCGCACCGCGAAGCGCAGCAGGTCCCAGGGCCGTGGGTGCTGTGGGAGTTCTTCAGGCAGCCCGAAACGCACCTGCAGACGGTGGCCGAGCCAGTTGAAGGTCATCGCCAGCAGGCTCCAGACCGCGATGATGGCGGCGAAGCCGAAGAGGATCATCGGCCATTCCTGCATCGGCACCGCCAGCGCCGACAGTTCTTGCTTGGCCTGGTCGAGTTCCAGCGACCAGCGCAGGAACGGGCTGGCTTCGCCTCGGAACTGCTTCTCGACATCGTGCAGCGTGCTGCCGATCAGTCCGAGTACGCCTTGTGCCTGGGCGGGCTGGGCCTGGCGCGTGCTGTCACGCAGCTTTTTCAGGTCCGCCAGAAGCTTGCCGCGTTGCTGGTCGTTTTCCAGCGTGGTGATGACCTCGTCGAGCGATTGGCCCAGAGGTTCGGAGGCGTGCTCCTGGTGCGACGAATCTGACCCGAGCAGGCTGGGCAATCCGGCCGCCTGAACGGGTGCGATGAAGGCGAACAGGCACAACAGATAAAGACAACGCAGGAGAACAGGCACCGGACACTCTACCTCGGGACAGACGATGCCCGAGTGTAGAGGATTTCAGGCCAGTTTCTCGAGGATCTTCCAGCACATGATCGCAAAGATGCTCAGCGTGCCCAGCCACATCATCAGCACGCCCAGGTCACGTTCGCGCAGACTGAAGCCTACGGTCAGCAACGAGAGGCCGGCGACCACCGGGATCAGCATCGAATGGAAGGCGGACATGGCAGGCTCCTTCTGCAAGTGCGCAAGGTCGACAGGAGGAGTGTAGCCAATGCAGGGGGCTGGGTATTGATGCAGGGCAGGAGATGGCCAAGCAGGACTGCGGCGCTGGTAGGACAGGCCAGATTTTCGAGGGAGCAATCGTTTGTCCTCGAAGGATGCTCCACTGCAGTGGCTGGATTCTGTGGGCCCTGGCGGACCCCATCGCGGCGCAGGGCCGCTCCAGAAGGTGCTCACGCCGCAGTGGGACAGCTCAGCCCCATGTGGGAGCGGCCCCCGTGCCGCGATTGGGCCCGCCAGGGCCCATGAAATCGGCAACGCCGTGTATCAGGCAAACCTGCCTTGGAAACGCCATGCCGAGAGTGGCTCGTCAGGATGGCTGATCCGACCACTGTCTTGTCTTGACGTGGTCTGGCGCGCATCGAACACAGGCCCCACGCCTCGCTACCTTTGCCCTACGGCAACTCCACACTCCGGTAGAACGCCGTCAGCACCTTCACCAGGTGCGCCAGGTCCTGGCTGCCGCACAGTTCGCGGATCGAATGCATGGCGAAGGTCGGCAGGCCGATGTCCACCGTGCGCACGCCCAGGTGACTGGCGGTGATCGGTCCGATGGTCGAGCCGCAGCCCATGTCGCTGCGCACCACGAAACTCTGCACCGGCACTTCCTCGGCCATGCACAGGTGGCGGAAGAACCCGGCCGTCTCGCTGTTGGTGGCGTAGCGCTGGTTGCTGTTGACCTTGATCACCGGCCCGGCGTTGAGCTTGGGCCCGTGGTTGCCATCGTGCTTGTCGGCGTAGTTGGGGTGCACGCCGTGGGCATTGTCAGCCGAGATCAGCAGTGAACGCTGAATGCAGCGCACATACTCATCGTGCCCCGGCAGCAGGCGCTGGAGGGTCTGCTCGAGCATTGGACCATCGGCGCCGCAGGCCGAGCAGGAACCGACCTCTTCGTGGTCGGTGCAGACCAGCACGCAGGTCTCATCGCTGTCGGCAGCCAGCAGGGCTTGGACTCCGGCGAAGCAGGACAGGAGGTTGTCCAGTCGCGCGCCGGCGATGAACTCGCCATGCAAGCCGATCTGCGCGGCTTCCTGGGTGTCGTAGAAGCTCAGCTCGTAATCGAGCACCACGTCGGCGTTGAGTTCATGCTCACGCGCCAGTTGTTCGGTCAGCAACGCCCGGAAGTCGACCCGCTCGTCACCGGCCACCTGCGCCAGGATGGGTGGCAGCTCGTGCTGGGCGTTGATCGGCCACCCTTCGTTGGCCGTGCGATTCAGGTGAATGGCCAGGTTGGGAATGACGGCGATGGGAAGCTTGAAGTCCACCAGTTGGCTTTCGACCTTGCCGTCGCGGCGGAAGGTCACGCGCCCGGCCAACGACAGGTCACGGTCGAACCACGGGGCCAGCAGCGCACCACCGTAGACCTCCACGCCCAATTGCAGGAAGCCATGGCGCTGCAGCTCCGGTTGCGGCTTGACGCGCAGGCAGGGGCTGTCGGTATGGGCGCCGACCAGGCGCATGCCGCCGTCGAGCGGCGATTGCTTGCCCAATTGAATGGCGATGATCGAGGAGTCGTTGCGCGTGACGTAGTATCGGCCGCCGGGTACCGTGGTCCAGCGCTCGCGTTCATCGAGGCGTTTGTAACCGGCCGCCTCCAGACGCTGGGCGATCGACGCAGTGGCATGAAACGGCGTCGGCGACGCCTTGAGGAAATCGATCAGGCCTCGATTGAGGGTGTCGCGCATAAGGTACTCCAGACCAGCGGCAAGCGTTGAGCTGCAAGCTTCGGGGAATGGGGGAGGAGTTGCAAGTCGTGAGCGGTAAAGCTGCAAGCCTCAAGCCTCAAGCTAAAGCGATTACGCAGGGCTTTGGCCCAGCACTCGGTAGCTAGATTCATGTCGCAAGACCATCGCCATGAACATCGGCTTGCAGCTTGCAGCTTGTAGCTCGCCCTTCAGAAGGGCGCAGGACAGGTAAAGCGCAGGCGCTCGCCCGACACCGGATGGGTGAACGCCAGCATGCTGGCATGCAGGCACAGGCGCTCGTGGGCGGCCAGGGCCTCGGGGTTGGCGTAGAGACGGTCGCCCAGCAGCGGGTGACCGATCGACAGCATGTGCACGCGCAGCTGGTGCGAGCGGCCGGTGACCGGCGTCAGTTCGACGCGGCAATGATCGGCATGTCGTTCGAGCACGCGCCAGAAGGTCAGGGCGCGCTTGCCCAGTTCGTGGTCGACCACGTGACGCGGCTTGGTCGGCGGGTCGTAACGCAGGGGCAGGTCGATGCTGCCGCTGTCGCGCTCCGGTTGCCCCCAGCACAGGGCCGTGTAGGCCTTTTCGGTTTCCCGGTCATGGAACTGCCGGGACAGTTCGCGGTGGCTGTCGGCGTCGCGGGCCAGCAGGATGATGCCTGAGGTTTCCCAGTCGAGCCGGTGCACGATCAGCGCGTCCGGGTAGCCGTTTTCCTGCAGGCGGGTGATCAGGCAGTCCTTGTTGTCGTCGGCGCGCCCGGGCACCGACAGCAGCAGCGTCGGCTTGTTGACCACCAGCACGGCGGCGTCTTGGTGGAGGATCTGGACGTTCGACAGCGGCATTGCGGGTTCTCTGCAAAACGCAACGGCGACGGCAGGCACGACAGTCGAGCTGTCGGCCTGGCCGTCGCCGTGCAGGTGACCCGGGCGATCAACGCTCCGGGAGGGTGATGTTCAACTCGAGGATCGAGCAGTTGCCCTGGTCTTCCAGGGCGACCTGCACATCGTCGTTGCCAATGTTCACATATTTGCGGATCACCTCGACCAGTTCCTTCTGCAAGGCCGGGAGGTAGTCCGGGGTGCTGCGCTGTCCGCGCTCGTGCGCCACGATGATCTGTAGACGCTCTTTCGCCACCGACGCGCTGCTCTGTTTCTGTCTGCCACGAAAGAAGTCAAAAAGGTTCATGGTTTATTTGCTCCCGAAAATGCGCTCGAAGAATCCCTTCTTCTGTACGTCGATGAAGCGCATCGGCTTCTCTTTGCCCAACAGGCGGTCGACGGCGTCGCTGTAGGCCTGGCCAGCATCGCTCTGGTCGTCGAGGATGACCGGAATACCCTGGTTGGAGGCCTTGAGCACCGCCTGGGATTCGGGAATCACGCCCTTGAGCTTGATCGAGAGGATCTCCTCGACGTCGGCAACACTGAGCATCTCGCCTTTTTCGACACGCTCGGGGTGGTAGCGGGTGATGAGCAAGTGTTCCTTGATCGGCTCCTCGCCATTCTCGGCGCGGCGCGATTTGCTGGCCAGAATGCCCAACATGCGGTCGGAGTCACGTACCGACGAGACTTCCGGGTTGGTCACCACGATGGCTTCGTCGGCGAAGTACATGGCCAGGTGCGCGCCCTTCTCGATACCGGCTGGCGAGTCGCAGACCACGTAGTCGAAGGTTTCCTTCAGCTCGTTCAGCACCTTCTCGACGCCTTCCTGGGTTAGCGCGTCCTTGTCGCGGGTCTGGCTGGCCGCCAGCACGAACAGGTTCTCGAGACGCTTGTCCTTGATCAGGGCCTGCTGCAGGTTGGCCTCGTTGTTGACCACGTTGACGAAGTCATACACCACGCGGCGTTCGCAGCCCATGATCAGGTCCAGGTTACGCAGGCCGACGTCGAAGTCGACGATGACCGTCTTGTAGCCGCGCAGCGCGAGCCCGGTGCCGATGGCGGCGCTGGTGGTGGTCTTGCCCACACCCCCCTTGCCGGAAGTAACGACGAGAATCTTGGCCAAGGTGTTTCACCCCTAGATGAACGGGACAGCAGTCCCTGCAAATACACAAAAACGGCAACATGAAAAGAAGTTGCACTAAAAATGACGGCAAGTATCCGTCAAAGGCGGGTGATGTTCAACACATCGCCAGACAGGCTGACCTGGACGCCAGCGCCCCAGAGCGGGTCGCGGCGCAGCTCTTCGCAGACACGGTATTGACCCGCGATCGAGAGCAGTTCGGCGGTCATCTGCTGGCAGAAGATGCGCGCGCGGGTGTTGCCCTTGACGCCCGCCAGGGCCCGACCCCGCATCGCGCCGTACACATGGATGTTGCCGTCGGCGAGAAGTTCCGCACCTGGGCTGACCGAAGAGGTCACGATCAGGTCGCCGCCCTGGGCGTAGATCTGCTGGCCACCGCGCACCGGAGAGCTGACGATGCGCGTCGGACGTACTTCCGGCTCGCTGGGCGGTGGAGGCGGGGCAGGCTCGGGTTTCTTGACTTCCGGCTCGGGTTCCAGCGGTCGTTCCCGGGCGCCCGAGGGCGGCAGAACGGGCAGGTCGATGGCGATCGCCGCAGCGATGTCCTCGATCCGGTTGGCGCGAATGGCCAGGGTGCGCAGGCCATGGTGGCGGCAGATGCGCATCAGGGCGGGCAGGTCGACGGTGCCACAGGCGGCTGGCAGCTTGTCCAGCGCCAACACCAGGGGTGTGTTGCTGAAGAAGTTCGGGGCCTGTGCGACCTTCGCCGCCAACTGCCGGTCGAGCGCGTCGAGATCGTTGTGGGCGAGCTCCAGCACAGTGATGGCAAGCATGCTGCCCTTGAGCTGGAACACGGGTACGGCGTCGGGTGTCTGGTTTGGGCTCATGGTCTGCATAGACGGCTTGTTACGAAAAAAGTGCCCTGACTTATAACGAGAACGCCCGTTGGCCGCAACTCGTGACGATCCATTGTAGAATGCCCGGCCTTTGTCTGACCGGATGCTTCAATGGAACGCCCGCGTTTTCGTCTTCAGTTCTTTCATCCGCGCTTCTGGGGGCTCTGGCTGGGCCTGGGGCTGCTCTGGCTGATCGTACAACTGCCATACCGTGCCTTGCTGGGGCTGGGTCGGGCGCTGGGCGCGGTCATGTACCGCGTCGCCGGCCCGCGTCAGCGCATCGCGGCGCGCAACCTGGAGCTGTGCTTTCCCGAGCTGTCCAGCGCGCAGCGCGAACGGTTGCTCAAGGAAAACTTCGCCTCCACGGGCATCGCCTTCTTCGAGATGGCCATGAGCTGGTGGTGGCCCAAGGCCCGGCTGGCGCGCCTGGCCCACATCGAGGGCCTGGAGCATCTGCGCGATGCCCAGCGCGACGGGCAGGGCGCGATCCTGATGGCCGTGCATTTCACCACCCTGGAAATCGGCGCAGCGCTGTTGGGCCAGGCGCACACCATCGATGGCATGTATCGCGAGCACGGCAACGCGTTGTTCGACTATGTCCAGCGGCGTGGGCGCGAGCGGCATAACCTCGATGCCCTGGCCGTCGAGCGGGACGACGTGCGCGGCATGCTCAAGCTGCTGCGCAACGGGCGCGCCATCTGGTACGCGCCGGACCAGGACTACGGGACCAAGCAGAGCGTGTTCGTGCCGCTGTTCGGCATTCCAGCGGCCACGGTCACGGCCACCACCAAGTTCGCGCGCCTGGGCCGGGCGCGGGTGATCCCGTTCACCCAGCGCCGCCTCGAGGATGGCAGCGGGTATCGGCTGGTGGTGCATCCACCGCTGGAGGGCTTCCCGGGGGAGAGTGAGGAAGCCGATTGTCTGCGCATCAATCAGTGGGTGGAGGGCGTGTTGCGCGAGTGTCCTGAGCAGTATCTATGGGCGCACCGACGCTTCAAGTCGCGACCTGAAGGTGCACCACGGTTGTATGAACGCAAGCGTTGAAAGGCAACCAGATGGGAGTAATCTGCTGGGCTGTACCGCTGTCTGTTGCCTGGTCGATCGACGTCAGCTGATCATGTGGGCCCCGTGGGCCCACAAATAACGTGCAGATGAATGCCTTGTAACGCTGAAACGGAACGGCGGGCCGCCTCAGGACAGGTTCTTCTGCAAGCTGGCACGCAGTTCGAGCAAGTCTTCCTGCAACTGACGCAAGCGCTCCTGACTGCGCCCACTGGCACCCAGGATGTCACTGGGTACATGGCGCGCGTCCTCGCGCAACTGGCGGCCCTTGTCGGTCAACTGCACTTGCACCACCCGCTCATCTTCCCGGCTGCGGTTGCGTTTGAGCAGGCCTTCGCTCTCCAGCCGTTTGAGCAGGGGCGTCAGCGAGCCAGGGTCGGTCAACAATCGTTGGCTGATTTCGCCCACGGTCATGCCATCGTGCTCCCACAGTACCAGCATCGCCAGGTACTGCGGGTAGGTCAGACCCAATGTCTGTAACAGTGGCTTGTACACCTTGGTCATCAGCAACGAGGTGGAATGCAAGGCGAAACAGACCTGGCTGTCCAGCAACAGCTCATCGCTGGGGGATCGGATATCGGCGTTCATGCATGTCCTTCACTGCTAGGTGGATATCAATCTGGCATGCGCACAATGCGTTAGGTTCATTGTCGATGCAGCCCACTGCGCAAGGCCTGGTCCCAGGGTGGGATCGGGCTGAAGCGGTGCTTGAGAAATTCGAGCAGCAATCGGCTGCGAGAGTTCGTTTCATGTTCGAGGCGCAGGGCATAGATGCCACTGGCTTCCGGTGGCGGCAGCCCGTTTTCGCAGAACAACGGCACCAGTTCGCCACGCATCAAGTGTTCGCTGGTCAACCAGGTCGGCAGGTGCGCGATGCCTAGTCCGGCCAGCGCGCCGCAGAGCAAGGCCTCGGCATTGTTGGCCGTCAGGCGCAAGCGGCGAGGACGATACAGGCGGGGGCCGTCGCCTTCGTCGAAGCGCCAGGCGAAGGGCGGCGCCAGGCCGTCCCAATCCAGGCCGTCATGCTCAGGCAACTCGGCCGGTGAGCCAGGGATGCCTCGACGTTCCAGGTAGGCCGGGCTGGCGCAGGCGATCCGGACCATCGAGGCCAGGGGTGTGGCGACACGGCGCGTGTCGGCCAGTGGACCGGCGCGCAGTACCACGTCGAATTCGCCCAGCAGACTGCCCTGCAGGTCGACGAAGCTGTCGATCAGTTGCAATTGCACGTCCAGGCCTGGATAGGCGACCAAAAAGTCGGCAATGGCCGGGGCCAGGTGGCGGCGGCCCAACGCAGCGGGCGCATTGATACGGATCAGGCCTTCGGGCGACTCGCTCAAGGACACCGCTTCGGCGCGGGCCAAGCGCAGTTCCTCGAGAATACGCCGTGCGCGCTCGGCGAACGCGCGGCCTGAGGGGGTCGCTTCGACCCGATGCGTGCTGCGCACGAACAGGCGGCTGCCCACGGCGTTTTCCAGGCTGTCCATGCGCCGCGCCACTGCCGAAGGCGTCAACGGATGACGCCGTGCGGCGGCTGAGAAACTCCCGGTTTCCAACACGTCCAGAAACAGAGCGAATTGAGCGGACAACACGTCAGGCGTCATGAAGAACCTTCTTGGCTGTGCGAAATGCGCACAGCCATTGTGCGGGGTTATGCGTTTCCGTGCAAAGCGCGAGCCGTTAGCATGACAGCCTACTGGGCGAAGACAACAAGTGAGTCAGGATGGAAACGGTGATGTTCGTGGCGCTGGGCGCGGCCCTGGGGACGATGGGGGGCTTGTTCGGCATTGGTGGTGGGCTGGTGGCCATTCCGGCATTGGCCGTCCTGTTCGGGCTCGATCAACAGATGGCGCAGGGCACGGCCCTGGTGATGGTGGTGCCGAACGTCATGCTCGCCCTGTGGCGCTATCACCAGCGCAATCGCATCGAATGGCGCCATGCCTTGCCCTTGTCGGTGTGCAGCCTGCTGTTCGCCTGGCTGGGCTCGATCTGGGCAGTGGGGCTCGACGCTCACGTCATGCGCCTGGGCTTCGTCGGCTTCCTGGTGGCCCTGGCGCTCTGGAACGGGGTGCGCCTGCTCATGCGCAGCGCGGTGGCCAGCGACCGTCTGCGCCATGCCTGGCCCTGGCTCGGCGTGCTGGGCGCGTTCGCCGGGAGCATGGGCGGCCTGTTCGGCGTGGGTGGCGCCGTGGTGGCGACGCCGGTGCTGACCAGCGTGTTCGGCACCACGCAAGTGGTCGCCCAGGGCCTGTCCCTGGCGCTGGCGGTGCCGAGTACGTCCATCACCTTGCTGACTTACGGCCTGCACCACAGCGTCGACTGGAGCATCGGCCTGCCCCTGGCCGTGGGCGGCCTGCTGAGCATCAGTTGGGGGGTGAGGCTCGCCCATGCCCTGCCTGAGAAAGTCCTGCGCGGGCTGTTCTGCGGGTTCCTCGTGGTGTGTGCGGTGTTGCTGGCGTTCGAGTTGTGAGTCGCAAACCTCAAGCTTCAAGCTTCAAGCTTCAAGCTTCAAGCGATGGCGGGGCTGAGTATCTTGGGATCGACTGAACGGCATCGGGGCCGAACCTGATGCCGATCGTCAATGCAGCGTCTCTCAGCTTGTAGCTTGTAGCTTGCAGCTTGCAGCTTGCAGCTGCCCTCTACCGCTTGAGGCTGCTCTTGAGGGTGTCGGCGATCATGAACGCCAGCTCCAGCGACTGGTCGGCGTTCAGGCGCGGGTCGCAGTGGGTGTGGTAGCGGTTCGACAGGCCGTCCTCGGTAATCGGTCGGGCGCCGCCGATGCACTCGGTCACGTTCTGGCCAGTCATTTCGATATGGATGCCGCCGGCATGGGTGCCTTCGGCGCGGTGGACGTCGAAGAAGTGCCGGACTTCCGCCAGGATCTGCGCGAAGTCACGGGTCTTGTAGCCGCTGCTGGCCTTGATGGTGTTGCCGTGCATCGGGTCGCAGCTCCACAGCACCTGGCGGCCTTCACGGGTGACCGTCTGCAGCAGTCGCGGAAAGTGCTCGGCCACTTTGTCCGCGCCCATGCGCACGATCAGGTTGAGACGACCTGGATCGTTGTCGGGGTTGAGCACGTCGATCAGCCGCAGCAGTTCCTGCGGGTCCATGCTCGGGCCCACCTTGACGCCGATGGGGTTGTGCACGCCGCGCAGGAACTCCACATGGGCGCCGTCGAGCTGGCGCGTGCGGTCGCCGATCCACAGCATGTGCGCCGAGCAATCGTAGGGGTCGCCCGTCAGGCTGTCGTGGCGGACGAAGGCCTGCTCGTAGTTGAGCAGCAAGGCTTCGTGGGCGGTGAAGAAGCTGGTCTCGCGCAGCTGCGGTGCGCTGTCCAGGCCGCAGGCGCGCATGAAGGCCAGAGTCTCGTCGATGCGGTCGGCCAGTTGATGGTACTTGGTGGCCAGGGCCGAGTTGGCGATGAAGTCCAGGTTCCAGCGATGCACCTGGTGCAGGTCGGCGAAGCCGCCCTGGGCGAAGGCGCGCAACAGGTTGAGACTGGCGGTGGCCTGGTGGTAGGCCTGCAACAGGCGTTCAGGGTCCGGCACGCGGCTGACCGGGTCGAAGCCGATGCCGTTGACGATATCGCCGCGGTAGGCTGGCAGGGTCACCCCGTCGAGGGTTTCATCGTTGGCTGAGCGCGGTTTGGCGAACTGGCCGGCCATGCGTCCGACCTTGACCACTGGCAGGCCGGCGGCGAAGGTCATGACGATCGCCATCTGCAACAGCACCTTGAAGGTGTCGCGGATCTTCGCGGCGGAAAACTCCGCGAAACTCTCGGCGCAGTCACCCCCTTGCAGCAGGAAGGCCCGGCCCTGAGTCACCTCGGCGAACTGACGGCGCAATTCGCGCGCTTCGCCTGCGAACACCAGGGGCGGGTAGCTGGCCAAGGTCTGCTCGACCCGGCCCAGGTGGGCGGCATCGGGGTAGATCGGCTGCTGCTGGATCGGCAGGGCACGCCAGCTGTCGGGGCTCCACGGTCTGTTCATCAGGGCACTCGGGCAAGGGAAAAGGGCGATGGCTCATGGTAGCAGGTGCAGGCCGGCTTGTTGCGCCCCCGGCATTGACGGACAATGCCCGCTTTTGCGCACGTGGACGGGGCAATGACGAACGAGCGGCAAGAGCGGCTGCTGGAGCGGGTCGAGGACGCCTTCGGCGTCATCAGCGTGCTCGAGGTGGACGACTACCGGTTTCTGGAATTCGGCGATGCCATCGAGCAGAGCTGCGTGTTCACCGCCGATCCGGCCTGGCTCGAATACGACTACACGCGCGCCATGCTGCTGGGGGCGCTGTGCCACGAGGCGCCGGACAGCGCACTGTTCCTGGGGCTGGGTGCTGGCACCCTGACCCAGGCCTGCCTGAAGTTCCTGCCGCTGGAAGACGTCGAGGCCATCGAGCTGCGCCCCGATGTGCCGCGCCTGGCCATGCAGTACCTGGGGCTGGACGACGATCCGCGCCTTTATATCCGCATTGGCGACGCCATGGCCTTGCTGCCGGAGGCCGAGTGCGCGGACCTGATCTTCGTCGACCTGTACACCGACCATGGCCCAGGTGTCGCCCACCTGGCCTGGAACTTCCTGCAGGACTGCCAGCGCAAGCTCAACCCGGGCGGCTGGCTGGTGATCAACCAGTGGGCCAACGACGATGGCAAGCCGCTCGGCGCCGCCTTGCTCAGGGGGCTCTACCATCGGCATTACTGGGAGCTGCCGGTCAAGGAGGGCAATGTGGTGCTGCTGGTGCCTGCCGACCTCGACCAGACGCTCGACCTGGACAGCCTGCGCCAGCGCGCTCAGGCCCTGGCCCCGCGGCTGGGCTACAGCCTCGAGTCGCTGATCCAGGTGCTGCGCCCGGCGACGTGAAGGCGCGCCGGCCTAAACGATTCAGCTGCCAGGCATGCCTGGCCGGCGACTTGACCGTTTGGTAAAAAAAATCCTACAGCGAATCACCGATTCGGGTATAGTACGCGCCGGTCTTTCAGCGGGCCCCCGTTGCAGGTGGTGCAAATCCTCCGAATTCAGCTACGGCTGCGCGTCCGCTCGTCGGACTTTCCCAAGATGTTCCCTTTTCAATCGTCTTCGCAAATCCCCGCCGCCAGAGCTGCCTGGGTGACCTTAGGGTCTTTCAAGGCATGTGCAGCTTTGGAGCATGGGTCTTTGCGGATGCACCTCTAGAGGCAGACCCATGACCCAGGAAACCGGCGGATTCGCCGCTCTCGATCTCAATCCCAGCATCGTTGCCGCCGTATTGGCCACCGGCTATGAAGAGCCGTCCGCCATTCAGCAGCAATCGATCCCGATCATTCTCGCCGGTCACGACATGATCGGCCAGGCGCAGACCGGCACCGGCAAGACCGCTGCCTTCGCCCTGCCCATTCTGAATCGTATCGACACGAGCAAGCGCGAACCGCAAGCCCTGATCCTGGCGCCAACCCGTGAGTTGGCGCTGCAAGTAGCTACAGCCTTCGAAACCTACGCCAAGCAGATGCCAGGCGTGAACGTGGTGGCCGTGTACGGCGGCGCGCCGATGGGCCCCCAGCTGCGCGCCATCCGCAACGGTGCACAGATCGTCGTCGCCACCCCGGGTCGCCTGTGCGACCACCTGCGCCGTGACGAGAAAGTCCTGTCGACCGTGCGTCACCTGGTCCTCGACGAAGCCGACGAGATGCTCAAGCTCGGCTTCATGGACGACCTGGAAGTGATCTTCGCCGCCCTGCCGGAAACCCGTCAGACCGTGCTGTTCTCGGCCACCCTGCCGTCGTCGATCCGTTCGATCGCCGAGCGTCACCTGCGCGAGCCCAAGCACGTCAAGATCCAGAGCAAGACCCAGACCGTCACCGCGATCGACCAGGCGCACCTGATGGTGCACGCCGACCAGAAGATCCCGGCCGTGCTGCGCCTGCTGGAAGTGGAAGAGTTCGACGCGCTGATCGCCTTCGTGCGCACCAAGCAGGCCACCTTGGACCTGGCCAGCGCGCTGGAAGCCAAGGGTTACAAGGCCGCTGCGCTGAACGGCGACATCGCCCAGAACCAGCGCGAACGCGTCATCGACTCGCTCAAGGACGGCCGTCTGGACATCGTCGTCGCTACCGACGTCGCCGCCCGTGGCCTGGACGTACCGCGCATCACCCACGTCTTCAACGTCGACATGCCGTACGACCCCGAGTCCTACGTGCACCGTATCGGGCGTACCGGCCGTGCCGGTCGTGAAGGCCGTGCCCTGCTGCTGGTCACCCCGCGCGAGCGTCGCATGCTGCAGGTGATCGAGCGTGTGACCGGCCAGAAAGTCGCCGAAGCGCGTCTGCCCAATGCCCAGGCCGTGCTGGACGCCCGCATCAAGAAGCTGACCAACAGCCTCGCACCGCTGGTGGCCGACTCCGAAGCCAGCCACGGCGAGCTGCTCGACCGTCTGACCACTGACCTGGGCTGCAGCCCACGGGCGCTGGCCGCGGCCCTGCTGCGCAAGGCCACCAATGGCCAGGCCCTGGACCTGGCCAGCGTCGAGCGTGACCAGCCTCTGGTACCGTCGCACACCCCGCGCGAGCGTACCGGTGAGCGCAGCGACCGTGGCGAGCGTGGTGACCGCGAGCGTCGCGCGCCGCTGCCACTGGCCGAAGGCCGTGTGCGTTGCCGTACCGCCCTGGGTGCCCGTGATGGCATCGCCGCCAAGAACCTGCTGGGCGCGATCCTCAACGAGGGTGGCCTGGCCCGCGATGCGATCGGTCGCATCCAGGTGCGTGACAGCTTCAGCCTGGTCGAGCTGCCGGAAGACGGCCTCGAGAAGCTGCTCACCAAGCTCAAGGACACCCGGGTCGCTGGCAAGCAGCTCAAGCTGCGTCGCTATCGCGAAGATTGATGCGTAGGTGATGTGGAAAACCCCGGTTCGATCCTGATCGAGCCGGGGTTTTTTTATGGCGTGCGTTCAAGCAAGGTATGCTCGATTTGTATGCAGTCAGGGCGCCAGCTGAAAGATCGACATAACCCCGTGTGGGAGCGGGCTTGCCCGCGATGCAGGCGGTGATGGAATGGACGCTATCGCGGGCAAGCCCCACACGACCGCGTTGCTTTGCCTCATCGCGGCGTAGCTACGGGTGTAGGAGCACCCTGTAAATCGATTGACGATAAAGCCTCCGAGCGCGGCGGGCGCAGGCTCATGGGTACGAAACGCAGGCAAAAAAAGGGGCGACCGAAGTCGCCCCGTAGGGTAATGCCGAACTCAGCCGCGACGACGCAGTGCCTCGATGCGCTCCTCGAGCGGCGGGTGGCTCATCAGCAAGCCGGCCAGGCCGTGCTTGAGGCCACCATTGATGCCGAAGGCCTTGAGCGTGTCGGGCATCTGCGCCGGCATGCCTTGCTCCGAGCGCAGGCGTTGCAGGGCGCTGATCATGGCGCCGGTGCCGGCCAGGCGTGCACCGGCGTCATCGGCACGGTATTCGCGACGGCGCGAGAACCACATCACGATGATGCTGGCAAGAATGCCCAGGACCAGCTCGGCGACGATGGTCGCCACATAGTAGGCGATGCCCTGGCCTTCTTCGTTCTTGAAGATCACCTTGTCGACGAAGTTGCCGATGATCCGGGCGAAGAACATCACGAAGGTATTGACCACGCCCTGCACCAGCGCCAGCGTCACCATGTCGCCATTGGCGACGTGACCGATCTCGTGTGCCAGCACGGCACGCACTTCATCGGGCGAGAAACGCTCGAGCAGGCCCTGACTGACCGCGACCAGTGCGTCGTTGCGGTTCCAGCCAGTGGCGAAGGCGTTGGCCTCGTAGGCCGGGAAGATGCCGACCTCGGGCATCTTGATGCCCGCTTCGCGCGACAGCTCCTCGACGGTCTGCAGCAGCCACTGCTCATGGCGCGTACGCGGTTGGGTGATGATCTGGGTGCCGGTGCTCATCTTGGCCATCCACTTGGAGATGAGCAGCGAGATGATCGAGCCGGCAAAGCCGAACACGGCACAGAAGACCAGCAGTTGGCCAAGGTCGAGGTCGACCCCGTTGGCGGCCATGAACCCGTCGAAGCCGAACAGGCTCAGGGTAATGCTTGCAACCAGCACCACCGCAAGGTTGGTGGCTACAAACAACAAGATGCGCATCATGGTTGTCACGTTCTCCTGACGGATGAAATGTTCCTCACTGCCGGGGTATATAAGGCGCAAGGCGCGCGGATTCAACCGGGGGACTATTTCAAACTGTGTAGGGCGAGGGCTGACAGGGGTGATGACATGTGCCGTAGGATGGATCTGACTTCGAAGTAAGGCATATCGATAATGAAACACGGCCTCGACAGGCCCCCCGCTCACGGTCGGGAGGCCCCGGGTCGGTCTATTGACGATAGGTGCGCAGGAACTGGCCGATCCGGCCGATGGCCTGCTCCAGGTCGTCCACCCGTGGCAGGGTCACCACACGGAAGTGGTCGGGCCACGGCCAGTTGAAGGCCGTGCCCTGGACCACCAGCAGGCGCTCGGACAGCAGCAGGTCGAGCACGAACTTCTCGTCGTTGAGAATCGGGCAGACCTTGGGGTCGATCCGCGGGAAGGCGTAGAGCGCGCCCATGGGCTTGACGCAACTGACGCCCGGAATGTCGTTGAGCAGTTCCCAGGCGCGGTTGCGCTGCTCGAGCAGGCGGCCAGGCGGCAATACCAGGTCGTTGATGCTCTGGTAGCCGCCGAGTGCCGTCTGGATCGCGTGCTGGGCCGGCACGTTGGCGCACAGGCGCATGTTGGCCAGCATGTCGATGCCTTCGATGTAGCTCTGGGCGTGGTGCTTGGGCCCAGAGATGATCAGCCAGCCGGAGCGGAAGCCTGCCACCCGGTAGGATTTGGACAGACCGTTGAAGGTCAGGCACAGCAGGTCCGGTGCCAGGGACGCGGTGCTGACGTGCACGGCCTCGTCGTACAGGATCTTGTCGTAGATCTCGTCGGAGAACACCACCAGGTTGTGCTGGCGGGCCAGTTCGAGCATGCCCAGCAGCAGTTCGCGGGAGTAGACCGCGCCGGTCGGGTTGTTCGGGTTGATGATCACCAGTGCCTTGGTGTTCGGGGTGATCTTGGCCTTGATGTCGTCCAGGTCCGGGAACCAGTCGGCCTGCTCGTCGCACAGGTAGTGCACCGGCTTGCCGCCCGCCAGGCTGACGGCAGCGGTCCACAGCGGATAGTCCGGCGCCGGAATCAAAACTTCGTCGCCATTGTTCAGCAGCGCCTGCATGGACATGACGATCAGCTCGGACACGCCGTTGCCCAGGTAGATGTCCTCGATGCCGACGCCTTCGATATCTTTCTGCTGGCAGTACTGCATCACCGCCTTGCGGGCGCTGAACAGGCCCTTCGAATCGCTGTAGCCCTGGGCGGTGGGCAGGGTGCGGATCACGTCCTGGAGGATTTCCTCGGGCGCCTCGAAACCGAAGGGCGCCGGGTTGCCGATGTTCAGCTTGAGGATGCGATGGCCTTCCTCCTCCAGGCGCTTGGCGTGCTTGAGCACCGGGCCGCGAATGTCGTAGCAGACATTGGCGAGCTTGTTCGATTTGCTGAACTGCATGTTGGAAATCCCGAATGGAGAGGTCGCAGCGGCCCGCCGACGAATAGACCGAAAAAAGGCGGAGCGTGTGTGACTGGCTGATGTCAGACACAGAGCGCACTAATATACGTGCCCCCCGCGCCAGCGAAAAGACGGCGCGACGCAAATTCAAGCCTGCCGAGGTGCTGTATGCAGAAGATCGAAAAGACATTGGAAGAGTGGCGCGCGATGCTCGACCCCGCGCAATACGAGGTCTGCCGCCTGAAAGGCACCGAACGGCCTTTCACCGGCAAGTACAACGATGAAAAGCGTGCGGGCACCTACCAGTGCATCTGCTGCGGCGCGCCGCTGTTCGATGCGTCCACCAAGTTCGATTCAGGTTGCGGCTGGCCAAGCTTCTACGCACCGATCGGCCAGGAGGCGATGATCGAGATGCGCGATACCTCCCATGGCATGATCCGCACCGAGGTCACTTGCGCGCGCTGCGACGCCCACCTGGGGCATGTCTTCCCGGACGGCCCGCCACCGACCGGATTGCGCTACTGCATCAACTCGGTCTGCCTGGAGTTCAAGCCTCGTGACTGAGCGCAGACTGGGGGTGCGTGACGAACTGCTGGGCATCGCCTGCATGACCTTGAACGGTGAGCAGAAGTGCCTGGCCGACTTTTCCGCCAAGGCCGTGCTGGTGGTGAACACCGCCAGCCAATGTGGCTTCACGCCACAGTACGAAGGGCTCGAGGCGCTGTGGCAGAGCTACCAGGCACGGGGGTTGGTGATCGCCGGTTTCCCCTGCAACCAGTTCGGCCAGCAGGAGCCCGGCGACGCGCGCTCGATCGCGCAGTTCTGCCAGCGCACCTTCGGCGTGAGCTTCCCGATGTTCCGCAAGGTCGAGGTCAACGGGCCGCGTGCGCATCCCCTGTTCGTCACGCTCAAGCGCCGTGCGCCCGGGCTGCTGGGCACCGAATCGATCAAGTGGAACTTCACCAAGTTCCTGATCGACCCGGCCACCGGGCACGTGTCGCGGTTCGGGCCGTTGACCAAGCCCAAGGCGCTGGAAGCGGCGATCGAAGCGGTGCTCACCGGGCAGGTGGCACCAGCCAACGCTCGATCAGCGTGACCAGGTGCTCGCGCCGGAAAGGCTTGGCCAGGTAATCGTTCATGCCGGCGGCCAGGCAACGGTCACGCTCGTCCGGCATGGCGTTGGCGGTCAGCGCGATGATCGGCAGGTCGGCCCAGCGCGGCATCTGGCGAATGCGATGGCTGGCCTCGTAGCCGTCCATCACCGGCATGTTGCAGTCCATCAGCACCATGTCGAAGCGGTGCTGCTCGAGCAGGTGCAAAGCCTCGGCACCCTGGGTGGCCACCTCGACCTGACAACCCAGGCGCGCCAGCATGCCTTGGGCGACCATCTGATTCACCGGATTGTCCTCGACCAGCAGGATACGTGCGCAGGGGCCTGAGGCGCTCGGCGTGTGCCCCGAAGGCGCACGACCGGTGTCGCTACCGGGCAAGGCTCGGCGTAGCGTCTGGTACAGGGTCGCACGACTGACGGGGCGGGCCAGTTGTTGCAATGGGGCAAGGTGTGCCAGCTGCGGGCCGCGCAGGAATTCGCCGTAGGCGGTGACCAGCAGGATCGGTGCCGAACACGTCGTGCGCAGCGTTTCGAGCAGGACGCGGTCGTTGAGGATCAACACGTCCGCCAGCGCCTGCGTCCGCTCATCGGGGCTATCGCGCTGGGTGTAGTCCAGACCCCAGCCTGGCAAGGTCGCGGCCAGCCACTCGGCCAGCCCGCTACTGCGGTCGCACACCGCGACCACGCGCCCTGCGAGGCGTCCGGGCGCCATGGCATCGGTGTGTACCTGCAACGGCAGTTCGATGCTAAAACGACTGCCGAAGCCCGTGCGTGACTCGATGTACAGATGGCCCTGCATCGCGCTGCACAGGTTGCGTGCCAGGGTCAGGCCCAGTCCGGTGCCGCCATATTGCCGTGTGATGCCGTCGCCAGCCTGCACGAACGGCTGGAAGATCCGCTCCTGGGCGTGCTCCGGAATGCCGATGCCGGTATCGCAGACCTCGAGTCGAATGCACCCGTCACCCCGACTCAAGCGCACGTCGACGCGCCCGAATCGGGTGAATTTCAGGGCATTGGCCAACAGGTTGCTGACGATCTGCCGGACGCGGGTAGGGTCGCCCAACACGGCGCCGGGGAAGTCCGGCGCTACCAGACAGGTGAGTTCCACGCTGGCGGCGGCGTTCTGCGACAACAGGCTGGCGGTGTCCTCGACCAGCGTGCTCATGTCGAAGGGAATGCATTCGAGCGTGAGCTGGCCGGCGTCGAACTTCGACAGGTCGAGGATATCGTTGAGCAATTCCACCAGAACCTTGCCCGACTCGTGGGCGATGGACAGCTGCTGGCGTTGCTCCCCAGGGTCCGGGCTGTCCAACGCCAGCGCGATCATGCCGAGCATGCCATTGAGAGGGGTGCGGATCTCATGGCTCATGTTGGCCAGGAATGCCGCACGGGCCTGGGCCATGTCCAGGGCCTGGCGCCGCGCCTGTTCCAGCTCCAGGTTGGACTGGCTCAGACGCGCATTGCTGGCCTCCAGTGCCTGGGTGCGGGCCGAGACGATGCTTTCGAGTTCGCCCAGGTACTCGGTCAGACGGTTCTCGGCGGTGCGCCGCTGCTGGATCTCGGTCGCCATGCTGACGAACTGGCGGTTGGCGACCTTGACCAGCACGCCGATCTCGTCGGTCTCGTGGCCAGGTGGATAGGTCAGCTTGGCCTGGTCGGGCTGGCGCAGGTCGGCCCGGCTCAGGGCGTTGATCACCCGGACCAGCGGCTGGGTGAGCATGGTGTAGAACAGGGCCATCAGGATCACGGTCAGCACCAGGCTACGGGCGAACCCATTGACCAGCGTGACCCCGGCACGGTTCAGGAAGCGACTGCCGAAGGCGAAGGTGTCCACATCCAGGTACAAGGTGCCCAGGTGATCATCAGGCATGTGCGTCAGGTACAGCGGGTCGGTGAACTGCCGGTAGGCACCGAACAGGAAATCGCTGATCGGCCGGTAAGGACTTTGAAGACGGGCGCGTCGCTCGTCGGCCAGCACCGTGTCGGTGTTGTCGATCAGCCGGGCACGCAACACAGCAGGGGAGCGCAGCAGCCCTGCGGCCAGTTCATGGGCCAACTCCGTGTCGATGTTGTAGGCGATCCGCGAGGCCGGGTTATGGCTGATTTGCAGCAGCGCATCTATTTCACGGTTGATGGAGGCGTCTTCGCTGGCATAATCGATGCCGATCTGGATGAGACTGAGCAAGGTTCCGAGAACGAAGCCGACAAGGACCGACAAGCGGGCCTGCTTGTAGGACAGACGATGGGTGAACTTGATATCCATGGGTTCCCGAACCAGTTGACGTTCCCTGCGCTGCGCAAGCATAGCCGACTCGGCGTGTTTGAAGCTGTCCATCCTTGCCATTGATCTGACATGAGGAGTGGTCATGGACCCCCGCTTGAGTGCTTTTCTGGAGCGTGCCGAAACGGTAATGGCGCGCCTCGAACCCCTGCTGCCCGCACCGCGCCCGACGATCGACTGGAACCAGTGCCTGGCCGCACGCTGGCAGCGCGATGCGCGCAATGGCTACCTGCTGCCCCTGGACGTCAGCCTGGACATCCGTCTGAGCGATCTGATCGGCGTCGACAAGCAGCGTGAACAGCTGGGTCGCAACACTCACCAGTTCATCGAAGGCCTGCCGGCCAACCATGCACTGCTCTGGGGCTCGCGCGGCACGGGCAAGTCCTCGCTGGTGCGCGCCTTGCTGGCCGAGCATGCCGAGGCCGGGCTGCGCCTGATCGAGATCGAGCGCGATCACCTGGCCGACCTGCCGCGGGTGGTCGAGCAACTGCAGAAGCGGCCGCAGCGGTTCATCCTGTTCTGCGACGACTTGTCGTTCGAGGCGGGCGAGGGCGATTACCGGGTGCTCAAGAGCGTGCTCGACGGCTCGCTCGAACAGGCCCCCGACAACGTACTGTTGTACGCCACCTCGAACCGGCGCCACCTGGTGCCCGAGAAGCAGAGCGACAACGAACACTGGAAGATGATCGACGGCGAGCTGCACCCCAACGAGGCCGTGGAGGACAAGATCGCCCTGTCCGACCGCTTCGGCCTGTGGTTGTCGTTCTACCCCTTCAGCCAAGCGCACTACCTGAACGTGGTCGAGCACTGGATCGGCCAGTTGGCCCGTGCGGCCGGCCTGACCTGGCAGCGCGACGAAGCGCTGGACACCGAGGCCGTGCGCTGGGCGACCGGGCGCGGCAACCGTAATGGCCGCTGTGCCTACCAGTTCGCCCGTTACTGGGTCGGGCTGCAACTGCTGGAGCACCACCCATGATCGACCTCAATGCCAGCGGCAAAGGTCTCGATGGCTACGACCTGCTGGTCGCGCAGGTGCGCGCCCTGTTCGCCGACGAACACGACTTCATTGCCAACGCTGCCCAGCTGTCGGCGTTTCTCTACCACCAGGTGGACGACCTCAACTGGGCCGGCTTCTACCTGGCCCGTGACGAGCACCTGGTGCTCGGCCCGTTCCAGGGGCAGGTCGCCTGTGTGCGCATTCCCTTCGGCAAGGGCGTCTGCGGCGCGGCGGCCGCCACGCGGCAGACCCAGCGCGTCGAAGACGTGCATGCCTTCCCGGGGCACATCGCCTGTGACAGCGCGTCCAACAGCGAACTGGTGATCCCGCTGGTCAAGGAGGGGCGGCTGATCGGCGTGCTGGACCTGGACAGCCCGCGTCTGGCGCGCTTTGGCGTGGAGGATCAGCAGGGGCTGGAGCGGCTGGTCGCGGCGTTCCTCGAGCTGACCGATTGCTGAGTACACGCTGACTCAGGGCAGGGGCCGCACGACGTAGCGGCGCCTGCCCCGAGAGGTTTGCCTGGTCCCTGGGATCAATGCCGCCAGAAGGCGGGCATGCACAGTACCAGTACGGTGATGATCTCCAGGCGCCCCAGCAGCATCCCGCCGGCCAGGATCCACTTGGCCGCATCCGGCAGGGTCGAGAAGTTGCCCGCCGGGCCGATGATCTCACCCAGGCCCGGCCCGACCCCCGAAACGGTGCTCGCCGCGCCCGTCAGCGCCGTCATCCAGTCCAGGCCCAGCAGCGACAACGACAGCGCGATCAGGCAGATGGTGATGGCGAAGAAGAACGAGAAGGTCAGGATCGAGCGCACGATCTCTTCGTCGAGTCGGTGGCCGTTGTACTTCTGCTTGATCACGGCGCGCGGGTGGATCAGCTGGTTGAGGTTGGCCTTGAGCAGGATATAGGCCACCTGGAAGCGGAAGATCTTGATCCCGCCGGCGGTGGAACCGGAGCAGCCGCCGATGAAGCCCAGGTAGAAGAAGAACATCAGCGAAAAGTTGCCCCACAGGCTGTAGTCGCCCAGGGCGAAGCCCGTGGTGGTGACCACCGAGGTGACGTTCAGCGCCACATGGCGCAAGGCGTCCATCCACGGCAGGTTGGTGGTCAGCCAGTACCAGGTGCCCAGCACGATCCAGGTGGCGACCAGCAGCGCCAGCAGGCCTTGCACCTGCTGGTCACGGACCAGCGCGCCGCGGTTGCCGCGCAAGGTGGCCACGTACAGGGTGAAGGGCAGGCTGCCCAGGATCATCACCACCACCGCCACCCAGTGCACGGCCGGGATGTCCCATTTGGCCAGGGACAGGTCGGAGGTGGAGAAGCCTCCGGTGGAGATGGCCGACATGGCATGGTTGATGGCATCGAACAGGCTCATGCCCGCCCACCAGAAGGCCAGGCTGCCCAGCACGGTGATGCCCACGTAGACCAGCACGATGGACTTGGCGACCATGTGCGAGCGCGGCATGACCTTTTCCGAGCGGTCGGACGATTCGGTCTGGAACAGGCGCATGCCGCCGATGCGCAGCAGCGGCAGGATCGCCACGGCCATGGCGATGAAGCCGATGCCGCCGAGCCAGTGCAGCATGGACCGCCACATCAGGATCCCCGGCGACATGTCGTCCAGCCCGCTGAGGACGGTGGACCCGGTCGCCGTGATGCCCGACATGCTTTCGAAGAAGGCGTTGGTGTAGCTGATGTGCTGGGTGAAGAGGAACGGCAGGGCGGCGAACACGCACACCACCACCCAGCTGCAGACCGTGAGCAGGTACATGTCCCGGGGGCGCAGGTGCACCTGCTCCGGCCGCCCTTGCGCGAGCATCGCCAGACCGGCCGCGAGGGTGATCAGGCTGGCCCAGCCGAAGGAGGGCAGGTCATCGGTACGGTCGAAGATCAGCAGGGTCGCCATGGGCACGAGCATGCTCACGGCCAGGGTCACCAGAAAGATGCCGATGATGAATGCGATGATCCGGAAGGTCGGCAACGCCATGTGGGAGGGCTCTGAGTCGAAACGGAGGGGCGCCATTTTCGGGGGAGCGAGGGCGGGCTGCAAGGGGCAAGCTACAAGCTACAAGCTACAAGCGGACGGTAGTGCGGTTGCGTCAGTTGAGGCGACGCTGACGCTCTGACTTGCAGCTTGCAGCTTGCAGCTTGAGAATGTCCCTCATCTATCCATGACCAGGAGAAAGCCGATGGAGGCTCTCGATGCATTGCTCAACCGCGTGTCGGTGGCACGTCTGACCGAACCGGCGCCCAATACCGCACAACGTGAAGCGCTGTTTCAGGCCGCGTTGCGTGCGCCGGATCACGGCCAATTGCGGCCCTGGCGCTTCCTGACCATCGAAGGCGCGGCGCGCGAGCGACTGGGCGAGCTGTATGCCGAAGCGGTGCAGCTCAAGGCCGATGCCAGTCAGGCCGCCCTGGACAAGGCCCGCGCCATGCCGCTGCGGGCGCCATTGATCATCGTGGTGATCGCGTGCCTGAAGGAGCACCCCAAGGTACCGCTCGTGGAGCAACGGTTGGCAGCCGGCTGCGCGGCCCATGGCATCCTGCTCGCCGCCCATGCGCAAGGGGTCGGGGCGCTGTGGCGTACCGGCGACATGGCGTTCGATGCCCACGTGGCCCAGGGGCTGGGTCTGCAGGACAACGAAGAGCTGATGGGCTACCTGTACGTCGGTACGCCGGCGAACGAGCCACGTACGGCGCCGGTGCTGGCGACCGAGGACTTCGTCGCTGCGTGGGGGTGACGCTCAGACGATGGTGACGAGCGGCGCAGTCTGCGCCGTTTCGTACACCCCGCGCCACAGTGATCGCTGGTTTTATGGGCCTTGCAGGCCAGGCCTTTCAACGTCTTTGCCTAACAGGATGTGGGCCATATCGCTGATCTGGCAGAGCGGTTAATCCCCGATAGCCTGCAACCCCGCGGTGGGACTACGGGTGTAGGAGCGGCCCCAGTGCCGCGATGGGCCGCAAAGCGGCCCTAAATCGATCAGCAATAAAGCCCCGGATCCTGCCAGCTACCGTCATGTTCTCTGCGCGACAGCGCGGCGCAAAGGCGGCGGGCGGACTCCCATAGGAGGGTTGCGCTTGCCTGTATCATGCCGGTGAATCTATGGATGCAACAATGACCCTATCTTGGGCTTTTTCCAAAGACGTTGAAAGGCATGGCCTTGCAGGCCCAATCGCGGCACGGGGGCCGCTCCCACATGGAGCCGCGATCGCCTGTACCAGCGCGGCGGGTGAGCGGCCCCTGCCGGGGCGCCGGACCGGCCGCGATTGGGCCCGCAGGGCCCACAAACCCTATCAGCGTGTGGGCGCAGACATCACCTTCCGGTCAACCCGCCACCACCGGCTCGACCGGCAGCACCAATCGTGCCTCGAAGCCACCCTGTGCATGGTTCAGCAGCTCGAGCGCGCCACCATGGCGCTCCACCGCCTTGCGCGCAATGGCCAGGCCCAACCCGTGACCGGCGGCCGTCTGGCCCGGCGCGCGGAAAAAGGGCTCTCCCAACTGCGCCAGGTGTTCCGGCGCGATACCGGGCCCATGGTCACGCACACTCACCACGATGCCCCGCGCCTCCCGCTCGGCCAGCAGCTCGATGGGCTGGCCCTGGGGATTGAAGCGCAGGGCATTTCGCACCAGATTGTCCACCGCACGTTCGATCAGCGTTGGCCAACCCTGCAGACTGACCCCTGGCCCAACTTCACAGCGAATGTCCTGCTCCGGCGCCGCCAGCTGGGCATCCTTGCACACACTGCCCAGCAACGCAGGCAGGTCGACCGGCTCGGGATGCGCCTGCTCGGCATCGACGCGTGCCAGTTCGAGAATCTCGCTGATCAGCCCTTCCAGCCGATCGCACTCGCGCGTCAGGCGCGGCCAGAGCGCCGCGCGTTGTTCCGGTCCGGCACGCTCGGCCAAGGCCAGGGCCACGCGCAGACGTGCCAGGGGTGAACGCAGCTCGTGCGACACGTCGCGCAGCAATTGTCGCTGGCTGCCGATCAGGCTCTGCAGGCGAGCGCCCATCTTGTTGAAGTCGGTCGCCAGAACGCCGAACTCGTCACGTCGATCGGCCAGTCGGGCCAGGCTGTTCTGCTGGTAGCTGGTCTGCCCCAGGTCATGCACCGCGCTGCGCAGCCGACTCAGGGGGCGGGTGATCGACAGCGTCACCAGCAGGCTGAACAAGGTCAGCACCACCAGCGCAATGCCCAGGGCGCTCAGCGGCCAGAGCAGGCTGTCACGGTGCCAGGCATCGAGTTCCGGGTGAGGGATGCGGTAGATCAGCAGGTAGGTCTGGCCGCTGCGTGGGCTGGTGTACTCCTCGGTCAGCCGGCGCCAGGGCAGGGGACGTTCGTCGTTGGTCTGCCGTGCCTCGAAGTCGGCGGCGCGCCGCGGGAACGTTCCGGGGACCACCGCCTGACCGCTTTCGTCGAGCACTTGCACATCGACCTTGTAGCGTTGCTTGCGCTGCTCCAGGAAGCGCTGTGCAGGTGCCAGGCCCTTCTGCTCGTAACGCTGCGCCCACTGACTGGCCAGGGTGTTCAGGCCAGGATGTCGACTAAGGATCCAGGCGTCCTGGTTGAGCATGTGGCCCAGCAGGATCGACAACCCCGCTACCAGGGTGATGGCCAGCCAGAAGCTGGCCAGGATTCGCCAGAACAATGAGCGCACGCCGGCACCTCCGCACACGAAAAAAACCCGACCCGCCAGGTGGCGGGTCGGGCAGTCAGCGACAGCTTACTGGGCCTTCTTGGCTTTTTCAGCTTTCCAGGCCTGGAATTCCTGCCATTCGGCCTTGCGGGCGGCACGTTCCTTTTCCAGATCGTCGAATTTCTTCTGCTGTTCCGGCTTGAGCAGCGCGCGGATGGCGGTCTGGCTCTTCTCGCGGTTGGCCTTGATGTCGTCCTGCATGGCTTTCTTGTCCGACGCGGACAGCTTGTCCAGGTAGCGGTCGGTGATGTCGTGACGGGCCTTCATCTGATCGCGCATCAGGGCGTCCACCTGGTGACGCTGTTCCGGCGTCAGGTCGAGTTGGGCGAACGGTGCGCCACCACGGTGAGGCGGGCCATCATGACGCGGGCCGCCTTCTGGCATGGCCATGGCCACGGTCGGCAGTGCGGCGGCGAACAGCAGGGCGGTCAGGGTCTTGCGCATGGTGTCTCTCCTCTCATGGGCCGGTGGTTACCGGATGAGCCCAGTCTAGGGAAGACAAGGTCAAGCGCGGTCAGGGGTCGGTAAAGGATTGGTAAAGCGGGGGAGAGGATTGAGCTGCAAGCTGCAAGCGACAAGCGACAAGCGACAAGCGACAAGCGACAAGCGGACGGTAGTGCGGCACGTCAGGTGTTGGCAGGGCGTTGAGGCGACGCTGACTTGCAGCTTGCAGCTTGCAGCTTGCAGCTTGCAGCTCAAGGGCTGTAGTAATACCCCCGGCTGCGCAGGGCGACGATCCGCGGGCGGCCATCGGCATGGGGGCCGACCTTCTTGCGCAGGTTGCTGACGTGCATGTCCAGGCTGCGATCGTACAGCGTCAGTTTGCGTCCCAGGGCCAGCTGCGCCAGTTCCTGCTTGTCCAAGGGCTCGCCTGGCTGGCGCAGCAGGGCTTCGAGGATCCGGCTTTCCGACAGGGTCAGGGTCATCTCGCGACCCTCGACCGCCACGACACCGCGCGCCGGGCTGAAGGCCAGGTCGCCGATCTCCAGTTGCGTGGTCGGGGTCGCCGGATGGGTGCGGCGTAACACGGCCCGCAGACGCGCCGTCAGTTCGCGCGGGTCGCACGGCTTGGCCAGGTAGTCGTCAGCGCCCAGCTCGAGGCCAAGGATGCGGTCCAGGGGTTCGCCCCGTGCCGACAGCATGAGCACCGGCAGTTCGGCGTGCTCGGTACGCAGTTGCCTGAGCAGCTCCAGGCCGCTGCCATCGGGCAGCATGACGTCCAGCACCACGGCCGCAGGCGGTTGCTCGGCCAGGGACTGGCGCGCGCTGTGCCCGTCATGACAGGCACGCACCTCGAAGCCTTCCTGGCTCAGCCAACTGCCCAGCAGCTCGCAGAGCTCCTGGTCATCGTCAATCAGTAACAGCTCACTCATGACTCACTCGAGACGGCAAGGGCGGCAGGAACGGCCGCCAGTAGGGATCAGGGCAGCACGTGCTTGAAAGGCTTGACCACGACCTGGTCGTAGACGCCCGCCGCGGTGTAAGGGTCGGCATCGGCCCAGGCCTGGGCAGCGGTCAGCGAGTCGAACTCGGCGACCACCAGGCTGCCGGTGAAGCCGGCCGGGCCTGGATCGTCGCTGTCGATGGCCGGGTGCGGCCCGGCCAGGATCAGGCGGCCTTCGGCCTTGAGTTGCTGCAGGCGCTCGAGGTGGGCCGGGCGCGTGGCCAGGCGCTTGTCCAGGGAACCGTCGACGTCGCGGGCGATGATGGCGTAGAGCATGTCAGTCCTTGTGCTGGGTGGAAGAGGGCGGGGTGGGCGTCTCGTTGTCGCGCAGGTGACGCGACAGATAGAGCCCCTGGGCGACCATGAACAGCACGGTCAGGCCCAGGCTGCCGAAGACCTTGAAGTCGACCCAGAAGCGCTCGAAGGTGAAGGCCACGAACAGGTTGGCCGCGCCGCAGAACACGAAGAACACGACCCAGGCCAGGTTCAGCCGTACCCAGATCGGGTTCGGCAGGTTCAGGGCATGGCCCATGATGCGCTTGACCAGCACGCGGTCGCCGACGAAATGGCTGCCCAGGAAGGCCAGGGCGAACAGCCAGTTGACCACCGGCGCCTTCCACTTGAGGAAGGTCTCGCTGTGGAAGGCCAGGGTCAGTCCGCCGAACACCAGGCAGGCGACGAGCGTCAGCCACTGGCCCTTCTCGAGCCTGCGCTGGCGCAGGAACAGCACGCCATACACCACCACGGAGCTGAGGATCAGCACCTTGGTCGCGCTGTAGATGCCGCCGAGTTCGAAGGCATGACCGCCGACGTCGACCAGGCGAGGGTCGAGCTTGTAGACGATGAAGAACAGCAGCAGCGGTATGAAATCGATGAATTGTTTCACGGTGGCAGCCAGAAGCGAGAGGTGGCGGCATAATAACAAACATCGAATACCACGAAAGCGTTCCCCTATGAATGTTGATCTGCACTGCCACAGCACGGCTTCCGACGGCGCCCTCACGCCCACGGCGTTGGTCGCACGGGCGCACGCGCACGGCGTGCGCACGCTGGCGCTGACCGACCACGACACCCTCGACGGCCTGGTCGAGGCCCGCGAAGCCTGCCAGGCCCGGGGCATGCAGTGGATCAGTGGCGTGGAACTGTCCTGCACCTGGGGTGGCGCGACCATCCACGTGCTGGGCTACGACTTCGCCCTGGATGCACCCCCGCTGCTCGAGGCGGTGCAGGCCCTGCACAAGGGCCGGTGGCTGCGCGCTGAAGAGATCGACCGACGGCTGGCAGCCAAGGGCATGCCGGGCGCCTTGGAGGGCGCGCGTGCCCTGCAGCAAGCGCTGGGCGACAGCCACAACGCCCCGGCCCGACCGCATTTTGCCGAGTTTCTGGTCCAGGCCGGGCACGTCAAGGACCGCGGCGAGGCTTTTCGCAAGTGGCTGGGTGCCGGCAAGCTGGGCGACGTCAAGCTGCATTGGCCGACCCTGGATGAAACCGTCCAGACCCTGCGCCGGTCCAACGCATGGGTCAGCCTGGCGCACCCGATGCATTACGACCTGACGCGCAGCAAGCGTCGTCGTCTGATCGCCGACTATCTGCAGGCCGGCGGTCAGGCATTGGAAGTGGTCAACGGGATGATGCCGGCCGAGCAGGTCGGCACGCTGTCCATCCTCACCCGCGAGTTCGGTCTGCTGGCAAGCGCTGGCAGCGACTTCCACGGCCCCGGCGCCTGGGGCGAGATCGGCGCCTACCGGCCAGTGCCCGAGGACCTGCCACCGTTGTGGCGTCGATTCCGACATGAACAGCCAACTGCGCTATGAACAGGACAACGACGTGAGCCAATTTTTCCAGATTCATCCGGAAAACCCTCAGCCGCGGTTGATTCGCCAGGCTGTGGACATCATTCGCAAGGGCGGGGTGGTGGTGTACCCCACCGACTCGGCCTACGCCCTGGGTTGCCAGATCGGCGACAAGGCGGCGATCGAGCGGGTGCGGCGCCTGCGCCAGCTCGACAAGAACCACAACTTCACCCTGATGTGCTGCGACATGTCCCAGCTGGGGCTGTACGCCAAGGTCGATACGCGGCTGTTCCGCCTGCTCAAGACGCACGTGCCAGGCCCCTACACCTTCATCCTCAACGGCACCCGTGAAGTGCCGCGCCTGCTGCTGCACGAGAAGCGCCGCACCATCGGCCTGCGCGTGCCGGACCATGCGATCACCCTGGCGTTGCTGGCCGAGCTGGGCGAGCCGTTGATGAGCGTGAGCCTGATCCTGCCGGGGGATGACGAGCCCATGACCGATCCCTACGAGATCCGGCAGCGCCTGGAGCACCATGTCGACCTGATCATCGATGGCGGCTTCGGCGACCTCAAGGCCTCCACCGTGATCAGTCTGGTCGACGACGAGCCGGAAGTGCTGCGCGTGGGCTGCGGCGATCCCGAACCCTTCCTGGCGCCCGCATGACCGAGGTGCATGAACACATGGGCGAGGCAGAGCCGGCGCCGCGTCCGGCGCCCTCGCCACTGGTCTATGGCCAGGCGCTGACCGAACTGCCCGTCGACCTGTACATCCCGCCGGACGCGCTGGAAATCTTCCTGGACGCCTTCGAAGGGCCGCTCGACCTGCTCTTGTACCTGATCCGCAAGCAGAACATCGACATCCTCGACATCCCGGTGGCCGAGATCACGCGCCAGTACATGGGCTACGTCGAGCTGATGAAGAGCGTACGCCTGGAGTTGGCCGCCGAGTACCTGGTCATGGCCGCCATGCTCGCCGAGATCAAGTCGCGCATGCTGCTGCCCCGGGCGGTCGTGGCCGAGGAGGAAGAGGGCGATCCGCGCGCCGAGCTGATCCGCCGCCTGCAGGAGTACGAGCGGTTCAAGACGGCAGCCGAGGACCTCGACCGCCTGAGCCGGGTCGGGCGCGACATCGTCGTGCCGCGCCTGGAAGCACCTCAGGCCAAGGTGCGCAAGGTGCTGCCCCCGGTGCTGCTGGAGGAGGTGCTGCTGTCGATGGCCGAGGTCATGCGCCGCAACGACCTGTTCGAAAGCCACCAGATCAGCCGCGAGACCCTGTCCACCCGAGAGCGCATGACCGAGGTGCTCGAACGCCTCAAGGGCCAGGGGTTCGTGCCCTTCGCCACGCTGTTCGGCGCGGCCGAGGGCAAGCTGGGGGTGGTGGTGACGTTCATGGCGGTGCTCGAGCTGGTGAAGGAATCCTTGGTCGAACTCGTGCAGAATGAGCCTTTTGCCCCCATTCACGTGCGTGTGCGCGCCGAGTGACCCACGAGCCAAGCCCTGCCCCATGAACCTCAATGAACCCCGCGACCTGGCGTCGCTGATCGAAGCCTTCCTGCTCGCCTCGGGCAAGGCACAGTCGCTCGAACGGCTGTACGAACTGTTCGAAGAAGCCGAACGGCCGGCCCCGGCCGTGTTCAGGAAAGCCCTGGACGTGCTCGGCAAGTCCTGCGCGGGCCGGGCGTTCGAGCTCAAGGAGGTGGCTTCCGGCTACCGCCTGCAGATCCGCGAGGCCTATGGCCCCTGGGTCGGTCGGCTTTGGGAGGAGCGTCCGCAGCGTTACTCGCGTGCCTTGCTCGAAACCCTGGCGCTGATCGCCTATCGCCAGCCGGTGACTCGGGGCGAGATCGAAGACGTGCGCGGGGTGGCGGTGAACAGCAACATCACCCGCACGCTGCTCGAGCGCGAATGGATTCGCGTGGTGGGGCACCGCGACGTGCCGGGCCGCCCGGCCATGTTCGCCACCACCAAGGCCTTTCTCGACCACTTCAACCTCAAGAGCCTCGACGAGCTGCCTGCGCTGGCCGAGCTGCGCGAGATGGAGCCTGAGCCGGCCTTCGACGATGACGATGCCCCGGTGCCGATCCATCTGCAGGCGCTGGCCGATGCCAGCCTGGGCGACGAGCCCGAGCCCGAAGACGATGCGCCGGAGGAGACCAGTTTCCGCTCGCTGCTGGTGGAGCTCGATGCCATGGAAGACGGGCTCAAGATCGACTTCGATGACCTGCATCTGCCTGACGAAGGCGATGCTGGACAGGTCGAGCCTGTGTCTGGCGAGGCGCCGGACGCCGTGGAAACGTCGCGCCGCGACTAGCCTTGCCACCATCGGGCGGAAAGTGCAGGCGTGCGTCTGAAAAGTGATCGCCCGGCTCGTGCATGCCGAGCGGTAAGGGCGTATCATGCGCGCCCGCTCGACGCGATCGACGTCGACACTGATTGACTGCCTACACCGGGAGGTGCCCAGCATGAACGACAACGACCTGCAAGAAACCCCACAGACCCCACCGGCCGGCGAGAAGCTGCAAAAGGTGCTGGCGCGCATCGGCGTCGGCTCGCGGCGTGACGTCGAGGCCTGGATCGGCCAAGGCCGGATCAAGGTCAACGGCGTGGTGGCCACCCTGGGCCAGCGCGTCGACCTGCACGACGCCATCGCCGTCGACGGCAAGCTGATCAAGCGTGAAGAGTCCGCCGAATCGGTTCGCCGGGTCATCATGTACAACAAGCCCGATGGCGAGATCTGCACCCGTGACGACCCGGAAGGGCGCCCGACCGTGTTCGACCGCCTGCCGCGTCCCAGAGAAGGCCGTTGGATCAACATCGGCCGCCTGGACATCAATACCACCGGCCTGCTGCTGTTCACCACCGACGGCGAACTGGCCAACCGCCTGATGCACCCGTCCTACGAGATGGACCGCGAATACGCGGTGCGTGTCCGGGGCGAGGTCGACGACGACATGGTCAAGCGCCTCACCGACGGCGTGATGCTCGAAGACGGGCCGGCCAAGTTCACCGACATCCAGAAGGCTCCGGGCGGCGAAGGCTTCAACCACTGGTTCCACTGCGTGGTGATGGAAGGTCGCAACCGGGAAGTCCGTCGCCTGTGGGAATCCCAGGGCGTGGTGGTCAGCCGCCTCAAGCGTGTGCGCTTCGGCCCGGTGTTCCTCAATTCGGACCTGCCGATGGGACGCTGGCGCGAAATGACCCAGGGCGAGATCGACATCCTCGCGGCCGAAGTCGGGCTCCAGCCCGTGGCGCTGCCGGCCCTGAACCTCAAGGCCAAGGACAAGCTCGAGCGCCTGCAGCGCAAGTCCACCCGGCCCATGGGCCGCAACGAGCGCGTGCGTTCCCTGCGCCCGGCTCAGGACGCCGGCTCGACGGCCGAGCGCCCGCCGCGCCAGCCGCGTGAGGACGCGCCCCGCAAGGGCGGTCGTGGCAGCAGCACCGTGGCCGAGCGGCCGAGCGACATGCGCAAGCGTCCGGCCCGCCCGGACGGTGGCCGTACCGACGGCGGCAAGCCTTCGGGCGGTGGTCGCGGCAAGCCGCGTGGCTGAGTGATGCCGGGCAGTCGGGGCCACGTCGTGGCCCCCTCGCGGGCAAGCTCGCTCCCACAGGGTGGGTGCACGTCCCTGCCTGTGGGCAGGCTGCATGGGCCTTTGTGGGAGCAACTGTCTTTTCTACTTGGGCCCGACCGAATGGACTGATGTGTGTGCTTACCCGCGACGCAGTCGGCGCCTGACAGGGCCCTATCGCTGGCAAGCCAGCTCCCACCCAGATCTCTGCAGCCGTCGGTCTGGGCATGGCTGCGCAAGCAGCTTGTGGGAGCAACTGTCTTCAGCGACCGTCTATCGGACTGGATCATCCATCCAGTCCTGGTCGTTTTTGATCATGGCGTTGAGGCGTACAGCCAATACCCGCATGCAGGCCACCATGGCAACTTTGGC
>NZ_JAAMQJ010000002.1 GCF_013523125.1 Pseudomonas entomophila | reverse complement strand
GTGGAAGACAGGGAATTGTGTTTGGCTTTATGCTTGCTCATGGACTGGCCCTCGCTGCCGTTGGCTGTTCAAGAAACGCCACCGTGGCACTGTGATGCCTCGGCGGGGGCGAGTCCATTCAATTACACCCGTAGCCCCACCGCGGGGTTGCAGGCTATCGCGGTCACCTGTGGGAGCGCCCCCTGTGCCGCGATTGGGCCTGAAAGGCCCACTTATGTACCGGCACAATCCCTAGTCCCTCCACACGGGATCATGACAGCCCGCGTGCTACCGGAGCCCGGAAGCTGCTCAGCACCCTCCCCTCAGAAACGCCAGCAGATCCTCGCTCAACTGCGGCCCATGGGTCACCACGAAGCCATGCGGCGCGCCTGGGTATACCTTCAACTGCGCGCCTGGAATCATCTGCGCGGCGCGTTGCCCGGAATGCTCGAACGGCACCACCTGGTCCGCGTCGCCATGGATCACCAGCGTCGGCACGTCGATCTGCGCCAGGTCCGGGCGGAAGTCGGTTTCGGAGAAGGCATCGACACAGGCCAGGGTGCCCCGCAGCGAGGCCAGCAGCGCCATGTTCAGGGTCTGCGTCAGCACGCCTTGGGACACCTGCTGGCCCTTGTCGAGGCCGTAGAAGGTCGGGCCGAAATCGCTCATGAACTGCGCACGGTCCTGGCGCAGCCCCTCGCGCATGCCATCGAACACCGAGACCTCGATGCCCTCGGGGTTGTCGTCGGTCTTGAGCAGGTAGGGGGTGACCGATCCGAGCAGCACCAGGCCGGACACACGTTCGCTGCCATGGCGCGCCAGGTAGCGGGTCACGTCGCCGCCGCCCATCGAGAAGCCGACCAGGGTGATGTCCTGCAGGTCGAGGTGGTCGATCAGCTGGGCGATGTCTTCGGCGAAAGTGTCGTAGTCGTAGCCGGTCCAGGGCTGGCTCGAACGGCCGAAGCCACGGCGGTCGAAGGCGATGGCGCGGTAGCCGCGGCTGGCCAGGTGCTCCATCTGCGCGTCCCACATGTCCGCGTCCAGCGGCCAGCCGTGGCTGAACAGGACCGGCCTGCCCTCGCCCCAGTCCTTGTAGTAGATCGCTGCGCCGTCGCGGGTTACGAGCGTGCTCATGCCGGTACTCCTGAAAAGTCTGTCCTGATCTGGAGTGGGCACCCGGCGCAATGGTTCCTGCCAGGCCTGCCTGGCGTCAGAGCACGACGCGCAGGCACTGTCCGGCGTGGTACAGCGAAAAGCCTGTCTCGTAGACGTGCGTGCGCCAGCGCGAGCGACTGACGGCTTTCATCGGCGAGAACGGAATCGGCAACGCTTCGGCCGAGCCGTCGAGCAAAAATTCGGCGAAGGCGCGGCCGATCACCGTGCCGGTGGTGTTGCCACGTCCGTTGTAGCCGGTGACGGCCACCACGCCGGGCGCCGGTTCGAACAAGCGCATCAGGTGATCGGGGGTGAAGTCGATGCAGCCGGTCCAGTGCATCGCCCAGTCCACCTTGCCCAGGCGGGGGTAGTAGTGCTGCTGGATGCGGTCGGCCCAGCGCCGGACGAACCAGGCCGGCTTGTTGTCGACCCGGCCCAGGCTGCCGAGCAGCAGGCGCCCCTGATCATCGCGACGAATGCTGCTCAGGACGGTGCGCGTGTCCCAGGAGCCCTGGCCATGGGGCAGAACCTTGTCGGCCTCGGCGCCCGCCAGCGGCTTGGACGCGACCTGGTAGTAGTAGCCGCGGAAGAATTGCTGCTGCAGCTGGCTCCAGTCGTGCTCGGTGTAGGCGCCGGTGGACACCACCACCTTGTCGGCCAGCACCGAGCCACGCGCGGTCTTGATCCGCCAGGCCGCGCCCTCGCGGACCAGCCCCTCGACCGCGGACTGCTGGAACAGCCTGCCGCCCAGGCGCGTCACTGCGCGGGCCAGCCCTTGGGTGTAGGCCATGGGGTTGATCGTGCCGGCACGGCGGTCGAGCAAGGCGGCGGAGATCTTGTCGGTGCCGCAGTACGCCTGGCACTGCGCGCCGGTCAGCAGCTCGACGTCGGCCCCGCGGCGGCGCCACTGCTGGTGCCGGGCCTGGAGGTCGGCCAGGCCGGCGGCATTGTGCGCCATGTGCAGCGTGCCGTCGTGCCGCGCCTGGCAGTCGATGCCGAGCCGCTCGATCAAGGCGAACACCTGCGCGGGCGCCTCGCCCAGCACCTGGTTCAGGCGCGCGCCATCCCGTGCGCCCAGCGTCGCCTCGACATCGTCGGGACGGATCCAGGTGCCGGCGTTGACCAGGCCGACGTTGCGCCCCGAGCCGCCGTGCCCGACCTTCCAGGCTTCCAGCAGGACCACCGACTGGCCCTGCTCGAGCAGGTGCAGGGCCGCCGACAGGCCGGTGATGCCGCCACCGATCACGCAGACATCGGCCTTGTGCTCGCCGGCCAGGGCCTGGACGGTCAGGCCCGGTCGGCTGACGGATTCCCACAAGCATTCTTGACGCAACTCGGACATGGCCCGGCTCCAGCGATGTTGTTCTTGTTGGAGTGGGGCGGCGTGGCCGCCCTTGCGCAGGTCGCCCCGCGCGCCAGGGGATGTTCCCCCAGCCCTGCAGCCTCAAGGGCTCAGTCGAACACGATCCCTTGCGCCAGCGGCAGCTCGCGGGAGTAGTTCACGGTATTGGTCTGGCGGCGCATGTAGCCTTTCCAGGCATCCGAGCCGGATTCACGGCCGCCGCCGGTTTCCTTCTCGCCGCCGAACGCGCCGCCAATCTCGGCGCCACTGGTGCCGATGTTGACGTTGGCGATGCCGCAGTCGCTGCCCGCCGCGCTCTGGAAGCGCTCGGCCTCGCGCAGGTCGGTGGTGAAGATGCACGACGACAGGCCTTGGGGCACTTCGTTGTTCAGGCGCAGGGCCTCCTCGAAATCGTCGTAGGCCAGCACGTAGAGGATCGGGGCGAAGGTCTCGTGCCGCACCACGTCGCTCTGGGCCGGCATCTCGACGATGGCAGGCGAGACGTAGTAGGCGTTGGGGTAGTCGCTGGCCAGCTGGCGCTCGCCGCCGAAGACCTGCCCGCCTTCGTCGCGGGCCTTGGCCAGGACACCCTGCATGGCCTCGAACGACGCCTTGTCGATCAGCGGGCCGACCAGGTTGTCCTGGCGCGGATCGCCGATGCGCACCTTGCCGTAGGCGGCCTTGACCCGGCTGACCACATCGTCCTTGATCGAACGGTGCACGATCAACCGGCGCAGGGTGGTGCAGCGCTGGCCCGCGGTGCCGACGGCGGAGAACAGGATGCCGCGCACGGCCAGGTCGAGGTCGGCGCTGGGCGCCAGGATCATCGCGTTGTTGCCGCCCAGCTCGAGGATGCTGCGGCCGAAGCGCGCGGCGACACGCGGGCCGACTTCACGGCCCATGCGGGTACTGCCGGTCGCACTGACCAGGGCCACGCGCGGGTCGTCGACCAGGGCCTCGCCGGCCTCGCGGCCACCGATCACCAGCTGGGCGATGCCTTGGGGCGCATCGCCGAAGGCCGCCAGCGCTTTCTCGAACAGGGCCTGGCAGGCCAGTGCGGTCAGCGGGGTCTTCTCCGACGGCTTCCAGACCACGGCGTTGCCAGCCACCAGGGCCAGGGTGGTGTTCCACGCCCAGACGGCCACCGGGAAGTTGAAGGCGCTGATGACCCCGACCACGCCCAACGGGTGCCAGGTCTCGCGCATGTGGTGGCCCGGACGCTCGGAGGCGATGGTCAGGCCGTACAGCTGGCGCGACAGACCGACCGCGAAGTCGCAGATGTCGATCATCTCCTGGACTTCGCCCAGGCCTTCCTGGGTGATCTTGCCGGCCTCGATGGACACCAGCTCGCCCAGGTCGGCCTTGTGCGCACGCAGCACGTCGCCGAACAGGCGCACCAGCTCGCCCCGGCGCGGTGCCGGCACGTTGCGCCAGGCCTCGAACGCCTGCTGGGCCTGAGCAATGCAGGCCACGGTCTGGTCCTGGCCGAGCAAGGTCACCGAGGCGATCTGGCTGCCATCGATCGGGGTATGGACAGGGTGGTCGCCCTGGGTGTGGGTCTGGGCGGCGACGCCAAGGCGCTCGAGCAATGCAGCAACCATGTTTGCCTCTCCTGCAACGAATGGGGTGGAATGCACTGAGGATCAGTATTAATCCGATCGTATCCGGGCCACAAACGACCTTTATTCCGCTTATCATTCCCCTGGGTAATGACTTCTCAGAGATCGCCATGTCCAAACGCCTCGTCCCGTCCATGACCGCCCTGCAGTGCTTCGAGGCGGCCGCGCGCCACCTGAGCTTCACCCGTGCAGCGCAGGAGCTGCACCTGACCCAGAGCGCGGTCAGCAAGCAGGTCGCCCAGCTCGAGGACCTGCTCCAGCACCATCTGTTCCTGCGCATCCGCCGGCGTCTGCAACTGACGCCGGCCGGCAGCCTGTATCTGGCCGAGGTGGACAAGATCCTCACCCAGGTGGACATGTCCAGCCGCTACGTGCTGACTTACGGCGAGCAGACCGAAGTGCTCAAGGTGGCCACCCAGCCGAGCTTCGGTGTGCGCTGGCTGATCCCGCACCTCAAGGGGTTCGGCAAGCGCCACCCGAACATCCACCTGGACATCCGCAACGAGATGGAGCCGTTCGCCCTGCTCCAGGCCACCGCCGACGTAGTGTTCTTCTTTGGCCAGGGCACCTGGCCGGGCGCCACCTGCGTGGAGCTGTTCCGCGAGGAGGTGGTGCCGGTGTGTGCGCCCGAGCTGCTGGCCGGCCGCACGCTGAGCGAGGCCGCCGAGCTGACCGACCTGGTCCTGCTGCAAAGCGCCTCGCGCCCGCAAGCCTGGCACGACTGGTTCCTGGAGCAGGGCCTGCACAGCGCCAACAGCTACCAGGGCCCACGCTTCGACACGTTCTACATGGCCCTGAGCGCCGCGCAGTCCGGCTGCGGTGTGGCCCTGGTGCCACGCTATCTGGCGCTGCCGGAGCTGGAGGCCGGCAGCCTGGTCATTCCCTGGGGGCATGCCATGCGCAGCCACGGCGCCCATTACCTGGCCTTTCCCGAGCATGCCGCCGAAGTGCCCAAGGTGCGTGCGCTGGTGGCGTGGATCGAAGAGCAGGTCAAAGGGCTGTAAGGGCCAGGCCTTTCAGCGTCCTTGGAAAAAGCCCCACGATAGGGTCATTTATTGCGCCCTTAGCTTCACCGGCATGATACAGGCAAGCGCATTCCTCTTGTGTGTGGGCTTGCCCGCGATAGCGTCCGGGCCATCGCTGCCTGCATCGCGGGCAAGCCCGCTCCCACCCAGGGGGTGAACCGCTCTGCCAGATCAGCAATGTGGTCCACCTCGTGTTAGGCAAAGACGTCGAAGGACCTGGCTGCAAGGACGCCCTGGTTCGATCGAAAAAGGAATGAAGCACGCACTTTTTTTCGCTTGTGAGGCTGGGGCATTCCCAGCTTTCATGTAACGGTCCTTTTTCAGCCAGGAATTCCACGATGTCTGCCCATGCCTTCGTCAGCCCGGACCACATTCGCGCGCAGTTCTCCGCCGCCATGTCGTTGATGTACAAGCAGGAGGTGCCGTTGTACGGCGCGCTGCTGGCGCTCGTGAGCGACGTCAATCGGCAGGTGCTGGACGCGCAGCCCGGGCTGGCCGATACCCTGCGCTGGACCGGTGACCTGGAGCGGCTCGACCAGGAGCGGCATGGCGCGATCCGGGTCGGCACCGCGGCGGAGCTGGCGACCCTCGCCCGCCTGTTCGCCGTGATGGGCATGCAGCCGGTGGGCTACTACGACCTCAGCTGCGCCGGCGTGCCGGTGCATTCCACGGCGTTTCGCCCGGTGGACGACGCGGCCCTGCGGGCCAACCCTTTCCGGGTGTTCACCTCACTGCTGCGCCTGGAACTGATCGATGACCCGCACCTGCGGGCACTGGCCGAACGGATCCTTGCCGCACGTGACATCTTCACACCCAGGGTGCGGGCGCTGATCGAGCAGTGCGAACGTGACGGCGGCCTGAGCGCCGACGATGCCGACACCTTCGTCCAGGAAGCCTTGCAGACCTTCCGCTGGCACCAGGATGCGACGGTGACGGCCGAGCAGTATCGGCAACTGCACGGCCAGCACCGGCTGATCGCCGACGTGGTGGCGTTCAAGGGGCCGCACATCAACCACCTGACACCACGCACCCTGGACATCGATGCGGTCCAGGCAGGCATGCCGGCCCATGGCATCTCGCCCAAGGCGGTGATCGAAGGCCCGCCGACCCGGCGTCATCCGATCCTGCTGCGTCAGACCAGCTTCAAGGCCTTGCAGGAGCCGGTCGCCTTCGTCGGTGATGAGGCCAGGCACGGCAGCCACACTGCGCGCTTCGGCGAGATCGAACAGCGCGGTGCGGCCCTGACGCCCAAGGGCCGTCAGCTGTACGACCGTCTGCTCGACGCCACGCGCCTGGCCCTGGGTGGCGCGCCGACCGAGGCCAACGCCGACCACTACGACAGCCTGTTGCAGGCCTGCTTTGCCGATTTCCCGGATGACCTGGCGCAGATGCGCGCCCAGGGCCTGGCGTTCTTCCGCTATGCGCCCACCGACGCCGGCCTCGCGGCCCGTGACCAGGCCGAACGGCCACGCGATCTGCAGGCGTTGATCGACGCAGGGCATGTGCAGTACGAAGCGCTGGTGTACGAAGACTTCCTGCCGGTCAGCGCGGCAGGCATCTTCCAGTCGAACCTGGGCGGCGAGGCGCAGGCGAGCTACGCAGGCCAGGCCAACCGCCAGGCCTTCGAGACGGCGCTGGGCATGACCGTGGCCGATGAGCTGGCGCTATACGCCGAGGCCGAGCGGCACTCCTTGGCCGAATGCGCCGCGGCGCTGAATCTCGATACCCTGTAACGGCCCGTCGGGCGATGGCGCAACGGCCCGCTGCGTCATCGCCCTTTGTGCAATCCTGACCAAAGCCTCAGAATCCTCGGTCTGCCCTGTCATGCGTTTCCGAGGACTTCTCCATGCACGTCGCCCCCACTACCGAACTGAAAGCCCTGCTGCGGCTGGCAGGCCCGCTGGTGGCGTCGCAGCTGGCGCACATGCTCATGGTGCTCACCGACACCCTGATGATGGCGCGCATCAGCCCCCAGGCCCTGGCCGGGGGCGGGCTGGGCGCGGCGACCTACTCGTTCGTGTCGATCTTCTGCCTGGGGGTGATCGCCGCCGTCGGCACGCTGGTGGCGATCCGTCAGGGCGGCGGTGACGTCCAGGGCGCCACGCGCCTGGCGCAGAATGGCCTATGGCTGGCCTGGGGTCTGTCTCTGCTGGCCGGGCTGGCGCTGTGGAACCTGGAACCGGTGCTGCTGCTGTTCGGGCAGCAACCGGACAACGTTGCGTCGGCCGCCGAGTTCCTCACCCTGCTGCCCCTGGCCCTGCCGGGCTACCTGAGCTTCATGGCCTTGCGCGGCTTCACCAGCGCCTTGGGGCACTCCACGCCGGTGATGGTGATCAGCCTGGTCGGCACGGTGGTCAACTACCTGTTCAACCATGCGCTCATCGAAGGGATGTTCGGTCTGCCGAAACTGGGCCTGATGGGCATCGGCCTGGTGACCGCCGTGGTCTCGCTGGGCATGGCCGTGGCCCTGGCCCTGTACATCCGCTGGCACCGCGCCTACGACGCCTACCCGCTGCGCCAGGGCCTGCTGCGCCCCTCCTGGACCGCCCTGCGCGAGCTGCTGCGCCTGGGCCTGCCGATCGGCGGCACCTACATGGTGGAGATCGGCCTGTTCGCCTTCGCCGCCCTGTGCATGGGCCTGCTGGGCAGCACCGAGCTGGCGGCGCACCAGATCGCCCTGCAGATCGTGTCCACGGCGTTCATGGTACCGACCGGGCTTTCCTATGCGGTGACCATGCGCGTGGGCCTGTACTACGGGGCTGACCGGCTGCTCGCCGCGCGCAGCGCCGGGCGTGTCGGCATCGCCTTCGGTGCCTCGCTGATGTTCGCCTTTGCCGCGCTGTTCTGGCTGCAGCCCGACACCCTGGTGGGGCTGTTCATCGACCGGCAGGACCCGGCCTTTGCTGCCATCTTCGACCTGGCGGTGGGGCTGCTGATGGTCGCGGCCTGGTTCGAGCTGTTCGATGGCGTACAGAGCATCGCCATGGGCTCGATCCGCGGCCTGAAGGACGCCAAGATCACCTTCCTGATCGGCCTGGGGTGCTACTGGCTGGTCGGTGCGCCGAGTGCCTGGCTGTTCGCCTTCACCTTCGAGGGCGGTGCGCTGGGCATCTGGTGGGGGCTGGCGCTGGGCCTGGCCTGCGCATCGATCTGCCTGGTGGTGGCGTTCGAGTGGCGGACCGGGCGTCTGCTGCGGCGGGCCGAGCGCGCCGGCCGGACGGCGACCCTGACCTGAGCGCTGCCGCACCGCATCCTGGCAGGGCCGTCAGCCTGACCGGGCACCGTCAGGGACGGTAGTCGAAGCGCCCCTGCCGGGCGCTCGCGTCCACCAGCCAGGTGCTGAGTTCGTCGATGGGCAAGGCCCGGCTGACCAGAAAGCCCTGCACCTGATCGCACCCATAGTCACGCAACAGGGCGAGTTGCCGCTCGTTCTCGATGCCTTCGGCGACCACGTGCAGGTTGAGGTCGTGCGCCAGGTTGATCATCGCCTGCACCAGCTTGCGACTTTCCATGCGCTGCTCCATGCCGGCGACGAAGCTGCGGTCGACCTTGAGCAGGGTGATCGGCAGGCTGTTCAGGTGCACGAACGAGGAAAACCCTGTGCCGAAGTCGTCCAGCGAGAACCTCACGCCCAAGCGACCCAGCGCGTCCAGGGTCTGCTGGACGCGCTCGTTACAGTGCATCACGGCCGTCTCGGTCAGCTCGAATTCCAGCCAGCTGGCGTCGATGCCGTACTCGGCGATCTGCCGGCTCAAGGTCGCCAGCAACTGGCTGTCGTGGAACTGCCGGAAACTCAGGTTGACGGCGATGTGCAAGGGCGCTAGACCACGCGCGCGCAAGACCTGGGTATCGCGCAGCGCCCGGGCGATGACCCAGTAGCCCAGGGGCACGATCAGGCCGCTCTGTTCGGCCAGGGGGATGAATTCGCCCGGCGGCAACAGGCCCCGCTCGCCATGCCGCCAGCGCACCAGCGCCTCGAGCCCGACGATGCGCCCGCTGGCCAGGTCCAGGCGTGGCTGGTAGTGCAGCTCCAGTTCGTCGCGCCGCAGGGCACGGCGCAGTTCGCTTTCGAGGTCGGCGAGGCTGCGGGCATGGCGGTTGATGCGCTCGTCGAACACGTGAAAGGTACAGCCGCGCCTGCGCTTGGCCTGCTGCATGGCGATGTGCGCGTGCCACATCAGGGGGTCAGGGCCATTGTGGGCGCGAGCATGGGCGACACCCAGGCTGCACCCCAGCAGCAGGCTTTCACCGTCGACCCAGAAGGCCTCGCCTAGCGCATCGACGAGGTGACGGGCCGTCTGCTCGGCACGCCGGGGGTCCTGCCGCGTGTCGAGCAGCAGGGCGAATTCGTCGCTGCCCAGCCGAGCGATCTGGTCGTCAGGCCCCAGGTGCCGCTTGAGCCGGTCGACCACCTGGAGGATCAGCCAGTCGCCGACCTGATGGCCGAGCGCGTCGTTCACGTGGCGGAAGTTGTCCAGGTCCAGGTGGCCCAAGGCGACGCCACGCCCCTCGTGCTCGGCCAGCCGCCGGGTCAGCAGGGTCTGGAAGCCTTGGCGGTTGGCCACGCCGGTCAAGGGGTCGAGTTGGGTCAAGCGTTGCAGGGTCGTTTCCAACAGACGCCGCTCGCGTACGTGCCGCAGGCAACGGCGCAGGGTATCGCTGGTGAGCTGGCCCTGTACCAGCCAGTCGCTGATCCCTGGCGGCAGCTCCTGCGGGTCCTGCGCCAGCAGCAAGACCATCGGCAGGCCACAGCGCTCGCTACACGGCTGCAAGTCAGGTGTCGTCAGCACGATGGTCAGTCGATCATCGGCGAACAGCGTGTCCACGGCGTCCCAACAAGGCGCGGTCAGCAGGACGGCCTGAGGGGACACATGGGGCAAGTGCGCGTGCAAGGCAGCGGCCCAGTACGGTTCACTGGCCAGCAACAAGAGACGCAAGGGTACGACAAGCGTGGACAAGCATGCTCCTTACGCCGCGCAGGTGTCACAATGACATGACGCAGCGAATGACCGACGTATGTGTGGTAATGCTTTTCACCTGAATCATGCCATTTTGCCATTGAGCTACGACCTATTCTGTCGTGCATCCTGCGCGATTCTGCCTGACTCGGCAAACCCTTGGGCATTCGTTGTACGTTACTGTCGACCTCCAGAAGCGCTCGAACATTGCATCGTCCTTCCATGACAGATGCGCTACTGCTCTCGAACACTTGCGAGCCTCACTGGGCAGACGGTTATCCACCATCCGCCGCATGCCTGCTAGAATGCGCGGCTATTTTCTGCTCCCCCCGGTTTACAGCCATGTCCCGACTCAATCCCCGGCAGCAAGAAGCCGTGAGCTACGTCGGCGGCCCGCTTCTGGTGCTCGCCGGTGCCGGCTCCGGCAAGACCAGCGTGATCACCCGCAAGATCGCCCACCTGGTACAGAACTGCGGCATCCGTGCCCAGTACATCGTCGCCATGACCTTCACCAACAAGGCGGCGCGCGAGATGAAGGAGCGGGTCGGCACCCTGCTGCGCCCTGGCGAAGGGCGTGGCCTGACGGTCTGCACCTTCCACAACCTGGGCCTGAACATCATCCGCAAGGAGCATGCGCGGCTGGGCTACAAGCCGGGGTTCTCGATCTTCGACGAGACCGACATCAAGGCGCTGCTCGGCGACATCATGCAGAAGGAGTACGCGGGCGACGACGGCATCGACGAGATCAAGAACATGATCGGGGCCTGGAAGAACGACCTGATCCTACCGCCCGAAGCCCTGGAAAAGGCTCGCAACCCGCGCGAGCAGACCGCCGCCATCGTCTACACGCACTACCAGCGCACCCTCAAGGCCTACAATGCGGTGGACTTCGACGACCTGATCCTGCTGCCGGTCAAGCTCTTCGAAACGCACCCCGACGTGCTGGAGAAGTGGCAGAACCGGGTGCGCTACCTGCTGGTCGACGAATACCAGGACACCAACGCCAGCCAGTACCTGCTGGTGAAGATGCTGATCGGCACGCGCAACCAGTTCACCGTGGTCGGCGACGACGACCAGTCGATCTACGCCTGGCGCGGCGCCCGGCCCGAGAACCTCATGCTGCTCAAGGACGACTACCCGTCCCTGAAGGTGGTCATGCTCGAGCAGAACTACCGCTCGACCAGCCGCATCCTGCGCTGCGCCAACGTGCTGATCGCCAACAACCCGCATGCCTTCGAAAAGCAGTTGTGGAGCGAGATGGGCCATGGCGACGAGATCCGCGTGATCCGCTGCCGCAACGAGGATGCCGAGGCCGAACGCGTGGCCATGGAAATCCTCACACTGCACCTGCGCACCAACCGGCCCTACCGCGATTTCGCCATTCTCTACCGGGGCAACTACCAGGCCAAGCTGATCGAGCTGAAGTTGCAGCACCATCAGGTGCCGTATCGCCTGTCCGGCGGCAACAGCTTCTTCGGGCGCCAGGAGGTCAAGGACCTCATGGCCTACCTGCGACTGCTGGTCAATCCCGACGACGACAACGCCTACCTGCGGGTGATCAACGTGCCGCGCCGGGAGATCGGTTCGACCACACTGGAAAAGCTTGGCAACTACGCCACCCAGCGCGACGTGTCGATGTACGCGGCCAGCGAGGAGCTGGGCCTGGGCGAGCACCTGGACGCGCGTTACACCGAGCGCCTGCAGCGCTTCAAGCACTGGCTCGACGGCGTGCGTCAGCGGGTGGCCTCGGACGACCCGATCGCCGCCCTGCGCGAGATGGTGCGCGACATCGACTACGAGAACTGGATCCGCCAGAACACCGCCAGCGACAAGGCTGCGGAGTTCCGCATCAGCAACGTCTGGTTCCTCATCGATGCGCTGAAGAACACCCTCGAGAAGGACGAAGAGGGTGAGATGACCATCGAGGACGCCATCGGCAAGCTGGTGCTGCGCGACATGCTCGAGCGCCAGCAGGAAGAGGAAGAGAATGCCGAAGGGGTACAGATGATGACCCTGCATGCCTCCAAGGGGCTGGAGTTCCCCTACGTGTTCATCATGGGCATGGAGGAAGAGATCCTGCCGCACCGCTCCAGCATCGAGGCCGACACCATCGAGGAAGAGCGCCGGCTGGCCTACGTGGGCATCACCCGCGCCCGTCAGACCCTGGCGTTCACCTTCGCCGCCAAGCGCAAGCAGTATGGCGAGATCATCGATTGCACGCCGAGCCGCTTCCTCGACGAACTGCCGCCCGACGACCTGGCCTGGGAAGGCCTGGACGACGCCCCGGTGGAGGTCAAGGCCGCGCGCGGCAACAACGCACTGGCCGATATTCGCGCCATGCTCAAACGCTAGCCCATCTATGCCACGGCGCGTTGCCGTGGCTCTGTCCGTTACATCGAGGAACTACCGCCGTGGAAGCACTGCACCAGAAGATTCGCGAAGAAGGCATCGTGCTTTCCGACCAGGTTCTCAAAGTCGATGCGTTTCTCAACCATCAGATCGATCCTGCCCTGATGCAGCTGATCGGTGACGAGTTCGCCCAGCGCTTCGCCGAGGCGGGCGTGACCAAGATCGTCACCATCGAGGCGTCCGGCATCGCGCCGGCGGTCATGACCGGCCTGAAGCTCGGCGTGCCGGTGATCTTCGCCCGCAAGCACCAGTCGCTGACCCTGACCGAAAACCTGCTGACCGCGTCGGTGTACTCGTTCACCAAGCAGACCGAGAACACCGTGGCCATCTCGCCGCGTCACCTGAGCAGCCATGACCGTGTCCTGGTGATCGACGACTTCCTGGCCAACGGCAAGGCGTCCCAGGCGCTGATCTCGATCATCAAGCAGGCCGGCGCCACCGTCGCCGGGCTGGGCATCGTGATCGAGAAGTCGTTCCAGGGCGGCCGTGCCGAGCTGGACAGCCAGGGCTACCGGGTCGAATCGCTGGCGCGGGTCAAGTCGCTGGCCGGTGGGGTCGTCAGTTTCGTGGAGTGAGGTAGGCTTCGCAGGCCGCCCGCGGTACTGTCGGCGCGGTGCAGAGCACTCGACTTGCAGGGCTTTCTGGCGGGCCCTGCGGGCCCGATCGCGGCACAGGGGTCGCTCCTACCCGCCAGCAGCCAACCGTGAAAGGTAACTATCGGCCGTTAGCGACCGTTGCTTTGATTAGCCATCCTTGTCCTTCCACACGTGGAGGACATGCCATGAGCATCATCGCTAACCGCAGCCGTCAGCCCTGGAACAAAGGAAAATTGGTCGGGCAGAAACCCCAGGCCTTTCAACGTCTTTAACTAACACGATGTAGACCACATGCCGATCTGGCAGAGCGGTTCACCTCCTGTGTGGGAGCGGGCTTGCCCGCGATGCAGGCGGTGATGGACCGGACGCTATCGCGGGCAAGCCCGCTCCCACAAGCTGCTTGCGCAGCCATGGCTACACCGACGGCTGCAGAGGTCTGGGTGGGAGCTGGCTTGCCAGCGATAGCGTCCGGTCCATCACCGCCTGCATCGCAGGTAAGCCCACACATCAGCCCATAGGGTCGGGCATGTACCGAGTAGAAAAAAGACAGTTGCTCCCACAGAGGGGGATTAACCGCTCTGCCAGATCAGCGATATGGTCCACATCCTGTTAGGCAAAGACGTTGAAAGGCCTGGGCAGAAACCCCCGCTACAACTGAGAGATATCTGAGCTATCCGAGTAAGGCTTCAGATTGCAGAAAATACTCGAGATCTGGCTCTCTTCGATCTGGCCATCGACAGCAAAGCTTAGCTATCGAAGGACGAAGGACCTGCGGGCGGTTCAACTGCTGTTTGGACACACGAAGCTAAAGAGCACCATTCGATATTTGGGGATTGAGGTCGACGACGCGCTGGAGAAGGCGGAACAGACTGAGGTCTGACGATGCACAGCGACGGTCGAGATCAGACTGTCGCCAACCGACCCTAAGAAGCCATTCGCAGAGGGCTGCACACGGCCAGAAGCGGACGCTCATGGCTTGGCTATTGCGCCTTAAGGAGGAGTAGAAAGGCGAAGTGTCTTGATAAGAAGGTCGTGAAGACTGTCCACCGCCTTCGAGCCCCGAGATGCCTGGCTTCGGAACACGGCGACCTCCATGGGCTCCAGCGGACCTAAGCCTTGCTCGCTGCCTAAGATCTTCAAGTGCGATGGCGCACTGCACTGTGTAAGCACCGCTACCGCCAAGCCGCTTTCGACGGCGGCAATTTGGCCCGCCAAGCTGGAGCTGTTGTACACCACCTTGAAGCGACGCCCTTGGAGTGCCAACGACTGCAACGCACTGCGCTTGGCAAGACTGGCGTCCTCATAGACGGCGATGGGCAGCGGGTCGCGTCGCCAGACCTGGAACTGGGCATCGCCGACCCAGACCATTGGCTCATGAAACAGCAAGACTCCATGCCGAGGGTTGTCACGAGAAACCAGGGCGAGATCAAGATTGCCGCTTTTCACTCGAGGAATCAGAGAAGTCGACTGCTCGCAGTTCAACTCGATCTCCACCGCACCGAAATTCGGAGCGAAGCGTTTGAGTGCTGGTGTAAGGTAACGCGCGGCGTAATCATCCGGCACGCCAAGACGAATCCGCCCCGTCAGCTCCTCCCTATGGAAGGCCACCTGGGTTTCGGCATGCAGATCGAGCATTCGCCGTGCGTAACCCAGCAACAACTGCCCTTGAGCCGTAAGCTGGTGCTGGCGCGGCCCTCGCACCAGAAGCTGGCAACCCAGGGCCGTCTCCAGCTTCTTGATCTGCATACTGACCGCCGACTGAGAGCGATGCACTTGCGGAGCGGCGCCAGATAGCGAACCTGCATCCACCACGGCAACGAAGCATTTCATCCAATCTATCTGCAGATCATGGAACGTCATAGTCAAACTCGGTCATTCGATTACCGGATAGCTTAACTCTGTTTTATCCGTTTTTCTTTTGGCGCATAGCAGAAGCATATTAGTGACGAAGTCAGGTGTTGCCTTGAGTGAAACGCAGCACGTGCCATCATAATCGCCACGCCGAAGTGCCCACGACATGACACAGATTACCGACAAGCTGCATGAGTTCGACCACCGGATGGTTTGGGTCGGCTTTACCAAACTGGCGCCCATTTCCCTGTTTGTGGCGATATTCGGGGCGGCTTTCGGCTTGGCGGCCACCCAGGCGGGATTGAGTGACGCGGTAATCGTGGCAATGAGCACCCTTGTGTTTGCTGGCGCGTCCCAGTTCGCCGCACTGGAGCTGTGGGGCCCCGACGTCTCCCTGCTTACCCTGAGCATCACCGTGTTCGCAATCAATGCCCGCCACTTGCTAATGGGCGCCACGCTCTATCCGTGGCTGCAACACCTGCCCGTGAGAAAGCGCTACGGGGTGATGCTGGTCGCCTCCGACGCCAACTGGGCCCTATCAATGCAGGCGTTTGGCAACAGCCAGCCCGGCTTGGGACTCTTGCTGGGCGGCGGCCTGGTTCTATGGCTGGCTTGGGTGGCCGGCACCTGGCTCGGTGTTCTTTTCGGCGGTTCCATTCATGATCCCAAGGCTCTGGGATTGGACATGGTGATGGGCTGTTTCCTGCTGGCAATGGTGGCCGGCGGCGATAAAAACCTGCGCATCTTGATGATCTGGATCGTCGCCGCTTGCGCGTCGCTGCTGGCATACCTGTATCTTCCCGAGAACAGCCATGTCGTCGTGGGTGCGGTGGCCGGCGGACTCACCGGAACAATCTGGACGGAGAACAAGCGTGAGCATTGAAACGGCAGGTTTAGGTGCCCTCATCTTGGTACTGGTCATGGCGTTTGTGACGCTGGCAACCCGCTGGGGCGGGGTCTATGTCATGTCCTTCGTGCCCATTAGCTATCGAGTAAAACAGTTCATCGGAGCAATGTCTGGCTCGGTGCTGGTAGCCCTTCTGGCTCCAATGGCGCTACAGGGTGACAACGCCGCACGACTGGCCCTGCTGACGACGGCAGGCACCATGTTGCTGCTGAAGAAGCCGCTTCCAGCAATCGCTGCCGGAGTGTTGGCTGCTGCGATTTTCCGGCAGTTTTAATCCGCCCAAGGCGAGACAGGTGGGAGTCCGCTTCTGGCCGAAAGCGGCCAGTCGCGACTGGCTGCTTTCGACCCGTAGCTACGACGAGGTGATGCAGGCGGGCGCAGTTCTCCTGTGGGGCTTGCCCGCGATGGCGTCCGGCCCATCACCGCCTGCATCGCGGGCAAGCCCGCTCCCACAGAGGAGATGAACCGCTCTGCCAGATCGGCGATGTGGTCCACATCGTCTTAGGCAAAGACGTTGAAAGCCCTGGCCCACAGGGCCCGTAAAGAGACACTGCCTGATCAGCATGATGCAACGCCGCTCACAGCCCAACTCAGACACTGCCCCCTACCCGTGCGTCGCCTGCAACCCCGCCAGCAGCAACCGCTGGTACAGCTCATCCTTGAACCCTTGCGGCTGCGCCAGCCCCATGCGTTCGAGGTGCACGGGGAAGGTCTCGGGCGCAGGCGCATCCAGGGCCGCCTTGCCCAGCTCCAGCATCTCGGTCAGCCTGAATTTGCGTTTGAGCCAATCCAGGGCCCGCAGCAGCGCCCGCTCTTCGTCGCTGAAGTCGCACCCCAGGGGATACTCCGGAAACAACCGCGCATGCCGCTGGCGAATCGCCTCGAGCCGTTCGGGCGTGTTGTCGGTGAACTGCGGATCGAGCTGGAAATCCGCCGGCAGCTTGCCGGCCGCCTTGGCCTTGGCCATCAGGTCCGGCTGGAACCGCGAATCGCTGATCGCCAGCAGCCGGGCAATCACCTCGCTGTCGGTCTGCCCGCGCAGGTCGGCGATGCCGTACTCGGTCACCACGAGGTCGCGCAGGTGCCGAGGAATCGTGCAGTGCCCATAGTTCCAGGTCAGGTTCGAGGTGACTTCGCCTGCGGACTCGCGCCAGCTGCGGACCAGCAGCAGCGAACGGGCGTCCTCCAAGGCGTGGGCCTGGGCGACGAAGTTGTACTGCCCGCCCACGCCGCTCAGCACCCGACCGTCTTCCAGTTGATCGGCCACCGCCGCACCCATCAGGGTCATGCCGAACACGGTGTTGATGAACCGCGCATCACGGCGCTGGCGCCGCTTGAGTGCTTCATCGCCATACAGCTCGTTGATGAAGCTGATCGCGGTCATGGCGAAACGGGCGCGCTGTGCCAAGGGCATTTCCCGCAGCCGCTGATAGAAACTGCGCGGCCCCAGGAAGAACCCGCCATGCACCAGCACGCCGTGCTCGTCCGCCGGCCGTCGCACCACGCCGGCTTCAGCCAGGGCGAGCAGGCCGTTGACGAACATTTCGCTGCACCCGTACAGCCCGTCGGCGAACGGCGCCAGCCCCCCTTCCCGTTCGATCAACGTCTGCCAGGGTGTGAGCTGCAGCTCTTCGGCCAGCGCGCGGTAACCGTCGTTGTCCCCCTGCCGCGCCAGCAAGGCGGCCGTCACCGCATCGCCCATGGCGCCGATGCCGATCTGCAAGGTGCCGCCGTCGCGCACCAGCAGGCTGGCATACAACCCGATGAAGTGGTCCTGCGTCGACACCGGCATGTTCGGCGTCGAGAACAGGCGACGCGTCTCGGGCTGATCGATGAGCAGGTCGAAGGTCGTTTCAGGCAGTTCGGCCGTGCCGGGCATGTACGGCAACTCGTCATGGGGCTGCCCAAGCACCAGCACGGTTTCGCCCGCCGCACGGCGCTTGTCGAGCATCGGCAACAGGTCCAGGGTGATGTCCGGGTTGCAGGCCAGGCTCACCTGCCCAGGCCGCTCGGGCGTGGTGGCCACCAATTGCGCCACCAGGTTCAGGCCCTTGGCGTTGATGTCGCGCGCCGCATGGCTGTAGTTGCTGCTGACGTAGGCCTGCTGCGCCGTGTGGCTGCCCAGCAGGCTGCCGGGCTGCATGAAGAACTGCTCGACCCGGATGTTGCCCGGCAGGCTGTCGCCGCGCAGGTCGGCCAGGTAGTCGAGCTCTTCGCAGTCGGCGAAGACGCGCTCGACGAACGGCTCCAGAAAGCGCCGCTGCAGGCCATCGCCCAGTGCAGGCCTGCCGAGCGTCAGCGCGGTGTAGATCGTCAGTTGGCGTCCGGGGGTCTGGCGAATCCGTCGGTACAACGCATTGACGAACGCCGTGGGCTTGCCCAGGCCCAGGGGCAGGCCCATGTGGATGTGTGCGGGCAGACGCGCCAGCACCTGGTCGACAGCCTGTTCGATGGAGCAGCGATGCGGCATCTTGGCCTCCTGGACGTCCTTGCATGCAGCCGTTGGACCGATGCCCGTACGCGTTTGCTCCCCGCCGGGCCCCGTCGCCCGCTCAGAGGCCGGACATCTGCCTGATGGCGCTCAGCAACTCGTCGTCGGAGCAATTGCCGCACGTGCCCCGCGCCGGCATCGCGTTGACACCGCTGATCGCCCGGGCCAGCAGGCCGTCCAGGCCGCCGTTGCGATCGGCGAGCGCCTGCCAGGCTGCCGTGTCGCCGGGCTTGGGGGCGTTGAGCAGGCCCATGCCGTGGCAGGTCTGGCAATGCCGGGCGACGATCTCGGCAGGGTCGCGCCCTGTGACGGCCGGACGACTGGCCGGCGGCTCGCCACAGGGCTGCCCCTGCACGCAGACCTGGCCGACCGGCGCCAGGCGGCGGGCCAGGTCGTCGTCGGACGTCGCGTGCGCGGCGCTGGCCAGCAACAGGGTGCAGAGCATCGGGAGCGTTGCCAAACGGTGGATCACGTTCACAGGTCGCCTCTGGGTCGTGAGGGTTGGATCGGGTAAGCGCCTGCGGGTCGCTGGCTGGTGAGCCTGGCGCCCCGCCGTCGACGTCTTCAGAAATTGGCCGGCGTGGCGGCGCTGATCAGCCGGGCAGGCTCGTCGAAGGGGTTGCGGAAACGATGCGGCCGCGTGCTTTCGAAGTAGTAGCTGTCGCCGGCCTCAAGCACGAAGGTCTCGTAGCCCACGACCAGTTCCAGCCGCCCTTCGAGCAGGATGCCGGTCTCTTCGCCCTCATGGGTGAGCATCTCGTCCCCGGTATCGGCCCCGGGTGGATAAACCTCGTTGAGAAAGGCGATCGCTCGGCTGGAATGGGCCTTGCCGACCAGCTTCATGGTCACTGCACCGTCGGAGATGTCGAGCAGCTCATGGGCCTTGTACACGATCTGCGACGGGGTTTCCGGCTCCAGCTCCACGGAGAAGAACTCGACCATGGACATCGGAATGCCGCCCAGCACCTTGCGCAGCGAGCTGATCGACGGGCTGACGCTGTTCTTCTCGATCATCGAGATGGTGCTGTTGGTCACCCCGGCACGCTTGGCCAGCTCCCGTTGGGACAGACCCTTGAGCGTGCGAATGGCTTGTAGTCGTTGGCCGACGTCCAAAGCATGAGCCTCCTTTAAGGCGAGCGAACAGGGATCGAGGGGCAGTGATCGCTATCATGGTAACAGCGTTCAGTATTTACAACACCCTGACCCCGTGCGCCCGACGTCGGTCGGCGCCTTCTCAGTCGCCGAGGTACTCGCGCGGCACCCGCTTGAGGTTGCAGAACAGCTGGTAGGGGATGGTCTCGGCCTGGGCCGCCACGGTGCTCGCCAGGACCTGCTTGCCCCACAGCTCGACCGGGCTGCCGACGTCCGCCTGCGGCAGGTCGGTCAGGTCGATGCAGAGCATGTCCATCGAGACGCGGCCGATCAGTCGGCTCGGCTGCCCGGCCACCTGCACGGGCGTGCCGGTCGGGGCATGCCGCGGATAGCCGTCGGCGTAACCCATGGCGACCACCCCCACGCGGGTCGGCCGTGGGCAGATGAACCGCGCGCCGTACCCCACCGGCTCGCCGGCCGGCAGCTCACGCACGCTGATCACCCGCGACTGCAGGGTCATCACCGGCTGCAGGCGCCCGGCCTGGGGCTGTTCGACCTCGAACGGCGTGGCGCCGTACAGCATGATGCCAGGGCGCGCCCAGTCGCTTCGCACCGACGGCCAGCCGATCAGGGCCGGCGAGTTGCTCAGGCTGGTTTCGGCCTGCAACCCCTGGCGCGCCTGATCGAACACGGCCAATTGCTCGGCGGTGGTGGAGGCGTCCGGCTCGTCGGCCCGGGCGAAGTGGCTCATCAGCACGATGCGTGCGACCTGGCCGCTAGCCAGCAACCGCCCATAGGCCGCCAGGTAATCCTTCGGGTGCAGGCCGACCCGGTGCATGCCGGTGTCGAGCTTGAGCCAGACGTTCAACGGCGTGTGCAGCTGCACGCGCTCCAGGGCTTCGACCTGCCAGGTCGCGTGCACCACGCACCACAGATCATACTCGGCGATCAGCGGCAGCTCACTGGCCTCGAAGAACCCTTCGAGCAGCAGGATGGGCGCCTTGATGCCCGCGGCCCGCAGTTCCAGCGCTTCTTCGATGCAGGCCACGGCAAAGCCGTTCGCTTCGGTTTCCAGGGCCAGGGCGCAGCGCACTGCACCGTGCCCGTAGGCATCGGCCTTGACCACGGCCAGCGCCTTGGCACCGGCCAGCTCGCGGGCCACGCGGTAATTGTGGCGAAGGGCTTGAAGATCGATCAGGGCACGGGCGGGACGCATGAAGACAGCCTTCTGGCAAAGCGGTGGGAGGTTCGATCCGGCGCAAGGCGGGCCTTGCACCGGAGACAGCGGTTGGCGACCGGGGTCGCGTTACGAATGCGCGGGGGTGGCGCTGCCCGACCGGACACGTTCCCCTCGGGCGCCATAGCGCGACAGATCCAGGCCGGCCGCACTGATCTGTGGCGTCTTGCGCGCGATCAGGTCGGCCAGCAGGCGACCGGAGCCACAGGCCATGGTCCAGCCCAGCGTGCCGTGCCCGGTGTTGAGGAACAGGTTGCGCACGGGCGTGGCGCCGACGATGGGGGTGCCATCGGGGGTCGCCGGGCGCAATCCGGTCCAGAAGCTGGCCTGCTGCAGGTCGCCGCCCAGAGGATAAAGGTCGTTGACGATCATCTCCAGCGTCTCGCGCCGACGCGGATTCAGGGACAGGTCGAACCCGGCGATCTCGGCCATGCCACCAACCCGGATACGGTCGTCGAAGCGCGTGACGGCCACCTTGTAGGTCTCATCGAGAATGGTCGAGGCCGGAGCCATGGCCGGATCGGTGATCGGCACGGTCAGCGAGTAGCCCTTGAGTGGGTAGACCGGCGCCCGGATGCCCAGGGGCTTGAGCAGTTGCGGCGAGTAGCTGCCCAGGGCCAGCACGTAGCGGTCCGCGGTTTCCAGGGTACCGTCGATCCACACACCATTGAGCCGGTCGCCGGTGACGTCCAGGCGCTGGATGTCCTGACCGAAGCGGAACTGGACGCCGAGCCCTTCGGCCATCTCCGCCAGGCGGCGGGTGAACAGCTGACAGTCACCGGTCTGGTCGTTGGGCAGGCGCAGGGCACCGACCAGCAGGTCGCGGGCCTGGGCCAGCGCAGGCTCGACGCGGGCGATGCCATCACGATCGAGCAGCTCGTAGGGCACGCCTGAGCGCTCGAGCACCGCGATGTCCTTGGCGGCGGCATCGAGCTGCGCCTGGGTGCGGAACAGCTGGGTGGTGCCCAGGGTGCGATGCTCGTAGGCGATGCCGGTCTCGGCACGCAGTTCGTCGAGGCAATCCCGGCTGTACTCGGACAGCCGCACCATGCGCTCCTTGTTCACCGCATAACGCGACGCCGTGCAGTTGCGCAGCATCTGCGCCATCCACAGGTACTGATCGACATCGCCAGTCAGCTTGATGGCCAGGGGAGCGTGACGCTCGAGCAGCCACTTGATGGCCTTGAGCGGCACGCCCGGCGCGGCCCAGGGCGAGGCGTAGCCCGGCGAGATCTGCCCGGCGTTGGCGAAACTGGTTTCCAAGGCCACGGCCGGCTGGCGATCGACCACCACCACCTCGAACCCCTGCCGGGCCAGGTAGTAGGCACTGACCGTGCCGATGACACCGCCCCCAAGCACCATCACTCGCATCGCTCTTCCCTCTTGCGCGGCACGCCGCGACCTCGACCATGGGCACTGCCCGATGCGCGCAGTATAAGAAGTTGGAAGCAGTGCAATTCACTATATAAAAGCCTATATTTGGCGAGAATTCTTGGCTATATCGGCTTTCGCAAAGGCGCATCCCCTATGAGAACCCAGCATCAAAGCAAACGTGAACTGGACAAGATCGACCGCAACATCCTGCGCATCCTGCAGGACGAGGGGCGCATCTCCTTCACCGAACTGGGCGAGAAAGTCGGGCTGTCGACCACCCCTTGCACCGAGCGCGTCCGTCGCCTCGAACGCGAGGGCATCATCATGGGCTACAGCGCGCGGCTGAACCCGCAGCAGCTCAAGGCCAGCTTGCTGGTGTTCGTGGAGATCAGCCTGGACTACAAGTCGGGCGACACCTTCGAGGAGTTCCGCCGGGCGGTGCTGAAGCTGCCCCATGTGCTGGAATGCCACCTGGTGTCGGGCGATTTCGACTACCTGGTGAAAGCGCGCATCTCAGAGATGGCGTCGTACCGCAAGCTGCTGGGCGACATCCTGCTGAAGCTGCCCCACGTGCGCGAATCCAAGAGCTACATCGTCATGGAAGAGGTCAAGGAAAGCCTCTGCCTGCCCATCCCGGACTGACGCTACACCAGCACTTGGCGCGTGCTGGCGATGTACTGATGCACCAGCTGCTCGGCGGCAGGCTCGATCATCGGTTCAGGACCACGCCCTCGCGGGCAGGCCATGCGCGGGGTAGTGCCGAACAGCCGGCAGATCAGCGGACGCTCCTCGTACACGGTGCAGCCGCCCGGCCCGAGGTGGACGCAGTCCAGCCGCTCCAGCGCTGCCGCCTGCTCGGCCGAAGACCTGCGCGGCAGGCGGGCCATCTCGTCCGTGGACGTGGTGACCGGGCCGCAGCAATCGTGGCAGCCGGGTACGCATTCGAACGACGGGATGAGTTCGCGCAGGAAGTGGATCTTGTGGCGGTTACAGGACATGGCTGAAAGGGCTGTTCATCCGGAGGTGAAGACGCACTGGAAACGGTCAGGTCGTCCCCGGCGACAGTCGAAGGCCGGTGAAGGCGGCCATGACGTCCTGCCGGACGTGCCTGCTGGGCGAAGGCCCATTCTACTCGCTTGCAACGTCGGCCGCGCGTCTTCGACAGGCCGGAGCCTCGTGCGGTTGCTCACCACGCAACCCACGCTTATCCTCCCCGCTCGGTCGATCACTTCAGGACCCACCCCATGATCCACAGCGCACAGCACACCGCCTCCTACTACGCCGCCAGCAGCGTGCCGCACCCGGCGCATGCCTTTCTGCAGGGCGAGCAACGTGCCGACGTGTGCATCGTGGGCGGCGGCTACTCGGGCCTGAACACGGCCATCGAACTGGCCGAGCGGGGCTTTTCGGTCGTGCTGCTGGAGGCCCGCAAACTGGGCTGGGGCGCCAGCGGACGCAATGGCGGACAGTTGATCCGCGGGGTCGGCCATGGCGTGGAGCGGTTCCTGCCGGTGTTGGGCGAGGACGGTGTACGCAGCCTGCACCTGATGGGGTTGGAGGCCGTGCAGATCGTGCGCGAGCGGGTGGAGCGGCACGCCATCGACTGCGACCTCACCTGGGGCTATTGCGACCTGGCCAACAAACCCGAACAACTGAAGGGGTTCGCCGAGGACGCCGAGCACCTGCGCAGCCTGGGGTACGCCCACGCGCTGCGCCTGGTCGGCAAGGACGACCTGCACAGCGTGGTGGGCGCCGACTGCTATGCCGGCGGGTTGATCGACATGGGCTCCGGCCACCTGCACCCGCTCAACCTGGCCCTGGGCGAAGCGGCCGTGGCCAGCCGCCTGGGCGTGAAGCTCTACGAGCAGTCGGAGGTCACGCGCATCGACTACGGCCCTGAGGTGCAGGTGCACACGGCCCAGGGTCGGGTGCGGGCCAAGACGTTGGTGCTGTGCTGCAACGCCTACCTCAATGGCCTGGACCGCGAACTGGGGGGCAAGGTGCTGCCGGCCGGCAGCTACCTCATCGCCACCGAGCCACTGGGCGAAGCCCGCGCCCGCTCGTTGCTGCCGCAGAACATGGCGGTGTGCGACCAGCGCGTGGCACTGGACTACTACCGCCTCAGCGCCGACCATCGGCTGTTGTTCGGCGGGGCCTGTCACTATTCCGGACGTGACCCCAAGGACATTGCGGCCTACATGCGCCCCAAGATGCTCCAGGTGTTCCCGCAACTGGCCGACGTACGCATCAACTACCAATGGGGCGGCATGATCGGCATCGGCGCCAATCGCCTGCCGCAGATCGGGCGCCTGAGCCAGCAGCCGAACGTGTTCTACGCCCAAGCCTACTCGGGCCATGGGCTCAATGCCACGCACCTGGCGGGCCGCCTGCTGGGCGAGGCGATCAGTGGCCAGGAAAGCGGCCGCTTCGAGCTGTTCGCCAAGGTCCCGCACATGACCTTCCCAGGCGGCCGGCACCTGCGCTCGCCGCTGCTGGCGCTGGGCATGCTCTGGCATCGGCTCAAGGAGCTGGCCTGAGGGTCGCGCACCCGCGCCTGCCGGCACTCGGCGCGACGTACGGCGCCGCCGTAACTTTCTGCACGCGCCCACGGTCCATATCCCTGACCCCCGTTCCTACAGGATGAACCTCCTTGAGACTCCAGAGAGCCCTGCCTGTCTGGCTGACCACGCTGTTCGTCGTTTCAGGCTGCACCAGCGTCAGCGCCCCCCACGAAACCAGCCACGTCCTGCCTGCCGACGAGTCGGCGTTCGGCCGCTCCGTTCTGCACCAGGCTGCGCCGCACCAGGGGCAGTCGGGGTTCCGTCTGCTGTCCAACAGCACCGATGCGTTCCGCGCCCGGGCCGAGCTGATTCGCAACGCCCAGGTCAGCATCGACTTGCAGTACTACATCGTGCACGACGGCCTGAGCACCCGCGCGCTGATCCACGAGCTGCTGCTGGCCGCCGACCGCGACGTGCGGATACGCATCCTGCTCGACGACACCACCAGCGCGGGGCAGGACAGCGCCATCGCCACCCTGGCCTCACACCCGAACATCCAGATCCGGGTCTTCAACCCGTTGCACCAGGGCCGCAGCACGGGCATCACCCGCGCCCTCGGGCGCCTGTTCAACCTGTCGCTGCAGCACCGGCGGATGCACAACAAGCTGTTCATGGCCGACACCAGCATGGTCATCGTCGGCGGCCGCAACCTGGGCGACGAGTACTTCGACGCCGAGCCGAACATGAATTTCACCGACATCGACATGCTTGGGGTCGGCCCGGTGGCGCGCCAGCTCGGCGAGAGTTTCGACCAGTACTGGAACAGCGAACTGAGCCGCCCGATCAGTGATTTTCTTTCCGAGCCCCCGAGCCCCGACGCGTTACGCGTGAGCCGGGAGCGACTGGAGGCCTCGCTGGCCAAGGCCAAGATCGAGCGCAAGGCGCTGTACGAGCGCTTGATGGCCTACCAGACCGAACCGCGGCTCGACACCTGGCGCAAGGAGCTGATCTGGGCCCACGCGCAGGCGCTGTGGGATGCCCCGGAAAAGATCCTGGCCGACGGCGAGCCGGATCCTGCATTGCTGATGACCCGCCAGTTGGCGCCGGCCCTGAACGACGTGCAGCACGAGCTGATCCTGCTGTCGGCCTACTTCGTGCCGGGCGAGTACGGTTTGCGCTACCTGGCCGGCAAGTCCGACGAAGGGGTGACGGTCAAGCTGCTGACCAATTCCCTGGAAGCCACCGACGTGCCCGCCGTGCATGGGGGGTATGCACCCTACCGCAAGGCATTGCTGCGCCATGGGGTGCAGCTGTTCGAGATGCGCCGCCAGTCGGGCGATCCGTCCAGTGCCAAGCTGAGCTACAAGGGCAGTTCGAACTCCAGCCTGCACAGCAAGGCGATCATCTTCGACCGCAGCAAGACCTTCGTCGGCTCGTTCAACTTCGACCCCCGTTCGGTGCTGTGGAACACCGAGGTCGGCGTCATGGTGGACAGCCCGGAGCTGGCCGAGTACACCCGCGAACTGGCCCTGCAGGGCATGGCACCGGCCGTGAGCTACCAGCCCGAGCTGCGCGAGGGCGAGCTGGTGTGGGTCACCGAGGACAATGGCCAGCGCCACGTCCTGACCCATGAGCCCGGTGGTGCCTGGCGTCGCTTCAACGCCTGGGTGAGCAAGGCCGTCGGCCTGGAGCGCATGCTCTAGGCGGCAGACGACGCACGCCAAGCCTAGATCGTGACGGGATCGAATGCACCGCGACGACGGGTCAGCAGCACCAGGCCGAAGGCCCCTGCCGCCATCAGCAGCGGCAGGGCATGCCCATTCACCCATTGTCCACCTGCGCCGGCCAGCAAGGGGCCCAGCAGGCAGCCAATGCCCCACAGTTGCGCCACGTGAGCATTGGCGCGGACCAGCGCATCGTCACGGTAGCGCTCGCCGATCAGCACCAGCGACAGCGTGAACAGCCCGCCAGCGCTGGCGCCGAACACCACCCACAGCGGCCAGATCGCCACGCTGTGCAACAGCCAGGGAATCGCCAGGCTGACGCCGAGCAGCGCCACCGCACAGCCGCTGAACAGCGCCCGGCGTGACAGGCGATCGGCCAGCACGCCAATGGGCAGTTGCAGGAGCGCATCGCCCACCACCACCGTGCTGACCATGAACAGGGCCGTCTCGGCGTCGAAGCCCTGCTGCAGGCAATAGACCGGCAGCAGCGTCAGGATCATCGCTTCGAACGCCGCGAACAAGGCGATGGCCCAGGCAATCACTGGCAGGCGTCTACAGAATCCGAACAGATCGCTGAAGGTGACGCTGCAGGCGTCGGTCACCGGTGCACCACCCCGACCGAGCAGCAGTAGAGGCGCGACGAGCAACAGCCCGGTTGCCGCCCAGAACCCCCGGTCATCGTCGGTGCCGACCAGGCCCAGAAGCAAGGGGCCGGCCAGTTGGCTCAAGGCGTAGCTGCTGCCGTACAAGGCCACTAGCCGTCCACGCCAGCGCTCCACCACCAACTGGTTGATCCAGCTTTCTCCGAGGACGAACACCACGGTCAGGCACAGACCGATGAGCAGGCGCAGCACCAGCCACAGCGCATAACCCGGCAACACGGCCAGCAGGCCGATCGACACCGCGCTGCCCCACAGGCACAGGCGCATGGCCTGGGGCACGCCGACCCAGCCCGCCAGCCGGCTGGCCAGGCTGGCACCGGCCAGCACGCCGATCGCGGGCATGGCCGCCATCACGCCGATGGCGAAGGCGCCGTAGCCCCAGTTTTCCAGCCGCAGCGAGACCAGCGGCATGCTCACGCCCAAGGCCAGCCCGACACTGAGCACGGCCGCCAGCACTGCGAAATACGTGCCCCAGCGCATCGTGCACCTCCTTTCGTCCAGGTGAGCAACACACACAAAACAGCCGGGACGACCTGCGTCGTCCCGGCTGCCTGTTCGACCGCGTCGGGTTACAGCTTGATCCAGGTGGCCTTCAGCTCGGTGTACTTCTCCAGCGCATGCAGCGACTTGTCGCGGCCATTGCCGGACTGCTTGAACCCACCGAACGGCGCGGTCATGTCGCCGCCGTCGTACTGGTTCACCCACACGCTGCCGGCTCGAACGGCACGTGCCGTGCGGTGGGCCTTGGAAATGTCGGACGTCCAGATGCCAGCAGCCAGGCCATAGGGCGTGTCGTTGGCGATGGCGATGGCTTCCTCGGCGGAGTCGAAGGTCAGCACCGACAGGACCGGGCCGAAGATCTCTTCCTGGGCGATCTTCATGGCATTGGTGACGCCGTCGAAAATAGTCGGCTCCACGTAGGTGCCGCCGGTCTCTTCCAGGGTACGCTTGCCCCCGGTCAACAGGGTCGCGCCATCGCGGTGACCTGCTTCGATGTACGACAGCACGGTGTTCATCTGCTGCTGGTCGACCAGCGCACCGATGGTGGTGGCCGGATCCAGCGGGTTGCCGGGCGTCCAGGCCTTGAGCGCCTCGACCACCATGGGCAGGAAGGTGTCCTTGATCGAGCGCTCGACCAGCAGCCGTGAACCGGCGGTGCAGACCTCGCCCTGGTTGAAGGCGATGGCGCTGGCGGCGGCCTGGGCAGCGGCCTGCAGGTCCGGCGCATCGGCGAAGACGATGTTCGGGCTCTTGCCGCCCGCCTCGAGCCAGACCCGCTTCATGTTCGACTCACCGGCGTAGATCATCAGCTGCTTGGCGATCTTGGTGGAACCGGTGAACACCAGGGTGTCGACGTCCATGTGCAGTGCCAGCGCCTTGCCGACGGTGTGGCCGTAGCCAGGCAACACGTTGAGCACGCCGGCCGGGATGCCGGCCTCGAGCGCCAGCTGGGCGACACGGATGGCGGTCAGCGGCGATTTCTCGGACGGCTTGAGCACCACCGAATTGCCAGTGGCCAGGGCCGGGCCGAGTTTCCAGCTGGCCATCAGCAGCGGGAAGTTCCATGGCACGATGGCTGCGACCACACCGACCGGTTCGCGCGTCACCAGGCCCAGTTGATCGTGCGGGGTCGGTGCGACTTCGTCGTACACCTTGTCGATGGCTTCGGCGTTCCAGTGAATGGCGTTGGCGGCCCCCGGAATGTCGATGCTCGAGGAATCCCCGATCGGCTTGCCCATGTCGAGGGTTTCCAGCAGGGCCAGCTCTTCGACATGTTCGCGCAGCAGGTTGGCGAAGCGAATCAACGTGGCCTTGCGCTTGGCAGGTGCCAGGCGCGACCAGACGCCCGACTCGAACGTGGCGCGAGCGTTCTCGACCGCGCGGTTGGCATCGGCCAGGTCGCAGCTGGCGACCTGGGCGAGGGAGCGCCCGTCCACCGGGCTGCGGCATTCGAAGGTCTCGCCGGAGGTGGCGGCAGTGTACTCGCCGTTGATGAAGGCACGACCTTCGATCGTCAACTGCTGGGCACGCTGCTCCCAGTCTGCACGCGTCAAGGTGGTCATGTAGAAACTCCTCTTGTTGTCAGGGACAGCGTCAGGCTCGACACTCACCCACGCTGGGGTAGTTGAACAGGTCTGCGAGGCGACCCTAGGTGTCGTCCACCCTAAACCAGCCACGTAGAACTATCAATATATTTGACAAAAAACGCTCAAAGCTCTTATAGCGTTTGTTTTTTTAAACAACACGAGGCAGATCATGCGCATCGATTCCATCGTCGACTTCGCCCAGGTGCTGATGCAGGCCGAGACCTACCGGCCGGCGGCGCACAAGATTCTCAAGGGCGACCCCGAGCAACGGGTCTACAACCATTACGCCACACCCTGCGGCCAGTTCGCTGCGGGTGTCTGGGAAGGTGCCGTCGGACAATGGGAGGTGAACTACACCGAACATGAGTATTGCGAAATCGTTCAGGGTGTATCGGTACTGCGTGATCAGGATGGCCACGCCAAGACGTTGCGTGCAGGTGACCGTTTCGTGATTCCGGCCGGCTTCAAGGGGACCTGGGAAGTGCTCGAAGCCTGTCGCAAGATCTACGTCATGTTCGAGCCGCAGTGAGCGACGCCCGTGCGGATCGAGGGGTAGATGCATAGCGTTTCCTCACGACGATGGCCTCCCAGGCAGCTTTAGATAGGCCACTTGCCGATGCGGCATCGCTGACCATGAGCACGCCCGACCCGGGCTGACATCACACAGAGGACACATCATGGAAAACCGCATCGATCTGACAACGTCTGTCCAGCACCTCATCGGCACCCGCTACGTCGAGAGCGTAAAGGCCTACATTCGTGAAATGACAGGACTGACGTACGTCATCGGCCCCGATGAAATATCGACCACGGAAATTCGCACCGACCGCATCCACGTGCACGTCGATGAAGCAGGCAACATCAGCCGACTGCGTATTGGCTGAGCCGCAGGCCTCGGAAAAACCGTATCTCAGGATACGGTTTTTTTTGGCCGCCGCTCCACCACTCAGGCTGGGCCTGCGGAGCGCGCACGTAAGCTTTTCCTAGCGAGGATCGCTCTCGACGTAGATTTAGATAGGCCAACGACAGGCTCGATGACACCGATCATCAGCATGCCCGACATTGGGCTGACACCCTACAGAGGAACCCTCATGGCATATCAAGTCGACAAGACGGCACTCAACCACCTCATCGGTACCCCCTACATCGATAGCGTGAAATGCTACATTCGCGAATTGACCGGACTGCCCCTCGTCATAGGCCCTAAAGATCCTTCCACCAAAGACTGTCGTACCGATAGGGTCTTCATCGTCGTCGATGAAGGCATGATCACTGGATTCAGGTTCAATTGAGCCGCAAACGCCAGAGATAAAAAAACCGCATCCTGGGATGCGGTTTTTTTTGGTCGCCGATCAATTACTTGATCTTGGCTTCCTTGTACGTCACGTGCTTACGGACGACCGGATCGTATTTCTTGATCTCGATCTTGTCCGGGGTAGTGCGCTTGTTCTTGTCGGTGGTGTAGAAGTGGCCGGTACCGGCGCTGGACACCAAACGGATCAGTTCACGCATGACAGTCTCCTTAAACCTTTTCGCCGCGAGCGCGCAGCTCGGACAGCACGACTTCGATACCACGCTTGTCGATGATGCGCATGCCCTTGGCGGAAACGCGCAGACGAACGAAGCGCTTCTCGGCTTCAACCCAGAAACGGTGATGTTGCAGGTTTGGCAGGAAACGACGACGGGTTTTGTTGTTTGCGTGGGAAATGTTGTTCCCCGTTACCGGACCCTTACCGGTAACTTGACAGACTCTCGACATGCCTCAGCCCTCTAAAACCACATGCCCAACCCGGCATGGGTTGGCCGCTTAATCTCTCAGTCTTTGGCGCCAGGCGCCGTGTTTTCCGAGGTCTTATCGACCGGAATCGCCGAAGCGACAGGCCGAGCCCCTAGAAAAGAGCGCTGCTTTATACCAGAAAGACCGGGTCACGACAACAGGGGCATGCCAAGGCGACGACAGCTGCGAGCCCGTAAGCATAGCGGCAAGGCGGCAGCCATGCCCACCGTTCGTCGGTCGATTTGTAAAAATGGATGTAGCCTTTTGTCGATGCTCACTCTAGGGTTACATCGTTTCCAGACTGCTTCTGGCAGATGGGCCACTGACCAGTCAAGGAGTCACCATGCGTCGCGCCGTCTTTCCCCTGCTGTTCGCCTCCCTGTTCGCCTCGGCGCTGGTCCAGGCCGCGCCCCTGAGCGTCTGCACCGAGGCCAGCCCGGAAGGCTTCGACGTGGTCCAGTACAACTCGCTGACCACCACCAATGCCTCGGCCGATGTGCTGATGAACCGCCTGGTCGAGTTCGATGCCGCCCAGGGCAAGGTCGTGCCCAGCCTGGCGCAACGCTGGACGGTATCGGACGATGGCCTGGTCTACGACTTCACGCTGCGCGACGGGGTGAAGTTCCACACCACGTCCTATTTCAAGCCCACGCGCCCGCTGACCGCCGACGACGTGCTGTTCAGCTTCCAGCGCATGCTCTACCCCGCCCATGCCTGGCACAAGAGCGCGCCGGGCGGGTACCCCCATGCGCAATCGCTGCAACTGGGCAGCCTGATCAAGGCCATCGATGCGCCGACGCCCACGACGGTGCGCTTCACCCTCTCGCACCCGGACGCCACCTTCCTGGCGACGCTGAGCATGGGCTTCGCCTCGATCTACTCGGCCGAGTACGCCGACCAGTTGCTCAAGGCCGGCACGCCGGAAAAGCTCAACACCCAGCCCATCGGCACCGGGCCTTTCGTGTTCCAGCGGTTCCAGAAGGATGCCGTGGTCCGCTACCGTGCCAACCCGGGTTACTTCGGCGGCAAGCCCGCCGTCGATCCGCTGATCTTCGCCATCACGCCGGACGCCAACGTCCGGCTGCAGAAACTCAAGCGCAACGAGTGCCAGATCGCCCTGTCGCCCAAGCCGCTGGACATCGCCGATGCCAAGCAGCTGCCGGACCTGAAGGTCGAAAGCACACCGGCGTTCATGACGGCGTTCGTCGCCCTCAATACCCAGCACCCGCCCTTGGACAAGCCTGAAGTCCGTCAGGCCATCAACCTGGCGTTCGACCGGGACAGCTACCTGAAGGCGGTGTTCGAGGACACTGCCATCGCGGCCACCGGCCCTTACCCGCCCAATACCTGGAGCTATGCCGAGCACCTGCCGGGGTACCCGACCGACGTGGAGAAGGCCAAGCGCCTGCTGGCCAAGGCGGGCCTGCCCGACGGCTTCACCACGACCCTGTGGACGCGACCGTCGGGCAGCCTGCTCAACCCCAACCCCAACCTGGGCGCACAGATGGTGCAGGCCGACCTGGCCAAGGTCGGCATCAAGGCCGAGATCCGCGTGATCGAATGGGGCGAGCTGATCCGTCGGGCCAAGCAGGGCGAGCATGATTTGCTGTTCATGGGCTGGGCCGGCGACAACGGGGACCCGGACAACTTCCTCACGCCGCAATTCTCCTGCGCGGCAGTCACCTCCGGCACCAACTTCGCCCGCTATTGCGACAGCCGCCTGGACCAGCTGATCAATGCCGGTCGAACCACCAACGACCAGAGCGTGCGCAGTCGCCTGTACCAACAGGCCCAGACGCTGATTCAACAGCAGGCGCTCTGGTTGCCGCTGGCCCATCCCACTGCCGCCAGCCTCACGCGCCAGGGCGTCACAGGCTATGCCGTCAGCCCGTTCGGTCGACTCGACCTGTCCAAGGTCACGGTGACCCGCTGAGCCAACCCTGCTCGACCATCGACAGCGGTTCGCCCTCGCCCACGATGATGTGATCGAGGATCCGCACGTCGATCAGCTTGAGGGCGTCGCGCAGCACATGGGTGAGCTGGACGTCCTCGCGGCTGGGCTCGGGGTTGCCGGAGGGATGGTTGTGGCACAGGATCAGCGCCGCACAATTGTGCGCCAGCGAACGCCTGACCACCTCACGTGGGTACACGTTGGCGCGATCGATCGATCCGCGAAACAGCACCTCGAATGCCAACGGCCGATGCCGTGTATCCAGGAACAGGCAGGCGAAGACTTCGCTGGCCTCGTGGCGCAGCCTGGACTTGAGGTAACGGCGGACCGCATGCGGGCCTTCCAGGGCCGATTCACGCTCGATGGATTCGGCCAGGTGGCGCCGCCCGATCTCCAGCATCGCCTGCAATTGCGAGTACCTGACCGGACCGAGCCCGGCCTCGCCCAAGAACGCCTCACGGTCGGCCTCGAGCAACTGGCGTAGGCTGCCGAAGCGGCGCAGCAGCCGCCGCGCCAGGTCGACCACGTTGCAGCCCTTCACACCCGAGCCCAGGAACACCGCCAGCAACTCGGCGTCCGACAGCTGCGACGCGCCATGCTGCAGCAACTTCTCCCGAGGCCGCTCGCGCAATGGCCATTCCCTGATATTCATGCCCCCTCCCTGCATGTCGCTACGGCGCCTCCAGGCGCTGTGTTAATCTAGTCCGCTCGTTCATGTGACGATCTGCCGCAGGCAACCATCGTCGTCGCACGCTTCTACTGGAACAAAAGGCAGGCCTATGCAGCGGCTGTATCGCAAGCGCATCGTTCTCGGCGTAGGGGGCGGCATCGCCGCCTACAAAAGCGCCGAGCTGATTCGCCGACTCCTCGAACACGGCGCCCAGGTGCGCGTCGTCATGACCCGCGGCGGGGCCGAGTTCATCACCCCCCTGACCTTGCAGGCACTGTCCGGCCACCCGGTGCACCTGGACCTGCTCGACCCTGCCGCCGAAGCCGCGATGGGCCATATCGAGCTGGCCAAGTGGGCCGACCTGGTGCTGATCGCCCCGGCCACGGCCGACCTGCTGGCCCGCCTGGCCCAGGGCATGGCCGACGACCTGCTGACGACCCTGGTCCTGGCCACCGACGCCGCCGTCGCCGTGGCGCCGGCGATGAACCAGGCGATGTGGCGCGACCCGGCGACCCAGGCCAACCTCGACCTGCTGCAACGCCGAGGCCTGCAGGTGTTCGGACCGGCCTCCGGCAGCCAGGCCTGTGGCGACGTCGGGCTGGGCCGCATGCTCGAGCCCACCGAACTGGCCTGGCTGGCTGCAGAAAGCTTCCAGCGCCAGGCGCTGACCGGGCGGCACGTGCTGATCACGGCCGGCCCGACGCAGGAAAACATCGACCCGGTGCGCTACATCACCAATCATAGCTCGGGGAAAATGGGCTTCGCACTGGCCGAAGCGGCGGCCGAAGCCGGTGCTCGGGTGACCCTCGTCACGGGCCCCGTGCACCTGCCGACCCCCGATCGCGTGACCCGCATCGACGTGGTGAGCGCGCGGGACATGCTCGCGGCCTGCGAGGCAGCCATGCCTTGCGACCTGCTGATCGCCTCGGCGGCGGTCGCGGACTACCGTCCTGAAGTCGTTGCCGCGCAAAAACTCAAGAAAGATCCTACGACCGGCGACGGTCTGTTGCTGCAGATGGTGCGCAATCCCGATATCCTCGCCACCCTCGCGGGGCGCCCGGATCGGCCGTTCAGCGTGGGCTTCGCCGCCGAGACCGAGCACCTGCTCGACTATGCGACGCGCAAGCTCAAGGACAAGAACCTCGACCTGATCGTCGCCAATGACGTGGCCAACCCCAGCATCGGCTTCAACAGCGAGGAAAATGCCCTGACCGTCATCGACCGTCAGCAACACCAGACTCTTTTCGCGCAGACCAGCAAGGGCAAGATCGCTCGCCAGCTGGTCGCCTTCATCGCCGAACGGCTCAACCAGGTTCAATAGGTTACATGCACGCTCTTCAAGCCAAGATCCTCGACCCCCGCCTGGGTCGCGACTTCCCTCTTCCGCAGTACGCCACGCCGGGCTCGGCCGGGCTGGACCTGCGCGCACTGCTGCCCCAGGACACCGTTCTGGAGCCAGGACAGACCCTGCTGATCCCGACCGGGCTGTCGGTCTACATCGGCGATCCGGGCCTGGCCGCGCTGATCCTGCCGCGCTCGGGCCTGGGCCATAAGCACGGGATCGTGCTCGGCAACCTGGTCGGCCTGATCGACTCCGACTACCAGGGTGAGCTGATGGTGTCCTGCTGGAACCGCGGCCAGACCCCCTTCACGCTCACCGTCGGCGAGCGTATCGCCCAGCTGGTGCTGGTACCCGTGGTCCAGGCACAGTTCGAGCTGGTCGAGGCCTTCGACGAAACCCAGCGTGGCACCGGCGGCTTCGGCCACTCCGGCACCCGCTGACCCGATGACGGTTCGCAGGGACGGCGAACTCGACCAGCGCTTCGTCGTCCAACGCGTGCCATGCCCCAGGGCCACCGCCCTTGCCGACTGGAATCGCTCATGACCGACTGCGCTCCCCGCCCGCCCGCGCTGCCTGCCAGCATCTTTCGCGCCTATGACATCCGCGGCGTGGTCGGCAGCACGCTGACCCCCGACGTCGCCTACTGGATCGGGCGAGCCATCGGCGCGCAGAGTCTCGCCCAGGGCGAGGCGAAGGTGTCGGTCGGCCGCGACGGTCGCCTGTCCGGCCCACTGTTGGTGGGGCCGTTGATCCAGGGCCTGGTCGATGCAGGTTGCCAGGTCAGCGACCTGGGCATGGTGCCGACGCCGACGCTGTACTACGCGGCCCACGTGCTGGAAGGCACCTCCGCCATCATGCTGACCGGCAGCCACAACCCGCCCGACTACAACGGCTTCAAGATCGTCATCGCCGGTGACACGTTGGCGGACGAACAGATCCAGGCGCTGCTGCAGCGCGTGCGCGACGACGACCTCAGCGCCGGTCAGGGCCATGTCGAGCAGGTCGACCTGCTGGAGCGCTACAGCGCGCGGATCCTCGCCGACGTCACATTGGCCAAGCCCTTGAAGATCGTCATGGATTGCGGCAACGGCGTGGCCGGGGTGATCGCCCCGGCGCTGTTCGAACGCCTCGGCTGCGAGGTCGTGCCGCTGTTCTGCGAGGTCGACGGCTACTTCCCCCACCATCATCCCGACCCCGGCAAGCCCGAGAACCTGCAGGACCTGATCGCGTCCGTGCGCGACACCGGCGCGGACCTGGGCATTGCCTTCGATGGCGATGCCGACCGGGTCGGCGTGGTAACCCCGCAGGGCCAGATCGTCTACCCGGACCGCCTGCTGATGCTGTTCGCCCAGGACGTGCTGCAACGCAACCCGGGCGCCGAGATCCTCTTCGACGTCAAATGCACGCGTCGGCTGATCGCGCTCATCGAAGGGCTGGGCGGACGCGCCACGATGTGGAAGACCGGCCATTCGCTGATGAAGAAGAAGCTCAAGCAGACCGGCGCGCTGCTGGCCGGCGAAATGAGCGGGCACCTGTTCATCCAGGAGCGCTGGTACGGCTTCGACGATGGCCTCTACAGCGCCGCACGCCTGCTGGAGATCCTGTCGCACAGCGGCGTCGATGCCGATACGCTGTTCGCGGCGTTTCCCAGTGACATGGCCACGCCGGAACTCAACATCGATGTGACCGACGAGGGTAAATTCAGCATCATTGAAGCGCTGAAGCGCGATGCCGACTGGGGTGAAGCCACCTTGACCACCCTTGATGGCATTCGCGTCGACTATGCCCACGGCTGGGGTCTGGTGCGTGCCTCCAACACCACGCCGGTGCTGGTGTTGCGCTTCGAGGCCGACGACGAGGCCGAGCTTCGTCGTATCCAGGCCATTTTCCGCACGCAGCTGCTGCAGGTCGCCCCCGACTTGCGCCTGCCATTCTGACCGATCCACCCTTCCCTGCTGGAGTCTCGCATGACCCTCGACCGCGATGCCGCTTCCCATGTCGCCCAGGTACTGTCCGAAGCGCTGCCCTACATCCGCCGTTTCGTCGGCAAGACGCTGGTGATCAAGTACGGCGGCAATGCGATGGAGAGCGAAGAGCTCAAGACCGGCTTCGCCCGTGACATCGTGCTGATGAAGGCCGTCGGCATCAACCCGGTGGTGGTCCACGGTGGCGGACCGCAGATCGGTGACCTGCTCAAGCGCCTGTCCATCGAAAGCCACTTCATCGACGGCATGCGCGTGACCGATGCGCAGACCATGGACGTGGTCGAGATGGTGCTGGGTGGGCAGGTCAACAAGTCGATCGTCAACCTCATCAATCGCCATGGCGGCAGCGCCATCGGCCTGACCGGCAAGGATGCCGAGCTGATTCGCGCGAAGAAGCTGACCGTCACCCGTCAGGTCGAGGGCATGAGCGCCCCCGAGGTCATCGACATCGGCCAGGTCGGCGAAGTGGCCGGGGTCAACACCGACTTGCTGAACATGCTGGTCAAGGGTGACTTCATTCCGGTGATCGCCCCCATCGGCGTCGGTGCCGATGGCCAGTCCTACAACATCAACGCCGACCTGGTCGCCGGCAAGGTCGCCGAGGCGCTCAAGGCCGAGAAGCTGATGCTGCTGACCAACATCGCCGGCCTGATGGACAAGCAGGGCCAGGTCCTGACCGGCCTGACCACCGTGCAGGTCGACGAACTGATCGCCGATGGCACCATCTACGGCGGCATGCTGCCGAAGATCAAGTGCGCGCTGGAGGCGGTCCAGGGTGGCGTGAACAGCGCACACATCGTCGACGGGCGCGTACCGAACGCCGTCCTGCTGGAGATCTTCACCGACACGGGCGTGGGTACGCTGATCACCAATCACGCTTCGCGCTGAGCGTCCCGTTCAGCCTGCGCCGACCCTGTCAGCGCAGGCTCGACCGCTCACACTCCGCCTATCCTGCACGTGGCCGCACAGGAGAAGGCTCGATCGCCTAGAGGCTTTCCGCGGCGGATATGGCAAAATGCCTACTCTGTTGGAATCCGATCCATCTCTAGGAGACACTGCGTGAAATACGCATCACAAGGACTCGTGCTGGCAGCTGCCTTGGCTGTCGGGTCCATCGCCGGCTGCGCCACCGAAACCTCCACCGCCATTGCCGTACAACAGGTCGAGAGCGTCAGCCGCCCTTACAGCGGCATGCGCGCACCGATCGCCGTCGGCAAGTTCGACAATCGCTCCAGCTACATGCGCGGCATCTTCTCCGACGGTGTCGATCGACTCGGCAGCCAGGCCAAGACCATCCTCATCACGCACCTGCAACAGACCCAGCGCTTCAACGTGCTCGATCGCGACAACATGAACGAGACGCAACGTGAAGCCACGATCAAGAGTCAGGCCCAGCGCCTGAAGGGCGCCGACTTCGTGGTGACCGGCGATGTGACCGAATTTGGCCGCAAGGAAGTCGGCGATCACCAGCTGTTCGGCATTCTGGGCCGTGGCAAGACGCAGATCGCCTATGCCAAGGTGGCACTCAATATCGTCGACATCGACACGTCCGAAGTCGTCTACTCGAGCCAGGGCGCAGGCGAGTACGCCCTGTCCAACCGCGAAATCATCGGTTTCGGCGGCACGGCCAGCTACGATTCGACGCTCAATGGCAAGGTGCTCGACCTGGCCATGCGCGAGGCCGTCAACAAGCTGGTCGCGGCCGTCGAAAACGGCCAGTGGAACCCACGCGCCCACTGACAAACCTTCCTGGCGAAAGGACCTCTCCGATGAGCATCACCCTTCCCGGCCTGCGTCGATACGCAGGCCTCGTGCTGGGCAGCCTTCTGCTGACCGGCTGCAATGCGCCCAAACCGCTGTACCAGTGGGAAAGCTACCAACCCCAGGTGTACGGCTACTTCAAGGGCGAGTCCAAAGAGGCCCAGGCCATCGCACTGGAACGCGACCTGGAAAAGATCAAGGCCAAGAACGGTGCCGTTCCCCCGGGTTATCACGCGCAGCTGGGGCTGCTGTACTCCAGCCTGGGTAAGGATGACCAGATGATGCAGCAGCTGCGTACGGAAAAAGCGCTGTTCCCGGAATCGGCGACCTACATGGACTTTCTGATGAACAATGCCACCAAGGCGGCCAAGCCATGATCGCGCGCGTAACCTCACTGATCGCCGCGCTCTGCGCGCTGACACTACTGGCAGGCTGCGCACAACGCCAGACCGTCGATTACTCGGCGTACAAACAGAGCCGGCCAAAATCGATCCTGATTCTGCCGCCCCTGAACGAATCGCCGGATGTGAAAGCGACCTACAGCATGCTGTCACAGGCCACGTACCCCTTGGCCGAGGCAGGCTACTACGTGATGCCCGTGGCGCTGGTCGACGAAACCTTCCGCCAGAATGGCATGACCACGGCCGGGGACATCCAGCAACTGCCCACGACCAAACTGCATGAGATCTTCGGGGCGGACGCTGGCGTGTACGTGACCGTGTCCGACTACGGCACGCGTTACATGGTGTTGAGCAGCGCGACCATCGTCACCGCCCAGGCCAAGCTGGTCGATCTGAAGACCGGGACCACGCTCTGGACCGGCCAAGCCACGGCTTCCAGCCAGGAAAACCAGCAGGGTCAGAGCAGCCTGATCGGCATGTTGATCGTGGCCGCGGTCAACCAGATCGTCAGCAGCGTCCAGGAAGATGCGGGCTACCCTATCGCTGGCATGACAAGCGCACGCCTGCTGACGCCGAATCCGAACGGGGGCCTCCTGTACGGACCAAGATCGCCCAAGTACGGGACCGACTGACCCCGGCTCCAGGCGCCGCGCCTTGCCTGGCCGAGCCATGGGAGAGGCCAACAAAAAGGCGACCTGCAAGAGGTCGCCTTTTTCGTTACCCGGTCAGGATCAGATCCCGTACTGCGCCCGGTAGGCTTCGACGGCAGGCAGGTGCTGCTTGAGCTGCGGATCGTCGGCCAAAAACTCCAGCACCTGGGTCAGCGAAACGATGCTGACCACCGGGATACCGAAATCGCGCTCCACTTCCTGGATGGCCGACAGCTCGCCATTGCCACGCTCTTCGCGGTTGAGCGCGATCAGCACGCCGGCGGCGCGCGCCTGCTGGGCCTGGATGATCTGCATGACTTCGCGGATCGCCGTACCGGCGGTGATCACGTCGTCGATGATCAGCACGTCGCCGGCCAGCGGGGCCCCGACCAGGCTACCGCCCTCACCGTGGTCCTTGGCTTCCTTGCGGTTGAAGCACCAGGGCACGTCGTGCTGGTGCTGGTCAGCCAGCGCGACGGCCGTGGTCGCCGCCAGCGGAATGCCCTTGTAGGCCGGGCCGAACAGGACGTCGAACGCAATCTTGCTGTCGACGATCGCGGCGGCGTAGCAACGGCCCAGTTCGGCCAGGGCCGAACCGCTGTTGAACAGGCCAGCGTTGAAGAAGTACGGGCTGGTACGCCCCGATTTCAGGGTGAATTCACCGAAGCGCAGCACGCCCCGATCGATGGCAAAACGGATGAAGTCGCGCTGATACGGCTGCATGAAAGGTCCCGGACACCACGGATTTAGCTAAATGAGTTGAGCTCGGGTATCATACACGCACGAGATTTTTGGGGCCATTTATGCGGATCATCAGTGTGAACGTGAACGGCATTCAGGCTGCGGCCGAGCGCGGATTGCTCAGCTGGCTGCAAGCCCAGAATGCCGACGTCATCTGCCTTCAGGATACCCGCGCCTCGGCCTTTGAACTCGACGACCCAGCTTATCAGCTCGATGGCTACTTCCTGTACGCCTGCGACGCGGAAGTGCCCGCCCAAGGCGGCGTGGCGCTGTATTCGCGCATGCAGCCCAAGGCAGTCATCACGGGCCTGGGCTTCGAGACGGCCGACCGTTACGGGCGCTACCTGCAGGCCGACTTCGACAAGGTCAGCATCGCCAGCCTGCTGCTGCCTTCGGGCATGAACGGCGACGAAGACCTGAATCAGAAATTCAAGTTGATGGACGACTTCGCCAAGTACCTGGACAAGCAGCGTCGCAAGCGCCGCGAGTACATCTACTGCGGCTCGTTCTACGTCGCGCAGCAGAAGCTCGACATCAAGAACTGGCGCGACAGCCAGCAGTCGCCCGGCTTCCTGCCGCCCGAGCGCGCCTGGATGGAAGCGATCGTCGGCGACATGGGCTACGTGGACGCCTTGCGCGAAGTCAGCCGTGAAGGCGACCAGTACAGCTGGTGGCCGGACAACGAGCAGGCCGACCTGCTCAACCTCGGCTATCGCTTCGACTACCAGATCCTGACGCCGGGCCTGCGCCGCTTCGTGCGCAACGCCCGCCTGCCGCGCCAGCCGCGCTTCTCCCAGCATGCGCCGCTGATCGTCGACTACGACTGGACGCTGACCATCTGATCGAGACGAACGCCTCGCGTCAGCGCAGCCTCACCCGTAGGTGAGGTCGCGCCTGGGCGGTATCGAGCCAATCCGGCTCAGTCGGCCAGTGCCGCCTTCTGCTGTTCGAACAGCTCACCCATGCCCTGCTGCGCCAGCGCCAGCATCGCGTTGAGTTCTTCCGGCTGGAACGGCGCGCCTTCGGCAGTCCCCTGAACCTCGATGAACCCACCGGCGCTGGTCATGACCACGTTCAGGTCAGTCTCGGCCGAGGAATCCTCCAGGTAGTCCAGGTCGAGCACGGCCTCGCCCTTGTACATGCCCACCGACACGGCGGCGATCATGTGCTTGAGCGGATCGCCGCCCTTGAGACCGCCACGCTTCTTGATCACGCGCAGGGCATCGACCAGCGCCACCATCGCACCGGTGATGGACGCGGTGCGGGTGCCGCCGTCGGCCTGGATGACGTCGCAGTCGACGTACAGCGTGACATCGCCCAGCTTGCTCATGTCCAGCGCAGCGCGCAGGGAGCGGCCGATCAGGCGCTGGATTTCCAGGGTGCGCCCGCCTTGCTTGCCACGGCTGGCCTCGCGTTGGTTACGCTCGCCAGTGGAGCGCGGCAGCATGCCGTACTCGGCAGTCAGCCAGCCCTGGCCCTGGCCTTTGAGGAAGCGTGGGACACCATTCTCGACGCTGACCGTGCAGACGACTTTGGTGTCGCCGAACTCGACCAGTACCGACCCCTCGGCGTGCTTGGTGTAGTTGCGGGTGATGCGGATCGGGCGAAGCTGATCGGCGGCGCGACCACTAGGACGTTTCATGCGGGATACCTGTACCGGGATGTAGATCTGCCGGACAGTATAAAGACGCCTGCCCCTCGAAGACACGCCTATCGTCGCGACGGGCGCGACCGGACGCCCGCCGCATTGGGCGCCCAGGCCGCACTAGGCTACAATCACGCGCTTTGCCGCCGCCAAGGCGCATCCATTTCGATACGCGAGGTACACCCCATGGTGCACAGCATGACCGCCTTTGCCCGCGCCGAACACGCGGGCGACCAGGGCACCCTGGTGTGGGAGCTGCGCTCGGTCAACCACCGCTACCTCGAGCCGCACCTGCGTTTGCCCGAAGCCCTGCGCGACCTGGAAGGCGCAGTCCGCGAGGTCCTGCGCCAGGGCGTTTCGCGGGGCAAGATCGAATGCACCCTGCGCTTCAACGAAGACAGCGCCGGCAGACCCTTGCAGGTCGACCGCACACGCGCCGCGCAGCTGGTGGCTGCCGCCGAAACCGTGGCCAGCCTGATCCAGCAGCCCGCCGCGCTCAACCCACTGGAAGTGCTGGCCTGGCCCGGCGTCCTGGTCGCCGACGCCAGTGATCCCCAGGCGCTCAACGCCCAGGCCATGACGCTGTTCGAACAGACGCTGACCGAGCTCAAGGCGGGCCGCGCCCGCGAAGGCGCCGAATTGGCGCGACTGATCGACGAGCGGCTCGACGCCATGAGCGAGGAAGTCGCCACCCTGCGGGCATTGGTGCCGCAGATGCTGGCCCTGCAGCGGCAGAAGCTGCTGGACCGCTTCGCCGACCTGCGCGCCGAGCTGGACCCGCAACGCCTGGAACAGGAGATGGTCATGCTGGCCCAGAAGAGCGACGTGGCCGAAGAGCTCGATCGCCTGGGCACGCACGTGGCCGAGGTCCGCCGGGTGCTCGCCTCCGGCGGCGCCACGGGCCGGCGCCTGGACTTCCTGATGCAGGAACTCAACCGCGAAGCCAACACGCTCGGCTCCAAGGCGTTCGACCCCCGCAGCACGCAGGCGGCGGTCAACCTCAAGGTGCTGATCGAACAAATGCGCGAACAAGTACAGAACATCGAGTAGGTCATTCCCACCATGAACCCCACCTGCGGCACCCTCTACATCGTCTCGGCGCCTTCCGGCGCCGGCAAGACCAGCCTGGTCAAGGCCCTGACCGATGCCGACCCGGCCATCAAGGTCTCGGTCTCGCACACCACCCGGAGCATGCGCCCGGGCGAACAGCACGGCGTGAACTATCACTTCGTGCCTCATGCCGAGTTCCATGCCCTGATCGAGCAGGACGACTTTCTCGAACATGCCGAGGTGTTCGGCAACTTCTACGGCACCTCGCGCACGGCCTTGCAGCAGACCCTGGACCAGGGCCACGACCTGATCCTGGAAATCGACTGGCAAGGGGCTCAGCAAGTCCGCGCACTGATGCCTGACGCACGCTCGGTGTTCATCCTGCCGCCCAGCCAGCAGGCCCTGCGTCAGCGCCTGAACAACCGTGGCCAGGACAGCGACGCGATCATCGAAGGGCGCATGCGCGAAGCCGTCAGCGAGATGCAGCACTACGCCGAGTACGACTACCTCATCATCAACGATGACTTCGCCGTCGCGTTGGAAGACCTCAAGGCCGTGTTCCGCGCCAACCGCCTGCACCGGGCGGCCCAGCAACAGCGCCATCAGGCCCTGCTCGACCAGCTGCTGGCCTGAGTCGCCTTCGACCCGGAGCCGCGCAAGGCGGCCCTGGGTCGGACCTGACCGTCAGTCCGGCACGTGCAACGCCACCTGCCGGTTCAGCGTGGTGCCGAGGAAGTAGGCCGGTGCCCGCAGCCGCGCCAGCAGCATCAGCCCGATGCCCAGCAGCGAAATGATCAGCGCGATCACGAACACCAGCCCCAGCCCACCGACGTGCGAGCCGCTGCCGAACTCGGGCGAGGCGCTGTCGATCGCCGTGCGCACGAAAATCACCGACAGGATCGCGCCGCCCAGCAGCGGGCAGATACCCCGCATCAGCAAATTGCGCAGGCTGGCGAACAGGCTGTGGCGGAAGTACCAGACGCAGGCGAAGGCGGTCAGCGAGTAGTAGAAGCAGATCATCATGCCCAAGGCGGTGATGGTATCGGCCAGCACGTTTTCGCTGAGCGTGCGCATGGTCACGTAGAACACCCCCGCGGCGATGCCGGCGCAGATGGTCGCATAGCGTGGCGTCTGCGACTGCGGGCAGACGCGGGCGAAGCGCCGTGGCACCGCGCCGTAGTACCCCATGGCCAACAGCGTCCGGGCCGGCGAGACGAAGGTCGATTGCAGCGACGCAGCCGTGCTGGCGAGCACCGCGATGGACATCAGGATCGCCAGCGGCCCCATGACCGGACCGGCCAGGTGGGCGAACACGTTTTCCTGGATGCGGGGGTTGCCGAGCCCGAGGCCGGCCTCGCCGATGCCGGCGAACTGCAGCGTGGCGATGCCGGTGAGCAGGTACAGGCCCAGGATCAGCAGCACCGTCCAGGTCGCCGCCTTGCCGGGCACCTCCTCGCTGCCGACCGATTCCTCGCTGACGGTCAGGCATACGTCCCAGCCCCAGAAGATGAAGATCGACAGCGACAACCCGGCGGCGAAGGCCGAGAACGACCCGACCGCGAACGGGTTGAACCAGTCGACATCGAACGCCAGGGGGGCCGGCGCAGTGGTCTCGCCGAAGGCGGCGAAGGCGAACCCGATCAACACCAGCAGTTGCAGCGCCACCAGGCCGTACTGCACGGTCATGGTGGTGCCCATGCCCCGGCAGCAGATCCACACGGCCAGGGCGATGAACACACAACAGGTGGTGACGTTGATCAACAGGTTGTCGCTCAGCGCGACCACCGCCTCGCTGCCGGTGATCTGTCCCAGAAAGAGATAGAAGAAATCCACCGCGACCCCGGCCAGGTTGGACAGCACGATGGTGGTGGCGGTCACCAGGCCCCAACCACCGATCCAGCCGATCATCGGGCCGAAGGCGCGAGCCGACCAGGTGAACGAGGTACCGCTGTCCGGCTCGGCGGCATTGAGCTCGCGGTAGCCCAGGGCGACCAGCAGCATGGGCAGGAAGCCGACGATGAACACCGCCGGCAGGTGGGCGCCGACTTCGCGCACGGTCGGGCCGAGGGCGCCGGTCAAGGTGTAGACCGGCGCGATGGTCGAGATGCCCAGCACGATGCTCGCCAGCAGGCCCAGGCGACCTTTGGCCAGGCCTTTGCCCGACGTGTTCGAAAGGGTAGGCGCGTCGGGGGGCTGACGGGTTTCGCTGTATTCATTCATGGATATCTGCCGTCGCTGTTGGAATTGTTGTGAAGGTCGTGCTCGAAACCACCACGTCACGTGGCGCCTGTTCGGGCACAGGCTGCCGGCCCGAGATCACAGGGTCGGTGGACACGGGCCAGGCGAGATGCGCCAGACGCTCGGTAGGATGGCCAGGGGGCTGAAAGGTGCATCAGGGTGAGGGGCCCGTCGAGTCGAAACGGCCATTGTAGAGCGGTGACGAGCGCTGTGAAGACGAACCGGCGAGCGGCAGGCGCAAGCAGGGTAGGACAGGGAGGTGGCGCAGGTGGAGACCGGCATGGCGTTACATCCTCTGCTGACCGGACGACGACCTCGAGCGGGACGTGCCAGGGCGGAAAGCGGGCGACTTATTGTTCTGGACCCTCGCGCCGGACACGGCCCGTGAAGCGAGGTGCTGGTCCCGTTTGCCAAGCGGGCATCGATTCACTATAAAATGGCCCTCATGCAACAGACATTGGCGTTTTGGCAATCAGAGCGTGCACCTATGCAATATCAGATCTCCCATGCCGACCTCACGCTCGTGCTCGCCCTGGAACGCGGTCGCTCCCTGGCCAAGGCCGCCGAGCTGCTCAAGGTCGATGTCTCCACCGTGTTTCGCTCCATCCGTCGCCTGGAGTCGGCGCTGGGCACGGCGCTGTTCGTCAAGAGTCGCAAGGGTTACCTGCCCACCGACACCGCGCAGGCGCTGGCCGAACAGGCCGAGCGCGCCGAACAGGCGCTCGAGGCCGCTCGCATCGCCCTGACCTGTGGCGAGCAGGTCGTCAGCGGCACGGTGCGCCTGACCTGCACCGAAGCCGTGCTGCACAGCCTTCTGCTGCCGGCACTGGCCGACTTCATGCCGGGTTATCCTGCCCTGTCGCTGGAGCTGAGCACCTCCAACACCTTCGCCAACCTCAGCCGCCGTGATGCCGACATCGCCCTGCGCCTGACCAACACGCCTCCGGAGCACCTGGTCGGTCGCTGCCTGGGGTCGACGTCCTACGTCATCTGCGGGCGTCCCGAATGGCGCGAGCGCCTGGCCGAGGCGCCCACCGCAGTACCCTGGATCGCACTCGACGATGCGATGCAGGATCACCCGACGGCCCTCTGGCGCAATCGGCACTACCCCGACCTGATGCCCCGCTATCAATGCAGCGGCATGTCGACCCTGGCGCAGCTGGCCAGCAAAGGCCTGGGCGTCACGGCGCTCGCCGACTACATGGTGCGTGACCTGCCGGGGGTCGAGGCATTGAGCGACCCTCTGCCCGGCTGCGACACGCAGCTGTGGCTGCTGACCCGTCCCGACTGCCGGGCGCTGCGCTCGGTGCAGACGCTGTTCGAGGAGTTGGCGCCCCGTCTGCGCGATGCCTTGCTGCGCTGACGCCTCGTGCGGGCTGTGCAAGCGGCGCTGCACGCGGTATCGTCCGACCCGACGCGCACGTCTTGCACCTTCCGCCTGGCGGCAGGCTGCAAAACAGGCCTTCCCTATTGGCTGGTGATTTTTTAAACTACCGAGTCCGCTCGCCCATTCTGGGCTGCCTGCCTATCGCATCTGCTACTGAGGAAGACCATGGCCCGCGTAACTGTTGAAGACTGTCTGGAACACGTGGATAACCGCTTCGAGCTGGTCATGCTGTCCACCAAGCGTGCCCGTCAGCTGGCCACCGGCGGCAAGGAGCCACGCGTGGCGTGGGAAAACGACAAGCCGACCGTCGTCGCCCTGCGCGAGATCGCCGAAGGCATCGTCACCCCCGAGTTCATCGCGGCCGAAGAAATCGTCACTGAAGATCCCGTCTTCGCGGCATTCGAGGACGAGTCCAACGAGGCCATCTGAATCATGCCCGGTCGACATCGCGCGGCGCCAGGTCACCTTGTCCGGCAGGAGGTCCACTCGTGCCGAGCATAGAAGCCCTCGCCGATCGGCTGTCGTCCTACCTGGGCCCGGAGCAGGTCAACCTGGTCCGGCGTGCCTATTTCTACGCCGAGCAGGCGCACGACGGCCAGCGTCGCCGTAGCGGCGAGCCGTATGTGACCCACCCGCTGGCGGTGGCCAACATCCTCGCCGACATGCACATGGACCATCAGAGCCTGATGGCGGCCATGCTGCACGACGTGATCGAAGACACCGGCATCGCCAAGGAAGCGCTCAGCCAGCAGTTCGGCGAAACCGTCGCGGAACTGGTCGATGGGGTCAGCAAGCTGACCCAGATGAACTTCGAGACCAAGGCCGAAGCCCAGGCCGAGAACTTCCAGAAGATGGCCATGGCCATGGCGCGCGACATTCGCGTGATCCTGGTCAAGCTGGCCGACCGCCTGCACAACATGCGCACGCTGGAAGTGCTGTCCGGGGAAAAACGCCGGCGCATCGCCAAGGAAACCCTCGAGATCTACGCGCCCATCGCCAACCGGCTGGGCATGCACACCGTGCGCGTGGAATTCGAGGACCTCGGCTTCAAGGCCATGCACCCCATGCGCTCGGAACGCATCCACCAGGCGGTCAAGCGCGCCCGCGGCAACCGCAAGGAGCTGGTGGGCAAGATCGAGCAGTCGCTGGTCCACTGCCTGGCGGTCGATGGCATCGACGGTGAGGTCAGCGGCCGCCAGAAGCACCTCTATGGCATCTACAAGAAGATGCGCGGCAAGCGTCGTGCCTTCAACGAGATCATGGACGTGTATGCCTTCAGGATCGTCGTCGACAAGGTGGACACCTGCTACCGTGTGCTCGGTGCCGTCCACAACCTGTACAAGCCGTTGCCGGGACGCTTCAAGGACTACATCGCCATCCCCAAGGCCAACGGCTACCAGTCGCTGCACACGACGTTGTTCGGCATGCATGGCGTGCCCATCGAGATCCAGATCCGCACGCGCGAGATGGAAGAGATGGCCAACAACGGCATCGCCGCCCACTGGCTGTACAAGTCCAATGGCGAGGAGCAGCCCAAGGGCAGTCATGCGCGCGCCCGTCAGTGGGTCAAAGGCGTGCTGGAGCTGCAGCAGCGGGCCGGCAACTCCCTGGAATTCATCGAAAGCGTGAAGATCGACCTGTTCCCGGACGAGGTCTACGTCTTCACCCCCAAGGGCCGCATCATGGAGCTGCCCAAGGGCTCCACGGCCGTCGACTTCGCCTACGCGGTGCACACCGACGTCGGCAACAGTTGCATCGCCTGCCGCATCAACCGCCGCCTGGCCCCGCTCTCGGAGCCGCTGCAAAGCGGCTCGACGGTGGAGATCGTCAGCGCGCCCGGTGCTCGGCCGAACCCGGCCTGGCTCAACTTCGTGGTCACCGGCAAGGCGCGCACGCACATTCGTCATGCGCTCAAGCTGCAGCGCCGCTCCGAATCGATCAACCTGGGCGAGCGCCTGCTCAACAAGGTGCTGACCGGCTTCGACAGCGGCCTCGAGCAGATTCCCGTGGAGCGCGTCCAATCGATCCTCGACGAGTACCGTCTGGAGTTGATCGAGGACCTGCTCGAGGACATCGGCCTGGGCAACCGCATGGCCTATGTCGTGGCACGTCGCCTGCTGTCGACCGAGGGCGAGCAGCTTCCGACACCGGAAGGCCCGCTCGCCATCCGCGGCACCGAAGGCCTGGTGATGAGCTATGCCAAGTGCTGCACGCCGATCCCGGGCGACCCCATCGTCGGCCACCTGTCGGCGGGCAAGGGGATGGTGGTGCACCTGGAGAACTGCCGGAACATCAGCGAAATCCGTCACAACCCGGAAAAATGCGTCCAGCTGTCCTGGGCCAAGGACGTTACCGGCGAATTCAACGTCGAGCTTCGAGTGGAACTGGAGCACCAGCGTGGCTTGATCGCCCTGCTGGCCAGCAGTGTGAACGCTGCCGACGGCAACATCGAGAAGATCAGCATGGACGAACGCGACGGTCGAGTCAGCGTGGTCCAGCTGGTGGTCAGCGTGCGTGACCGCGTGCACCTGGCGCGCGTGATCAAGAAGCTGCGTACCCTGCTCGGTGTGGTCCGGATCACTCGCCTGCGCGCGTAGCCCGTCAACAACAAGGAGTCACCATGACCAAGACCGTCATCAACAGCGACAAGGCCCCAGCCGCCATCGGCACTTATTCCCAGGCCATCAAGGCGGGCAATACCGTGTACATGTCCGGCCAGATCCCGCTCGACCCCGCGACCATGGAGCTGGTCGAAGGCTTCGAGGCACAGACCGTGCAGGTCTTCGAGAACCTCAAGTCCGTCGCCGAAGCCGCAGGCGGTTCCTTCAAGGACATCGTCAAGCTCAACATCTTCCTGACCGACCTCGGCCACTTCGCCACGGTCAACGAAGTCATGGGTCGCTATTTCCAGCAGCCCTACCCTGCCCGCGCCGCCATCGGCGTCGCCGCGCTGCCGAAAGGCGCCCAGGTCGAAATGGACGCCATCCTGGTCCTGGAATGACGCTCCCTGCGGCAGGCCCCGGTGCCTGTCGCTCTCCCCGGAAGAGATCCCTCATGCAACGTGCAGTGCTTATCTCACTGGCTGCCCTGGTACTGGGCGGCTGCGCAAGCCATGCGCCGGAAGACTACAACGGCACCTGGCTCAACCAGAATGCGATCGATGCGGCCGCCAAGGGCGTCAACCTGCGCAAGGCGTTGGCCGGCAACGGCCCGATCTTCGAATGGAGGATCGACATGAATCGCCGCCAGGCCAGCTACAGCAACGGCTTCGAAGTGGCCGAGGGGCGCCTGGAGGCCGATGACGCGACATGGCGGGTCGTCTTCGAGAACGGCCAGACCGAACGGCTCGACCTGAACGGTGACGAATTGGTGCAGGCCGGGCACGACCAGGCCCCGCGCCTGAACTTCGAGCGCGCGACCACCCCTGCTTCCGCCGAAGCACCGGTGGGCGCCAGCTTCGAGAAGGCACTCTATGCCGCCTACCTGGGCGGCGAATGGCAGATCGTCGAAGGCCCCGGCAAAGGCGCGCAGGTGCGCTTCCACGACGACGGCAAGGTCGAAGGCCTGCCGCAGCTCGACCGTTACGCGCTGTGCCTGGCAGGCGACTGCACGGCGCTCAGCGGCGAACACGACAGCCTGTGGCTCGAGCGCGATCAGCGCGGTGGCCCGTGGATCTTCAAACGCGATGGCGATGAGCTGGAAATCTTCCAGGCGCTCGACAACGCACCGGCCGGCCAGATGCCGAACCTGACACCCGGGCCACGCCAGTGGTTGCTGGAGCGCGACTGATCAGGTCATGACGAGGCCAGGAGGGCGCCGTAGCCCTCCTGGTAACTCGGGTAGGCAGGTGCCCAGCCCAATGCCTTGGCCCGCGCATTGCTGCACCGCTTGCTGCCTGTACGCCGCACGCGCTCCTGGTCGGACCATTCGGTGACCCCCAACTGCTGACGCAACCAGCCCACCACCTCGGCCAGCGGTGCCGGTGCATCGTCCACGCCCAGGTACAGCGTCTGCAACGGTACGCCTTGCATGTCGGCCTGCAGCAGAAAGTCCAGCAGCCCGGCCGCATCCTCGACATGAATGCGGTTGCCGTAGAGCGGCGGGGTTTCGGTCACCCGGTAGCCTTGACGCACTTGGCCGAGCAACCACTGGCGCCCCGGTCCATAAAGCCCGGTCAGGCGTACCACGGTCACCGGCAGGCCACTGTCCAGGGCCAATCGCTCGGCCTCCAGCATCAGGCGCCCTGAATACCCCTGCGGTTCGGTGGGCGACGTTTCATCGACCCACTCGCCGGCCTGCTGACCATACACGCTGCTGCTCGATACGAACAGCAACCGCCGGGGCCGCTGCCCATGGGCCCGAAGCCAGTCGAGTACATGGCGCAGACCATCGATATAGGCGGCGCGATAGCCGGCCTCGTCATGCTGGCTTGCCGCCACGCAGTAGACCAGACAGTCCGGCGTCTGCCGCGGCCAGGCCTCAGGACACGCCGGCTCGTGCAGGTCGGCGGCGATCGGCTGCACCCCTTCGGGCAACCCTTCGACGTGGCGGCGCAGCCCGCTGACCTGCCAGCCCTGGGCGAGCAATCGTTTGGCCAAGCGGCCGCCCACGTCGCCGCAGCCCACGATCATTGCGTAACGTTTGGACATCATTGCCTCTCCCCTGCTTGGCCTTCGAACCGCCATGCGCCTGCAAAAGCGGGCCGTTCGTAAAAAAAAGATACTCTATTGCTTCTGCTAACAAGAATTAATTGCAATAATGCCGATCTGCCTGTTCTCGGTCTTCCTCAGGCCTCGAGGACATCACCTTCATCTTCATCAGGTCCGGCCAGCATGACACGTATTCAACCCTCCGCTTCGCCAACCACCTCGCGCGCCTGGCGCGCCATTGCCGCGCTGATGTTCAGCCTGGCACTGGCCCCGGCGGCCCTGGCAGACGAGCCGGCCACGCAGCCGGCCACTTCCACGGCGACGGCGCCTGCCGCCGCAGCACCGAACGCGACGCCGAATACGCCTGCCGTGACTCCGGCGCCCGCCGACGCCGACGACACCCAGGCCCTGGTCGAGGATACCAGCCTCGGCATGGCGCACGACCTGTCGCCCTGGGGCATGTACAAGAATGCCGACATCGTGGTCAAGGCGGTCATGATCGGCCTGGCCATCGCGTCGATCATCACCTGGACCATCTGGATCGCCAAAGGCTTCGAGCTGCTCGGGGCCAAGCGCCGCCTGCGCGGTGAAATCGCCACGCTGAAGCGCTCCGCTACCCTGCGCGAAGCCAGCGAGTCGAGCCAGAAGGAAGGCACCCTGGCCCATACCCTGGTGCACGATGCGCTCGAAGAGATGCGCCTGTCGGCCAACGCCCGCGAGAAGGAAGGCATCAAGGAACGTGTCAGCTTCCGCCTGGAGCGCCTGGTCGCGGCCAGCGGTCGCAACATGAGCAACGGCACCGGCGTGCTCGCCACCATCGGTTCCACCGCCCCCTTCGTCGGCCTGTTCGGCACCGTCTGGGGCATCATGAACAGCTTCATCGGCATCGCCAAAACCCAGACCACCAACCTGGCCGTGGTCGCGCCCGGCATCGCCGAAGCCCTGCTGGCCACGGCCCTGGGCCTGGTCGCCGCCATCCCGGCGGTGGTCATCTACAACGTCTTCGCACGCTCCATCGCCGGCTACAAGGCGCAGGTCTCCGACGCCTCGGCCCAGGTCCTGCTGCTGGTCAGCCGCGATCTGGATCATCAGGGCAGCGACCGCGCCGCCCCCCACATGGTGAAAGTGGGGTAAGCCATGGGCCTGCATCTCAACGAAGGCGGCGACGACCTCGCCGAGAACCACGAAATCAACGTCACGCCGTTCATCGACGTGATGCTGGTGCTGCTGATCATCTTCATGGTCGCCGCGCCCCTGGCCACCGTCGACATCAAGGTGGACCTGCCGGCCTCGACCGCCAAGCCGGCACCCAGGCCGGAGAAGCCGGTGTTCGTCAGCGTCAAGGCCGACCAGAAGCTGTACGTCGGCGATGACCTGGTCGCGCAACCGGGCCAGCTCGGTGCGATGCTCGACGCCCGCACCAAGGGCGACAAAGAGACCACGATCTTCTTCCAGGCCGACAAGGGGGTCGACTACGGCGACCTGATGGAGGTGATGAACACCATGCGCGCGGCGGGCTACCTGAAGGTCGGCCTGGTCGGACTAGAGACGGCAGCCAAGAAATGACCAAGAAGCGGCATAACCTGGCACGCTACAGTGGCAGCCTGGCGCTCGTGCTTGGCCTGCATGCCGCTGCGGTGCTGCTGGCCATGAACTGGACCAAGCCACAGGTCATCGAGCTGCCTCCGGCGGCCATGATGGTCCAGATGGCTCCCCTGCCGGAACCGGCGCCCCCTCCGCCGCCGAAGGCCGCCCCGCAGCCGCCGACGCCCGTGGAGGAGCCTCCGCTGCCCAAGGTCGCGGAAGCGCCCAAGCCCAAGATCGCCATTCCCAAGCCGCCCAAGCCTCAACCCAAGCCCAAGCCACAGCCGCCCAAGCCTGAGAAGAAGCCCGAGCCGCCCCAAGAAAAGCCGCCGACCGAACACGTGGCCGAAACACCGCCGACCACGACGCCGCCGAAGCCTTCGGCCGCCCCGGCACCGAGTGTCGCGTCCAACAGCAAGGCCCTGCCGACCTGGCAGAGCGACCTGTTGCGTCATCTGGCCAAGTACAAGCGCTACCCCGAGGATGCGCGCCGTCGCGGCCTGCAGGGCATCAACCGCCTGCGCTTCACGGTCGATGCCGACGGCAGGATCCTGTCCTACACGCTGGCAGATGGATCGGGCAGCGCCGCCCTGGATCGGGCCACGCTGGAAATGATCAGGCGCGCGCAACCGGTGCCCAAGCCGCCCAAGGAAGTGCTCAACAACGGCAGCATCGAGGTGGTCGCGCCGTTCGTGTACTCTCTGGACCGTCGCTGAAGGCGATCCTGTCACGAAAACGCACGTCTGATAGCGTGCGTCCATCGAGTGCAGCCGCTATGCTGGGGCCGCAACTTCATGGACGCACGTTATGACCCTCACAGAACTCCGCTACATCGTCACGCTCGCCCAGGAGCAACACTTCGGCCATGCCGCCGAACGGTGCCACGTCAGCCAGCCGACCTTGTCGGTAGGCGTGAAGAAGCTCGAGGACGAGCTGGGCGTGCTGATCTTCGAGCGCAGCAAGAGCGCGGTCCGCCTGACGCCGGTCGGCGAAAACATCGTGGCCCAGGCCCAGAAGGTCCTCGAGCAGGCCCAGGGCATCCGCGAGCTGGCCCAGGCCGGCAAGAACCAGCTGACCGCCCCGCTCAAGGTCGGCGCCATCTACACCGTGGGCCCTTACCTCTTCCCGCACCTGATCCCGCAGCTGCACCGGGTCGCCCCGCAGATGCCGCTGTACATCGAAGAGAACTTCACCCACGTGTTGCGCGAAAAGCTGCGCAACGGCGAACTCGACGCGGTGATCATCGCCTTGCCGTTCAACGAGTCCGACGTGCTGACCATGCCGCTCTATGACGAGCCGTTCTATGCCTTGATGCCCAGCAATCATCCCTGGACCGCCAAGAAGAGCATCGACGCGGCGGCGCTCAACGACAAGAGTCTGTTGCTGCTGGGCGAAGGTCACTGCTTCCGTGACCAGGTCCTGGAGGCCTGCCCGACCCTGACCAAAGGCGGCGAAGGGTCGCGCCACACCACCGTGGAGTCCAGCTCCCTGGAAACCATCCGGCACATGGTCGCGTCGGGCCTGGGCATTTCGATCCTGCCGCTGTCGGCCGTGCACAGCCACCACTATGCGCCCGGCGTCATCGAGGTCCGTCCCTTGACCGCGCCGTCGCCCTTCCGCACCGTGGCCATCGCCTGGCGTGCCAGCTTCCCACGGCCGAAGGCCATCGAGATCCTCGCCGACTCGATCCGTCTGTGTTCGGTCGCCAAGCCGCCCATGGATCAGTCGGCCTGAACCATGAATGAGCTGTCGAAGGTGCCGGTGACCGCGCTCAAGGGGGTGGGCGAGGCCATGGCGCAGAAACTCGCCAAGGTCGGCCTGGAAAACCTCCAGGACCTGCTGTTCCACCTGCCCTTGCGCTACCAGGACCGTACCCGGGTGGTGCCGATCGGCGCCCTGCGCCCAGGCCAGGATGCGGTGGTGGAAGGCGTGGTCAGTGGCGCCGACGTGGTGATGGGCAAGCGCCGCAGCCTGGTGGTGCGCATGGGCGACGGCAGCGGCGTGCTGAGTCTGCGCTTCTACCATTTCAGCCACGCACAGCGCGAAGGCCTCAAGCGTGGCACGCACCTGCGCTGCTACGGCGAGGTCCGCCCGGGCGCGTCAGGCCTCGAGATCTATCACCCTGAATACCGCGCGCTCAACGGTGACGAGCCCGCGCCGGCGGTCGAGCAGACGCTGACACCGATCTACCCGACCACCGAAGGGCTGACCCAGCAACGACTGCGCGCGCTGTGCCAGCAGAGCCTGGCGCAGCTCGGCCCGAGCAGCCTGCCGGACTGGATACCCGACGAGTTGGCTCGTGACTACCAGCTGGCGCCGCTGGACGAGGCCATCCGCTACCTGCACAACCCACCGGCGGATGCGGACGTCGACGAGCTGGCCGAAGGGCAGCACTGGGCACAGCATCGCCTGGCGTTCGAAGAACTGCTGACGCACCAGCTGTCCCAGCAGCGCGTGCGCGAGAGCCTGCGCACCCTGCGCGCGCCGGTGCTGCCGAAAGCCAGCCGTCTGCCTGCGCGCTACCTGGCCAACCTGGGCTTTCAACCCACCGGCGCCCAGCAGCGCGTGGGCAACGAGATCGCCTACGACCTCAGCCAGGGCGAACCGATGATGCGGCTGGTGCAGGGCGACGTCGGTGCCGGCAAGACCGTGGTGGCGGCCCTGGCGGCGTTGCAGGCGCTCGAAGCGGGCTACCAGGTCGCGCTGATGGCGCCGACCGAGATCCTCGCCGAGCAGCATTTCATCACCTTCAAGCGCTGGCTCGAACCCTTGGGTATCGAGGTCGCCTGGCTGGCGGGCAAGCTCAAGGGCAAGGCCAGGGTCAGTGCCCTGGAGCAGATCGCCAATGGCGCCCCCATGGTGGTCGGTACCCACGCGCTGTTCCAGGACGAAGTGAAGTTCAGGCACCTGGCCCTGGCGATCATCGACGAGCAGCATCGCTTCGGCGTGCAGCAGCGCCTGGCCCTGCGCCAGAAAGGTGTGGGCGGCGAGTTGTGCCCGCACCAGCTGATCATGACCGCCACGCCGATTCCGCGGACCCTGGCCATGAGCGCCTACGCCGACCTGGACACTTCGGTGCTCGACGAGCTGCCGCCGGGGCGGACCCCGGTGAACACCGTGCTGGTCGCCGACAGCCGGCGCTTCGAAGTGGTGGAGCGGGTGCGCGCCGCCTGTGCCGAGGGTCGTCAGGCCTATTGGGTCTGCACCCTGATCGAGGAATCCGAGGAACTGACCTGCCAGGCGGCCGAGAGCACCTATGAAGACCTGGGCAGTGCCCTGGGCGAGCTGAGCGTCGGCTTGATCCATGGCCGCATGAAGCCGGCCGAGAAGGCGGCGGTCATGGCCGAGTTCAAGGCCGGAAACCTGCAGCTGCTGGTCGCCACCACGGTCATCGAGGTCGGGGTCGACGTACCCAACGCCAGCCTGATGATCATCGAGAACCCCGAGCGGCTGGGCCTGGCCCAGCTGCACCAGCTGCGCGGTCGCGTGGGCCGGGGCAGTGCGGTCAGCCACTGCGTGCTGCTGTATCATCCACCGTTGTCGCAGATCGGCCGGGAACGCCTGGGGATCATGCGCGAAACCAACGACGGCTTCGTGATCGCCGAGAAGGACCTCGAACTGCGCGGTCCCGGCGAGATGCTCGGTACACGCCAGACCGGCTTGCTACAGTTCAAGGTAGCCGACCTGATGCGCGATGCCGACCTGTTGCCGGCGGTGCGCGACGCGGCCCAGGCATTGCTGGCCCGCTGGCCGCAGCATGTCAGCCCCCTGCTCGACCGTTGGTTGCGCCATGGCCAGCAATATGGCCAAGTGTGACCTGCTTCACCTGGAACCGTCCGTTGTTCAGGACCGTCGATATTTCGCGTTTAACACTGGGTCGCCATCATGACTGAAGTTGCTCTGGAAACCACCCCCACTCGCGCACCGTCCGTGATCTGTCGCTTGCTCGACAAGCTGGGCGCTACCTATCGCGAAGTGCCAGACCAGCCCGATCATGTGCCGGCCCGCAAGGTCCAGGCCGTGCTGCTGGATGACGAAGTGGGCGCCTTGATGGTGCTGTTCCCGTGCAGCCATCTGCTGGACCTCAAGCGCCTGACCGAGCTGACGGGCCGTACGCTGACCGCCGTGCCGGTCGCACGGCTGCGGCAGATGCTCGACAAGCATGGTCTCAAGGCCTTGCCGGCGATCCCGGCCCTGACCAGCTCGCCGTGCCTGTACGAACAGAGCCTGCTGGACACCGATTCGCTGCTGATCCAGTCCGGGGAGACCGGAGTGCTGCTGGAGCTGACGCTGACCGAGTTCAAGCGTCTGCTGACCAAGGCCAGCGCCGGCAGCTTCGCCGAGCCCGTGCGCAACATCCACCTCAAGCTCGACCGCCAGGACGACTCCAAGGAGATCAGCCGAGCGGTCCAGGCCTTCACGGCGCGGCGCATCCAGCAGCGGCTCGAGCAGACCATCGAGATCCCGCCGCTGCCCGACTCGGCGCAGAAGATCATCAAGCTGCGCGTGGACCCCGATGCCAGCATCGACGACATCACCCGCGTGGTGGAAACCGACCCGGCCCTGGCGGCCCAGGTGGTCAGCTGGGCCGCCTCGCCCTACTACGCGTTTCCCGGCAAGATCCGTTCGGTGGAGGACGCCATCGGCCGGGTGCTGGGCTTCGACCTGGTGATCAACCTGGCGCTGGGGCTGGCCCTGGGCAAGACCCTGAGCCTGCCCAAGGATCATCCGCAGCACGACACGCCCTACTGGCAGCAGTCGATCTACACCGCGGCCGTGATCGAAGGCCTGACCCGGGCCATGCCCCGGGCCGAGCGCCCCGAGGGCGGGCTGACCTACCTGGGTGGTCTGCTGCACAACTTCGGCTACCTGCTCTTGGCCCACGTCTTCCCGCCCCACTTTTCGCTGATCTGCCGTCACCTGGAGGTCAACCCGCATTTGAGCCACCCCTACATCGAGCAGCACTTGCTGGGCATCACCCGCGAGCAGATGGGCGCCTGGTTGCTGGGGCTGTGGGACATGCCCGAGGAACTGGCCACGGCCCTGCGCTTCCAGCACGACGCCAGCTATGCAGGCGAGCATGCCGCCTTCGCGAACCTGATCTGCCTGGCGACACGTCTGCTGCGTGCCCGTGGCATCGGCAGCGGCCCCGAGCTGGAGATTCCCGATGCCCTGCTCGACCGTCTGCACCTGACACGCCAGAAGGCCGAAGAGGTCGTGGGTCGGATCCTGGATGCCGAAGCCCTGCTGCGCGAACTGGCCTCGCAGTTCTGAACGCGGCGCCTCGACGGCCTCAGGCCGGACGGGGCGTGCGCAGGTGCTTCATCAGGCCTTGGAACCACATGACCAGGGCCGGGTTGCCCTTGATCTGAATCCCCTTGTCCTGGATACCCTGCATGAAGGCCAGCTGCTTGTTCTTGGCCTGCAAGGTCGCGTAGCCATACGGCGCATCCTTGAAGGCGATGGTGAAGGCCGGCTGGGGGTGCAGGCCAGCCCGGCTGGTGACACGCAGATCCTTGACGATGAAGTGCCGTGCGACACGCCCATCGAGCGTCTGCATCTGGAACACCAGGTCCTTGTCCTGCAACTGCTTGCGAAAGGCCGGATTACGGCGACTGGCCCGGGCCATGAGCAGGCCCATGGCCCACAGGAGAACGCGAAACTTCATCGTGACATCTCGAAAACGAACGTGCCCGGCAGTCTATCGGCTCGTTCGCCGAATGCCAGTCGGGCCGGGTGCCCTGAGCACGGACCGATCATTGCCCTCTCAGCGCAAGAAACCCTCAACGCGCGCGCTTGGCCGCGCCGGACGTCTTGGAGGACGACGCCGGGGCCTTGGGCGTGGCGGCCTTGGGTGCTTTGGTCGATGGGGTAGCGGTGTCGTCGTGGAGCAGGTCCCGGAACGCCTTGCCAGGCTTGAAGGCCACCGTGTTGCTGGCCTTGATCTGCAGGGCCTCGCCTGTCTGTGGGTTCTTGCCGTTGCGGGCGCCCCGGTGACGCTTTTCGAAGGTGCCGAAGCCCACCAGGGTCACGCTCTGGCTGTCGACCGCCTGCGTGATGGTGTCCAATATCGCGTTGAGCACCTCGTTGGCCTTGTCCTTGTTCAGGCCGGTTTCTTCCGAGATGACGGTAGCGAGCTGTGGTTTGCGCATGGTAGAGCCTCTTTGACGGGAATTCTTTTTGTTATGCCGTGCGGTGCGTTGGACGCGGTGCCCAAGGGTACGACGCGGCTTCCAGGCTGAGACAGACGCGGTTGAGAATGGCACGCCGCCGTAATGCACGCCAGTCCCTCTCGTCAATCAGGCGGACAGGTGGCACTTCTGCCCTGCGTCGGGGCGGATTGAGGCGATTTGGCCCAGCGTTCGCGGGCTGCGCCGTGCAGAAGCCGTCTTTCAATCATGCTAAGCTCGCCGCTTCTCCAGCCGGTGACAGCCCTCGACAACGTGCCCTACGAACCCTCGCAAGCCGTCGCTGCCGCGTGGCAGCCCTACGCCCAGGTAGCTCCCGAAATCGATCCGCCGACCCTCGACTGGCTGTTCGACCAGGGCTCGCTCACGCGACGCCTGACCGTGCTGTCCCAGGACTGCTTCGATGTCGTCCCGCTCTTCGAAGGCTGGCAGGCGCTGCGGGAGGACGAATGCGCGGCATTGGGCCTGGCACCGGGTGAGCAAGGCTGGGCACGCGAGGTGTACCTGAGGGGTCGAGGGCAGCCCTGGGTCTTCGCCCGCAGCGTCGCCTCGCGTCGCGCCCTGGTCGAGGGGGGGCTCGACTTGCAGCACCTGGGCACACGCTCGCTGGGCGAGTTGCTGTTCTGCGACCAGGCCTTCACCCGCCATCCCATCGAAGTCTGTCGCTACCCCCAGGCCTGGCTGCCTGAGCCCGCCCAAGGTCCGGCGCACTGGGGGCGCCGCTCGCGCTTCGCGCGCGACGGGCTGCAGCTGCTGGTCGCCGAGGTCTTTCTCCCTGCCTTCTGGCACGTCGCGCTCGAGGACACGAACTGATGTACCTGCAGATGCTCAAGTCGCTCAACCGCCTCCACCCGCGTGCCTGGGACTTCATCCAGCTCAGCCGCATGGACCGACCGATCGGTATCTACCTGCTGCTGTGGCCGACGCTGACGGCGGTCTGGATCGCCGGAAACGGCAGCCCGACCCTGGCCAACGTGCTGATCTTCGCGCTCGGCGTGGTGCTGATGCGTGCCGCCGGCTGCGCCATCAACGATTTCGCCGACCGCAAGGTGGACGGCCACGTCAAGCGCACTGCCGACCGCCCCCTGGCCAGTGGGCGCATCAAGGGCCGCGAGGCCCTGACACTGTTCGCCGTGCTGGTAGGCGCAAGCTTCCTGCTGGTGCTGTGCACCAACGCTCCGACCGTGGGCCTGTCGTTCGGGGCCGTGGCCCTGGCCTTCTGCTACCCGTTCATGAAGCGGTACACCCATTACCCGCAGGTGGTGCTGGGTGCGGCGTACTCCTGGGGCATTCCCATGGCCTTCATGGCCGCCAACGAATCGCTGCCGGCCAGCGCCTGGTGGCTGTACCTGGCCAACCTGCTGTGGACCGTGGGCTACGACACCTACTACGCCATGGTCGACCGCGACGATGACCTCAAGATCGGGGTCAAGTCGACGGCGATCCTCTTCGGCGCGGCCGACCGGCAGATCATCCTGGGCCTGCAGCTGGCGTCGCTGGTCTGCCTGCTCCTGGCCGGCAGGGCGTTCGGCCTGGGCGGTGGGTTTCATCTGGGGCTGCTGGGTGCGGCCCTGTGCTTCGCCTGGGAGTACCGCTCGACCCGCACGCGGGACCGGACGGCGTGCTTCAAGGCGTTCCTGCACAATCACTGGGCGGGCTTGCTGGTGTTCCTCGGCGTCATGCTCGATTACGCGATACGCTGAGGCGGGTATCCGGAGGCGACTCGGCAGTTGTCACACAGCTGCAATAATTCCGTTATCTAATGCGGGCCAAGAGATCGTTTCCAGGAGAGGTTGAGCATGGTTGGCAGGAACATTCTGATCGTCGACGACGAAGCGCCCATTCGCGAGATGATCGCCGTGGCGCTGGAGATGGCCGGCTACGACTGCCTGGAAGCCGAGAACACGCAGCAGGCCCATGCGATCATCGTCGACCGCAAGCCGGACCTGATTCTGCTCGACTGGATGCTGCCCGGCACTTCGGGGATCGAGCTGGCACGGCGCCTCAAGCGCGACGAACTGACCGGCGACATCCCGATCATCATGCTCACCGCCAAGGGCGAGGAAGACAACAAGATCCAGGGCCTCGAAGTCGGCGCCGACGACTACATCACCAAGCCGTTCTCGCCCCGTGAACTGGTGGCGCGCCTGAAGGCCGTGCTGCGCCGGGCGGGCCCCAGCGATGGCGAGGCGCCCATCGAGGTCGGTGGCCTGCTGCTCGACCCGATCAGCCACCGCGTGACCATCGACGGACGCCCTGCCGAGATGGGCCCGACCGAGTACCGCCTGCTGCAGTTCTTCATGACCCACCAGGAACGCGCCTACACCCGGGGCCAATTGCTCGACCAGGTCTGGGGCGGCAACGTCTATGTCGAGGAGCGCACGGTCGACGTGCACATCCGGCGCCTGCGCAAGGCCTTGGGCGAAGCCTACGAAAACCTGGTGCAGACCGTGCGCGGCACGGGGTATCGTTTTTCCACCAAATGCTAGGCTGACCGTCCCGCCAGCGGCGTGCGACCGGTTCGTCGCGCCGCCCTCCCCCTGTTCCGAAGGACCGGCAATTGAACCAGAATTGCTACACCATCCTGAGTCGCCACCTGATCCTGCTGGTCTCGCTGTGCCTGGTCGCCGGGCTGGTCAGCGGTCACTATGGCTGGAGCCTGGCCATCGGCCTGGCGCTCTACCTGGCCTGGACCCTCAAGCAGCTGCTGCGCCTGCACGACTGGTTGCGCAACCACCAGCCCGACGAGGCACCGCCCGATGGCTATGGCCTGTGGGGCGAGGTGTTCGACAGCATCTACCACCTGCAGCGTCGCGATCAGCGCGTTCGTGGCCGTCTGCAAGCGGTCATCGACCGGGTCCAGGAGTCGACGGCCGCCCTGCGCGACGCGGTGATCATGCTCGACAGCGAAGGCAACCTGGAGTGGTGGAACCGCGCCGCCGAAACCCTGCTCGGCCTGAAGACGCCGCAGGACGGCGGGCAGCCCGTGACCAACCTGGTCCGCCATCCGCGGTTCAAGGAATACTTCGAGCAGGGGAACTACCTCGAACCGCTGGAGATTCCCTCGCCGGTGAACGATCACCTGCGTGTCCAGCTGCACATCACCCGCTATGGCAACAACGAGCACCTGATGCTGGTGCGCGACGTGACCCGCATCCACCAGCTCGAGCAGATGCGCAAGGATTTCGTCGCCAACGTGTCCCATGAGCTGCGCACGCCGTTGACCGTCATCACGGGGTATGTGGAAACCCTGCTGGACAATGTGGAGGGCATCAACCCCCGCTGGACGCGCGCCCTGCAGCAGATGCACCAGCAGAGTGAGCGCATGCAGACCCTGCTCAACGACCTGCTGCTGTTGGCCAAGCTCGAAGCCACCGACTACCCGTCCGAAAGCCAGCCGGTCAGTGTCGAGCCCCTGTTGCGCTCGATCCAGGGCGATGCCACGGCGCTGTCCGGGGAACGCGGTCAGCAGATCACCCTCGACGCCGAACCAGGGGTGCACCTGAAGGGCAGCGAGGCAGAGTTGCGCAGCGCGTTCTCCAACCTGATCTTCAATGCCGTCAAGTACACGCGCGACGGCGGGCAGATCCGCATTCGCTGGTGGCGCGATGCCCAGGGCGCGCACCTGAGCGTGCAGGACACCGGCATCGGCATCGACGCCAAGCACCTGCCCCGCCTGACCGAGCGGTTCTACCGGGTCGACTCGAGCCGTGCGTCGAACACCGGCGGTACGGGTCTGGGCCTGGCCATCGTCAAGCACGTGCTGCTGCGTCACCGGGGGCGCCTGGAGATCACCAGCGTGATGGGGCATGGCAGCACGTTCACCTGCCACTTCCCGCTGAACCAGGTGTTGTCGGCGACGTCTGTCTGAGGGCAGCCCTTTGCATTTGGGCCTCCAGCCGCTACATTGGCTGTCTCGCGGTGGCACACGCCACCGGTTGCCCTTTCTTTCCCTGACACGACGGACCCCGTAAAACCCCATCATGGACCCTTCCCCTGGTATCAGCTTCACCTCCCTGTTCGCCGATTTCGGCATGATCCTTTTCGCGCTGTTCCTGGTCCTGCTCAACGGCTTCTTCGTCGCCGCCGAGTTCGCCATGGTCAAGCTGCGCGCCACGCGCGTGGAGTCGATCGCCGAGCAGCACGGCTGGCGCGGTAACATCCTGCGCAAGGTTCACCACCAGCTCGACGCCTATCTGTCGGCCTGCCAGCTGGGTATCACCCTGGCGTCCCTGGGCCTTGGCTGGGTCGGTGAGCCGGCCTTCGCGCACCTGCTCGAACCGCTGTTGGCCGCCGCCGGGGTGGACACACCGGAACTGATCAAGGCCATCTCGTTCTTCGTCGCCTTCTTCGTGATTTCCTACCTGCACATCGTGGTCGGCGAGCTGGCACCCAAGTCCTGGGCCATCCGCAAACCCGAGCTGTTGTCGCTGTGGACGGCAGTGCCGCTGTACCTGTTCTACTGGCTGATGTACCCGGCCATCTACCTGCTCAACGCCAGCGCCAACGGCATCCTGCGCATCGCCGGCCAGGGCGAGCCCGGGCCGCACCACGAGCATCACTACAGCCGTGAAGAACTCAAGCTGATCCTGCATTCCAGTCGTGGCCAGGACCCCAGCGACCAGGGCATGCGCGTGCTGGCCTCGGCCGTGGAGATGGGCGAGCTGGAGGTGGTCGACTGGGCCAACTCCCGCGAAGACATGATCAGCCTCGACGCCAAGGCGCCGCTCAAGGAGATCCTGTCGATGTTCCGTCGGCACAAGTTCAGCCGCTACCCGGTCTACGATGCCGAGAAAGGCGAGTTCACCGGCCTGCTGCACATCAAGGACCTGCTGCTCGAACTGGCCGACCTGGCCCACCTGCCGGAGACCATCGACCTGGAAGACCTGGCACGCCCGCTGGAGCGCGTCTCGCGGCACATGCCGCTGTCGCAGTTGCTGGAACAGTTCCGCAAGGGTGGCGCGCACTTCGTGCTGGTCGAGGAAGCCGATGGCAAGGTCATCGGTTACCTGACCATGGAAGACGTGCTCGAGGTGCTGGTCGGCGACATCCAGGACGAACACCGCAAGACCGAGCGCGGGATCCTCGCCTACCAGCCCGGCAAGCTGCTGGTGCGGGGTGATACGCCACTGTTCAAGGTCGAGCGTCTGCTGGGCGTGGACCTGGACCACATCGAGGCCGAGACCCTGGCAGGCCTGGTGTACGAGACGCTCAAGCGCGTGCCGGAAGAAGAAGAGGTGCTGGAGGTCGAAGGCCTGCGCATCATCATCAAAAAGATGAAAGGGCCGAAGATCGTGCTGGCGAAGGTGGTCTTGCTGGACTGATCGCAGGTCCCGCCGTGTCCTCATTCTGGGGGCGCGAGACGGGTCTGGTCAGTGTGACTGCGGGGGTCACACGGTTCGGCCTGCATCGCTGCCCTGCCGGATCGACGTACGCCCTTTGCGAGAGCGGGCCTGCCCGCGATGAAGGCGGTGACGGACCGGACGCTATCGCGGGCAAGCCTGCTCCCACAGGATGCTTACAGCTTGCTTGCTCGGCAGGCTGCATGGATCTGGGTGGGAGGCTTGCTTCCTCGGCAGGCTGCATAGGTCTGGGTGGGAGCTGGCTTGCCAGCGATAGGGCCCGACCAGGCGCCGCCTGCATCGCGGGCAAGCCTGCTCCCACAGGAGACCGCGACAGCCGGTGTGCCTTGCAGCGCTCGCCGACTCAGGCCCCCGGAGTGAAGTGTTTCTGCGCTGTCCCGCGCGCGATCAACCGCGACAGGTAATCCAGCTTCTGGGCATCCTGGTCGACGAACTTGAAGGTCAGCTGCAACCAGTCGCTTTCAGGCCGAGGCTCCAGCGCGGCCACGGCATGCAGGTAGCCATTGAGCCGTGCGGTTTCGGCCTGCTCGCCCTGCTCCAAGTCGAGCACCGCGCTTTCGAGCACCTGCGGCAACACCTCGCCACGCCGAACCACCAGCAGGGCTTCCTTCAGACTCAAGGCCTTGATCACGCAAGGCTGGGCGCCACCGGCCAGGCGCAGCTGACCTTGCCCGCGGCCTGGTCCCGGCGGCGACACGGCAGCAGGCGCCGCCGTCGGCGCACGCTGCAAAGCGGCCGGTGCCGGTGCGCTGGCAGCCGCCGGGCGAGGCACTTCGCTGCGGCCTGACGTCAAGGCGGCCAGCGAGTCGTTGCCGGTCGACGCCGGGCGCACGGGCGCGCTGGCGACCAGGTCGGCCAGCCGACCGATCTTGGCCATGGCCTTCTTGACCTTGCTCGACAGCTGTTCGTTGGTGAAGGGCTTGCCGACGAAATCGGACACACCAGCCTGGATGGCCTGGATGACGTTTTCCTTGTCACCCCGGCTGGTCACCATGATGAACGGCATGCTGGCCATGCTGGGTTGCTGACGGCACCAGGCCAGCAACTCCAGACCAGACATCTCGGGCATCTCCCAGTCGCACAGCACCAGGTCGAAACGTTCGCGGGTGAGCAGCACCTGAGCCTTGCGCCCGTTGACCGCATCCTCGACCGCGACGCCTGCAAAGGTATTGCGCAGGCACTTTCTCACCAGGTCGCGGATGAACGGGGCATCGTCCACGACCAGCACTTTGACTTTACTCATCGCCACTCCTTTCGACTCCTGGCTAGCATACCGCTGACGACTGGCCATGTGCCAAAGTCGAACGCGATACGAGTCCCACCTGCCGTGCACGGCGTGAGGGTGTCCAGGGCCGGCCAGGCGCAAGGAAGCCACCGGAGCATCCGGTGCGATGCGTCGATGGCTTCCTTGCGCAGGCAATTACCTTGAACGAGCGACGTGGCCTGCAGGCGCACGCTCGTGCTCGGGACAGACCTTAGTTATCGTCCGCTGGCGCTGGAACATTAGCCGACCCGCCATCGCTGCCCTGCACTTCGGCCTGCATGCGCTTGAGGCCCAGGTGACGCACGTCGGTACCGCGTACCAGGTAGATCACCAGTTCGGCGATGTTGCGCGCATGGTCGCCGATCCGCTCCAGCGAGCGCAGCGCCCAGATCACGCTCAGGACCCGTGAGATCGAGCGCGGGTCTTCCATCATGTACGTCACCAGCTCGCGCAGCGCGGTCTTGTACTCGCGGTCGATGGTCTTGTCGTACTGGGCGACGGACAAGGCCAGGTCGGCGTCGAAGCGGGCGAAGGCGTCCAGTGCATCACGCACCATGTTGCGCACCTGGTCGCCGATGTGACGGACTTCGACGTAGCCCCGTGGCGACTCGCCCTCTTCACACAGCTGGATGGCCCGGCGGGCGATCTTGGTCGACTCGTCGCCGATGCGTTCCAGGTCGATCACCGACTTGGAGATGCTGATGATCAGGCGCAGGTCGGAGGCCGCTGGCTGACGGCGCGCCAGGATGCGCACGCACTCTTCGTCGATGTTGCGCTCCATCTGGTTGATCTGGCCGTCGACCTCGCGCACTTGCTGGGCCAGGCCGGAGTCGGCGTCGATCAGCGCGGTCACCGCGTCGTTGACCTGCTTCTCGACCAGGCCACCCATGGCCAGCAGGTGGCTGCGCACTTCTTCGAGCTCGGCGTTGAACTGTTGGGAGATGTGGTGGGTGAGGCTTTCTTTGTTGATCATGGTTCGCTCCGCCGAGAGGCTGCCAGCGGCAAGCCGCGCGCCTCACGCTTCAAGGGTGTGCGTGGGGGCCATACGTGCTGCATCAGGGGTGGGGTGGCAAGCTTCTAGCTTCTAGCTTCTAGCTTCTAGCTTCTAGCTTCTAGCTTCTAGCTTGTAGCTTGTAGCTTGTAGCTTGTAGCTTGTAGCTCCCAGCTTGCCCCCCCCCACTAGCCATAACGCCCCGTGATGTAGTCTTCGGTCTGCTTCTTGGCCGGGTTGGTGAACAGCGTATCGGTGTCGCCGAACTCTACCAGCTTGCCCATGTACATGAACGCGGTGTAGTCGGAGACGCGCGCGGCCTGCTGCATGTTGTGGGTGACGATGACGATGGTGTACTTGGACTTGAGCTCGTAGATCAGCTCCTCGACCTTGAGCGTGGAGATCGGGTCCAGCGCCGAGCAGGGCTCGTCGAGCAGCAGCACTTCCGGCTCCACGGCGATGGTACGAGCGATGACCAGGCGCTGCTGCTGACCACCGGACAGGCCCAGGGCCGAGTCGTGCAGGCGATCCTTGACCTCGTCCCACAGCGCCGCGCCCTTGAGCGCCCACTCGACGGCTTCGTCGAGGGTACGCTTCTTGTTGATGCCCTGGATGCGCAAGCCGTAGACCACGTTCTCGTAGATGGTCTTGGGGAACGGGTTGGGCTTCTGGAAGACCATGCCCACTCGGCGGCGCAGCTCGGCAACGTCCTCGCCCTTGCGGTAGATGTTGTGGCCGTACAGGTTGATCGCGCCCTCGACCCGGCAACCGTCGACCAGATCGTTCATCCGGTTGAAGGTACGCAGCAAGGTCGACTTGCCGCAGCCGGACGGGCCGATGAAGGCCGTCACGCGCTGCTTGGGGATGTTCATCGCGACATCGAACAGGGCCTGCTTGTCACCGTAGAACAGGCTCAGGCCCGGAACCTCGATGGCCACCGTCTCGTCGGCCAGGCGCAGGCCTTGCTTGTCGCGGCCCAGCGCACTCATGTCGATGCCGCGGGAATGCGTGTCGTGTTGCATGTGCTTACTCCGTCTGTCGCTGCACGCTTCGCGCTGCGAACTTCACGTTGAGGCAGAAGCGGCGACTGCCCGCCGCTTGTGGCGTGTGGCTCGATGCTTCAGCTATCGAGCGCCTTGTACTTTTCACGCAGGTGGTTACGAATCCAGACCGCCGACAGGTTCAGGGTGGCGATCACCAGGACCAGCAGCAGGGCCGTGGCATAGACCAGGGGACGCGCCGCCTCGACGTTGGGGCTCTGGAAGCCGACGTCGTAGATGTGGAAGCCCAGGTGCATGATCTTCTGGTCCAGGTGCAGGTACGGGTAGTTGCCATCGAGCGGCAGCGACGGCGCCAGCTTCACCACGCCCACCAGCATCAGCGGCGCCACTTCGCCTGCGGCACGGGCCACGGCGAGGATCATGCCGGTCATCATGGCCGGGCTGGCCATGGGCAGGACGATCTTCCACAGCGTCTCGGCCTTGGTCGCGCCCAGCGCCAGGGAGCCTTCACGGACCGTACGCGGGATACGCGCCAGGCCTTCTTCGGTGGCCACGATCACCACCGGCACGGCCAGCAGCGCCAGGGTCAGCGAGGCCCAGAGCAGACCCGGTGTGCCGAGGGTCGGTGCCGGGAGGGCTTCGGGGAAGAACAGCCGGTCGATGGAGCCGCCCAGCACGTAGACGAAGAAGCCCAGACCGAACACGCCGTAGACGATCGCCGGTACCCCGGCCAGGTTGTTCACGGCGATGCGGATCAGGCGTGTGACCGGGCCCTGGCGGGCGTACTCGCGCAGGTAGACGGCCGCCAGCACGCCGAATGGGGTCACGATCACCGCCATGATCAGGGTCATCATCACGGTGCCGAAGATCGCCGGGAAGATGCCGCCCTCGGTGTTGGCCTCACGCGGGTCGTCGCTCAAGAATTCCCAGACCTTGCTGAAGTAGGTGCTCAGCTTGGTCAGCGTGGACATGCCGTTGGGCTGGTAGGCGTGCACCACCTTGCTCAGGTTGATCTCCACCTCGCGCCCGTTGCCATCGCGGGCCACCAGGGCGTCGCGGGCGAAGTCCCGGTGCAGGGCACCGAGCCGCTCTTCGATCGCCTGGTAGCGGCTGTTGAGTTCGGCGCGCTCGGCGTCCAGGTCGGCCTGGGCGGCGGCGTCGAGCTTGCCATCGAGCTCCAGCTTGCGGCCTTGCAGACGCAGGCGCTCCAGGCCATGGTTGATGGCGCCGATGTCGGACTTCTCGAGGGTCTGCAGCTCGTCGGCCAGCTGGCTGGCGCGCTTGAGTCGGCTTTGCAGTTCGGACCAGGCGGCCGCTCCTTCGGCGACCACGCGGCCGTCTTCCTTGACGCTGACCAGGTAGCCGTAGAAGTTGCCCCACTCGCGCCGCTCCAGGGCCATGAGGTCGGCTGGCTTCTGCTGGTCCACCAGCCATTCGCCGACGACCCAGCTGAAGTCGTTGCCGTTGAGGTCGCGGTTGCCGATCTTGACCAGCTCGCGGGTCATGAACTCCGGCCCCTCGTCCGGGACCGGCAGCCCGGCCCCCTTGAGTCGGGCACGGGGGACTTCTTCGGCCTGCACCACCTCGCCGATCACCACGTGGTCGGCCTGGCCCGGCACCTTGTAGGTGGCCTGGACGATGTCGGCAGGCCAGAAGTGGCCCAGGCCGCGCACGGCGATCACGGCCAGCAGGCCCACGGTCATGATCACCGCGATGGCGACGGCGCCACCGCTGATCCAGACGCCGGGAGCGCCGCTCTTGAACCAGCCCTTGAGGGAATCCTTTTTCACGGATCTCTACCTTTCTATCAAAGCGACGAGTATTTCTTGCGCAGACGCTGGCGAATCAGCTCGGCCAAGGTGTTCATCACGAAGGTGAACATCAGCAGCACCAACGCGGCGAGGAACAGCACGCGGTAGTGACTGCCGCCGACTTCCGACTCGGGCATCTCCACCGCGACGTTGGCGGCCAGGGTGCGCATGCCTTCGAACAGGTTCATCTCCATCACCGGCGTGTTGCCGGTGGCCATCAGCACGATCATGGTCTCCCCGACCGCCCGGCCCATGCCGATCATCAGCGCCGAGAAGATCCCCGGGCTGGCGGTCAGGATGACCACCCGGGTCAAGGTCTGCCACGGCGTGGCACCCAGCGCCAGCGAGCCCAGGGTCAGACTGCGTGGCACGCTGAACACGGCATCCTCGGCGATCGAATAGATGTTCGGGATGACCGCAAAGCCCATGGCGATGCCGACCACCAGGGCATTGCGCTGGTCGTAGGTGATTCCCAGGTCGTTGGTGATCCACAGGCGCATGTCGCCACCGAAGAACCAGGTCTCGAGGAACGGGCTCATGGACAGCGCCAGCCAGCCGGTGAAGAGGATCACCGGGATCAGGATCGCCGCTTCCCAGCCATCCGGGACACGCAGGCGCAACGACTCGGGCAAGCGACTCCAGATGAACCCGGCCAGCAGGATGCCGATCGGTAGCATCAGGAACAGGCTGAATACACCGGGCAGGTGGCCCTCGAGGTAAGGCGCCAGGAACAGGCCGGCGAAGAAGCCCAGGATCACCGTCGGCATCGCCTCCATCAGCTCGATCACCGGCTTGACCTTGCGGCGCATGCCCGGCGCCATGAAGTAGGCGGTGTAGATGGCGGCGGCGATGGCCAGCGGTGCCGCCAGGATCATCGCGTAGAAGGCGGCCTTGAGGGTACCGAAGGTCAGGGGCGAGAGGCTGAGCTTGGGCTCGAAGTCGGTGTTGGACGCGGTCGACTGCCAGACGTACTTGGGCTCGTCGTAGTTCTCGTACCAGACCTTGCCCCACAGCGCGCTCATCGAGACTTCCGGGTGCGGGTTGCGCAGGCTCAGCGGCAGCAGCTTGCCGCCTTGTTCGATCAGGAGGCGGTTGGCCCGTGGCGAGAGCGCCAGGATGCCCGCGCCGTCGGCCACCGGCTCGACCAGCAGGGTACGGTGGGCGGTGCTGTGGAAGACGCCGAGCTGGCCGGCGCTGTCGAGGGCGACGAAGCCCTTGCGACGCTCTTCGGCATCGATCTGCACGACCGGGGCGCTGCCCATCTGGAAGGTACGGATCTGCTTGAAGCGCTGCTCGCCATCCGGGTCACGGGCCATGAACCACTGGGCCAGGCCACCCTTGGAATCGCCGAGGATCAGCGAGATGCCGCCGACCAGCTGGGTGCTGGCGGTGATTTCGGCGTTGCCGTCCTCGAGCAGCTTGTAACGGCCATTGAGGCTCTTGTCACGCAGGCTGAAGACGTCGGCGTTGGCCCGGCCGTTGAGCACGTACAGCCACTGCTGACGCGGGTCGACGTACAGCGCCTTGACTGCTTCGGCCATTTGCGGCAGGTCGATACGGGCCTGCTCGGTGCTGACCTCGCCGGTCATCATGTTCTCTTCGCGGGTCAGCGACAGCACCTGCAGGTGCGCGCCGGTGGAGCCGGCCACGACCAGAGTCTCGCCGTTGACGTTCAGACTGACGTGGTCCAGGGCACGGCCCTGCTCGTCCAGGGTGAACGGCGTCTCGCCATAGGGGTAGCCGACCAGCGAGTCGATGGTCTTCTTGTTGTCCGGGTAGGTGATCTTGTAGCTGTGGTTGAACACCAGCGCCTGGCCATTGGACAGACCGAGTACCACCAGCGGGCTGCCCGGCTGGTCGGCACCGATGGAGGTGACCTGGGTGCCAGCCGGCAGGGGCAGGTCCACGCGCTTGAGCGCCTCGCCGGTCTTGGTGTCGAAGAACACCACCTGGCCCTGGTCGGAGACCCGCATCCCCACCAGGTTCTGCTCTTCGAGGGCGATCATCAGCGGCTTGCCAGCGTCCTGTTGCAGCCAGGTCGGCGTCAGGGCCTTCTTGCTGGTCAGCTCGGCGCCCTGGAACAGGGGCAGCACCACGTAGGCCAGGTAGAAGAAGATCAAGGTGATGGCCGCCAGCACGGCGAGCCCGCCGACCAGCACGTACCAGCGCGTCAGGCGGTCCTTGAGGGCGCGCAGACGGCGCTTGCGTTGCAGCTCGGGCGTATTGAAATCAATCCGCACGGGAGGAGAATTTTGGGTCATGGTGGAGTTGGCCAGATCATTCATGCGCACACCCTAGCGGTCCCGTATGACAAAAACATGACAGCGCGTTGACGCAAGAAAGCCCGCCGCGCAGGGAGCCTGGCGTCGGACTGGAAAGTCGTGGAAGGGGCCGGCAGCCGACCCCTTCCGCTCACATCACTGCTTGGCGACGTTGCCGGCGTGGGACAGGCCCAGGTCAGCCAAGGTCTTGTCGACCACCTTGGACGGCAGCGGGATGTAGCCGTCCTTGACCACGACCTGCTGGCCGGCCTGGGACAGCACCAGCTTGACGAACTCGGCCTCCAGCGGTGCCAGCGGCTTGTTCGGCGCCTTGTTGACGTAGACGTAGAGGAAGCGCGACAGCGGGTACTTACCGTTCAGGGCGTTGGTCTCGTTGTCTTCGACGAACTCGCCACCCTCCTTCTTGGCCAGGGGCACGGTCTTGACACTGGCCGTCTTGTAGCCGATGCCCGAGTAGCCGATGCCGTTCAGCGAGCTGCTGATCGACTGCACCACCGAGGCCGAACCCGGCTGCTCGTTGACGTTGGGCTTGAAGTCGCCTTTGCACAGGGCTTCTTCCTTGAAGTAGCCGTAGGTGCCGGACACCGAGTTGCGGCCGAACAGTTGCACCGGCTTGTTGGCCAGGTCGCCGGTCACGCCCAGATCACCCCAGGTCTTGACGTCGCTCTTGGCGCCGCACAGGCGGGTGGAGGAGAAGATCGCATCGACTTGCGCCATGGTCAGGCCCTTGATCGGGTTGTCCTTGTGCACGAACACGGCCAGGGCGTCGACGGCCACCGGGATGGCGGTGGGCTTGTAGCCGTACTTCTGCTCGAACGCCTGCAGCTCGACGTCCTTCATCTTGCGGCTCATCGGGCCGAGGTTGGCGGTGCCTTCGGTCAGCGCGGGTGGCGCGGTGGAGGAGCCTGCGGCCTGGATCTGGATGTTGACGTTCGGGTATTCCTTCTTGTAGGCCTCGGCCCACAGGGTCATCAGGTTCGCGAGGGTGTCGGAACCGACGCTGGAGAGGTTGCCCGACACACCGGTGGTCTTGGTGTAGGTCGGGATCGCAGGATCGACAGCGGCAACCGCGTTGGCAGTGGCGACGCCAGCGGCAGCGAATGTCAGGGCCGCCATCAAACGCTTCAGTTTCATGCCTTGCTCCTAGCAGGAATAGGTGGGGTGCTGGATGGATCGGGCCCAAGTATCTGCAGGCCGCATGAAGACTCTATGACCACAATGTGACAATTGGATGAAAGGCCAGCATGGCGAGCGCGATAGGCCGCCGGAGGGGTGCGAGGCCTTCGTGGGCCTCGCGCGCTGCATCGACTCAGCGCTGACGGCGCATCAGGTAGAGCCCGATCGACAGGCCCAGCCCGCACAGGCCCGCCACGTAATACGCCGGTGCCATCGGGCTGAACGTGAGCAGCGCAGTGACCGCCATCGGCGTCAGGCCGCCGAAGACGGCATAGGCCACGTTGTAGGAGAACGACAAGCCGGTGAAGCGCACCACCGCCGGGAACGCCTTGACCATGACGAAGGGCACGGCGCCGATCACACCGACGCACAGGCCGGTCATGGCGTACAGCCCGAACAGCCACTCCGGCCGCGTGGCCAGGCTGTGGTAGAAGGTCCAGGAACTGGCCAGCAGCAGCAGGCTGCCGATGACCAGCACACGCCCGGCGCCGAAGCGGTCGCACAGCCAGCCGGTGCCGATGCAGCCCACGCTGAGCAGCACGATCGCCAGGCTGTTGGCCTTGAGCGCATCGGTGGGGCTGACGTGGTAGAACGTCTGCAGCAGGGCCGGCGTCATCAGGATCACCACCACGATGCCGGCCGACAGCAGCCAGGTCAGCAGCATCGACAGCACCACCGCCGTGCGGTGGTCACGCAGCACGGTACGCAGCGGCAGCTCGGCGGCCAGCGCCTTGCGTGTCTGCATTTCGGCGAACACCGGGGTTTCGTGCAGCCAGCGGCGCAGGTAGACCGAGAACAGGCCGAACACACCGCCCAGCAGGAACGGGATACGCCAGGCATAGTCGGCGACCTGGACCGGGGTATAGAGGCTGTTGATCAGGGTTGCCACCAGCGAGCCGAGCAGGATGCCGGCGGTCAGGCCGGCGGTCAGGGTGCCGCAGGCGTAGCCGGTATTGCGCACCGGGACATGCTCGGAGACGAACACCCAGGCGCCGGGCACTTCACCGCCGATCGCCGCCCCCTGCACCACGCGCATCAACAGCAGCAGGACTGGCGCCAGCAGGCCGATCTGCGCGTAGGTGGGCAGCAGGCCCATCACCAGCGTCGGCAAGGCCATCATCAGGATGCTCAGGGTGAACATCTTCTTGCGCCCGAGCAGGTCGCCGAAGTGCGCCATGACGATGCCGCCCAGCGGCCGGGCCAGGTACCCGGCGGCGAAGATGCCGAAGGTCTGCATCAGGCGTAGCCATTCGGGCATGTCCGGGGGGAAGAACAGCTTGCCGACCACCGTGGCGAAGAACACGAAGATGATGAAGTCGTAGAACTCCAGCGCGCCACCCAGGGCCGACAGCGACAGGGTCTTGTAGTCACTGCGGGTAAGCGGGCGTGGGGGGTGTTCGGTACTGCCTGGCACGGATGTCATTGTCGTTCTCGGTCGAGGTCATGCACGCCGCGCGTTCCGCGGCGCCTGGCGGGTCGGTCACCATAGCAAACGCGCTGCAAGCTGCAAGCTGCAAGCTGCAAGCTGCAAGCTGCAAGCTGCAAGCTGCAAGCTGCAAGCTGCAAGCTGCAAGCTGCAAGCTGCAAGCTGCAAGCTGCAAGCTGCAAGCTGCAAGCTGCAAGTCAGAGCGTCAGCGCCGCCTTGACAACCTGTCAACACCTGACACACCGCACTACCGTCCGCTTCTAGCTTCTAGCTTGTAGCTTGTAGCTTGTAACTTGCAGCTTGTAGCTCGCCACTCAGCCCTCCCCCCAATCCCGCAAATCAGCGTAGAGTAAGCGCCTTGGCTGAACCGTTTCCCACCGTGCCCGTCCAAGCGCCACCAAACGAAGCGTCACGGGTCAGAGGCCCCTCGCATGATTGAACTCGAACAAGAAGATCCTATCCCGCAAGGCGACCTGGCCTTGCAGATCACCGCGCTGCCGCGCGAAACCAACGGCTTCGGCGACATCTTCGGCGGTTGGCTGGTCGCCCAGATGGACCTGGCGGGCACGGCGATGGCCAGCCGGGTCGCCGGTGGCCGGGTCGCCACCGTGGCGATCGACCGCATGGCGTTTCTGGTGCCGGTCGCCGTGGGCGCGCAGCTGTCGTTCTACACCCAGACCCAGGACATCGGGCGCAGCTCGATCCGCATGATGGTCGAAGTGTGGAGCGACGATCCGTTGTCCAGCGAATGGCGCAAGGTGACCGAAGCGGTCTTCGTCTTCGTCGCCATCGATGGCAGCGGGCGCACACGTTCCGTCCCGCGTCGCTAGGCATCGGTCACGCAGCCGGGTCCGGCTTCGCATCATTCAATGAGGCTTGTACATGATGGATCACACGGTCGACACCCTGCGGCTCGGCGACCTCGATTGCTGGCGCATCACCACCGACAGCGCCGAACTGGTGATCGCCCGCCAGGGCGCTCAAGTCCTGCGCTATCGGCAGGGCGATCAGCCGCCGGTGGTGTGGCTGAGCGAAGAAGCCCTGTTCCACACGGGCAAATCGGTGCGCGGCGGTGTCCCGGTGTGCTGGCCCTGGTTTGGCAACCTGCAGCGCAACCCCCAGGCCGTCCAGGCGATGTACCACGGCACCGAGGCGCCTGCCCATGGCCTGGCACGCACCCGTGAGTGGCAGTCGGCGGGGATCGAGGCGACCGAGAGCGGTGTGCGCATGACGCTGCACCTGCCCCAGGCCGAGGGCGAGCTGCCGGGGTGGCCGCACCCGATGCGGCTGACCTTGACCGTCGACCTAGCGCACGACCTGCGCCTGACCTTGACCAGCCACAACCTCGGCCAGGACGACGTCACCTTCAGCCAGGCGCTGCACAGCTACCTGGCCGTCAGCGACGTGCGCCAGGTCCGCGTCGAAGGCGTCGACGGCCTGGACTACGTGGAAACCCTGGCCGACTGGGAGACCCGTCGGCAGCAGGGTGCCTTGACCTTCGTCGGCGAAACCGACCGCATCTACCTCGACGCCCCTGATCGCCTGGCGATCGTCGATCCAACCTGGAAGCGTCGTCTCAGCCTGCACACCACGGGCTCACGCTCGGCGGTGATCTGGAATCCCTGGACCGAGCGCGCATGCGCGCTGCCGGACATGGCCGCCGAGGGCTGGCAAGGCATGCTGTGCATCGAGACGGCCAATGCCTGGGATGACACCGTGACCCTGGCGCCCGGCCAGCAACATGTGCTGAGCGTGCGCTTCCTCTGCGACGCACTGTGACGCCATCGACCTGGGTGGGTATGGCCTGCCTCGCGGGCCTCTACAGGTCCGCGTCTTCGACCACGCGCACCTGGCTGGCGTCCAGCGCATAGGCCGCATCGGCCAGGTCGTTGCTGACCTTCTCGACCTTGAGCGTCCCGCTGACCCACAGTGGCGTGTAGATGTCGTCGAGCTTCAGGCCCTTGGGGTAGCGCACCAGCACCAGCTGGTTGGGCGGCGGCGGTGGGACATGGATGCACGCGCCAGGGTATGGCACGAGGAAGAACAAGGTGCTGTTGCCCTTGGCATCGCTCTCGAGCGGCACGGGATAGCCACCCAGACGGATGGACTTGCCATCGAGCGCAGGCACGGTCTTGGTCGAGTACATGACCGCCGGCAGACCCTTGCCCTGCTTGAGGCCACCTTTGTCGGTGAAGGTGCCCAGGGCTTCGGGTGAGTTGTGGTCGATGTCGGGCATCTGCTCGAGTGCCTTCTGATCGGAGCGCGGCATCAGCGCGAGCCAGTCGGTTTCAGGCAGTTCGGCATGGGCCAGGGTACTGGCCAGGACAAGCGGGAGGAGAAACAAGGCACGCATGGAGAATGCTCGGCAACCCAGATGATTGCCGCGCATTCTAGCCTGCAATCAACGCTTCTTGATGAAACCGTAGATGACCAGCAAGACGATGGCGCCGATCAGTGCACCGAAGAAGCCGGCGGCCTGGCCTGCCTGGTAGATGCCCAGCGCCTGACCACCGTAGGTGGCGACCAGCGAACCGGCGATGCCTAGCAGGATGGTCATGATCCAGCCCATGCTGTCGTCGCCAGGTTTCAGGAAGCGTGCCAGCAGGCCGACGATGAGGCCGATGAAGATGGTGCCGATGATACCCATGAAGAATCCCTCTGAAGTGACATGAAAGGCCCACCAAGACAATGGGCGTGTGCCACTTCAGAGGGCGCGCGGGGCGCGGAGGTTCCCTCAGCCGGCGATCAACGCTTCGACGTCGGCGATGCGGGCCCGCAGGGTCGGCAGGTCAGCACAGCGCAGCGTGGCGTGACCCACCTTGCGACCGGCCTTGAAGGCCTTGCCGTAGTGGTGCACATGGCAGCCCTCGATCGACACGACGCTCGCCACCGGAGGCACTTCGCCGATGAAGTTGAGCATGGCGCTTTCGCCGACCTTGGCGGTCGAACCCAGGGGCAGACCGGCGATGGCACGCAGGTGGTTCTCGAACTGGCTGCTCTCGGCCCCTTCGATGGTCCAGTGGCCGGAGTTGTGCACGCGTGGCGCGATCTCGTTGGCCTTGAGGCCGCCGTCGACTTCGAAGAATTCGAAGGCCATCACGCCGACGTAGTCCAGCGCCTTCAGGACCCGGCCGACATAGTCTTCGGCCAGACCCTGCAAGGGGTGCGCCTGGCTGGCCACCGACAGGCGCAGGATGCCGCTGTCGTGGGTGTTGTGAACCAGCGGGTAGAAGCGCGTCTCGCCATCGCGGGCACGCACGGCGATCAGCGACACTTCGCCAGTGAACGGCACGAAGCCTTCGAGCAGGCACGGCACCGATCCGAGCTCGGCGAAGGTCCCGACGACGTCCTGTGCGCTGCGCAGGACCTTCTGACCCTTGCCGTCGTAGCCCAGCGTGCGGGTCTTGAGCACCGCCGGCAGGCCGATGCTGGTCACCGCCGCCTCGAGGTCGGCCTGCGAATGGATGTCGGCGAACGCCGGGGTCGGGATCCCCAGGTCGCGGAACAGGCTTTTCTCGAACAGACGATCACGGGCGATGCGCAGCGCCTCGGCGCCCGGATAGACCGGCACGAACTGCGAGAGGAACGCGACCGTCTCGGCCGGCACGCTTTCGAACTCGAAGGTCACCAGGTCGACTTCATCAGCCAGACGACGCAGCGCGGCCGGGTCGTCATAGCCGGCCAGCAGGTGCTGGCCCAGGGGCGCGGCACAGGCGTCGACGGCCGGGTCGAGGAAGGTGAACTCCAGGCCCAGCGGCGTTCCCGCCAGGGCCAGCATGCGACCCAACTGGCCGCCACCGATTACACCGATCTTCATGGGAATAGCCTCAGGCCTGACGCGGGTCCGGATTGTCCAGGACGGTTTCGGTCTGCTCGCTGCGGAACTGCTTGAGCGCTGCGTGATACTCGGGGTAGCGGGCGCCCAGGATGCTCGCCGACAGCAACGCGGCATTGACGGCACCGGCCTTGCCGATGGCCAGGGTGGCGACCGGCACGCCGGCGGGCATCTGCACGATCGACAGCAGCGAGTCGACGCCCGACAGCATGGACGATTGCACCGGCACGCCCAGCACCGGCAGGTGGGTCTTGGCAGCGCACATGCCGGGCAGGTGGGCCGCACCGCCAGCACCGGCGATGATCACCTCGATGCCGCGGCCGTCGGCCTCCTCGGCATACTGGAACAACAGGTCCGGGGTGCGATGGGCGGAGACCACCTTCACCTCGTAGGGGATGCCGAGCCGTTCCAGCATATCGGCGGTGTGGCTAAGGGTGGACCAATCGGACTTGGAGCCCATGATCACGCCAACCAGTGCACTCATCGTCGTGCCTCTCCTGCAAGCGCCCTGCGGCGCGCCAAAAGCAACGAGCCACGCGCGGTGACCGGCGTGGCTCGTCATACGGATTCTGAATCGACCGGTGAGTCGAAGGCGCGGGAGTATAGCGTAACGCCCAAGGGCCCGCCCACCCCCGTCGGTCAACGCTGCGCTCACAGGGCAATGTGGCCGCGGCCGAACGTTTTCCCGATGCCAGTGCAGCGACGGCTTTTCTACCGTCGACGTCCCCCCTTCCTGCACGAGGACACGCCATGCGCCCCTTTGCCCCCATTGCTTTGCTGCTCGCCCTGCTCTGTTCCTTGTACCTGCCATCAGCGGTCGCGGCACGCGCGCTGGTCGTCACGGTCTACCTGCATGACGAACTGGCCGGCCTCGACGAGGCGACCGTGCGCGCCGACTACTTCAAGCACTGGCTGGATGAAATGCGCTGGTTTACCGAACATCCGGTCGATTTGGTTTTCCGGCGCAATGTGCCGGGCATCACCGATATCGACTATGCCCCACTGCCTTCAACGGAAATACTCCAGCGGTTTACCGAGCAAATCCGCTACGTGCCCGAAGCCCAGCCCTTCTCGTTCATGCGCAAGCACCTGCTGCTGACACGCGGCGTGTATGACCGCTCTGGTCTGAATTACAACGCCGGCCTCGCAGCTTTTAAAGGCACGACCGCGATCGCTTCGCTCGACACCTATGCCGCCCCAGCGCATGAGATCGGACACCTGCTTTCAGCCACCCACGAGGATGCCGAGGTCAGATTCAATGGCTGGATGTGCGAGACCTATACGCATCCGCGCTCACCGGTACGCTCCCACTGCTACCGCTACAGCGACGCCAACCGGGCCAATATCGTCGATTACCTGAAGGCGAATTCAGAGCGTTGAGCCTTCCGCTTGCGCGCTGGACGATTCCAGCTTGCGCCAGAGCAGGCGGACATTGGCCTTGCGCACCAGCGCACAGCGGTACAGGCGAATTTCCAGCGGCACGTGCCAATGTGCCGTGCCGCAGATGGCCAACTCGCCGCGCTCGAGCTCGGCGCGCACCGACAGACGCGGCACCCAGGCGATGCCCAGCCCTTCCAGCGCCATGCTCTTGAGGCTGTCGGCCATCGCTGTCTCGTAGACGGTGGTGTAGCGCAACTTGCGTTGGCGCAGCAACAGGCTCACCGAGCGTCCGAGAAAGGCGCCGGCACTGTAGGCAAGCAACGGGACGCTGCTGTCGCCTTCCAGATCGAACAGTGGCCGGCCTTCGGCATTGACGGCGCAGACAGGCAGCATCTCGGTCGTCCCCATGTGCAGCGAGGGGAATATCTCGGCATCCATCTGCAGCGCGGCGTCGGGGTCGTAGAACGCCAGCATCAGGTCACAACCGCCTTCGCGCAGCGCATGCACGGCCTCGCCGACGTTCGTGGCCACCAGGCGTGTGGCGATGTTCAGTCCCTCGTTGCGCAATTGCGCCACCCAACGGGGGAAAAACCCCAGGGCCAGCGAGTGCGCCGCCGCAATCTGCACCACTTCACCCTGCCCGCCCTCAAGGTGATGAAGATGGCGGACGACTTCGCTCAACTGGTCGACCACCGTGCGTGCCGTCACCAGAAACAGCTGGCCGGCCTCGGTCAGCTCGATGGGCGTCCTGGAGCGATTGACCAGCGTCAGCCCCAAGGCAGCCTCGAGGCTGCGGATGCGTCGGCTGAACGCCGGCTGGGTGACAAAGCGCTTTTCCGCCGCTTGCGAAAAGCTTCGCGTCGCCGCCAAGGCACTGAAGTCCTCAAGCCACTTGCTTTCCAGGTTCATTCACCACGCTCCGTCTGCACCGATATGGAACACGCTCGAACACACATCGGCGTCACATCGATCGTTATGCCGTTTGTGCATAGGTTAGCGTGCAACAGCATTGGCCGGCAAACCTACGAATCCCTAGCATTGCCTGCATTCCGGCGTGTGCCGGGCCAAACTCGAGATGATCTCTATCATGTCCTCCGCTGCATCGTTCCGTGTCGAAAAAGACCTGCTTGGTACCCTCGAAGTCCCTGCCGATGCGTACTACGGCATCCAGACGCTTCGCGCCACCAACAACTTCCACCTGTCCGGCGTTCCCCTGTCGCACTACCCGAAGCTGGTCGTGGGCCTGGCGATGGTCAAGCAGGCTGCAGCCGATGCGAACCGTGAGCTGGGCCACCTGAGCGATGCCAAGCACGCCGCCATCAGCGAAGCTTGCGCACGGCTGATCCGTGGCGACTACCACGAGCAGTTCGTGGTCGACATGATCCAGGGCGGCGCCGGTACCTCGACCAACATGAACGCCAACGAGGTCATCGCCAACATCGCGCTGGAGGTCATGGGTCGCCAGAAAGGCGAATACCAGTACCTGCACCCGAACAACGACGTGAACATGGCGCAGTCGACCAACGACGCCTACCCGACCGCCATTCGCCTGGGCCTGCTGCTGGGTCATGACACCCTGCTGGCCAGCCTCGACAGCCTGATCCAGGCCTTCGCTGCCAAGGGCCAAGAATTCGACCACGTACTGAAGATGGGCCGTACCCAGTTGCAGGATGCCGTGCCGATGACCCTCGGCCAGGAATTCCGCGCCTTCGCCACCACGCTGACCGAAGACCTCAACCGTCTGCGCAGCCTGGCACCGGAGCTGCTGACCGAAGTCAACCTGGGCGGTACCGCCATCGGCACCGGCATCAACGCCGACCCGGGCTACCAGGCCCTGGCCGTGCAGCGCCTGGCGCTGATCAGCGGCCAGCCGCTGGTGCCGGCGGCCGACCTGATCGAAGCGACCTCCGACATGGGCGCCTTCGTGCTGTTCTCCGGCATGCTCAAGCGTACCGCAGTCAAGCTGTCGAAGATCTGCAACGACCTGCGCCTGCTCTCCAGCGGCCCACGGACCGGCATCAACGAGATCAACCTGCCAGCGCGTCAACCCGGCAGCTCGATCATGCCTGGCAAGGTCAACCCGGTGATCCCCGAAGCCGTCAACCAGGTGGCCTTCGCCATCATGGGCAACGACCTGGCGCTGACCGTCGCCGCCGAAGGTGGCCAGCTGCAGCTCAACGTCATGGAGCCGCTGATCGCCTACAAGATCTTCGACTCGATCCGCCTGCTGCAACGCGCCATGGACATGCTGCGCGAGCACTGCGTGGTCGGCATCACCGCCAACGAGCAGCGCTGCCGTGAACTGGTCGAGCACTCGATCGGCCTGGTCACCGCCCTGAACCCCTATATCGGCTACGAGAACTCCACCCGTATCGCCCGTGTCGCCCTGGAAACCGGGCGCGGCGTGCTGGAACTGGTTCGCGAGGAAGGCCTGCTGGACGACGCGATGCTCGACGACATCCTGCGTCCGGAAAACATGATCGCACCCCGTCTGGTTCCACTGAAGGCGTAACCGACGCAGTACCGCTCACCAGGTCGAGGGACTAGACACCTCTCAACCTTTGAGGGCCCGAGCCTAGCGCTCCGGGCCCTTTTTTTAGGTCTGCGGTCCGGGTGCGCGCCAGGCGCGCCAGGCCTTGCGCAGTCGCATCGTCGCATCGGCGATGGCCGGCTCCGGCACGGCGGCGAACCCCAGGACCAATCCGGTCGGCCGGTCCTCGGCGGTCTCCACCGGACCGGTCCAGTAGCCGCTCAATGGATTGATCTCGACCCCGGCCGTGCGTGCCGACTCGACCAAGGCCTGCTCGAGCGCCAGGCTTTCGACATCGACCTTCACGTGCAGACCTGCCACCACGGCCGGCATGGCGGCGAGCCCCGGGATGTCGGTTGGCCAGCCAGCCTTCAGCACGTCACGCCGAGACAGCGCGGCACGGCGCATGCGGCGAATATGGCGCTGGAAGTGCCCGTCGGCGATGAACCGCGCCATCACCTGCTGCGTGCCGATCTCCGAATGACGGACCGCCAGCGCGCGACGCTGGACGAACGGTGCGACCAGCCGAGGCGGCAGCACCAGGTAGCCCAATCGCAGGGCCGGGAAGGCGATCTTGCCGAACGTACCGATGTAGACGACGCGCTGCTGGCGATCCAAGGCTGCCAGGGGGGCCAGAGGCGCACCGCTGTAACGGTATTCGCCATCGTAATCGTCTTCGATCACCCACCCACCGGTTCGCTCGGCCCAGTCCAGCAACGCCAGACGCCGGGACAGGCTCATGGTCACGCCCGTAGGGTACTGATGTGCAGGCGTGATATAGACGGCGCGACAGTGCTCCCACATCGGCAGACGCTCCACGCACAGCCCTTCGTTATCCACAGGCACGCCCACCACGTGAGCCCCATTGGCCGCGAATGCCTGTCCTGCGGCGCGGTAGCCTGGGTTTTCCACAGCCACACATCCTCGATGAGGAAGGAGTAATTGTGCACAAAGGTTGATGGCCTCCTGCGCACCCTGGGTGATCAGGATTTGATCAGCCGTGCAATTGAGGCCTCTTGACCCGCGCAGGTAGGCTGCGATCAGGTCTCGCAACCCCGGGTCGCCTGCCGGGTCGCCGTAGCCGAGCAGTGCTGGATCAGGACGGCGCCAGAAGCCTGCCTGCAAGGCACTCCATACCTTGAAAGGGAACAGGTCGAAGGCCGGTACACCCACGCGAAAGGCCCTGGGTGACGTACCAGGCGGCAGGGTCAGCGCATGCGATGACAGGTGTTCCAGCGCGTCCGTGAGACCGGGTTGACTGGATGCATGAACAGCCCTCATGGCTGAATTTGTGGATAAGGCTGTTGATATCCCAGGGGAAAACTCTGTGGATGAACCTGTGGACAACGGACACAGCTCATTGACGTAAGTGCCGTCTCCGACCCGGCTGATGATGAAGCCTTCGGCATACAGCTGATCGTACGCGCGGATCACGGTGTTGCGTGACACGCCGAGCACGTCAGCCAGGGCGCGCGAAGCTGGCAGGCGTGTGCCTGTACCCAGGCGTCCGTTCAGGATGCGTTGGCGTAACGCCTGGTACAGCTGTCGTCCCAGCGCATGGCGGCTTTCGAACACGATGCCAGCCGGGTCGAACGGAAGAGAAACGGACGGTGCAGGCACGAATTGGATCCTTCAAGTGAACGCTCAATGGCTCTTACGCAGCACCAATAGCCTGCCTAGGATGATGGCTTTCCCGCAAGGAGTGCCGCCATGTATACCGCTCGCCCCCACCAGGACCACGACGTCGACCGCCTTCACGGCCTCATGCGTGAGACTCGATTGGCCCTTCTGGTCACACACGGCGAGCAGGGCTTGCTGGCGACCCATTTGCCGGTGGTCGTCGATGTCGACGAGGGTGAGCGGGGCGCGGTCTACGGTCACCTCGCACGCGCCAATCGCCAATGGCAGGACCTGGCCCAAGGTGGCGAAGCCCTCCTCATCTTCGCGGGGGCCGACGCCTACGTCAGCCCCACGTACTATCCGAGCAAGGCCCAAGATCCGCGCACGGTACCAACATGGAACTACCTGGCGGTTCACGCCTACGGGACGGTCGAAGTCGTTCAAGATGCACCGAGCCTGTTGGCGATCGTCACCCGCCTCACCGAGCTGCACGAACAGGACAAAGCCAGCCCCTGGAAAGTCAGCGACGCACCCGAGGATTACCTCGCCGGCATGCTGCGCGCGATCGTCGGGTTTCGCTTTTCGATACGCCGCCTGCAGGGGGCACGCAAACTGAGCCAGAACCGCTCGCCAGCCGATATCGAAGGCGTTCGCGCCAGCCTGGCGGCCAGCCTTGATCCGCAGGACCACTCACTCGCTGCGCTGATGCGCCAACCTTGAAGGAGCCGACATGACCGACCTGATCCTGCGCCCGGTAACCGAAGCCGACCACGCCGCCTGGCTCCCTTTGTGGACCGCTTATCTGGCCTTCTACGAGACAGCACTGACCGATGACGTCAGCGCGGTCACCTGGCAGCGCTTCCTCGACCCGGCCGAGCCGACCCATGCAGCCTTGGCCTGGCTCGACGGGGAGGCCGTCGGCCTGGTCCAGTGGATTTACCACCGTTCCAACTGGAGCCTCGACAATGCCTGCTACCTTCAAGATTTGTACGTGACACGCACGCAGCGTGGCCTGGGCATCGGCCGTCGCCTGATCGCACAGGTCGGGGACGCGGCGCGCGCCGCCGGCTGCGCCAAGGTGCACTGGCTCACGCACGAGACCAACACCACGGCCATCGCGCTGTACCAGCGGGTGGCCGAGCAATCCGGCTTCATTCAGTTCCGTCAGAGGCTGTGAACCTTGGAGATGAGCATGACCCCTTCGCTGGATTGGCACCCCGCCACCTGTCCACCGGCCGAACCGCTGGACGGTCGCTTCGTTCGCCTGGAGCCTCTGGATGCAGCGCGTCACGGCGATGGCCTGTGGTCTGCACTGCAAGGGCCTGCGTCGGACCCTGCCTTGTGGGCCTACCTGCCCTATGGCCCGTTCGCGGACAGGGACCTCTTCGAGCATTGGCTGCGCGGCAACGCCGCGAGCCACGACCCACTGTTCTACGCGGTAATCGAGCGCAGTACCGGCCAGGTGCAAGGTCAGCTGAGCCTGATGTCCATCGTCCCGGAGCAAGGCCGGATCGAGATCGGCCACGTCGCGTTCGGTGCCGCCATGCAGCGTACGCCCAAAGGTACCGAGGCAGTGTACCTGCTGGCCCGGCAAGCCTTCGCGATGGGCAACCGGCGGCTGGAATGGAAGTGCAACGCCGCGAACGACCGGTCCCGGCGCGCCGCGCAGCGGTTCGGCTTCACCTTCGAAGGCGTGTTCAGGCAGCACATGGTGGTGAAGGGCCAGAACCGTGATACGGCCTGGTATTCGATCATCGATACGGAGTGGCCGTCCCTGGCACGGGCGTTCGAGGCATGGTTGAGCGATGAGAACCAGTCATCGAGCGGGCAGCGCCGTTGTCTCGAAGACTGTCGGGCGCAGCGGTTGGCAGGGGATGCGCAGTAGGAGTCCGCCAAGCGCCGCGCTGTCGCGCAGAAAACATGGCGATAGCTGGCAGGAGCCAAGGCTCTATTGCTGATCGATCTTAGGGCCGCTTCGCGCCCCATCGCGGCACGGGGGCCGCTCCCCCATAGGCCGCGATTGCCTGTACCACTGCAGTGGGTGTGAGCGGCCCCTGCCGGAGCGCCGGACCGGCCGCGGTGGGCCGCAAGGCGGCCCTAGGGGTGCACGGGAGGTGTCAGTGCTCGATCAGCCTTCGATCTCGATCAGGATTTCGCCCGGCGTGACCCGGTCGCCCTTGGCCACGTGGATCGCCGTGACCTTGCCGGCGATGGTCGCCTGCACCTCGGTCTCCATCTTCATGGCCTCGGTGATCAAGACGGCCTGACCGGCCTTGACCGCATCCCCCTCCTTGACCAGCACATCGACGATGTTGCCCGGCATGGTGGTGCTGACATGGCCTGGCCCGCTGGCCTGCTTGCGCTTGCTGCCACCGCCGCCGACGAACTCGTTGAGCGGCTCGAACACCACTTCTTCCGGCATGCCGTCGATGGTCAGGTAGAAGTGGCGCTTGCCTTCGGCCTTGACGCCCACGCCGGTGATGTCGACCCGGTACGTCTCGCCGTGCACGTCGATGACGAATTCGGTCGGAACGCCCTCGCCGCTCGGTGCCGCCACTGCACCGGCTTCGGGAATCGGCAACAACGCCTCCGGCACCAGGGTACCGGCCTCGCGCTCCTCGAGGAACTTGCGGCCGATGTCGGGGAACATGGCGAAGGTCAGGACATCCTCTTCGCAACGCGCCAGCGCGCCGATGTCGTTGCGCAGCTTGGTCATCTCAGGCTTGAGCAGATCGGCCGGACGCACGTCGATCAGCTCTTCGCTGCCGATCGCCTGGCGGCGCAGCGTTTCGTTGATGGTGCCGGGCGCCTTGCCGTAGCCGCCTTGCAGGTAGAGTTTGACCTCGTTGGTGATGGTCTTGTAACGCTCGCCCGCCAGCACGTTGAAGAAGGCCTGGGTGCCGACGATCTGCGAGGTGGGCGTGACCAGCGGCGGGAAGCCCAGGTCTTCGCGCACGCGCGGGATCTCGGCCAGCACTTCGTTCATGCGATTGAGCGCGCCCTGTTCCTTGAGCTGGTTGGCCAGGTTGGAAATCATGCCGCCAGGCACCTGGTTGACCTGCACGCGCGTGTCGACCGCGGTGAATTCGCTCTCGAACTGGTGGTACTTCTTGCGCACCGCATAGAAGTACAGGCCGATCTCCTGGAGCAGCTCCAGGTCCAGGCCGGTGTCGAACTCGCTGCCCTTGAGGGCCGCGACCATCGATTCGGTACCGGGATGGCTGGTGCCCCAGGCGAAGCTGGAGATCGCGGTGTCGATGTGGTCGGCGCCATTTTCCACGGCCTTGAGCTGGCACATGGCAGCCAGGCCGGCGGTGTCGTGGGAATGGATGAACACCGGCAGCGACTGTTCGGCCTTCAGGGCCTTGACCAGCTCGCCCGTCGCATAGGGGGTCAACAGGCCGGCCATGTCCTTGATGGCGATGGAGTCGCAGCCCATGGCTTCCATCTGCTTGGCCTGGGTGACGAAGGCCTCGATGGTGTGCACCGGGCTGGTGGTATAGGCGATGGTGCCCTGGGCATGCTTGCCGGACGCCTTCACTGCCTCGATCGCCACGCGCAGGTTACGCACGTCGTTCATCGCGTCGAAGATGCGGAAGACGTCGATGCCGTTGACCGCGGCCTTGGCCACGAACGCCTTGACCACGTCGTCGCTGTAGTGCCGGTAGCCGAGCAGGTTCTGCCCGCGCAGGAGCATCTGCAGACGGGTGTTGGGCAAGGCGGCGCGCAGCTTGCGCAGGCGCTCCCACGGGTCTTCCTTGAGGAAGCGTACGCAAGCGTCGAAGGTCGCGCCGCCCCAGACTTCCAGCGACCAATAGCCGACCTTGTCGAGCTTTTCGCAGATCGGCAGCATGTCCTCGGTGCGCATGCGCGTGGCGAGCAGGGACTGGTGGGCATCGCGCAGGATGGTATCGGTGACGTGGATTTTCTTGGACATTCTTATCTCCTTTGAGCGGCACGCTTTTAGCGGCAAGCAGCAAGTGAGCGCGGATCGGCTTTTACTTGCAGCATGCGGCCAGAGGCTTGCCGTTCGACGTTCATAGGCCGGCGTGGGCGGCGATGGCGGCAGCGATGGCCAGGGCCAGTTCTTCGGGCTTGCGCTTGGTCGAATAGTGGGTCAGTTCCGGATGGCACTCGACGAAGCTGGTGTTGAATTCACCGCTTCGAAATTCCGGGTTGCGCAGGATTTCCTGGTAGTAGGCCGCAGTCGTCTTGACCCCTTGCACCCGCATGTCGTCCAGTGCACGCAGCCCTCGGTCCATCGCCTCTTCCCAGGTCAGCGCCCAGACCACCAGCTTCAGGCACATGGAGTCGTAGAACGGCGGGATGGTGTAGCCGGTGTAGATCGCCGTGTCGGTGCGCACACCGGGGCCGCCCGGCGCGTAATAACGGGTGATCTTGCCGAAGCTGGGCAGGAAGTTGTTCTTCGGGTCTTCGGCGTTGATGCGAAACTGCAGGGCATAACCGCGGTGCTGGATATCGTGCTGCTTGACCGACAGGGGCAGGCCCGAGGCGATCCGGATCTGCTCACGCACGATGTCGATCCCGGTGATTTCCTCGGTGATGGTGTGCTCGACCTGCACCCGGGTGTTCATTTCCATGAAGTACACCTCGCCCTCGGCGAGCAGGAACTCCACGGTACCGGCGTTCTCGTAATTCACTGCCTTGGCCGCACGCACCGCCAGGTCGCCGATGTAGGCACGCTGCTCGGGGGTGAGCTGGGGGCTCGGCGCGATTTCGATGAGCTTCTGGTTGCGGCGCTGGATCGAGCAGTCGCGCTCGAACAGGTGCACCACGTTGCCCTGGCTGTCGCCGAGAATCTGCGCCTCGATGTGCTTGGGGTTGACGATGCACTTTTCCAGGAACACCTCGGCCGAGCCGAAGGCCTTGGTGGCCTCGGAGATGACCCGCGGAAAGGCCTGTTCCAGCTCTTCGCGGCTGTTGCAGCGGCGAATGCCGCGACCACCACCACCGGAGGTAGCCTTGAGCATCACCGGGTAGCCGATGCGTTCGCCCTCGGCGAGCGCCTCCTGGATGTCGGCAACGTTGCCTTCGGTGCCTGGCGTCACGGGGACACCGGCCTGGATCATGGCGCGGCGTGCCTCGGTCTTGTCGCCCATGCGGCGAATCACCTCCGCTGCCGGGCCGATGAACTTGACCCCTCGCTCGGCACAGATCTCCGCCAGCTCGGCGTTCTCGGACAGGAACCCGTAGCCTGGATGAAGCGCGTCGCAGCCGGTTTCGACCGCCAGGTTCACCAGCTTGCGCGGGTTCAGGTAGCCGGCCAGGGGCTCGGCACCGATGCTGTAGGCCTCGTCCGCACGCTTGACGTGCAGCGCATGGCGATCGGCATCGGAATAGATGGCCACCGAACGGATCCCCATTTCGGCGCAGGCGCGCACGATCCGAACTGCAATTTCACCCCGGTTGGCGATCAGGATTTTTTTTATCACTAGAGTCTTCCCAAAGCCGATGAAACAAACGACCCGGCCGTGCCGGTCCTTGCGTGACCCAATGCTGTCGATCAGTCGCTGCCTCACCCTAGCCGTGCTGATGAATAAACAAAAATCAATATTTGTTAGGTGCAGCATAAGTAGAAACTTATACTGAAGGGCCCAGATCTGACCGGAGCGAGTAAACGGTGCGTAAGTCATTGATGCGCATGACATTGCGGCAGCTGCAAATTTTCAACGAGGTCTGTGACCTGCGTTCCTACAGCCGTGCGGCAGTGGAAATGTCGTTGACGCAACCGGCGGTCAGCCTGCAGATCCGGCAGCTGGAAGAGCTGGTCGGACAGCCTCTGTTCGAGTACGTGGGCAAGAAGCTCTACCTGACCGATGCCGCCGAAGCCTTGCAACGGGCCAGTCGGGACATCTTCGGTCGCCTCGAGAACCTGGACATGCAACTGTCCGACATGCAGGGGTCACTGCAGGGGCAACTGAAGCTGGCGGTCGAGTCGAGCGCCAAGTACTTCGTGCCGCATTTGTTCGCGGCGTTCCGACAACGCCATCCCGACGTGAACCTGACGCTGACCGTGGTCAACCGTGCCCAGGTGATTCGTCGGCTGTCGGACAACCGCGACGATCTGGTGATCATGTCCATGGTGCCGCAGGACCTGGACCTCGACTTCCTGCCCTTCCTGAACAATCCGCTGGTGGCCGTGGCGCCTCCCGAGCATCCCTTGAGCCAGCAGGATCGCCTCCGTTTGCAGGACCTGGAGGCACACACCTTGCTCCTGCGTGAACAAGGCTCGGGAACGCGCCAGGCCTTCGAAGAGTACTTCAAGGAAAAACGCGTGCATTTCGGCCAGACCCTGGAAGTCGCCTCTGCCGATGCCCAACGCGAATGCGCTATCGCGGGCCTGGGCGTGGCGTTGCTCACCCGTCATGCCGTCCATCTGGAGCTGGCCACCGGTGTGCTGCGCGAGCTGCCGATCGAAGAGCTTCCGCTGCAGCGCAGCTGGTGCCTGGTGCACTCCAAGGCCAAGCGGCAATCACCCGTGGCCCTGGCCTTCCAGGCGTTCGTTCGCGGCGAACGCACGTGCATCAATGCGATCGCGCAGCGCTTTTCGGGAGCGGTACGGCCGTGACCTGCCACAGGTTGATCTCGCAGGCGTCCGGGTAGTCGGCGATCGCCTGCAACAACTGGCGCTGCTCACAATAGCTTTCGATCGCCCGGCGGTACGCCATGCGCCGCTGGTCCTGTTCCTGCTGCTTGCGTGCTCTGGCAGTGGGCTTGAATGCGCCATCGACGTCACGGTTCATCGGCCTGTCTCCCTGATCGAGTGCGGGAGTCTCAGGGTGCGGTCACCGTTTGACCGTTACGTGCACGAACGATGACGGCGCTGTGACAGGCGATCGATGGTCGTGTCAGTCTTCCGACGTCTTTATCGACTTGGGTGACAGACGCAGGCTGCGCAGACTGCGCTTGACGCTCTTGAGGTGGTTGACCAGGCTCGGCCCGCGCGCCATGGCCACGCCCATGGCCAGTACGTCGATCACCACCAGGTGGGCGATTCTCGAGGTCAAGGGCGTGTAGATCTCGGTGTCTTCGTGCACGTCGATGGCCAGGTTGACCGTCGACAGGTCGGCCAGGGGCGTCTGGCTCGGACACAAGGTGATCAGGCTGGCACCCGTTTCGCGCACCAGGTTGGCGGTGATCAGCAGGTCTTTGGAGCGGCCCGACTGGGAAATGCACACGGCGACGTCGCCCGGCTTGAGGGTGACGGCCGACATCGCCTGCATGTGCGGATCGGAGTAGGCCGCGGCGCTGAGCAGCAGGCGAAAGAACTTGTGCTGTGCATCGGCGGCCACTGCGCCGGACGCACCGAAACCGTAGAACTCCACCCGCTGAGCCTGGGCCATGGCCTGCACCGCCCGCTCCAGGGCCTCGGGATCCAGGTGTTCGCGCACTTCCATGAGGGTGTGCAGAGTGGTGTCGAAGATCTTCAGGCTGTAGTCGGCGACCGAGTCATCCTCGTGGATGGCGAACTGGCCGAAGCTGGCACCGGCCGCCAGGCTCTGGGCCAGCTTCAGCTTGAGGTCCTGGAAGCCCGAACAGCCGATCGCACGGCAGAAACGGACGATGGTCGGCTCGCTGATGCCCACATTGTGCGCCAGGTCGGCCATCGAGCTGTGCATGACCGCCGCCGGGTCCAGCAGCACGTGATCGGCGACCTTGAGCTCCGATTTGCGGAGCAGATGGCGGGATTGGGCGATGTGTTGCAACAAATTCACAGGAAAGGACTCGGTGATGATCGGCAGGCCGGGCTGTAGCTTTCTTGTAGTTATACTACATACACGCTGAACCGCCCAGTCCGAGCCACGGTTCCCGGGCGATTGCAGAGGCCGTCCGCACCCGCGGGATCTCTGGCAGCCTGGATCGTGCCTGTTCCGACAAGGCATTCACGGGCAAGGTTGAACGAGTTCCTCCTGCCCGTCCTGGCGTCACCGAACGAGGATGCGCAGGCAGCTGCTTTGCTGCTGACCTCTACAGGAGAGACTCACCATGAACGTCGACACACCTACCTTCATCGCCTTCAATGACACCCGCCCAGATCACGAATGCTTCACCCTATTCGGCCGCGTCACGGTGCCGCACCCTGGCATCGTGCCCATCCTGTCCCGGCCGACCATCCGCCACAAGGGTGGCTGGGAAGTCCTGCACCTGACGTTCGAACAGCTCGAAGGCGTTCACCCCCAGGTGGTCACCGAGAAGCTCGTGCACTTTACCGAGCCTGGCCTCAACAGCTGGTCGAGGGTGGAGATCAGTTCGGAAAAGGGCACTCAATGGATGCCCATCCTCACCCGCGAGGCCTGAGCGGCAGGCCGAGCCGACCGGCGGGTCTCGGCGCCCGCGATTATTTGCGCGCGCCGTTTGCTCTGGCCTGAGCTGCCCACCTAGAATGGCCGGATGCATACCGATGACCTCTCTCTTCTGCTCAATTCCCTCAACGATGCCCAGCGCCAGGCCGTCGCGGCACCGGTTGGACGCCAACTGGTGCTGGCGGGTGCCGGCTCGGGCAAGACCCGTGTGCTGGTGCATCGCATTGCCTGGCTGATCCAGGTCGAGCGCGCCTCGCCGCACTCGATCCTCTCGGTGACCTTCACCAACAAGGCAGCGGCCGAGATGCGCCACCGCATCGAACAGCTGCTGGGCATCAACCCGGCCGGCATGTGGGTCGGCACCTTCCACGGCCTGGCGCACCGCCTGTTGCGCGCGCACTGGCAGGAAGCCGGGCTGGTCCAGAACTTCCAGATTCTCGATGGCGACGACCAGCAGCGCCTGGTCAAGCGGGTGATCCGCGAGCTGGGGCTGGACGAGCAGCGCTGGCCTGCGCGGCAGGCGCAGTGGTTCATCAACGGTCAGAAGGACGAGGGGCTGCGGCCCCAGCACATCCAGCCCGGGGGTGACCTGTTCCTGAGCACCATGCGCGGCATCTACGAAGCCTACGAGGCCGCCTGCGCCCGTGCCGGGGTCATCGACTTCTCCGAACTGCTGTTGCGCGCGCTGGACCTGTGGCGCGACAGGCCTAGCCTGCTCGAGCATTACCAGCGACGCTTCCGGCACGTGCTGGTAGACGAGTTCCAGGACACCAACGCCGTGCAGTACGCCTGGCTGCGTCTCCTGGCGGCCGGAGGCGAGAGCCTGATGGCGGTCGGCGACGACGACCAGTCGATCTACGGCTGGCGTGGCGCGAAGATCGAGAACATTCATCAGTACACCGCCGACTTCCCGGATGCCGAGCTGATCCGCCTGGAGCAGAACTACCGTTCCACGGCGGGTATCCTCAAGGCTGCCAACGCCCTGATCGCTAACAACAGCGGGCGGTTGGGCAAGGAGCTGTGGACCGATGTCGGCGACGGTGAGCCACTGAGCCTGTATGCCGCCTACAACGAGCATGACGAAGCGCGCTACGTGGTCGAGACCATCGAGGGCATTCTCAAGCAGGGCACACCACGGCATCAGGTAGCCATCCTCTACCGCTCCAACGCCCAGTCGCGGGTGCTCGAGGAAGCGCTGCTGCGCGAGCGCATTCCTTACCGCATCTATGGCGGGCAGCGCTTCTTCGAGCGGGCGGAAATCAAGAACGCCATGGCTTACCTGCGCCTGATCGAAAGCCGTGGCAACGATGCTGCCCTGGAGCGGGTGATCAACGTGCCGCCTCGCGGTATCGGTGAAAAGACCGTCGAAGCCATCCGTGAGCATGCCCGCCACGCCCAGGTGTCCATGTGGCAGGCCATGTGCCAACTGCTCGAGCACAAGGCGCTCAAGGGGCGAGCGGCCAGTGCGCTGGGTGCGTTCATCGAGCTGATGGACCAGCTGGCGGTCAAGGTCAACGACCTGCCCCTGCACACGATGACCCAGACCGTCATCGAGCAGTCCGGCCTGATTCCCTACCACCAGGAAGAAAAGGGTGAGAAGGGTCAGGCACGGGTGGAAAACCTCGAGGAACTGGTCAGCGCGGCGCGCAACTTCGAATCCAGCGAAAACGAGGGTGAGCTCTCCATCCTATCGGCATTCCTGGGTCATGCCTCGCTGGAAGCCGGCGACACGCAAGCCGACGAGCACGAGGACAGCATCCAACTGATGACCCTGCACAGTGCCAAGGGCCTGGAATTCCCCTACGTGTTCCTGGTCGGCCTGGAAGAGGGCCTGTTCCCGCACAAGATGAGCCTCGAAGAACCCGGGCGTCTCGAGGAAGAGCGGCGGCTGGCCTATGTCGGCATCACCCGCGCGATGCGTCAGTTGGTCATGACCTATGCCGAGACGCGCCGTCTGTACGGCAGCGAGACCTACAACAAGGTCTCGCGCTTCGTGCGCGAGATCCCGGCAGGGCTGGTCCAGGAAGTTCGGTTGTCAAATTCCGTCAGCCGGCCGTTCGGCGGCACCCAGACTCAGTCGGGCAGCCTGTTCGCCAACGCCAACATTCCGCAGACCGCCTTCAACCTGGGTCAACGTGTCCAGCATGCGGTGTTCGGCGAAGGCACGATCCTCAATTTCGAAGGGTCCGGTCCGCAGGCGCGGGTGCAGGTGAACTTCGCTGAAGGCAGCAAGTGGCTCATGCTGGGTTATGCCAAGCTCGAAGCCATCTGAATTTTCCTACCGCCTTTACGATCTTTTCATGGTCGTACTTCCGAAGAGGCCGCTAGCGCAGCGGCTTCTTCCGTCCAACCAAGCAAAAGCTCGAAACATTATGGGGCTGGTCAGGTGCATGCCAACCTGTGCACCATGACGCGCGTGCAATCCATCAAACGGGAAATCCCACTTATGCAACGTTTTCTTAGCATCTTCCTGGCGTTGTGCGTCGGTTTGACGCTGAGCCTGGACGCCAACGCCAAGCGATTCGGCGGCGGCAAGAGTTCCGGCGCCGCGCCCATCCACCAGACACGCCAAGCTGCACCTGCCACGCCGGCCGCAGCACCGACCGCACCCGGCCGTGCGCCGGCAGCGGCCAGCGGTGCCTCGCGCTGGCTGGGTCCTCTGGCAGGTCTCGCCGCCGGTGGTCTGCTGGCCTCGATGTTCATGGGCGACGGCTTCCAGGGCATGCAGATCCTGGACTTCCTGATCATCGCACTGGTGGCCTTCCTGATCTTCCGCTTCATCGCCGCCCGTCGTCGTCAGCAACAGCCCCAGGTGGCCGGTGCTGCCGGTCAGGCGCCGTTCCAGCGTGAAGCGCATGGCCAACAGGCCCCGCAAGCCTCGGTCTTCGGCGGTTCGGCAGCCTCGGCTGCAGCAGCACCGGTCATCAAGGCGCCGGCCTGGTTCAACGAGCAGAGCTTCCTGTCCGCCGCCCGTACGCACTTCCAGTCGCTGCAGCAGCACTGGGATGCCAACGAGATGGACAAGATCGCCGAGTTCGTCACGCCGCAGATGCTGACCTTCCTCAAGCGCGAGCGCGCCGACCTGGGCGACGGCTTCCAGTCCACCTACATCGACAACCTCGAAGTACAACTCGACGGTATCGACGAGCGGACCGACAAGACCGATGCCACCCTGACCTTCCGCGGCGTCTCCAAGACCTCGCGTTTCGACCAGGGTGAGGCCTTCAGCGAAAGCTGGCACATGGAGCGCGCCCACGGCGACAACCAGCCTTGGCTGCTGGCCGGTATCCGCCAGAACGCCTGATCACCATCGGGTCATCGTGAACCCCGGGGCCTTCCCCGGGGTTTTTGTTTTTGGCACAGTGGCCGACTAGGGTATAACGCGCAGCGTCGTCATCAAGTTCTGAGGATATGAACCGTGGAAGAAGTGATCGAGCAACTCCGTGAAGCCAACGAGCCGGTGCCCGTGCCGCTGGAGCTTCCGGACGAGGACCTGCTGGTCGAGATCGAAGAGCAGCTGTTCATCAACATTCCGTTTGTGTTCAAGGAATTCTTGATGACTGTCAGCGATGTCGTCTACGGCAGCCTGGAGCCGGTCACCGTGACCGATCCACAGTCCCACACCTACCTGCCGGATGTGGCGTCCAATGCCTGGGACGCCGGTGTACCGCGTGACCTGATCCCGCTGTGCGAGGACGGGGACGACTACTACTGCGTCGAGGAAGACGGCACCGTGGTGCTGTGGTCGGGTGAAGAAGAGCTCGTCACCGAAGAGAGTTGGGAATCGGTCTGGCACTGGGCACGTGACGTCTGGCTGGAAAGCTGAGCACGTCCCCCGGCCCTCCGATCGGTCAAGTCGATCACTCCCGGGGTCGCTCGTCATGGACGGGCGACCCTTTTTTCAGCGTCAGTGGTCGCGATTGTTCTCGAGGGTCTCCAGCAGGGCCACCTGCATCCGCGTGTGCACACGGATGAACCAGCGCCACAGCAGCGCCACCACACCTGCCGCCACCACGGCGATGACCAGCAGCAGTTCGCTGGTGGGCAAGATGCTGGCCGACAGGGCCGACAGCAGCACGAAGATCACCAGCAAGGACAGCAGCGGGATGACTTCGGCGACCACACGCCGTACTCGATGCGTATGACGCCCGGCCATCTCGGGCTTCACGCTCATCTCCGCCAGCAGCATCGACAGGGCCTTGAGCTTGCGGTACGCCGCGATCAGGAACGGCAGCGATACCAGCAGCGCCAGGCCCCAGATCAAGGCCTTTTGCAGCCCGACGTCGCCGATCCATTGGCTCAGGTAGACGCCCAGCCGCTCGGCGAAGTAGGCGCTGCTGAAGAAGATGGCGACGACCAGCGCCAGGTTGACGCCTACCTGCAGCAGGATACGTCGGATCATGGCCGCCAACATGGCGCTCTCACCCTGGGGCTGGATGCTGCGCAGCCATTCGCCGTACAGGGAGAGCACGCGCGACAGGCGGCCAGGCATGATGCGCCCGAGCTTGATCGACAAGGGATCCGCCGCGCGAATCAGGTAGGGCGTCAGCAAAGTGGTGATCGCCGAAACGGCGACGGCGACCGGGTAGAGGAAATCGCTGGTGACCTGCAGGGTCATCCCCAGGGCGGCGATGATGAACGAGAACTCGCCGATCTGGGACAGCCCCATGCCCACCCGCAGGGACGTACGGCCATCGTTGCCGGCAATGAACGCGCCCATGCCGCAGGACAGCATCTTGCCCAATACCACGGCCAGGGTGATCACCACGATCGGCCAGGCATACTCGACCAGTATCTGCGGATCGATCATCAGGCCGATCGCCACGAAGAAGATCGCGCTGAACAGGTCGCGCACCGGTTCGATCAAGGTCTCGATCTTCAGCAACTGGCGCGACTCGGCCATGATCGCGCCGATCAGGAAGGCGCCCAGCACCATGCTGTATTCGAGCTTGACCACCAGCAGGCAGAAACCGAAGCACAGCCCCAGTACCGTGATCAGCAGCATCTCGTTGCTTTCGAACCTGGCCACGTAGGCCAGCAGCCTGGGCACGACCAGAATCCCGACCACCAGCGCCACGATCATGAACAGCGACAGCTTGCCCACCGTGGAGAAGACTTCGCCGGAGCTGACGGTGCCGCTGACGGCGATCCCGGACAGCAGGGCGATGATGCCGATGCCCAGGATGTCCTCGACGATCAGTACACCGAAGATCAGTTGGGCGAAGCGCTCGTTCTTCATCTTCAGGTCGTTCAGCGCCTTGACGATGATGGTGGTCGACGAGATCGCCAGGATCGCACCGAGGAACAGCGAATCCATGGCGCTCCAGCCGAACCAGCGGCCGATCTCGAACCCGATCCAGATCATCAGGACGATCTCGAGGAAGGCCGCGATGAAGGCCGTGGCCCCGACCTTGAACAGCTTCCTGAGGCTGAACTCCAGGCCGAGGCAGAACATCAGGAAAATCACCCCCAGCTCGGCCAGGATCTTGATGGTGTCTTCGTCATGGATGAGGCCGAAGGGAGGCGTGTGTGGCCCGATGATGAAGCCCGCGACGATGTAACCGAGCACCACCGGCTGCTTGAGACGGTGGAAGATGATGGTGACCATGCCTGCCACCAGCATGATCACGGCCAGGTCCTGGATGAAGCCGATGGCGTGCATGGCGGTTGCTACTCCTTGTCATCGATGCACGGGCCCGGCCGTCCGCTACCCGACTGGGTGCGACGAACCGCAAGTACATACTGTTCTAGGTGAAAGAATGCTCACCTTGCATGAGCACGCTCAGGGTAACATCGCCACTTGCCGCACGTGGCGGGTGCAATATGCAGAAACAGATGGACACATTCATCCGGCATCCTGGTGGGCCGGTGGGGTGTTCCGGACCTCTGTCCACACGTGTGCGCCCTGGCGTCAGGGGCGATCCGTTCGCCCCGCTCTACCGCAACCGAACCGTGAGCCTGATTATGGAACCTGGAAACGCCCAACTCTCGATGACCGTGCTCATGACCCCGGACATGGCCAACTTCTCCGGCAACGTGCACGGTGGCACGCTGCTCAAGTACCTGGACGAAGTGGCGTATGCCTGTGCCAGCCGTTATGCCGGGACCTATGTGGTGACCTTGTCGGTCGACCAGGTGATCTTCCGCGAGCCCGTGCATGTCGGGGAGCTGGTGACCTTCCTGGCCTCGGTGAACTACACCGGCACCACCTCGATGGAAGTGGGCATCAAGGTCGTGACCGAGAACATTCGGCAACGCTCCGTACGCCATTCCAACAGTTGTTTCTTCACTATGGTCGCGGTGGACGACAATCGACGCCCCGTTCCCGTGCCGCCACGCCAGCCCCAGAGCAGCGAGGAAAAACGTCGCTTCGTGCAAGGCCAGCAGCGCCGGCAGATTCGTCAGGAGCTGCAAGAGCGTTATCAGAACCTCAGGACCGACGACGCCGAGGCATGAGCCAAGGTTCCCCGGACCTGGGGATAAATCATTGCGCCTGCAGTGGCCCTTCGCCCATCGCCCGTGCGATGCCTTTTCGGTCCGGTTAAGCTGACCTCATATTCGTGGAGCCTGTGCAGATGTTGACCCTGGAGAACCTTTTCGGCCTGATGGTGTTGCTGACCTTGGGGTCTTGGCTGTGGCACAACCATGGCCTGCGTGAGCGCGCCCTGGAGCGGGTCAAGCAACACTGCGCCAAGCTCGACCTGGAGCTGCTGGATGACACCATAGCGCTGCGACGCATCGGTTTCATACCGGATGCGCGTGGCCGGCGGCGCCTGGGGCGTGTGTACGACTTCGAATTCACCGTCACCGGCGAACAACGTCACTCGGGCACAGCCACTCAGTTCGGTGCTCACGCCCTCTACATCGAACTGGCCCCCTACCCCTTCCAGGCCGAGGCGTCAGCGCCTGTGGATAACGTTATCGAGATGCAGCAGTGGCGGCGTACGCACGATCGCTGGAACCCCTGATTAGTTATCCACAAGGCAGTAGGTGAAAGCGCTCGTCAGTGCTTGGCTGGCATGAGCCTGTGGAAAAATAAGCTCTATTCGCGAATCCTTTCTCCATTCGCTGGCTTGCCAGACTGTGCGTTCGCTTTTCACCCCATTGAAAGACATCCAGCCTTCACGGCTGTGGATAACGGCCTTGGCACGTGTCGTCGCCAGCGAAGCCAACACCTCCGTGACCCGTTCCAGCGAAAACCGCTGGCTTGGATGCCATCGCCCGCCCCAACTCCAAGCTGAACCGTCCTCGTGCACCGCGATGAGAGGTCGCGTTCTGTCGATCCAGACTGTCCGAAGCGCGATGTCGTCCAGGCGGGCCGGGGGTAAATCTACATATAATGAATTACTTATAGCTGATTCAGCGATAGGAATATCCGCCAGATCGACGCGCCCATGATCGGTCCAAATCATCGGTTTCATGGGCAGTTGCTGAGTTATCAACAGCCTTGCTGCGTTGTCCACAAGCTCGGATTTGTTGAGGATGAGCTGCGCCGATTGCTGAAGCGCTTCTTGCTGGGGCTGGGACAGCACGGCCCCCTTAGCCAAGGCACTGGCATCCAGAACGGTCACCAAGGGTTGTACCGACAGTACCCCTGCCCAGGGCTGCTTTCCCAGTTGCGAGGCCAGTTCGAAGGGATGGCCCAGCCCTGAAGGTTCGATGAACATGCGATGGGGCCGCTGTGCGCGCAGTAGCCGGCCGAGTGCCACCTGGAAGGGCACGCCGTTGACGCAGCACAGACAGCCGCCCGCCACTTCGCTGATCGCGATGTCAGGGTCGCGGGCATCCAGCAGCGCCGCATCCAGGCCGATCTGCCCGAACTCGTTGACCAGTACGGCCCAGCGTTCGGTGTCGGGTCGCTGTGACAGCAGGTGCTTGATCAGACTTGTCTTGCCAGCGCCCAGGGGCCCGGCAATGAGGTGGGTCGGTATGTCGCGCAGCATGAAGAGGCTTCTAGGTCTGGCCGAAGGAAGTCCATTACTAATCAACCTCACTGCAACCAGTCAATGCTCAGCAACAGGCGTCCGGCATCCTGGGTCGCACCGGGCGAGCGATGTACCAGGCCACGCCCTTCGTTACCCGACCAGTTCTCCCCTTTGAGCAAGGCCACATTCCCTTGGCCCAGCCGATGACAGCGCTCGGGAACGTTCGCATCGGCGGGATCGCTCAGCCATTCACTGCCGGCACCCGCGTAGGTGGTCAACAGACGCAGCGCCACATGGTCGACGTGGAACCGAGGGCACATGGCACCCTGCAATGTGCGCAAGCGCAGCCCGAGTCGCCGTGCTCCCACCAGGCAGGTGAACGCCTCCACCAACCAAGTCACGTCAGCCACGAACGCCTCATAGCCCTGCAAGTCCTGGGTGCCGACCAGCAGGTCGTTCAGGACCACGGGTGCATCCTCGCGTACCTCCACCACACGCTCATCGGCCAGGCGTTGACCGAGGCTCAGCACGAGCGCGGAAAAATCTGCGATGTGGGACGGCAGGCTGCGCTGCCAGATCGCCAGGTTGACCTCGTTCGCGAGAATGGCTGACAGGACGTTGGGAGACGCCTCCATGACCTGATGCGACGGGGGCAGTGTCGACGCCGACTCAAGCGCGATCGGACGATGCAGCGGAAAAAGACGACTGGCCATGCCTGCTCCTTCACGGATGATGAGGCTAATACGTTATAGTATAACTAAATCATCGTCGTCGGTTTTTTCTGTCGCCCTCCCTCCGGGTACCGATGACACGTTCGTACGGGAATCCTCCATGACTGATCTACACCTGCCCGATGTCGCACACCACGCCAGCTCCCATGCCATTGCGCTGAACTGGGTCGGCATGCAAGGGATCGCGCTGCCCATCCAGATCATGGGGCAGCGGGTAGCCGCGCGTGTCGATGCCGGGGTCAACCTGGATGCACTCGATGCCAAAGGCATCCACATGTCACGGCTTTATCTGATGTTGAACACCTTGGAGGACAACGATCTCGACCCAGCAGCCCTCGAGCAGTTGCTGCACAGGTTTCTCGCCACTCACCACGATTTGTCCACGGCGGCCACCGTACAGCTGCGATTCGATTGCCTGCTGAAGCGATCGGCGCTGATCAGCGAGACTTCCGGTTGGAAGTCGTATCCGGTCACGGTCGATGCCCGCCTCGAAGACGATATGTTCCACGTGGAACTCTTCATCGACGTGCCTTACTCCTCCACTTGCCCCTGCTCGGCGGCCTTGGCGAGGCAACTCATCCAGAACCAGTTTGCTATCGACTTTCCCTTGGTGCAGGTCGACCGCGCTCAGGTCATCGATTGGTTGGGCAGCAGCCAGGGAATCGTGGCGACCCCGCACAGCCAGCGTAGCGTGGCGCGCATAGGGGTACGTCTTGAAGGGCTCGACCATCTACCTATTGTGGAACTGATCGATGAGGTCGAACACGCTTTGGGTACTGCCGTGCAGACAGCCGTCAAGCGTGTGGATGAGCAGGCATTCGCCCTGGCCAACGGACAGAACCTGATGTTCTGCGAAGACGCAGCCAGGCGCGTGCATGGAGCATTGCTCACGGCCGTGGGGGTTGCAGGGTTCGAAGTGCGGGTCGAGCATGCAGAGAGCCTGCATGCCCACGATGCGGTGGCCGTCAGCCGTTGGCGATGGTAACGGTCACTGGCGCGGACGAACTGCGCCACAGTCACTGCCCAACCACACCGCACGAGTGTCCATGCTGCCACGCTGTTGCACGCCCGACGCGTTGAAGGTGCCATTGACCTTGGTCACGAATTCACGGTCGCTCAGGAACGTCGCCTGACCAGCGCCCTGCGCTTTCGGGCAGCTGAATTCGAACTTCCAGACATTGCCCGTGCGATCGGTGATGCGCTGCGTGCAACCCGACTTGGGGTCCTGCAAAGGAATGTCGTTGGTATTGACTTGCTCGGGCGTCAGGCAGGAACGTACGCCCTTGCCTCCCAGCGTGACGCCTTGCTTGGTCAACACCCCCTCCATCATGGCCCGTTGTTCAGGCGGCAGGTTCTTCAGCTGGCCTAACATGAAGTCCATGTCAGGCAACTGCTTGCCGTCGACCTGCATGTTGCTGGTGGTCAGCTCCCACAGCCCAGGCTGAAGCATCTGGGCATTGGCCAGGGGACCGACCAGCGCCAACGACAGTGCACACCACACACGCTTTTTCATCATGGAACTCCACCTGGGCCGGGTATCGGCCGAATCGAGGATTGGACGTCGTTTCGTGCATCAGGTTGCACCAAGCGACGGCCACAAGGTCTGTTAGCCGACGAACATGCACAGCGCAGGATAGGTATGGATTATCAGAGCCCGCACTTTTTCGGATATGTGATCGGTTTCGTTCATCTGATGGGCATCGTGGCGGCGGTACATGCCATGTTCACCGTCCGCACGGCGCAAGGCGCGATCGCCTGGGCGATGTCGCTGTTCTTCATCCCTTATCTGACCCTGATCCCCTACCTGGTCTTCGGCTCACGCTCCTTCTACGCCTATATTCTGGCCAGGCGCAAGGCCAACCAGGAAATGCATGTGGCGATGGCTGGCTTGAACTGGCGCGCCTGGGTCGAGCAGGCCTTGAAGGCCAGGCAGTCGGCGCCGACCCTGGCGTTGCGGGCGATGTCGGCCCTGGGACGCATGCCATGGTTGCCGCACAACGAAGTGAAACTGCTGGTCAACGGACGCGCCACCTTCGATGCGATCTTCGACGCGATCGAGCGTGCCGAAGAGGTGGTGCTGGTCCAGTTCTTCATCATTCATGACGATGAACTGGGCCAGGCCTTGCAGCAGCTGTTGATACGCAAGGCCCACGCCGGTGTCCAGGTATTCGTGCTGTACGACGGTGTCGGTAGCCATGCATTGCCCAGGCGTTACGTGCAGGCCCTGCGTGAGGCGGGTGTACAGGTCCAGGCCTTCACCACGCGCCGCGGTTGGTTCAACCGGTTCCAGGTCAACTTCCGTAATCATCGCAAGATCGTGGTCGTCGACGGGCTGACAGGCTTCGTCGGCGGCCATAACGTCGGCGACGAGTATCTGGGCCACCACCGCCCGCTCTCGCCCTGGCGCGATACGCACGTCCAGGTGAGTGGCCCGGTGCTGGCGTGCCTCCAGGAGTCGTTCGCCGAAGACTGGTACTGGGCCACGCGCGCCCTGCCACCCCTGCTCCTGCCAGATGCCTACCCTGAAGACGGGATGCTGTGCCAGGTCCTAGTCAGCGGGCCGGCTGACCCACAGGAGACGTGTTCACTGTTCTTTCTCGAAGCCATCCATTCAGCACGGGAACGGGTGTGGATCACCAGCCCTTACTTCATTCCCGACGAAGCCATGTCGGCGGCCTTGCGCCTGGCGGTGCTGCGCGGCGTCGACGTGCGGCTGCTGATCCCGTCGCGCCCCGATCATCGCGTGGTGTATGCCGCCTCGAGCCTGTTCGCCTTCGAAGCCGTGCGTGCAGGCGTCAAGGTCTACCGCTACCAACCGGGGTTCCTGCACCAGAAAGTCGTTCTGGTGGACGACGAATTCAGCGCCATCGGCAGCGCCAACCTGGACAACCGCTCGTTCCGCCTCAACTTCGAAATTATGCTGCTGACCGTGGACAAGCCATTCGCCGAGCAGGTGGAAGGCATGCTCACGGCCGACTTCGCGCAGGCCCGGCAGATCACTCTCAACGACAGCCGCAACACGCATCGCCTCCAGCACCTGGGGATGCGTGTTGCCCGGCTGATCTCGCCGATTCTATGACCTCTAGCGGTACAGGTCCTCGCGCGTCCAGGGCAGGTCGTGATGCCCATCGGCATAGGGCTTGACCGCGAGGATCTGGTGCAGGTCGATCCAGCCCTTGGCGAACGCATAGGCGCAGCCTGCCAGGTACAGGCGCCAGATCCGCAAGGTCTTCTCCGGGATCTCGGCCGCTGCGCGGTGCAATTGATGTTCAAGACGTTCGCTCCAGTGCCCCAACGTCTTGGCATAGTGCAGGCGCAGGCTCTCGACATCCGCCACTTCCAGGCCGGCCTGGCAGACGTTCGCGCACATCATCGACAGGTGCGGCAGTTCGCCATGGGGGAACACGTACTGACCGATGAACGCTCCGGCCCCATGCCCCACCGGACGGCCATCGACGTGCTTGGCGGTGATGCCATGGTTCATCACCAGGCCGCCCTCCCGCACGGCGCCGAACAGGATCCGGCAGTACAACGGCAGGTTGGCGTGTCCGACATGCTCGAACATGCCGACACTGACGACCTTGTCGAAACGGCCATCCTGCGGCAGGTCGCGATAGTCCATCTTCTTCAGCTCGACGCGATCGTCGAGCCCTTCGTCCCTGACACGTTGCTGGGCAAGCGCAAGTTGCTGCTCGCTGAGGGTGATCCCCATCACCCGGGCGCCATACTCACGCGCCGCGAAACGCGCCAGTCCTCCCCAGCCGCAACCGACATCCAGCAGATAGTCACCGGCCTGCAACCGCAGCTTGCGGCAGAGGTGGTCGAACTTGTCCTGTTGCGCCGTTTCAAGCGTGGTGTCGGGCGTCTTGAAATAGGCGCAGGAGTACGCCATGTCCGGGTCCAGCCACAGCTGGTAGAACGCATTGGACACGTCGTAGTGGTAGGCGATGGCCTGTGCATCGGTGTCCTTGTCGTGTGCCGTGCGGGTCGGCTGCGCGTCTTCCTCCTGAAGCAACGCGGTGCCCAGCTCGTCACAGATGCGGATGGCCTGCGTGATGTCCCCTTGCAGGTCGAACTCACCCTCGACGAAAGCGGCGCCCAATTCATCCATGCTGGGATGGTTGAGGTGAGCGATCGAGGCCGGATGCTTGACCAGCAAGGTCACCTGGGGATCAGGACCCAGGTCGAGCTGATTGCCGTCCCAGAGTTTCAAACGCAACGGCACCTGCAGGCCTTGCAGTGCCGGTGGAAGTTGCGCATGCATGGATGACCTCTCCTGACTGGACAGTGGATGCCCATCAAGCGTAGTTCATCCTCGCGCGGTAGTTGCGCCAGCGCCAGCCGCGCCGGTGTGCCTCAGCGCTGGCTCTTCGCCGTTCGCCGGCAGCGCTCGGAGCAATAGCGCACCTCGTCCCAGCAGCGGGCCCACTTCTTGCGCCAGGTGAACGGCAGCTGGCAGTAGGCACAGGTCTTGACCGGTAGCTCGCTCTTTTTCATGCGTTCTCCCTGGACACGAATTTCAGCCTTTGAAAAAAGCTCGATCATCCTGGGACCGCTGTCATGACTCGAGCATTGTATCCGGCACAATAAAAAGGGCCGCTTTGGAGCGACCCTTTTGTTGCCGATTAATAAACTTTGTCACAAAGTCTCTTGCATTTCGCGGCCTAGCGAGGAGGCTGCTTCTAGGGAAGCAAAAATAAAGGTTGTCACAAAGCATAATTTTTCAAAATTTCTCGGGCTTTTTCGTTTAATAAAGGTTGTCACAGCAAAGGTTCAGCCAGAAAAAATCACAGGAAGGACCCCGTGCTAAAACCCCAAAAAAATTATGATGGTATCTTTTTGGGGCGTGGTAACCGGTGCGAGCGCTCCTGGCTGGGAGCCCCCTACAAATCGTTGGGTTGGGCATGGATTTCTCTGAGATACATCTTGGAGGGGTTGCTGCTTTTCCGAGCGCAGACGCGCCAACCAGACTGACTGTTTTCCGCTACCAGGCAGGTTTAAAACCGTCCAAGGATACGCCTGTATCCTCACTCATGAAGTCGCTCAATCATGCCGGGCCCAGGGCTCGCCATCTTCAGGGCGCCGCAGGACTCAGTGAAATTCGTGGAGGCGAGTTCCCTGAGGTGACACCGAGTTCATGTCGCCAGATCCTTCACCATATAGACCGCAGAGGTCGGACAAAGGCTCTTGAACTCCTCCGAACTGGAAATTGCCTTTGGGGCTTGAGATCGGTCTCTGTGCTCATATCCCCGAGCCTCGAAGAAGTCGGGTGCTGTTGTGGTCAGCAGATGAAGGCTCTGGGCTCCGTCAGCTTCCGCTATTCGCTCAAGTGCTCTGAGCAGCAGGGTACCGATCCCTGACTTTCGCTGGGCCGGTACGACAACCAGTGAGCGAATCAGACGAGTCCGACCAGTTCCTTCAATGCCCCCGTATCCCAGCTCCGTTTCTCCCCGATGAAAGGAATAGAACATTCGGTCGGGCTGCAAAAGGTCTTGGGTCGGCAAGCCCGCTGCAGTCAGATGCGCAGCCAGGCCTTGGATTTGATCGGTACCAAGCAATCGGACAGAGATATCAGACTGGTTCATTGGGGACTCTGGGGATGGTATCGACGGCCAGTATAGGGCCCAAAGCGAGGGCTTTTTCCAGTTTTATGACGTCCCGTAAGGCGAGGCGAGTGTAAATATCTGCTTTACCGTATATTCGAATTGGCATATATTCGGATTTCCAGATATTGGCCGTACACGCATTCCCCAGGAGGTCACATGCGGGAAACACTGACTCCCCCCATCGTTTTCAAATGCCTGGCTGATGACACCCGGGCCCGGATGACCCTGCTGATCGCCCGTGAAGGCGAACTCTGTGTCTGCGAACTTACCCACGCGCTGGAGCTGAGCCAGCCGAAGATCTCCCGGCATCTTGCCCAGTTGCGCGAGGCTGGAATCCTGATGGATCGCCGCAAGGGTCAATGGGTGTACTACCGACTGCACCCCGAACTGCCGCAGTGGGTGGACGCGATGCTGAAGGGAGTGGTCGATGCCAACCAGGAATGGTTGAGCCCCGATGCATTGCGCCTTGCCGAAATGGGCGAGCGGCCGCAGAGCCCTGTTGCTTGTGCTTGAGAATTCCCTTCGCTGATTGAGTTGTAGTCATGCTGATCGCATTTTTGATTTTCCTGGTGACGATCGTTCTCGTCATCTGGCAGCCCAAAGGCCTGGGCGTGGGCTGGAGCGCCGCACTGGGGGCCGTCGTGGCGCTGCTGGCGGGCGTCGTGAGCCTGTCCGATATTCCCGTGGTCTGGCAGATCGTCTGGAACGCTACCGCCACTTTCATCGCCGTCATCATCATCAGCCTGCTGCTGGATGAGGCGGGGTTCTTCGAGTGGGCGGCATTGCACGTGGCCCGCTGGGGCAATGGCAGCAGCCGCAAGCTGTTCGCCTTCATCATCCTGCTGGGCGCCGCCGTCTCGGCGCTGTTCGCTAACGACGGTGCGGCACTGATCCTGACCCCGATCGTCATCGCCATGCTGCTGGCCCTGCGCTTCTCCCCGGCGGCGACGCTGGCATTCGTCATGGCGGCGGGCTTCATCGCCGATACCGCGAGCTTGCCGCTGGTGGTGTCCAACCTGGTGAACATCGTTTCCGCCGACTACTTTGGCATTGGCTTCAGCGAATACGCCTCGGTCATGGTGCCGGTGAACCTGGTCAGCATCGCCGCCACCCTGGGAATGCTGCTGTGGTTCTTCCGCAAGGACCTGCCGCGTACCTATGAACTCGACCAACTGAAGGCTCCCGAAGCCGCTATCCGCGACAAGGCGACGTTCGTTGCCGGCTGGTGGGTGCTTGCGCTGTTGCTGGTTGGCTTCTTCGCCATCGAGCCGCTGGGCGTTCCGATCAGCGCCATCGCTGCTGCCTGTGCGCTGATCCTCTACCTGATCGCCGCGCGTGGGCACGTGATTTCAACCCGCAAGGTGCTCAAGGACGCGCCTTGGCAGGTCGTGGTGTTCTCGCTTGGCATGTACCTTGTGGTGTATGGCCTGCGTAACGCCGGCCTCACCGACTACCTGACGCAGATCCTCAATGTCTTCGCTGGCTACGGAATCTGGGGCGCATCCCTCGGGACGGGGCTGCTCGCCGCTGGCCTGTCGTCGGTCATGAACAACATGCCCACTGTGTTGGTAGGGGCCTTGTCGATCCATTCCGCCGAGGCCACCGGCATCGTGCGCGAGGCCATGATCTACGCCAACGTCATCGGCTGTGACCTCGGTCCGAAAATCACCCCCATCGGCAGCCTGGCCACCTTGCTGTGGCTACACGTGCTGGCCCGCAAGAACATCGTCATCACCTGGGGTTACTACTTCCGCACCGGCATCGTCCTGACGCTGCCGATCCTGCTTGCCACCTTGGCCGCATTGGCCATCCGCCTGAGCTTTTGAACCGGAGATACCTGATGAAAGTCTTGTTCATGTGCACCCACAACAGCTGCCGCAGCATCCTGTCCGAGGCGCTGTTCAATCACCTGGCCCCAGAGGGTATGGAAGCTGTGAGCTCGGGCAGCTTCCCAAGCGGCAAGGTCAATGAGCGGGCACTGAATACCCTGGAAGCCGCCGGTATCCCCACCGCAGGTCTTTCAAGCAAGGCCTCGGATGCCTTCGAGAGCTCTCCTCCCGACATCGTTGTCACCGTGTGCGACCGCGCTGCCGGCGAAGCCTGCCCGATCTTCTTCGGTCCATCGCTCAAAGCCCACTGGGGCCTGGCCGACCCTTCGGCGGTCACCGGGAGTGAGGCAGAAATCGAAGAAGCCTTCCAGACAACACTTGCGAAGATTGATGAGCGCGTGCGCGCCTTCATTGCGCTGCCTTTCTCGCAACTGAGCCAGGACGAACTGAAAGCCGAACTTGCCCGCATCGGCGCGCTGTAGGCCCTGGATCAATGGAGACCGAAATGAACGACCACCTGCCCAATGTCCAACCAGAACTTATTGATCTGCCGTCGCTGGAGCGGCTGGCGCCGAAGGATCCTTCCACACACAAACCGCGCATCCTGCTGCTGTACGGATCGACCCGCGAACGCTCATTCAGCCGCTTGATGGTCCAGGAGGCTGCGCGCCTGCTGGAAGAGTTCGGCGCCGAAACCCGAATCTTTGATCCTTCCGGCCTACCGCTGCCGGATGACGCTCCGGACTCTCACGAGAAGGTGCTGGAACTCCGCGAGCTGATGCAATGGTCCGAGGGCCAGGTGTGGTGCTCGCCCGAGCGTCACGGCTCAATGAGTGCTGTCTTCAAGGCGCAGATCGATTGGGTACCGCTGGCCATGGGCGCGGTTCGCCCAACCCAGGGCAAGACCCTCGCGGTGATGCAGGTATGTGGAGGCTCGCAGTCCTTTAACGTGGTGAACCAACTGCGCGTGCTTGGCCGCTGGATGCGTATGTTTACCATCCCGAACCAGTCGTCGGTGCCGAAAGCCTTCCTGGAGTTCGATGAAGCCGGGCGCATGAAGCCGTCTTCTTTCTACGATCGACTGGTCGACGTGATGGAGGAACTGACCAAGTTCACGCTCCTGCTGCGTGATCGCCAGGATTATTTGGTAGACCGCTACTCCGAGCGCAAAGAGTCGGCGGAAGAACTATCCAAGCGAGTCAATATTCGGTCTATCTGAGGTCATGAGCATGTCGCATCCTTACTCATTGAAATCGTTGCCCCATGCTCCGGGTGTGCTGATTTTTACGCCTTGTCCGGGCACCCAGACCAGCGGTCTCGCTGAAAGCCTGGATACGCTCAAGAAGGCCGGTGCCGTGGCGCTGGTTACGCTGATGTCGGACGCAGAGCTTCAGGAAAACGGAGTTGCCCAGCTTGGCGTCGCGGCCAAGCAGCATGGGTTGGAGTGGTACCAACTGCCGATCAAGGATGATCATGCTCCGGATAAAAACTTCGAGGTCGGGCTGGGAGAGATCCGCCACCAGTTGAACGCTTTGCTCGCATCCAACAAGGCCCTGGCCATCCACTGCAAGGGCGGCTCCGGCCGCACCGGGCTGTTCGCTGCCCGTCTGCTGATCGAGTCCGGAATGCCGCGCCGCGAGGCGATTGCATGGGTGCAGGATCTTCGCCCACGGGCGATTCAGAAGCCTGCGCACATCAACTACATCAACCAGTTCGGCGAAGGCTGAGCGCTCCAGCCAGACAGGAGAAACCATGGCCACCGAAGGCGAGCTACTCGATGTCATCGTGATTGGCGGCGGGCAGTCCGCGCTGACGGTGGCCTATTTTCTCAAGCGGGCCAAGCTCTCGTTCCTGCTGCTTGACGCTGAAGAGGCTGCGGGCGGGGCGTGGCGCCATGGCTGGCACTCGCTGACGCTGTTCTCGCCCTCCGCTTGGAGCTCCATCGCGGGCTGGCCGATGCCGCCAGTCACCGAAGGTAATCCTGATAGGGATCACGTGGTCAGCTACCTGGAGCAGTACGAGGCGCGCTACGGGTTTCCTATCGTTCGCCCCGTCAGCATCACGGCGGTGGAGCGGACCGCACGTGGTCTTCGTGTGCGCTCGAAGGACCGCAACTGGGAAGCCCGTGCCGTCATCAGCGCAACGGGGACCTGGAGCAAGCCCAATGTTCCGGCCTATCCGGGGATAGAGCTGTTCCAGGGGCAGCAGATTCACTCCGCCCAGTACCAGTTACCAGAGGCTTTCCAAGGAAAACGCGTGCTGGTCGTTGGTGGTGGCAACTCGGGGGCGCAAATCTACGCGGAGCTGTCCGAGATCGCCGACGCAACGTGGGTAACCACGAAGGAACCGGCGTTTCTGCCTGATGACGTGGATGGCCGGGTGCTGTTCGAACGGGCTACCGAGCGCCTCAAGGCTCAACAGGAGGGCCGTGTTATCGACGCACAGGTCGGTGGGCTTGGTGATATCGTCATGGTGCCCTCAGTAGTCCGGGCTCGCGAGCGCGGGGCCCTTCGTGCTGTAAGGCCTTTCACCTCATTTACGTCGGATGGGGTCGTCTGGCCCAACGGTGAGAAAACCCAGGTCGATGTGGTGGTCTGGTGTACTGGATTCCGGCCGGCACTGGATCACCTTAAGGCACTGGACGTGCTGGATGACTACGGAAGGGTCGAGGTTGATGGGGGGCGTTCTATTCGCGAGCCGCGCCTCTGGCTGGTCGGATATGGCGACTGGACCGGCTTGGCCTCGGCGACGTTGATTGGCGTCACCCGTACCGCGCGCAGCACAGTTAACGAAGTAGTCGAACACCTGAACAGCTTGGAGCAGTCGGATGCATAGCGGAATCGAAATTCGTGTCGCCAGACCAGAGGATGCAGAAGAGATCCAGATCATCTACGCGCCCATCGTACTCAACACGGCCATCTCATTCGAAGAGGCAGTGCCGAGCGTGGAGCAAATGTGTGAGCGTATCTCCACGACGCTGCAAACCTATCCGTATCTGGTGGCTGTGCGAGAAGGACGGGTAGTCGGCTATGCCTACGCCAGTCAGCACCGGGCGCGTGCGGCGTACCGGTGGGCGGTGGATGTGACGGTGTATGTCGCCGAGGGGCAGCGCCGCAGCGGAATTGCTCGGCAGCTCTATGACGTGCTGCTGCCGGTTCTGAAGCGTCTGGGATATCGCTCGGCGTATGCCGGTATCGCCTTGCCGAATGAAGGCAGTGTCGGGCTGCACGAACGACTCGGTTTTCAGCACATCGGTACGTTTCCGCAGGTCGGATTCAAGCTCGATGCTTGGCATGATGTGGGGTATTGGCGGTTTGAGTTCGGTGACGACGGCCTTCGACCCGAGGCTCCAATGAGCTTCGTATCCTAAACCCGAATGCCACGCTAGAGCGTCCCAGCCCGCGCCGTTGCTGGCTGCGACAGCACTAACCCTCCAACACATGTGAGTAAACCTGAATCGTCCCAGTTTTGTAGACACCTCCAAACCTAATAATGATGCCCAAAGATTGGTGAAATGGTGCTTGCACTACAGGGGGCTAGTTGAAAAGGGCCAAGAAACGGCTGAAATTGACAGCGGCAATGGCAAGGCCGCTCAGTACGATAACTGTCGTGTAGATCGGGTGGTCTTTGACGATTTCAATTAACACAACAGGATGCACCCCGTTCCGCTCGTACCATTTGGATTTTGTCTTCAAGGACTTTTCATGTGTACGCTCGAAGAAGTTCGCAAACATATCGAGCTTCCTTAGGGTCGATTGATGCATTTTTATGTACTCAGCGTTCACAAAGGCGGCAGCCTCATCAGCGCCGGGCAGTGCGTCTTGGTCGCTGGCATTATTGAGTTCAGCCAATGCCATGATCCTGCCTTTCCTTCCCCTACTATCGGCATGCGGGGCATAGTTTCTTCCATATAACGCAACCAGCTCACGCGCAAGGTCAACCTTCTTGTCATCCGGCAGCTCTACGGGTTTGCCCCCGAGCACCCGAAAGCGATGCTCAAGCGCAAAGAACCCGAAATTTTCGTCTCGCATGTTCCAATGCAGGAACCGACAATCCTTGTGCTTATCAAGCCATTGGAAAAAACCTTTCAGCATCGACTTTTCGAATTTATTGAGCTCTGCTTGCATGCTGGAGAGCTGTTTGCTGAGCTCTGCTTCTTTATGGATGGACCACGATTTGGTTTGGCCGGTTTTTAGGTTCCGTGTGGCGATGGATGTCACACGTTTCGACTCCCCCGTATCATTTTCATAAAACGATTCGCAGGAGTAGTGAATTACGTAAACTCGGTTCGCGTCCAGGTAGAGGTCTTCGATTAACGCTCTGCTCCTTTTGCGATCCTTTACCCGATCTAGCTCTGCTCCCACACCTTTCCCCTCAACCCAATGCACTGTAGGCGAAGCTGGTGATTTTGCCCTCAAATGTGGGTACCCGCTAGATTCACCCCTAGCTTTGCCTTTGACTCTTCCTGAGGGTATACCGCTTGGGGATAATCAGCCGGCTTTGTCTTGGTGGATTGCCCTACAAATCGACGTGGCCTTCACCAAGCCGCTCCCAATGCCGGCCGTCAGAACGTAGGACCATTCGCTTCCGCCGAAGCGGGCTGGTGGGCGTGAGCCAACAGGCGTATCCTACAAGTGCTTGCTCCGAGACTTGTTGGCCTACAGCCTCCCCTTGGAGACATCTGATAGCCCGCCGCTGAGGCGGGCTTCTTTGCTATCGGGTCGCAGCGCCTTTGGTTTGCTAGCTTCCCAAGCTAGGCTCTGCCAGGGCGCATGCCCATCAGCGGTCTACCCGCCTCCCTAAGCACGACGATTATCGACGTACCCAAATCCTTAATCAGGCGCATGGAAAGCAGGCGGAGGTTTGGCGAAATTCGCTTACGCAGCCATTGCTTCGCAGGATTCTGCGCAGGTCATGCAGGCCTGGGCGCATTGCTGACAGTGGTCTGCCTTATGCTTACCGCACTCCTCCCCGCAGGCCCGGCAAATTTTGGCGCATAGGGCACAAAGCTCTTTGGCCAGCATGCTTTCTCGTGCCATCAAGGTAGCCGCAAGGTTGCACATATCTGCGCAATCTCTGTCCAGCTTGATGCAGTCAGCCATCATTTTTACATCTTGTTCTTGTAGGCAGGCTGACGCACAGCCTTCACAGGCCAGCGCACAGCGCAGGCATTCCGAGATGCATTCTTCAAAGCGACTGTTCATGGTCATATCTCCGGTATCGGGTCGATTTGATGCCAGTGCACCGTCTCATGACGGTATGTAGCGTTCGACCTGACGGGGTCCTGAAGATTGATTACATTTCTGTAAGCTTGTCCGAATCCTCTCGGTGTGAAGGCGTGCCCGATCATTTAAGGCTGGAACATCACTGCTTATGAATGCTCACGATCTTCGCGACGCTTCCTTCCATACGGAACCCAAATTTCACCTTGTCTCCTACGTTCAAGCCCTTCAGCTGTGCAGGCTCAGCATGGAAACCCATGGTCATCGCCGGCCATTTGAGCTCTGCTACCGGGCCGTGGGCCAATGTGATTTTTCCGCTTTGAGGATCCAGCGCCTTTATTGCCCCTTCAGCATGCGCGGTGGGTGCCGCCTGGGTGCCTTGGCCTCCTTCGGCGGAAGCTGGCATGTTCTTCATGTCCATACCATCCATGTCCTGGGCATGCACACTGGCGGCGAAAGCTGTGACCAGGGCTGCGATGACGATTAGCTTTTTCATTGGTTTTCTCCTGAGGGGTTGGGGGTAGTGACAGTAAGTTCGCGGCGACGGATCAGCCAGTACGCCGCAGGTATTACAAACAGGGAGAGCAACGGAGCGGTTAGCATGCCGCCGACCATGGGCACCGCGATGCGACTCATGACCTCGCTGCCGGTACCGCTGCTCCAGAGGATGGGCAGCAGGCCTGCAACGATGACCGCCACGGTCATTGCCTTGGGTCTGATGCGCTGCACCGCACCCTCACGGATTGCGCCGAGCAGCGCTGCTCGTGTGGTTTCGCCACTGGCCTGACGCTCAGCCCAAGCGTTATTCAGGTAAATGAGCATAATCACGCCAAACTCCGCCGCTACGCCGGCCAAGGCAATGAAACCAACGCCTGTGGCCACCGACAGGTTGTAGCCCAGCAAGTACAGCAGCCAAACGCCTCCGGTTAGCGCGAACGGTAGCGTGCCCATGATGAGTAGCGCCTCACCGAGGCGCCCAAAAGTCAGGTAGAGCAGCACGAAGATGATGGCCAGCGTCGCCGGCACCACCCAGGCCAGGCGTGCGTTAGCGCGCTCCAAGTATTCGAACTGCCCGGAGTAACTCAAGCTCATGCCCGGATCTAGCTTTACCTCGGTGTCGATCACCTGCCGCAGGTCTGCCACAACAGACGATAGGTCTCTGCCGCGCACATCGACGTACACCCAGCCCGAGGGGCGAGCATTTTCGCTCTTGAGCATGGGCGGGCCATCGGCAATACGTATGCGGGCCACGGTGCCAAGCGTCAGCTGGCCCCCCTGCGACGTGTAGATCGGCAGCTGACGCAACGCCTCCACGGAATCACGCCATTCACGTGGATAGCGCACGCTAATGGGAAAGCGAGCTAACCCTTCAACCGTTTCCCCAATGGTTTCGCCACCTATGGCACCGGCTACAATAGCCTGTACGTCGGTAATGTTCAGGCCATAACGCGCAGCGGCATGGCGGTCGATGTCCAAATCAATGTAGCGACCGCCAGTCAAACGCTCTGCCAGGGCCGAAGTCACTCCAGGCACCTTTATCGCTGCCCGCTCTACAGCAAGGGTAGCCCGGTCTATCTGGTTCAGATCGCTGCCGGCAACCTTGACGCCGATCGGACTCTTGATGCCGGTGGCCAGCATGTCAATCCGATTGCGGATAGGCGGAATCCAGATATTGGTGAGCCCAGGCACACGCACGATACGGTCAAGCTCTTCGATTAGCTTCTCAGTGGTCATACCTGGACGCCATTCACTCTTGGGCTTGAGCCGCACGGTGGTCTCGAACATCTCCAGCGGTGCAGGGTCAGTGGCCGATTCGGCGCGGCCGGCCTTACCAAAGACGCTGGCTACCTCGGGGACTGTACGAATCAAGCGATCCGTTCGCTGCAACAGCTCTGAAGCTTTCTGCGCGGAGAGTCCAGGCAAGGCTGAAGGCATGTAGAGCAGATCACCTTCATCAAGTGGGGGAAGAAACTCGCCACCCAGATGGTTCAAGGGCCACAGACTGCTGAGCAGGATGAGCAATGCTCCAGCGAGGGTAAGCAAGGGCCGGCGCAGGACGACCTCCAATGCCGGACGGTACAGCCGGATGAGGCCCCGGTTGAGCGGGTTGCGCTGTTCCGCAGGCAGTGGCCCTCTGATCCAGTACCCCATCAGCACCGGTATCAGGGTCACCGATAGCGCAGCCGCCGCTGCCATCGCGTAGGTCTTGGTAAAGGCCAGGGGGGCAAAGAGGCGGCCCTCCTGGGCTTGCAGCGTGAACACCGGGATGAACGAGAGCGTGATGATCATGAGGCTGAAGAACAGCGCTGGTCCAACCTCGACGGCCGCCTCCGTCATTACGTTCCAATGCGCTTCGCCCCGCAAAGGTTGACCAGGATGCTGGGCATGCCAGGCCTCTACACGTTTGTGGGCGTTCTCGATCATGACCACGGCAGCGTCCACCATTGCACCGATGGCAATAGCGATTCCGCCAAGGGACATGATGTTGGCGTTGATGCCCTGATGACGCATGACGATCAGCGCAATCAGGATTCCCACGGGCAGCGACACGATGGCCACCAGCGACGAGCGCAGGTGCCAGAGAAACGCTGCGCATACCAACGCCACTACCACAAACTCCTCGACCAGTTTGTGACTGAGGTTCTCCACAGCACGGTCGATCAGCTGGCTGCGGTCGTAGACGGTGACAAGCTCCACCCCGGCAGGCAGGCCTTTCTTCAGGGTTTCGAGCTTGGCCTTGACGTGCGCGATGGCCTCACGAGCATTCTTGCCGCTGCGCAGGATAACCACTCCACCTACGGCTTCACCGAGGCCGTCCAGTTCACCTATGCCTCTGCGGGCTTCCGGACCTATCTGCACCGTAGCGACATCGCCTAAGTTCACCGGCACGCCCTTGGTAGCCAGTCGCAGAGGGATCGCTCTGAAATCGTCCAGCGATCCTAGGTAGCCGGCCGCACGAACCATGAATTCTGCTTCGCCTTGCTCCAGCACACCACCGCCGGTCTCCTGGTTGGCCTTACCTATAGCCTCTATCACCTCAGCTTGGGTGATACCGAGGCTGGCCATGCGAAGCGGATCGAGGAGGACTTGGTATTGCTTGACCATACCGCCGATGGTGGCCACCTCAGCGACATCCGGCAGGGTCTTGAGCTCATAGCGCAGGAACCAGTCCTGCAGGCTGCGCAGTTGCGACAGGTCATGGCCACCGTTGCGATCGACCAGCGCATACTGAAAAATCCACCCGACTCCGGTGGCGTCCGGTCCGAGTACCGGCTTGGCTGCCGCAGGTAATCGCGATTGTGCCTGGCTCAGGTACTCAAGAACCCGAGAGCGCGCCCAATACAGATCGGTGCCGTCCTCGAACAGCACGTAGACGAAGCTGTCACCGAAGGCGGAGAAGCCGCGTACCGTTTTGGCCTCCGGAACCGAGAGCATTGTGGTGGTCAGCGGATAGGTCACCTGATTCTCAACGATCTGAGGAGCCTGACCTGGGTAGGACGTGCGGATGATCACCTGTACATCCGACAGGTCGGGCAAGGCGTCGATTGGCAGACTGCGCACCGAGACGAAGCCCCATGCCACCAGAAACAGCGTAGCGAGCAGCACCAGTACCCGGTTGCCTACCGACCAGCGGATCAGTTTGGCAATCATGGTTGGCCCTCCAACACTTTGATCTGCTCAACCACCATGCCCTCGTCGCGTTCGCGTATCCCAAAGCGAATCTGTGCACCGACCTTGAGGCCATCAAGGAGCGACTGATCAGCCACCGGGAAGGTCATGGTCATCCCAGGCATACCCAGGGTGAGGAAGGGACCATGGTCAACGGTGAGCTGGGCTCCGTCTATCTGCACGATACGGCCGTTCGCTTCATGTAAGGCGGGCCCCGCTTTTGGCTGAGCGTCTTGCGCCGTCGCCGCTTCGATGCCTTTCAAATTAGCTTCGGAGTCCAGTAGGAATTGCCCCGACGCTACGATGCGCTGACCTGCCTGAAGGCCCTGCAACACCGCAACTTGCCCCTTGCTCTCCTGACCCAACACGACTTCCACCGGTCGGAAGCGACCACCTTCTTCAGCCAGCATCACCAGATCCCGCTTGCCGGTACGTATGACCGCCTCGGCAGGCACCAAGAGGCTCTGCTCGGCAGACACGCCGGGATTGAGAGCCACTTGAGCGGTCATCCCAGGACGAAGCCGTCCATCCGGGTTGGGCAACTCGATACGCAGGCGCAACGTGCGGCTTTGCAAATCGGCATCAGCCAACAGCGCGGTCAACTTGCCCGGTACCGGATCGCCTGGGAAAGCTGGCAATTGCGCTTGCACAGGCTGGCCTTCGCGCAGGCCTTGAGCCTGGGCTTCTGGCACAGCGGCTTCCAGCCAGACGTTGGCCACTCCGTTGATCCTTGCCAAGGTAGTCCCCGGCGTCAGCGTCATGCCGGGTCGCAGATCGAGAACCTGGATGACACCGGCAGTGGGCGCGGAAAGTGTGACCGAGAGCTGTACCTTTCCAGTGCTCGCGACCCGGTTGATCAGGTAGACCGGCATGCCGGAGAGCAGGAGCCGCTGTCGTGCCGCCGCTGTCAGTTGAGCGTCGCCGGAATGCCGCAACGCCAGATATTCCTCCTGCAAACCAGCCCACTCCGGGGTCAGCACATCGGCTAGGGGAGCCCCTTTAGCAACTATATCCCCCGCCGCCCGGCCATATACGCGTTCGACGTAACCGCCAGTACGGGCCTGCAACACGCTGAAGTCGCGTTCGTCGAACGCCAGAACGCCGCTCACGCTCAGGGATCGTTCAAGCCTGCCAGCCATCACCGTTGCCAATCGCATCCCGAGATTTTGCTGGAGCCCAGCCGAGACCTGAACCGCAGGCTGCCCCTTGTCATCCGTCTCGCCTGAATACTTGGGCACGAGCGGCATGTCCATGAACGGCGACTTTCCGGGTGCCGGGAAATGCTGCTGGGGATACATCGGGTCGTACCAATACAGCGCTTTTTGCTCACCTACTGGCTGCGATGGGGTAACCGTGCCCCGTCCACCTAGCCAGAAGCCCGCGCCTGCTCCAATAGCAAGGGCAGCAGCCACAACCAACCCAATCGACCTATTCCTCATGCCCGCACCTCTCCATATACGAAATGCAGACGCGCTGCTGTTGCAGCCAACTGTCCTTGCAGATCCACATCCTGTAACAGCGCTTCCACGCGTTGCCGACGTGCCGACAGCACTTCACTCAACGGCGACTTACCGGCGCGGTAGTCCGCCAGAGCGAGGCGTACCCGGTCCTCGGCCAGAGGTAGAAGCGTCTCGCGACTGCGCCGCACCGCCCGCTGCAAACGTTGGTACTCGGCAAGGTCTGTTTCAAGCTGGGCTTGATGCTCGCGCAGGGCTGCATCCTGCTCATCCTCCAACTGACGAACTTGCGCGCGTCGTGCCGCAATCATCGGGTCTTGCCGGGAGCCGGTGAACAACGGCAGCTGGAAGCTGACTTGCAAGCTGACCATGTTGCTGAAGTCCGGGCCACGACGCTGATAATCCACCCCCCAAGACCAATCCGACTTCTTTTCTGCCTGGGCCTGGTGTACCTGGGCTTGCGCCTCGCGTGTCATGGCGTTGTAGGTATTGAGCTCCGGGTGGGCATGTACGGAGTGCAGGTATTCAGCTGCGTCTACAGGCCAGAGTGGGAACGTCGGCGCCCCTACTTCGGCGTCCTGCCCAATCCAGCGCTTCAGCGCGGATCGCGCTTGAGCTGCCTGACTCAATAAAACATCCTTCTGCTCGTCCAGCTGCGCCAATTCCTGTTTCGGAGCCAGCGTATCGGTCGTCGAGCCTGCGCCACCGGCCAGGCGCGCCCGCACCGTAGAAGCCAGCAGCTGGTTTTCTTTGTAGAAAGCGTCGAACTGTTCAAGTTTTCGCTGCACGGTGTACGCATTAACCCAAGCCTGCGCGGTTGCCGCTCGAATCTTCAGGCGCTCGAAGACCGCCTCAGCATCGGCTCGCTCGACCGTGGCCTGAGCTGTCTCTACGCGAGCTTTACGTTTGTCCCGGTTCGGTACGTCCTGGGACAGGCCAACCACCTGCATGGTCATGAAGTCTCTGTTCAAGCTCCAGCGATCAGCGCCTTCAATCGGCAGGTTTTGTACTCCAAGATTCAGGCGCGGATCGGGTAGTTCGCCCGCTGGAATGACCAAGTTGCGCGCAGCTGATGCCTGCTCTTGGCGGGCTTGTAGAGAGGGAGCGTTGCGTTCAGCCAGTTGCAGCGCTTCATCCAGCGGCAGCGTTGTCGCCTGTGCTGAGACAGCCGGCAGCAGTATGAAAAGGACGGCAGTGGGAGTTCGTCCCTGAAAACGTTGGGGAGTCATGAGAATGATTCCTCGAAAGATCAGCGCCCAGGCGCGTGCCATCGGCCCGCTGCTAGGCAGAACGATGGTGTGAAATTAAGAGGGAGTCAGACGCGGGGAGGACGCCATGGATCGGGGGGAGAACCTGTTGCTATGCCTACAGCGTAGGTATCGGCAGGTCGTGGCTTGGCATAGGTCAGTCCAGGCGTCAGGAAGCTGAGCTGCACTGTGCTGGCAGTTCTGCACTCCTGGCCTACCTTGCAGGATTTGGCATGGTCACCAGTCTTGCCCGGCTCTTGGTCCTGGCAGCAGTCATGGTCCATGCCCGCCATCATTTCCATGCCCATGGTCTGCATTGGGCAAGGTTCAGTCGCCGAATCGATGCCCGCCATCCCGTTAAGCGGAAGCGCCACGATAAGCATCAGGATGGTGAGCAGTCGAATGAAGCGTTTCATGATGGGCGAATATAGGTTACCGGGATGAATTCAGCATTAAGAGGCTTCACCAAACAACCGCTTGGAGGCTGGAAGGCTGATGTAAAAGGTTGTGAATCCCTCCGCTGAAGTACACCAAATTCGTCCGCTGTGAGCCTCGATGATGGAGCGTGTTATCGACAGGCCCAGGCCTGCATTGCTTGGTCCGCCTTCGCGTCTGGCTGGATCAGCCCGATAGAACCGGTCGAAGATCTTGCCAATGTGCTGAGGATCGATGGTTACTCCGCTGTTACGTATGGACAACGTCACGTTTTCACGTGTTTGCTCGATCTGCACTGATATCTCGTTGCCTTCCGGGGTGTAGCGCAACGCGTTCGATAAAAGGTTGGAAAGCGCTCGGTCAATCATCAAGAGATCGCCACGAACCTTGCCACGACCTTGGAGGGTCAGCTGGATGCCTTGATCCTCAGCCAGAAACTGGTAGTACTCGAACAGCTTGGATACGAGTTCGGAGAGCTCCACATCAATCTGCTCAGGCACGATCAGACCGTTATCCGCCTTCGCGAGGAAAAGCATGTCGTCGATCATGCGCGACATGCGCTTGAGGTCTTCAAGGTTCGAATAGAGGTTTTCCTCATAGGCATCCAGGTCACGCTTCTTGGTGAGCACCACTTCGGTATGGGTAAGTAGGTTGCTGATCGGCGTTCTCAACTCATGAGCGATATCGGCAGAGAAGTTGGACAACCGAACGAATGCATCCTCCAACCGTCCCAGCATCCCGTTGAAAGACAGGATGAGCTCCTGAAGCTCTAGCGGTACGGGCTCCAGCGGAATGCGCTCGCGGAGCGATCTTGCCGACATCCCGGTGGCCACTTTGGTGATTTGCCCGACAGGCCGAAGCCCACTCTTGGCAACGACCCAGCCCAAGCCTGCGCTCACAATCGCGCTGATCACCAAGCCGATGCCGAACCACCATTGCAGGGTGACAAAGAAATGCGCGTGAGTGGTGACATCGAGCATCAGCACGGCCGTCACCGGTTCCGGCTCGCCCGCGATGGTCATCTGGGCGGTGATACCGCGGAAGTTCTGCGATTCATCCTGCCACTCCCAGACCGCACCCTGGCGCGCCTGCTCGAACCGCTGAGGAATTTGGGAGGCTTTGGAGTCTGAAAAAAGGGTCGTTCCGTCAGCCTTGGTGATTTTCGCCGAAAGATCCTGATGTGCGCCGAGCAATGCCCGCAGCTGCTGCTCCTGATCGCCGAGCTCGCCTCGCGCTGCTGAAATGGACAGAATATGACGCGTTGACTCCAGCTTTTCGGAGAGCGCCTGCTCATCCAGCATCCGGAAATGGTGCTGGCTGAGCCCGTAGAAAGCCACGCCGGCAACGACCAAGACAGCAGTCACCGCGAACATGAACATCAGGGTCAGTCGCTTGACGAGCGATGATTGCGGGCGCATCACTCTGCCACATCCATCATGTAGCCCATGCCTCGGGCGGTATGGATGAGCTTTGGCGCGAAGTCGTCATCAATCTTGGCCCGCAGTCGGCGAATCGCGACCTCGATCACGTTGGTGTCACTGTCGAAGTTCATGTCCCAGACCTGAGAAGCGATCAGCGACTTGGGGAGCACCTCCCCGCGTCGGCGCATGAGCAGCTCCAAAAGGGCAAACTCCTTGGCAGTAAGGTCGATCCGCTTGCCGTTTCGCGTAGCCCGGCGCTTGAGCAGGTCAACCTCAAGGTCCGCCATCTTCATGGTGGTTTGAGCAGAACCACCGTTGCCTCTGCGCAGCAGTGTGCGGACCCGAGCCAACAGCTCAGAGAACGCAAAGGGCTTCACAAGGTAGTCATCAGCACCCAGCTCCAAGCCTTTAACGCGATCATCTACGCCATCACGGGCCGTGAGAAAGAGGACCGGCACGTCTTTCCCCGCTGCCCGGATCTTGCGCAGGACCTCCCAGCCATCGAGCCCCGGCATCATTACGTCCAAGATCAGCAAGTCATACGCTTCGCTCTGCGCCTGTTGCAGGGCGTCAGTGCCTGTCATCACCCGGTCTACAGTGAAGCCAGCCTCTGTTAGGCCTTGCTGGAGGTAGACACCGGTTTTCGGCTCATCTTCGGCTACGAGTAATTTCATCTGCTCTCATCCACGCGGAGTGCATCTCCAGTTTGCAGGAAAAAAGACGCCCAACCAGAAGCTGACGGAAAAGTAATGTCGCGATCAGTTTTCTGACAGCACCGCGAGGCTAATTTGACCCTGTACCTGACGCCATGAGGCGCAGAACCCACTGAGGATCTCCAGATGAACATGGTCAAAGCAATTGTGGTGGTCGTTACCTTCGGCATGGCAGGCATCGCCCTGGCAGAGGGCGGCGCGGACCGGACCTTTGCGCGGATGGAAGCGGCTCGCCAAAACTCCATGCAGGCCTATCAGGTTGCGCAGCAGGAGAAAGAGCAGCCGCCGGTCGCCGCACAGTCCAGCAAGCATGTCGGCCACGAGAGCTGCTGATCCGAGCTTACAGAAATGTAATCACTCCGGAATCTGAACTATGGCAGTTTCAGACTACGGCCTCTCATCAGCCTCGCGCAGTAGCGAAAGTCTACGAGACTGGTGAGAGCTCCAACGAACCCAAGGGCTGCGCCATCGAGCAGCCTGGATATCAGCGATCTACCTGACTGGACGCAACGGCATGCAAAGCAAAACCACGAGACGATCATTCGTCAAAGGCCTGGCCGCTACCGGACTTCTGGGTGGGCTCGGCATGTGGCGCGCGCCGGTCTGGGCTGTGACCAGCCCTGGCCAACCGAACGTGCTCAGCGGCAATGAATTCGACCTGTATATCGGTGAACTGCCCGTCAACATTACGGGGGCAGCTCGTACGGCCATGGCCATCAACGGCTCCGTGCCTGGGCCGATCCTGCGATGGCGCGAAGGCGACACCGTGACGCTGCGTGTACGCAACCGGTTGAAACAGGACACCTCCATTCACTGGCACGGCATAATCCTGCCCGCCAATATGGACGGTGTGCCGGGCTTGAGCTTTCACGGCATCGCTCCCGATGGCATGTACGAATACAAGTTCAAGGTCCACCAGAACGGCACTTACTGGTATCACAGCCACTCAGGCCTCCAAGAGCAGTCTGGGGTCTATGGCGCACTGGTGATCGATGCTAAGGATCCCGAGCCGTTTGTATATGACCGCGATTACGTCGTCATGCTCAGCGATTGGACGGATGAGGACCCGGCGCGGGTGCTCTCCAAACTCAAGAAGCAGTCCGACTATTACAACTTCCACAAGCGCACGGTCAGCGACTTCGTTGACGACGTGAGCGAGAAAGGCTGGTCGGCCGCTGTAGCGGATCGGAAGATGTGGGCTGAAATGAAGATGAGCCCCACCGACCTCGCAGATGTGAGCGGGTATACCTACACCTACCTCATGAACGGCCAAGCTCCGAACGGCAACTGGACGGGTATCTTCAAGCCCGGCGAGAAGATCCGCCTGCGATTCATCAACGGCTCGGCCATGACCTATTTCGATGTCCGGATTCCTGGGCTCAAGATGACGGTTGTGGCTGCCGACGGCCAGTACGTCAAACCCGTATCGGTCGATGAGTTCCGGATCGCCGTTGCTGAAACCTACGATGTCATCGTCGAGCCTGAAAACGAACAGGCCTATACGATTTTCGCGCAATCCATGGACCGTACCGGGTATTCCCGAGGCACCCTGGCAGTTCGCGAAGGCTTGCAAGCGCCCGTACCGGCGGTAGATCCACGCCCGATCATCGCCATGAGCGATATGGGCATGGACCACGGCAGCATGGGCGGAATGGATCATGGCAGCATGGCTGGCATGGACCAGGGCAGCATGGCCGGCATGGATCACAGCAAGATGGCTGGAATGGACCACGGCAGCATGGCCGGTATGGACCACAGCAAGATGACTGGGATGGGCAATGAAGGCATGGCCGGCATGAGCGGCGCAATGCAAAGCCATCCGGCTTCCGAGACCAACAACCCACTGGTCGATATGCAGACTATGTCGCCAACGCCAAAGCTGAACGATCCGGGAATTGGCCTACGCAACAACGGGCGTCGAGTGCTGACGTACGCCGATCTGCGGAGCACCTTCATCGATCCCGATGGTCGAGAGCCTGGACGGACAATCGAACTGCACCTTACCGGCCACATGGAGAAGTTCGCGTGGTCGTTCGACGGTATCAAATTCTCCGACGCTGAACCGCTGCGGTTGAAATATGGCGAGCGTCTTCGCATCACCTTGGTCAACGACACCATGATGACTCACCCCATCCACCTCCACGGTATGTGGAGTGATCTGGAGGACGAGAACGGCAACTTCATGGTTCGCAAGCACACCATCGACATGCCACCTGGCTCAAAACGAAGCTATCGCGTCACCGCAGATGCCTTGGGACGTTGGGCCTATCACTGTCACCTACTGTTCCACATGGAAATGGGCATGTTCCGAGAAGTACGTGTGGACGAATGAACTGGAGATTTGAGATGAGCAAACCAATGAAACGAAGCGCCTTTTTCCTTTCTGCTGCGATGGTAGGCATTCTGGCTGTTTATGCCCCGTCGTCGTGGTCCAGCGACAATCATGATCAGCATTCCCAGAAAACCACAGAGGCCGGCAAAGCCAAAGGCTCGCAGGACAAGCAGGGCCAGGGGATGAACCATGAAGGCATGGACCATGGTTCCATGGAAGGTATGGACCACGGCTCGATGAAGGGAATGGACCATGGCTCGATGGAAGGCATGGACCACGACAAAATGATGAAATCGCATGGCAGCGACAAAGCTAAGGCAGGGAAAGATGGCCAATAGCCTCGGGCGGCCTTCGCTGCTGGCTCTGACCGTTTCGATCAGCATGCTGGGCGTAACGCCCAGCTTCGCTGCTGAAGAAATGGATCACTCGGGCATGGATCATTCGAAAATGGGGCACGGCTCCATGCAAATGGATGCTGCTCCATCCGAATCGATGCCGGCGATGGATCACAGCAAGATGGGGATGGGCAAACAGCAGAAAAAGCCTGCCCCTGTTGATCACAGCCAGATGGGGCATGCTCAAAGCAAGAGTAAATCCAGCCCGGTGGACCACAACAAGATGGACCACAGCAAAATGAACCATGGAAACATGCAGGGCATGGATCACGGCTCTATGAAGGGCATGGACCATTCCCAGATGAACCATAGCTCAGCGACTTCTCCGACCACGACGAGCCGCACGCCGATTCCAGTGCTCACTGATGCGGATCGCGAGTCGGCCTTTCCGCCCCTGGGTGGCCACCAAGTGCACGACAGCGGAATCAACAGCTTCTTCCTGTTGGACCAGCTCGAATACCAGGACGCCGATGAGGGCAGCACCCTGGCCTGGGACGCATCAGGCTGGATAGGCGGCGACATTAATCGCCTCTGGGTTCGTTCGGAAGGCGAGCGCACCAATGGGGTAACCGAAGATGCTGAGCTGCAACTCCTGTACGGGCGCTCGGTCAGCCCTTGGTGGGATGTGGTCGCCGGGGTCCGCCAGGATTTCAAACCGGAATCCCCACAGACCTGGGCAGCCTTTGGTATTCAGGGCATGGCTCTGTATGACTTCGAGGCCGAAGCCACGGCGTTTATAGGCGAGAACGGTCAGACTGCTGCGCGTCTTGAGGGCGAATACGACATCCTGCTGACCAATCGCTTGATTTTGCAGCCCACGGCCGAGGTCAATTTCTATGGCAAGAACGATCCTGAGCGCGGCGTTGGCTCGGGCCTTGCCAATACCGAAGTCGGGCTGCGCCTACGGTATGAAATTGTCCGCCAGTTTGCTCCATACATAGGCGTTACCTGGAGCCGCTCCTACGGCAACACCGCTGACTTCATCCGAGACGAGGGTGGAGATGTTGATGAGGCACGCTTCGTTGCCGGTATCCGGATGTGGTTCTGAGAATTCCAACATGAAAAAAACAATTACAACGCTGCTTGGGGCCGGTGCTGTCGGAAGTGCTGCGGTATTGGGCACAGCCTATTTCGGTCTGGTGAATGTCGGCGCTGATGATCCTCACTTCCCGGCAGTCCATTCCTTTCTCGCCATGGCTCGTGATCGGTCTATTGAGGTTCGAGCGCGAGACATCGAAGTCCCTGATCTGAAGGAAGCCGCGTTGATCAAAGCGGGGGCGGGCAACTACAACGCCATGTGTATAGGCTGTCACCTTGCCCCTGGCGTTGGGAAGACTGAGCTAAGCCAAGCGCTATACCCGTCGCCACCCGACCTCACCAAGGTGGGTGTCGGAGGCGATCCAGCCGCCGCATTCTGGACAATCAAGCACGGTATCAAAGCCACGGGCATGCCCGCCTGGGGCAAGAGCATGGGCGATGAGTACATCTGGGGAATCGTCGCGTTCCTGGATCAACTGCCCCAGATGAATGCCGAGCAGTACAAGGCCTTGGTGGCCACGAGCGGCGGCCACCAGCACGGCGGCGGTGAAAGCGATATGCACAACCATGAGGGCCAGCACGGCGGGAGCGGTCGTGCCGAGCATGGTGATCACGATGAAGCGGCAGACGACGATCATGCCCAGGCAGCTCACGACCATGGAGCTGCACCCGCAGGCTCCGCTCAAGCGGCAGATTATCACGGTGACCACAATGCGGCCGAGGCCCATTCGGATGCCCACCCGACATCGTCGCCAAAGACGCATGTTCACAAAGACGGTAAGGAGCACACTCATGCCAACTAACCGGATATTCGTTCGGCTAGCCGCTATCGCTGGGCTTCTGGTGACCTCGGCGGCCTATGCTGCCGAGCCATTGTCCATCGACGTTCACCGAGACGCGAACTGCGGTTGCTGCAAGAAGTGGATCGCGCACCTGGAAGCCAATGGTTTCAAAGTGACCGACCATGTTGAGACGGACATGAGCGCAGTGAAACAGAAGCTGGGCGTAGCGCCACGGTTAGCGTCCTGCCACACAGCTGTGATCGACGGAAAGTTTGTTGAAGGTCACGTGCCAGCTGAGCAGATTCGAGAACTCAGGGGGCGGAACGATCTAGTCGGGATCGCCGTACCAGGAATGCCAGCTGGGTCCCCAGGCATGGAGGTTGATGGCGTAAGCCATGCCTACCAAGTCATTGGTTTAATCAAAAGCGGCGAGGACCAAGTAGTCGCCAACTATCCAGCCAAATAACGCACCTACCAGGAGGACGGCGGTAGGCTGACTGCCGTCCCTTATTCCCCCGCTAGAAAGCTTCATCAGCTCAACAGGACGACAGAGAGGGGCTACAAAGGGTAGCTAGTCAGATTCACGGCGCTCGCGGACTGGCTTGAGTACGATATCGCCGTTGATGAGCTCGATGGAGAGTCTGTCGCCCGTCGTGACCCCGAGCTCGCGCAAAATGTCATCGGGTAATTCCACAATCACATCGCCGGAGCCGTCGCCGGGATCTAGGCACTTTACCGTGGTGCGCGCTGATTGAGTCATTGGACTCTCCTGCCTGAGCTACCAGTCCTCATCGTACTCCACCAGTCATGAAAGCCGGTAACCAGGCGATCTATTGCCGGAATTGACGCTTCAACCCGGCGTTTTATCAGAGTAAGTCCTGTCCACTCGCTCAGTGCTCAGTTCTGGCCCCGGCAACCGACTCCAGCGGTCCGGTATTCAAGGATTTTCACGTCTCCGTTGGAATCCTCGTAATTCATCTGTGCCGGCATCACGTCACAGCTCGCCTTGGTCGACGTCATGCTGATCACCTTCGCCACGTCGAGCCGCATCCCGTAGCGATAGTGGATCACCTCCGGTGGGTTCTTTCCCTTGGCAGCGGCATAAGCTCGCATAGCTTGCTCATTGGCCTGAATCATCTTTCCATGCAGACGGTCGGATCCTCCTTCGGCGAGTACGGCTGACGAAGCCACTAGGGCCAGGATAGCGGTGATACTTTTGATGACTTTCATTTCAATCACTCCAATAAACGTGACTGAAGATTAGGGGTTGATCGCTGTCAATTGAGTGATACGGGAATTACAAGGTTGTAAGTCCCGCATGTAAAAAGAGGTAGCGTTGCCTCCTCGCCGCATACCAACCTCGCCCTCAGGCAAGCTACTGGTAGACACCCAAGCGTATACGCTCAAGATAGTCCGCTACGACGCTGAACCCGAGCGACGTGTCGAGCATCTCGAAGGGTACAAACCCCAACAAACGGCCGCACGGCCGACAAAGCCACTGCTCCGCGAGCATCTGAGAGCCAAATACCTTCGATGCAAGCTCCAGTCCTTTCGCATACTGGAACGCCACCGCGCTCTGCTGGGCATCCAGACGATGGGCCTGAGCGGGATGGCTCAGACGGTGAATGCTTCTGGTCGATCTTCCTGTGATTCGCCCGACGAGGTTACGAGCCTTGAACAGGCTCGATGACTCGACCATGCACTTCACGTCGCTGAAAAAGAATCCTGTTTGGACTAGACTCAGGAGCTCCAGCTGGCTCAACCCGTCGGGGTGGGTATGAACCAGGTGGAACGTTGGTGGAAAGGCCTGCGATTCAACAGGTGGGCGAGTGCTTGTAGGATTCACTGCATCGACCTCCTCTTGTGCGTTGGCTGCCAGACTAGCCATTTTGATTCCCAAGCACGTCCGGCGCCCTTCCACCTTCACAATAGCCCAATACGGTCACCAATGTGGATGCGATACCGGTGACTTCTAACTAAAATGGCATACCGCCCGTCTAGCAACGTGTACAAGCACTTCAATTAATGAGAATTTTCGCACCATTACCTGGAGAATATGTCGCATCAGCGCTTAAGCGAGGCAATGAGCTTCTAGGTATTAAATCTCTAAAAACTGAAGATTTCTATATAAAACCGATACCTCGTGTTGGCTTTGGGATTAGTAAAACCTTAAGCACCGTGCAAGCAGAGTGGCGGCCGCATCAAGAATTTTATTACCCAAAACTGCTAGACGACCACAAAATTTCCGAACTAGTCCTAAACGACCACACTTTGTATCCTATGATAGCTGCGCTTGGTCGTCATCGAGCGACCGCAATCGTCACACCAAAGACTTGGCAGAAAGTTTGTCCAGATTGCGTTCTCGAAGACTTGAATAACTGCGGAAGCCCCTATATTCATTGCAGGCACGTGTTGGGTTCCGTACAGGTTTGCAGTACTCATGCTTGCACTCTAATCGAAACATGTCCGGCCTGCTCAATGCCACTGAAAAAGCACGAGATTGGTCACCTAGCCAAGTGCAGCAAGCAGGGCAAATGGTCAAGACGTCAAAAGCGAGAATTCGGATCAACCCGTCATATGTACGCCAAATTTGTCGCAGATCTTCTGGGCTACCGCGGCCCGATGATACATGATGGAACGGCAGACTTTATCGCATATGCAAGCCTCATGATTAATCGCACTAGAGAATTCGAACGCACCGAGCTGGATATTTCCAAACTGATTTACAAAGAAATGGGGATTACGTCGAGACTTACCACGAGCAGTATCTCCACCAGTGACAAATTTCCTATGTATGTATTTTTAGGATGTCACACCGCTGAGAATTATTTAAATTTGCTAGCGAACCAAGATGAGCAAGACCTCCTGCGAGAGAAGAAAAAATCCATATTCAATAAACTCTTGCACGAAGCCAATAGAACTAGTCCATATCGTCACGTATCTGCATGAGGATTTCATCTTCGGATACGCGAGATATCCGTATTCCGGCATAACGGTAGAGAACACTCATGGCACAGTGTTCAGTCAGAGAGTATTCTCGGATTGCCCACCGGATTTTACGCAGCTGGTGGTCATGAGTAGACTCAAGCAAATCCGCCATCAACCTTATGCTCCTCGGAAAATGTTCCGGCATTTTAAGGAAAGCGTGGGCGTTTACCACAAGCCTGCATAGAGCAGCGCGGGTGACCTGCTGAGGCTTTCCGTGTACAGAAAGTAAGATCGCCCTAGCTTTAGCGAGCTCTGACGCAAGGGTGAAGTCCCTGGATTGCCAGTCGATTCGAATCTTTCGATCTCTGAGGTAGGGGTTTGCAGCAACATAGTTGACCAACCATTCCCTGTCGTGGCGGTACAACCACTGATAGCCCGGCTTGTCATGACATTTGGGGTTAGCACTGTTTGCAAAGGCTAACCGGCGGGCTTGGAGGTCATTGTCATCAGTAAGGTTATTCGGCCTATCACGACAGACCATAACACCAGCGGATATATCGGCCTCTGGACAGTAGGTCTTGAGGTGTTCCAGCTCCAGATCGAGGAGCCAGCAGAGGAAATAGAACTTGAAGGGCTGCACGATTCGCTCTCGTCGCCGTATGATCTGCAAAACCCAGTCACAGGACCGAACCATTTCTTCAAACTCGGCAGCGCTAGGACTGCACCGAAGTCGCCTGGTTAAGAACTCTCTCAGCATTCCCTCTCTAATTCGACCAGACCTAATAAAACTCATCTCGTCCAAACGGGTCCTGAAAAAATTTCCAGCCTGGATCGCTTTGATCTCATCGGGGTGGTCGAGCCCCCATAGCTGCATACGGGCAATCGCAATGGCCGCGCTGTGTTCTCCACAGTCCATAACCGGCGTTCCACCTGATTCGCCCGGTAGCAACATGCAACGCCAATCTGCCCCTTTGGGAAATCTCATCGCCTGTAGCACTTCGCTGTGGCGCGGACAGACGCAAATGCCCGAAGCTTGATGAATACGATGCCAGTAGGCTAAGCCGCACTCCAGCATGTCCTGTCCGACGCAGCTCTCGCAATATCTAAACGAGGCGTGTTGGAGGAAACGCGACGCTGTTATGCCCAAGGCCATCTTGAGTCCTGTACCCCGATTACCTCCCATTAGAACAACGGCATCGCGGCCCTTCTGTTCATTCAAAAACGGCAAATAAAGCGGTAAAAGTGTGAAGCGATTGATCAACTCTCCTACGGGAATGGCGCCTCCCAGACGCTCAGACAGAGCCCCTAAGCAGCATGGCAAAATGGAACCACAGGTACGCGAGTAGCTACCGAAGAGCTCGTGGCTTGACACGCGGTATCCTGGATTGGCCGCTAGCTTGTGATAGCGCACGGCCAGGCTGTAGAGCGACTCATCCGGGAACGGCTGGGGGAAGAACAGAAGGTTAGCCACTGCCTTGAGCTCCCGATCCTCATGTCACCAGGAGGAATCCCTATCCACCCAGCCGCGCTGTTCGAGCTGAGCCTGAAGGTCTTCGTCCTTCGAAAAATGCACGTTAGCTAATGCTCCGTCAGCAACCGGGACCACGGTACGACCCGTAGCCTTCGATGCCGATTTATCCTTGGCTTGAGGTGGAGGAGTGATCGCGGCCTGGGTAAGTAGCGAAAGATGAGCTCTGTCGGCCCGGCGAGCCAAGTCGTAGTTCATCATCTGGGCGATCTGGTCTTTTGTAGGCATCATGTCCTCGAAGTCAGCAATCTGAAGAGGATCACCGCTTCGTAGAGCCTCGATGGGCTTGTGTAGAAGCCTCATTTGATTGTCATACACCTGCTGAAGCACCGCTGGCGTAATAGCGTCGAGGCCCTCCCAAATTACATGACGCTGCGCAAGCATAAGCAGTTTCGCTAGGAAATCAGTATTGCCTTGGGCGAGATCATAGATCTTGGACAAGAGCTCCTTCGTCAGGGGGGCGCATGATGCCGTCCAGTCATAGGCCCAGAGTTGGGACACCAAGTGCTCCCAAAACGGATCGTCTTCGCTGAATCGGTCAAAAGCGATGGGTCCCATCCCCGCCGCTCTTCGGGCGTTGCGCAGCACACCAGAAAACAGCGGGAGCATTGCGTTGGTCCCTACATACACCAGCGGAACGCCTGCATCGTTGGATAAAGTTACGAAGAAATTCAGCAACTTTTCCCGATCCTGTCCCCCCCGCGAGGAGCAAAGATGCTGCATTTCATCAATGATCAAAGCACCAATGAAAAAGGTTTTGCACAGCTGACTGATGTGCTGGAGCATTACGCTGATGCTGTTGCCAGAACCGCCCCTGCGCGAGTATTTGTCGACTCCTAACGCAGCATCCAACGCTGAGAAGAATGCTGCACAGAAACCGCGCAACGAGCCGTCATGAGGGCACTCAATCTTTAGCCACACGACCTGGGTTTCGATGAGAATGGCGTCTTTATATCTGCTGTGGCTGATCACCTGCGGATAAAGCCTTGCGATGGAATTGAGCGCTGTGGTCTTACCCATACCACTCAAGCCGATGAGCGTCATCGTCTCAGCGGTGGACATGAATCCGTGGCCCTTGGCCTCCGCTGAGGAAGGCAGCCGATGCCTAACAGATGAGGCCAACAGCGGATTGCGTCCCATATATCCGTAGCGAATCAGCTGGCTGAAAAGGTCTTCAAGGCGCAGGTGAATTTCGAATGGAACAACAACATCTTTCAGCCGGTTGATCCCATGACCGCGAAGCTTCGGTGGCAACGCTCGTTCGGCCTCGTCGGGCTTCGGCGGAAGGTTCCCAACGCGCCTGACCACATCTACATCCGACAGAATTCTAGGCAAGCATTCGATCAGCGGGTTGCCATCGTACTGAGGCATGCCTGTAGGAATGTATTCTGCGGGGGAGAACGTCAAATCGTTCATGTCTCAGCCTCGCTTCCCTCGCTGACGACTAGTTTCAGAAACGCCGCGCTTCTCGCGGAACTGGGCCTGCCGGTGACTAGCTTAGAATTTTCTGCCACAGGAGGTATGTTATCCACAACGCGTAGCTGATTCAGATCAGCGGTATGGGAATCGCGCTCGGTCTGAGCTTCGGTAGCACGCTTGGCACGTTTGTCCCGCTTGAAATCTGCATTCGATTTCGGGTCACCCTGAGCGACACGTTTGGATTTGGCCCGGTCAAAGATTTCCTCTTGCCGCCCCCTTACCAGCGCCGCAGTATTATCACTGTCATAACGGGCATCCGGCGAAACTTGGTTCAGGACATGGATCATATCAAGAACCTCCTCCATACGGAGTCCACCATATTTCTGCCGTTGCTGCGGTACAATAGTTAAAGCCTCAAAACCTGCTTCTGACTTGATCCAACAATTTTCAATAGAGTTAGGATCATAGAATACTCGAACATATTTCGTCCGCAGGTTGTGCGAGCGCTCCAACCACTCCTCGCGTAACGCTGTTTGACATGTATACTGTACGCCTTGGAAAACAATACCGCCTCGACTTATACGACACTGCTGAGAGGGCAATAGAGCGATTTTCAACTCAGCCGGCGATACTACTTTTGAATTTATAGGGCTATTATCCTTCGACCAATTCCAAATCGCTATAGGCGTTGCTTCCACTCCGCCGGCAATCATCTCGCGATTTAAAAGGTGTGGTATCCGCAGGCTCTTATTGTGAGCCAAGACTCCTACAATAACCATTTCGGTGAACTCGTCGATATCCAAAATGGCATCGAGTTGGTAGTCCCTATCGCCGCGCTCCATTTTACGAGCATCCACTCCGCCTGGAACGAACTTCAAGTCGAGGTGTTCATTGATCAGACGGAAACGGCTTTCGATGATCCCTTTCCAATCAGGCCTGAAAGGAGGCAAAATTTGCACCCCAAGCCCCAAGCTTTGGGAGAGCGTTGCCCCCGCCTCGCTTAGAAGTTCAGCCCGGTCAGCCACAATTTCGACTGGCAAATGCGAGCATGGCCAGTCAGCTTCCTCAATGTCTACGTTGTATCGTTTGCAAAACTCAACCTTTGAGGTGCAAGCGTTGTATATCGCGTGTCTAGCCCCATTCCAGCTGGGCCCCTCAAGGCCCACGTGAATTCCTACAATCATTCTGGTGTAGGTATCGACGACTACATAAAGTATCGGACGCCCAATGAGCCACAGCCTATTAACGCGATGCACTAAATAGACATCAGCGATGGTGGAATCTATCTCATATCGCTGCGTCGCGCCTATCAGGCCTTGGGATGCTGAGCCAACGATAGCCCGATGGTCTTTGTTGTACCTGATAGAACCGCCACGCACCTTGAGCTTATACAGGTCATCGAAAAATAATTTACCGTGATATCTAAGCTGTGCAGTAGTCGGGTAACTGCCGCGTACAATATTTCCTTTCGATCCGTCAGGGAGAGTCGCTCTATAAAATTTGTTTAACATCCACTTATGTGCATCTTTCAGGGTGCCACACTTGCCGCTAGCGACTCGCCCGTAAGCCAAACGGATATGAGAGAGATGGCGCTGTTCGAGCGGGATGGCACCACCATCATTGACAACGACACCAAGATACTTACGCGGCCGACCGGGGATAATACCTGAGGACCGATCCTTTTTCTTCCCACGTCCGCCGCAAGCGCTTGTGTTCCAAAGAAACGCGTTAGGTGTCTGACCCATACTCCAATAGCGGTATAGAAGCCGGTATATCTGCTTACGCTCTACCCCTGTCTCTATGGCATGCGTCGCAACAAGCTTCCCAAAACCAGGACCAAGAATATCCAAGGCAGAGCGATCTTCTACTAAACTTCTTATAAGACTCCAATTTCGATTTCGGCTCGCCTTTTCATTTTCACTAATTTCATCGTCGCTTCTGAGCAGATGTAAAGGAACCATTTCTGGACTTAAGACCGCGCGCCCTGAATCAATTTCGTCAATTAAAACTGACTTATCAATCTGCCACGGCTTGCCTGGATTCATATTCAGCTCAATCACGATAACAGTATCATTATTTATGCCTAAGACCCTAACTGCCTTTTTTAGTAAGCTCGGTTCTTCGCCGGGAGAAACAATGCTGTTAATTTGAAAATCAAGCATGATGAGAAACCTCGGTTGGCGGAGACAAAGCCGCTGACCGATGGCTCGGCCATACGTGCAACGGCTGCGACAAGCTTATTATTTTCGAGGTAATATCAGACTCTAAACGGCCGATCCATAGCAGGTGATGGAAGAGCCGCTTCACGCTCATATAGTCAATATAGATATCACGTGACGCCTTTTCCAAAAGAGCTTTTAAGGGTATTTGATCCGTCTTTGACCCCGCGATGTATTCAAGTAAGTTCCCTATATTTTTCTCAGTCGGCAACGAGGGATGGATATTGGCATAAGTCCTGAGAACTCTGAGGTTCGCTAATCTAATCTTCGAGAGGTTTTCGTGCAGGACCAGCTTCCAGTCCACGCCCCTCATTGACCAGTATTTTTCCTCAATAGCGAGCTTTTCAGCTATTCGATTCCGCACATGAAGATCAGCCTGCTCAAATTCCTTTCTATATTTTACTGAGCGAGCAGCTAACCTCGTTTCACCAGAGGGATCCAAGAAGGTGATGAGAAAGTCCGTCGTCATAACGACAGGTATCTGCGTCCCAGGATATACAGGGTGACGACAATTTATGCTTGAGGCAATTGCTTGAGTCTCAGCCTGTGTAAGCAGGGGGTACTGCTCTCGGATATCAATGATCGAGGCGTCGTGCTCAAGTACAGTGAGGTAATCTCGCTCCGCATTGGACAGCAGGTGATGAGTGCGGAAAATCTTAACTCCCGCAATCATATGGGAGACACCCTTTGATTTGATTTCCCACACCTTGATCCATGGTTTATAGGAATCTCTCACTCCACTTCCACGGCCTGATTTAATTTTTTTATCTATTTTTGATTGGGTCATCAGCTGGCGGTGGGCAGCCTTGACCGGAGCTACGGGCGCAGATGCCATGTTCAAGTCGCTCATGATTGGGCGACCCACTCGAACGGAACGAGGCTGGTGTGTCGTGTAAAGAGGACATGCCAGCGAGCGGGCTCAGCCAGGACAACAGTCACAGCGGTGCGTAGAGGATTGTCACCCAAATCTCCAAGGCCTGGCTCCGGCCTGATGTGCGGTCGGGGCCAGCCTTGTGACAACCTTTATTACGTTGTGACAACCTTTATTGTTTTGTGACAACCTTTATTAATCAAAAACACCTTTGGGTACCAGCGACGTTCCGTTACTCCACCGTCACCGACTTCGCCAGATTCCGCGGCTGGTCCACGTCCGTGCCCTTCAGCACCGCCACGTAGTACGACAGCAACTGCAACGGGATCGTGTACAGAATCGGCGCCAGCGCATCGACGATGTGCGGCAGCTCGATCACATGCGTCCCCTCCTCGTTGCTCAGGCCGGCCTGCTTGTCGGCGAACACCACCAACTCGCCACCGCGCGCGCGCACTTCCTGCAGGTTCGACTTGAGCTTCTCGAGCAGTTCGTTGTTCGGCGCCACGGTGACCACGGGCATGTCGGCGTCGACCAGCGCCAGCGGGCCGTGTTTGAGCTCGCCGGCCGGGTAGGCTTCGGCGTGGATGTAGGAGATCTCCTTGAGCTTGAGCGCGCCTTCCATGGCCACCGGGAACTGGGCGCCACGGCCCAGGAAGAGGGTGTGGTGCTTGTCGGCGAACAGCTCGGCGGTCTTTTCCACCACACCGTCCATGGCCAGGGCTTCGCCCAGGCGGGCCGGCAGGCGACGCAGCTCGTCGACCAGTTCGGCCTCCACGCCAGGCGCGAGGGTGTCGCGCACCTGGCCCAGGGCCAGGGTCAGCAGCATCAGCGACACCAGCTGGGTGGTGAAGGCCTTGGTTGAGGCCACGCCGATCTCAGGGCCCGCCAGGGTCAGCAGGGTCAGGTCGGATTCGCGCACCAGTGAGCTGATGCCGACGTTGCAGATCGCCAGGCTACCAAGGAAGCCCAGGGCCTTGGCATTGCGCAGTGCCGCCAGGGTGTCGGCGGTCTCACCGGACTGGGAAATCGACACGAACAGGGTGTCGGGCTGGACCACGACCTTGCGGTAGCGGAACTCGCTGGCCACTTCTACCTGGCAGGGAATGCCGGCCAGGCTTTCGAGCCAGTAACGGGCGACCATGCCGGCGTGGTAGCTGGTGCCGCAGGCGACGATCTGCACGTTGCGCACCTGGGCGAACAGGTCGGCCGCCTGCGGGCCGAAGGCCTGAACCAGTACGTGATCCTTGCCCAGACGCCCTTCGAGGGTGCGCTGCACGACGGTCGGCTGCTCGTGGATCTCCTTGAGCATGAAATGACGGAAGCTGCCCTTGTCGGCGGCTTCGGCGCCTTCGTGGTACTGCACGGTTTCACGCTGCACCGGGACGCCCGCCTGGTCCCAGACGGTCACGCGGTCGCGGCGGATCTCGGCGATGTCACCCTCCTCCAGGTACATGAAGCGGTCGGTGACCTGGCGCAAGGCCAGCTGGTCGGAGGCCAGGAAGTTTTCACCATGGCCCAGGCCGATCACCAGCGGGCTGCCGCTGCGGGCTGCCAGCAGACGGTCCGGCTGGCTGACGCTGATCACGGCCAGGCCATAGGCACCGTGCAGGCGCTGGACGGCGGCCTTCAGCGCATCGCCCAGGTCCGGCAGGCGCTTGAGCAGGTGGTGGATGAGGTGAACGATCACTTCGGTGTCGGTCTGCGAGCTGAAGAAATAGCCCAGGCCCTTGAGCTCTTCGCGCAGGGCTTCGTGGTTCTCGATGATGCCGTTGTGCACCACCGCCAGCTCCTGGCCGGAGAAGTGCGGGTGGGCATTGTCTTCGCTCGGCGCACCGTGCGTCGCCCAGCGCGTGTGGGCGATGCCCAGCTGACCGGCCAGCGGGTCAGCCGCCAGGGCGGACTCCAGTTCGCTGACCTTGCCGATCCGGCGGCGGCGCTCCAGTTGTTCCTGCTTGGTCAGGATCGCCAGACCGGCGCTGTCGTAGCCGCGGTATTCCAGGCGCTTGAGGCCTTCGATCAGGATGGAGGTGATGTTACGTTCGGCGATGGCTCCGACGATTCCACACATGGCAGGGGGCTCCTAGCTGAGAGCGGCGCAGATCAGGTTTACGCCGTGGGCTTGAATTTGTTCGCGTGCCTCGAGCGGCAGGCGGTCATCGGTGATCAGGGTGGTGACACGGTCCCAGGGCAGCTCGAGGTTGGGAATCTTGCGTCCGACCTTGTCGGACTCGACCATCACGATCACCTCGCGGGCCACATCGGCCATGACGCGACTCAGACCAAGCAATTCGTTGAAGGTGGTGGTGCCACGGGTCAGGTCGATCCCGTCGGCGCCGATGAACAACTGGTCGAAATCGTAGGAGCGCAGCACCTGCTCGGCGACCTGGCCTTGGAAGGATTCGGAGTGCGGGTCCCAGGTACCGCCGGTCATCAACAGCACAGGCTCATGCTCGAGGTCGCTGATGGCCTGGGCGACGGTCAGGGAATTGGTCATGACCACCAGGCCGGGCTGGCGGCCCAGTTCGGGGATCATCGAGGCGGTGGTGCTGCCGCTGTCGATGATGATCCGTGCGTGTTCACGGATACGTTTGACCGCAGCGCGGGCGATGGCTTGTTTGTAGAGCGAGACCGGCTGCACGACATCGGCCAGCAATTCCTGAGGCATGGTGATCGCACCCCCGTAACGGCGCAGCAGCAGGCCGTTGGCTTCGAGGGCGGCCAGGTCCTTGCGGATGGTGACCTCCGAGGTTTCGAAGCGCTTGGCCAGGGTATCCACACTCACCTCGCCCAGCTCGTTGAGCATGGCAAGAATGTTGTGGCGACGCTGGGGGGTATTACGTTTCGACATGATGCTTTAAGTTTCGATTCGAAAGATAAGTGGTGCAATCAAAGCGGAAATCGGCGAAGGCGTCAAGGGAGAATGACAAAAGAAGGGCGGCACGAGTCTGTAGCAGACTTTTCCACAAGGGGGATAAAAAGGAGGACGGATAGGCAGAGGATGAATACGGGCGGATACGCAAGGTGCCGGAAAATGACTCCGGCACCCATGCGCTGTGGATAAATCAGGTCTTGGGCTGTTTCTTGGGGCGCGCCCAGCCTTCGATGTTGCGCTGACGGGCACGCGCCACGGCCAATTCACCTGGGGCCACGCCCTGGGTGATGGTGGATCCTGCCGCCGTGGTCGCACCGGCCTGGATATCCACAGGCGCGACCAAGGCATTGTTCGAACCAATGAACACGTCTTCACCCAGAACCGTCTGGTGCTTGTTGGCACCGTCGTAGTTGCAGGTGATGGTGCCAGCGCCGATGTTGCTACGCGCGCCGACCTGGGCATCACCCAGGTAGGTCAGGTGACCGGCCTTGGCGCCTTCGCCCAGGTGCGCGTTCTTCAGTTCGACGAAGTTACCCACATGGGCTCGGGCACTCAGAACACTGCCTGGACGCAACCGCGCGAACGGACCGACATCGCTGGCTTCGCCAAGGATGGCACCGTCGAGGTGGCTGTTCGCCTTGACCACGGCATTTCGGCCTACGGTGCTGTCCTTGATGACGCAGTTCGGCCCGATCTGCGCGCCCTCCTCCAGCACCACCTTGCCTTCGAGGATCACGTTCACGTCGATCAGCACATCACGGCCGACGGTGACCTCACCGCGCACGTCGAGCCTTGCCGGATCGCGCAACGTCACACCCTGGGCCATCAGACGACGCGCCTCGCGCAGCTGGTAGTGACGCTCCAGCTCGGCCAACTGCCGGCGATCATTGGCGCCTTGGACTTCCATGGCATCCAGAGGCTGCTCGGTAGCGACCACCAGACCATCGGCGACGGCCATGGCGATCACGTCGGTGAGGTAGTACTCGCCTTGTGCGTTGTCGTTGGACAGACGCCCCAGCCACTCGGCCAGGCGATTGGCCGGCACTGCGAGAATGCCGGTGTTGCCTTCCTTGATCGCCCGCTGAGCCTCGCTGGCATCTTTCTGTTCGACGATCGCGGTGACCTGGCCGGCAGCGTCGCGCACGATACGGCCGTAGCCGGTCGGGTCTTGCAAGGTGACGGTCAACAGGCCCAACTGACGTTCATTGACCGTGGCAAGCAGCCGCTCGATGGTCTGCACCTCGATGAGCGGAACATCGCCATAAAGGATCAGGACGGAATCGGCGGTCACGGCAGGCACGGCCTGAGCGACGGCATGCCCGGTACCCAGCTGCTGGTCCTGCAACACGAAGTTCAGGTCATCGGCGGCCAGTCGCTCACGCACCTGCTCGGCGCCATGGCCGATCACCACATGGATACCTTGTGGCTTGAGCTGACGCGCGCTGTGGATAACATGCCCGAGCATGGAGTTGCCGGCCACTGGGTGGAGCACCTTCGGCAGGGCCGAGCGCATGCGGGTGCCCTGGCCTGCGGCGAGAATTACGATATCGAGTGACATTGACTGGCTACCAATCCTGGGCGGTCAGCAGTGACCGGGTATGAAATGACGGGAAAAGAAAAAGGGTAGCCGATGGCTACCCTTGTTCTCAATCCATAAGCAGCAGGCGGTCTCAACCACCGAACTTCTTGCGGATCTGCTGGACGGTACGCAGCTGGGCTGCGGCCTCGGCCAGACGTGCGGCGGCGGCGCCGTAATCGAAGTCCGCGCCTTTTTCGTTCAAAGCCTGCTCGGCAGCTTTGACCGCTTCCTGAGCCGATGCCTCGTCCAGGTCTGCAGCACGTTGCACGGTATCGGCAAGCACCTTGACCATGTTCGGCTGCACTTCGAGGAAGCCACCGGAGATGTAGAACACCTCGCGCTCGCCACCCTGCTTGGTCAACGTGATCGGACCCGGCTTGAGATTCGTGATCAGCGGGGCGTGGCCTGGAGCGATACCGAGATCACCCAGGTTGCCGTGCGCAATCACCATCTCGACCAGACCGGAGAAAATTTCCCCTTCCGCGCTGACGATATCGCAATGGACTGTCATAGCCATCTGCTTGCCTCAACCTGATTAGCGCCCCTTTCGGGGCGCCGGGATTACAGTTTCTTGGCTTTCTCAACCGCTTCGTCGATGCTGCCGACCATGTAGAACGCTTGTTCTGGCAGGTGGTCGTAGTCACCTTTGAGGATGCCGCTGAAGCCTGCGATGGTGTCTTTCAGGGAAACGTATTTGCCTGGAGCACCGGTGAAGACTTCGGCCACGAAGAACGGCTGGGACAGGAAGCGCTGGATCTTACGCGCACGGGATACCAGCTGCTTGTCGGATTCGGACAGTTCGTCCATACCCAGGATCGCGATGATGTCCTTCAGCTCTTTGTAGCGCTGCAGCACGTACTGGACGCCACGGGCGGTCTCGTAGTGCTCGTTGCCGATCACGTTCGGGTCCAGCTGGCGCGAAGTCGAGTCCAGTGGGTCGACCGCTGGGTAGATACCCAGGGAGGCGATGTCACGGGACAGAACGACGGTGGCGTCCAAGTGGGCGAAGGTGGTCGCTGGCGACGGGTCGGTCAAGTCGTCCGCTGGTACGTAGACCGCCTGGATCGAGGTGATCGAGCCCTGCTTAGTGGAGGTGATACGCTCCTGCAGAACACCCATCTCCTCGGCCAGGGTCGGTTGGTAACCTACTGCCGAAGGCATACGGCCCAGCAGTGCGGATACTTCGGTACCGGCGAGGGTGTAACGGTAGATGTTGTCGACGAACAGCAGAACGTCGTTGCCTTCGTCACGGAACTTCTCGGCCATGGTCAGGCCGGTCAGTGCGACGCGCAGACGGTTTCCTGGTGGCTCGTTCATCTGGCCGTAGACCAGTGCAACCTTGTCCAGAACGTTCGAATCCTTCATCTCGTGGTAGAAGTCGTTACCCTCACGAGTACGCTCACCCACACCGGCGAACACGGAATAACCGCTGTGCTCGATGGCGATGTTACGGATCAGTTCCATCATGTTGACGGTCTTGCCCACGCCGGCGCCGCCGAACAGGCCGACCTTGCCGCCCTTGGCGAACGGGCAGACCAGGTCGATGACCTTGATGCCGGTTTCCAGCAGGTCGTTGCCGCCTGCCTGTTCTGCGAAGGAAGGCGCGGCGCGGTGGATGCCCCAGCGCTCTTCTTCACCGATCGGACCGGCTTCGTCGATGGGGTTGCCCAGGACGTCCATGATACGACCCAGGGTCGCCTTGCCGACCGGTACTGCGATGGCAGCGCCGGTGTCGGCAACGCTCAGGCCACGCTTGAGGCCTTCGGTCGAACCCATGGCGATGGTACGAACCACGCCGTCGCCCAGCTGCTGCTGAACTTCCAGGGTGGTCTGCGCGCCTTCTACCTTCAGCGCGTTGTGAACACTCGGCACCACGTCGCGTGGGAATTCCACGTCGATGACGGCGCCGATGATTTGAACGATGCGTCCGCTACTCATAGCTGGATCCTCTGAATATGTGAACCGTTAAACCGCGGCAGCGCCGCCGACGATTTCCGAGATCTCCTGGGTGATCGCAGCCTGACGCGCCTTGTTGTAGATCAGCTGGAGGTCGCTGATCAGGTCACCGGCGTTGTCTGTGGCGTTCTTCATGGCGATCATCCGGGCAGCCTGTTCGGCCGCATTGTTCTCGACCACCGCCTGGTACACCTGCGACTCCACGTAACGCACCATCAAGCCGTCCAGCAGCTCCTTGGCGTCGGGTTCGTACAGGTAATCCCAGTGGTGCTTGAGTTCTTGATCCGGGGTTGCCTCCAACGGTACCAGTTGCTCGACCGTCGGTTGTTGAGTCATGGTGTTGATGAACTTGTTCGACACCACGGAGAGGCGATCGATACGGCCTTCGAGGTAAGCGTCCAGCATGACCTTGACGCTGCCGATCAGATCGTTGATCGACGGCTCTTCGCCCAGGTGGCTGATCGCCGCTACCACGTTGCCGCCAAAGCTGCGGAAGAACGTCGCACCTTTGCTACCGATCACGCACAGGTCGATGTCGACGCCCTGTCCGCGGTTGGCGTTCATGTCCTTGACCAGGGCCTTGAACAGGTTGGTGTTCAAGCCACCGCACAGACCACGGTCACTGCTCACCACGACATAACCGACGCGCTTGACTTCACGCTCGATCATGAAAGGGTGGCGGTATTCCGGGTTGGCGTTGGCCAGATGACCGATCACCTGGCGGATACGCTCCGCGTAAGGGCGGCTGGCAGCCATGCGCAGTTGTGCCTTGCGCATTTTGCTGACCGCCACTTTCTCCATGGCGCTGGTAATTTTTTGCGTGCTTTTGATGCTCGCAATCTTACTGCGAATCTCTTTTGCGCCTGCCATGTATCACCTATCAGGTTAGCAAGCGGGGGCATGGCCCCCGCTGCGGCTTACCAGGTCTGGGTGGCCTTGAACTTCTCGATACCGGCTTTCATGCCAGCGTCGATTTCGTCGTTGAAGTCACCTTTCACGTTGATCTTGGCCATGAGGTCGGCGTGATCGCGGTTGAAGTAGGCGATCAGCGCTTGTTCGAAGCTACCGATCTTGGCGATTTCGACGTCGGTCAGGAAGCCACGCTCAGCGGCGTACAGCGACAGAGCCATGTCCGCGATGGACATCGGCGCGTACTGCTTCTGCTTCATCAGCTCGGTGACGCGCTGACCATGCTCCAGCTGCTTGCGGGTCGCTTCGTCCAGGTCCGAGGCGAACTGGGCGAAGGCCGCCAATTCACGGTACTGGGCCAGCGCGGTACGAATACCACCGGACAGCTTCTTGATGATCTTGGTCTGAGCGGCACCACCGACACGGGAGACCGACACACCGGCGTTCACTGCAGGGCGGATGCCCGAGTTGAACATGGCCGATTCCAGGAAGATCTGACCGTCGGTGATCGAGATCACGTTGGTCGGAACGAACGCGGAAACGTCGCCAGCCTGGGTTTCGATGATCGGCAGCGCGGTCAGCGAGCCGGTCTTGCCGGTCACGGCACCGTTGGTGAACTTCTCGACGTACTCTTCGGAAACGCGCGATGCACGCTCCAGCAGACGGGAGTGGAGATAGAACACGTCACCTGGGTAAGCCTCGCGTCCTGGTGGACGGCGCAGCAGCAGGGAGATCTGACGGTAGGCCACGGCCTGCTTGGACAGGTCATCGTAGACGATCAGCGCGTCTTCACCGCGGTCACGGAAGAACTCGCCCATGGTGCAGCCGGCGTAAGGTGCCAGGAACTGCAGCGCGGCGGATTCGGATGCACTGGCGGCCACGATGATGGTGTTGGCCAGGGCGCCGTTTTCTTCCAGCTTGCGGACGACGTTGGCGATGGTCGACTGCTTCTGGCCGACGGCCACGTAGACGCAGAAGATGCCGCTGTCACGCTGGTTGATGATGGCGTCGACCGCCATCGCGGTCTTGCCGATCTGACGGTCACCGATGATCAGCTCACGCTGACCACGGCCGACCGGGATCATGGCATCGACGGCTTTGTAGCCGGTCTGCACCGGCTGGTCGACCGACTTACGCCAGATCACGCCAGGCGCGACTTTCTCGACGGCGTCGGTCTCGGTGTTGTTCAGCGGACCTTTGCCATCGATCGGGTTGCCCAGGGCATCGACGACGCGACCCAGCAGTTCCTTACCGACCGGAACTTCCAGGATGCGACCGGTGCACTTGGCGCTCATGCCCTCGGCGAGGGTGGTGTACGCGCCCAGTACGACCGCACCCACGGAGTCTTGCTCCAGGTTCAGGGCCATACCGTACACGCCGCCCGGGAACTCGATCATTTCGCCGTACATGACGTCGGCCAGACCGTGGATCCGCACGATACCGTCGGAAACGCTGACGACGGTACCTTCGTTACGGGCTTGGGAGCTCACATCGAGTTTCTCGATGCGGCCCTTGATGATTTCACTAATTTCGGAAGGATTGAGTTGCTGCATTGCTCTGCTGCCCCTTCAAACTCAAGATTTCAATGCTTCGGCCAGTTTCGCGATCTTGCCGCGAACCGAGCCATCGATTACCAGGTCGCCGGCGCGGATGACGACGCCACCGATCAGGCTGGCATCCTCCGACGCGTGCAGGCGCACTTCCTGGCCTAGCCGTGCACTGAGAACCTTGGCGAGTTTGTCTTGCTGTTCTTGGTTCAACGCAAACGCACTGATGACGTCCACATCCACGGATCGCTCCTGCTCGGCCTTGTACAGCTCGAACAGTTCGGCAATCTCCGGCAACAGCAGGAGACGGTCGTTTTCCGCGGCAACGTGAATGAAATTACGTGCCTCTGCATCAAACTTGTCACCGCACACGTCAATGAACGTGGCGGCCTTTTCTACGCTCGTCAGTCGCGGGGCCTTGAGCAGGCGCTGCATGGTGTCGTCTTCCGACACCGCAGCAGCCAGGCCGAGCATGGCTGACCAATTGGCCAGTTGCTGATGGGCCTGGGCGTGCTCGAAGGCAGCCTTAGCGTAAGGTCGGGCCAACGTGGTCAGTTCTGCCATGATCGCCCTCGCTTAAATTTCAGCGGCCAGTTTGTTAACCAGCTCCGCATGCGCGTTTTGATCGATTGTGGCGCCAAGGATCTTTTCAGCACCGCCGACGGCCAGGCTGCCCACTTGGGCACGCAGGGCGTCTTTGACGCTGTTGAGTTCCTGTTCGATCTCGGCCTGAGCCTGGGCCTTCACACGGTCAGCTTCGACACGAGCCTGTTCACGGGCTTCGTCGACAAGCTGAGCAGCGCGCTTCTTGGCTTGCTCAATGATTTCAGCCGCCTGTGCTTTTGCTTCACGCAGTTGCTGACCCACTTTCTCTTGGGCCAGCTCCAGGTCGCGAGCAGCGCGGTTGGCAGCGTCCAAACCATCGGCAATCTTCTTTTGACGCTCCTGCAGCGCCGCAATGACCGGAGGCCACACGTACTTCATGCAGAAGACGACAAAAATCAGGAAAGCAACGGATTGGCCAATCAGGGTTGCATTAATATTCACGCCAACACCTCGCTCGGTCTTCGTTCATCACAGCCAGTCACTCGTGGAAAACGAGTGATTAGCCGGCGATCTGACCAACGAAGGGGTTTGCGAAGGTGAAGAACAGAGCGATACCAACGCCGATCATGGTCACGGCGTCCAGCAGGCCGGCGACGATGAACATCTTGACCTGCAGCATCGGAACCATTTCTGGCTGACGAGCAGCACCTTCAAGGAACTTGCCGCCCAGCAGGCCGAAACCAATGGCGGTGCCCAGTGCACCCAGACCGATCAGCAGAGCAACAGCGATAGCGGTAAGACCAACTACAGTTTCCATCTTTCCTCCCGACTTTTTACGTCGTATTGGTTAGGTTTTTTAATTGAAGCGGTAAAACAAATCGTCAGGTACAGCGGCCCTTGCGGACTTTTTCCAGCCTTCCTCCCGGACGAGCGAGGAAGGCGATCAGACACGCCAGGCGGTCTTAATGGTTATCTTCGTGCGCCATCGACAGGTAGACGATGGTCAGCATCATGAAGATGAAAGCTTGCAGGGTGATGATCAGGATGTGGAACACCGCCCACGCCCACTGCAGCACCACACCCAGGCCGCTCAGCCAGAGGATGCCGGCACCGAACATCACGGCGATCAGGATGAACACCAGCTCGCCGGCGTACATGTTGCCGAACAGTCGCAGGGCCAGCGAGATCGGCTTGGCGATCAGGGTGACGAACTCGAGCAGGAAGTTGACCGGGATCAGCAGGATCTGCACGAAGATGTTCTTGCTGCCGAACGGGTGCAGGGTCAGCTCGCCGAGGAAACCACCCAGGCCCTTGATCTTGATGCTGTAGAAGATGATCAGCGCGAAGACCGAGAAGGCCATGGCCAGCGTCGCGTTCGGGTCGGTGGTCGACACGGCGCGGAACGGGATGTGCGGATCACCCGAGATCAGGATGGCCAGTTGCGGAATCCAGTCCACCGGTACCAGGTCGATGGCGTTCATCAGGAACACCCAGACGAAGATGGTCAGGGCGAGCGGCGCGATCACCGCGCTACGGCCGTGGAAGGAGTCCTTCACGCTGCCGTTGACGAAGTCGACCAGCACCTCGACGAAGTTCTGCAGGCCGCTCGGTTGACCCGAGGTCGCCTTCTTCGCCGCCATGCGGAAGATGAACAGGAAGATCAGGCCCAGGGCAACCGACCAGCCCAGGGTGTCCAGGTGGAATGCCCAGAACCCCATCGCCTTGGCTTCGGCAGCCGAATGGGCCAGGCCCCAGCTGCCGTCTGGTAGTTGACCGTAGGTCAGGTTCTGCAAGTGGTGCTGGATATAGCCCGAAGCGGTTTCTGCTGCCATGGTTGCCTCAAACGCCCTTAGGTCTTGAAAGTCTTTTATTCATTAGCAGGGGCGCGAACCAGCTGACCAGCTGGGTCAGCACGAAGACGCCGAATACTGCCAGCGGCGCCAGTGGCTTCACTCCTGCAAAGGTCAGTGCGAACAGCACTGCCGTGATAATCAATTTGCCTGCCTCGCCAGCGTAGAACGACTTGACGATGGCCTGCGCTGCCCGAGCGCCGCTGAAGCGAAACGCCTTCCAGGCGAAGTACAGGTTCGGCAGCCAGGCGATCAGGCCTCCACAAAGACCTGAGTAACCGCTGACGGTACCTTGCCATTGCCACAGCACCACGGCTGCCAGCAGTAACACGATGCATTGAGCCGCCAGCACCGGGAAAACTGCCCAGCGATGGAATGGCAGGCGGTTTGGCGTGCGTGTTTCCATGGCTGCGGCTCCTCGGAGTCGACCTTCAAGTCAACGACGACTTGGCATAATTTGTGCCGACAAAATGCGCGCAGAGTATAGGGGGGGATGTCCCCCTATTCAACTCTTGGGTGGTCTTTTCCGGCTGCGTGGTCTTTCGCGAATTGTTTCAGCGAATGTGTGCAAGTACGCCCTGCAACTCGTCCAGCGAGTTGTAGCGGATCACCAGCTGTCCTTTGCCTTTCTGTCCATGCTTGATCTGCACCGCCGAGCCCAGGCGCTCTGCCAGTCGCTGTTCCAGGCGACTGATGTCAGGGTCGGGTTTGGCCTCTTCCACCGGCTCGGGCTTGTCGCTCAGCCACTGCCTCACCAGCGCCTCGGTCTGACGAACGGTCAGCCCCCGTGCGACAACGTGTCGCGCCCCTTCGACCTGCCGATCTTCGCCCAATCCGAGCAACGCACGGGCGTGGCCCATTTCCAGATCGCCGTGGGCGAGCATGGTCTTGATGGCCTCCGGCAGGCTGATCAGGCGCAGCAGGTTGGCGATGGTCACCCGCGACTTGCCGACGGCATCGGCGACTTGCTGCTGCGTCAGCTCGAACTCCTGCTGCAGACGTTGCAGCGCCATGGCTTCCTCGAGCGGATTGAGGTCCTCGCGCTGGATGTTCTCGATCAGCGCCATGGCGATGGCAGCTTCGTCGGGCAGCACGCGCACCATGGCCGGAATCGTGTCCAGGCCGGCCTGCTGGGTCGCTCGCCAGCGGCGTTCGCCCGCGATGATCTCGTAGCGTTCATCGTCGATCGGACGCACCACGATCGGCTGCATGACGCCATGGGCGCGAATCGAATGCGCCAGCTCTTCCAGCGCCTGGGGATCCATGTCCCGCCGTGGCTGGTACTTGCCACGCTGGATCAGGTCGACTGGCAGGTGTTGCAGCTCCTTGCGGTCGACCTTGACAGCCTGCTCCTCGAGCGCGCTGATCGAAGGACCGCTGAGCAGCGCGTCCAGCCCGCGTCCGAGACCCCGTTTCTTGACGGCCATGCGGATTCCTTAACTTGTCTGTGCGGCGCGGGAAGGGCGACGCTGGCGACGCACCAGTTCGGTGGCCAGGGCCAGGTACGCGACCGCGCCCTTGGACTGCTTGTCGTAGGCCAGGGCCGGCATGCCGAAGCTCGGCGCCTCGGCCAGGCGGATGTTGCGCGGAATGACGGTGTCGTAGAGCTGCTCGCCGAAATGTTCCTTGAGCTGCGCCGAGACGTCGTTGTTCAGGCTCAGGCGCGGATCGTACATGGTCCGCAGCAGGCCTTCGATCTTCAGCGCAGGGTTGAGCTTGGCGGCGATGCGCTTGATGTTGTCCACCAGGTCGCTCAACCCTTCGAGCGCGTAGTACTCGCACTGCATGGGGATGATGACGCCATCGGAGGCCACCAGCGCGTTGAGCGTCAGCATCGACAGCGACGGCGGGCAGTCGATGAGGATGAAGTCGTAGTTCTCGCGGATCGGTGCCAGGGCATTGCGCAGCCGGCTTTCCTTGACCTGCATCTCCAGCAGCACCACTTCGGCGGCCGTGAGGTCGCGGTTGGCCGGCAGCAGCTGGTAGTTGCCGTGCTCGGAGATGTGCATGGCCTGGGCCAGGTCGCACTCCCCGATGAGCAGGTCATAGACCGAGTGCTCGAGCACGTGCTTGTCCACACCGCTGCCCATGGTCGCGTTGCCCTGCGGGTCGAGATCGATCAGCAGCACCCGGCGCTTGGTAGCGGCCAGGGACGCGGCGAGATTGATGCAGGTGGTGGTCTTGCCCACGCCACCTTTCTGGTTCGCGATTGCGAATACCTTAGCCATTGATGCGTGTATTCCCCGTCATGCCTTGCGGCGCAGTATCAGTAGATGACGCTGGCCCTGGCAACCCGGAACGGTCAGGGCCTGCTCGCTTTCCACTGTGAAGTCTGCCGGCAATGCTACCAGTTCGTCGGCAGGATGCAGCCCTTTCATTGCCAACCACCGTGTTTCGGTGTCGCCCAGGTGGCGCGTCCAGCCGGTGAAATTCTCCATGCTGCTGAAGGCGCGCGAGACGATACCCTCGAACGGCAGTTCAGGCGTGAACGCCTCGACCCGGCTGTGGATAACCTGCAGGTTGTCCAGCCCCAACTCCAGCTTCACCTGGGTGAGGAAGCGGGTCTTCTTGCCGTTGCTGTCGAGCACGGTCACCGATTTCTCGGGGTGCAGAATGGCCAGCGGCACGCCAGGCATGCCTCCCCCGCTTCCGACGTCCAGCCAGCGATCACGGTCGCTGTCGATGAAGGGCATGACGCTGAGGCTGTCGAGCAGGTGCCGGGAGACCATCTCGTCGGGATCCCGTACCGCCGTGAGATTGTAGGCCTTGTTCCACTTGATCAGCAGGGCGAGATAGCCCAGCAGCAGGGTGTGCTGCCGGGGACTCAAGGCGACGCCCAGTGCCTGGGCGCCTGTGGACAACTCATCGGCATGTACAGCGGTGACCGGGGAACTCAAACGCTTTGCTCCAGTTCGCGGCCCGCGCCGCGTTTTTTCAGGTGGATCAGCAACAGGGAAATCGCCGCCGGCGTGACACCGGGAATGCGCGAGGCTTGCCCCAGCGTCTCCGGACGGGTCTGGCCAAGCTTGCCCTGGATCTCCTTGGACAACCCGGAGATCGAGGCGTAGTCGATATCCACAGGCAGGCGAGTGTCCTCGCTGGCACGCAAACGTGCAATCTCTTCCTGTTGGCGATCGATGTAACCGGCGTACTTGGTGCGGATCTCCACCTGCTCGGCCACCTGAGGCTCGGCCGGGGTGGTGCCCAGGGCTTCGGTCAGGCCGGCGTAGTCCACTTCCGGACGGGTCAGCAGGCTCAACAGGCTGTATTCGTGGCTCAGGGGCGTACCGAAACGCTCGCTGACCGCCTGCCCCTCCGGGGTGTTCGGGCGTATCCAGGTGCTGCGCAGGCGCTGCTCTTCCCGCTCGATGCCTTCGCGCTTGGTGCAGAACGCGGCCCAGCGTGCGTCGTCGATCAGGCCCAGTTCACGGCCTTTCTCGGTCAGGCGCAGGTCGGCGTTGTCTTCGCGCAGGATCAGCCGGTACTCGGCCCGCGAGGTGAACATGCGGTAGGGCTCCTGGGTACCCAGAGTGATCAGGTCGTCGACCAGCACACCGATGTAGGCCTCGTCACGACGTGGGCACCAGGCGTCCAGACCCCGTGCCAGCAACGCGGCATTGGTCCCGGCCAGCAGGCCCTGGGCACCGGCCTCTTCGTAGCCGGTGGTGCCGTTGATCTGCCCGGCGAAGAACAGACCGCCGATGACCTTGGTCTCGAGGCTGTACTTGAGGTCCCGTGGATCGAAGTAGTCGTATTCGATGGCATAGCCGGGGCGCACGATGTGGGCGTTCTCCATGCCACGGATCGAACGCACCACCTGCAGCTGCACGTCGAACGGCAGCGAGGTGGAAATACCGTTCGGGTACAGCTCGTGGGTGGTCAGGCCTTCCGGCTCGATGAACACCTGGTGGCTCTGCTTGTCGGCGAACCGGTGGATCTTGTCTTCGATCGACGGGCAGTAGCGCGGGCCGATGCCTTCGATCATGCCCGAATACATGGGCGAACGGTCCAGGTTGGCCGCGATGATCTCGTGGGTGCGTTCGTTGGTGTGGGTGATCCAGCAGCTCACCTGACGCGGGTGCATCGCCGCGTTGCCCATGAACGACATCACCGGAATCGGGGTATCGCCGGGCTGTTCGGCCATCACCGAAAAGTCCACCGAGCGCCCGTCGATACGCGGCGGCGTGCCGGTCTTGAGGCGGCCGACGCGCAGCGGCAGTTCGCGCATCCGGTTGGCCAGTGCGATGGCTGGCGGATCGCCGGCACGGCCACCGGAATGGTTCTGCAGGCCGATGTGGATGAGCCCGCCCAGGAACGTGCCGGTGGTCAAGACCACGGCATCGGCCATGAAGCGCAGCCCCATTTGCGTGACCACGCCCTTGACCTGGTCCTGTTCGACGATCAGGTCATCGCACGCCTGCTGGAATATCCACAGGTTCGGCTGGTTTTCCAGGATCTCGCGTACCACGGACTTGTAGATGGCGCGGTCGGCCTGGGCGCGTGTCGCCCGCACGGCAGGACCTTTGCGGTTGTTCAGTACGCGGAACTGGATACCGCTCTTGTCGGTGGCCAGTGCCATGGCACCGCCGAGCGCATCGATCTCCTTGACCAGATGACTCTTGCCGATGCCGCCGATCGCAGGGTTGCAGCTCATGTGACCGAGGGTTTCCACGTTGTGGGTCAGCAGCAGGGTCTTGACCCCCATGCGTGCCGATGCAAGCGCAGCCTCGGTACCGGCATGGCCGCCGCCGATGACGATCACTTCAAAACGGGAAGGGAAATCCACCACGCACCTCGTGCCTGTATCGCAAATAGAAAGTAAGCCGACAAGTATAGGGACTTCCTCTAGGCGCGGGAAAGCGTTTGGGCAAAATTTGATCAACCTGTGGATGAACGGCAAATACAGATTCAAGGAGAAGAGATTAAGAAAAGCTTGTTTTTATGTTTATTCTTAGAGGACCACCTTTCTGTGGATAGATCCCTGAAAGCCTCTAATGCTGTGGCCTACAGCATTTCAAAACCCTGTTATCCACTGGGGTTGAGGGGTCTGGATAACTCTGTTTAGCCTGTGGATGAAACGATACTTTATGCACAGGGCAATTTATCCCCAGGCAGAATTGAGGTTTATCAACGGTGCTAAGGCACGGTTGTGCACAGGGCTTATGACAGCCAGGGAAAGGTGATCACGGTGGGAAATATGGAAAACGACCCAGGGTGGTGTCGCGGCAACCGCTCGTTGCGAACGGTCTGAACGGGGATAGGTCGGTCCCGGAGGGGCGAGACCGACTGCGCGGGGTTACTTGCCGATGCAGAAACTCGAGAAGATACGGCCCAGCAGGTCATCGGAACTGAAGGCACCGGTGATTTCGCCTAGCGCCTGTTGCGCCTGCCGAAGGTCCTCGGCCAGCAGCTCGCCTGCGCCTGCCAGGGTCAGTTGCGCACGCCCGTGCTCCAGGTGGTCACTGGCCTGGCGCAGCGCCTCCAGATGACGCCTGCGGGCGCTGAAGCCACTCTCGGCTGTCTGCTCGTAGCCCATGCAGGCCTTGAGGTGATCGCGCAGCAGGTCGAGCCCTGCCATTTTTTCACCAGCGCTCAGGGTCAGGGTCACGTGCCCGTCATGGTTATCCACACGGCCGACGGGTTCGCCACTGAGATCGGCCTTGTTACGGATCAGCGTCACTTTCGACGGCGCGGGCGGCTCGCTCAGGAATTCAGGCCATAGCCCGAAGGGATCCTGACTTTCGGGTGCCGTGGAATCCACCACCAGCAAGACGCGGTCGGCTTCGTGGATGGCCTTGAGCGCCCGCTGCACACCGATCTGCTCGACCTGATCCTCGGTGGCGCGCAGACCGGCTGTGTCGATGATGTGCAGCGGCATGCCGTCGATGTGGATATGTTCGCGCAGGATGTCCCGGGTAGTGCCTGCGATGTCGGTCACGATGGCGGCCTCGCGGCCGGCCAGGTGATTGAGCAGGCTCGACTTGCCAGCGTTCGGACGCCCTGCAATGACCACGGTCATGCCGTCGCGAAGCAAGGCGCCCTGTCCGGCTTCATGTTGCACGGTGGATAACGTGGCGCGGACGCCGTCGAGCATGCCCAGCACCACACCATCGCCAAGGAAGTCGATCTCCTCCTCGGGAAAATCGATGGCGGCTTCCACATAGATCCTCAAGGCGATCAGCGCATCGGTGAGTAGGCCTACGCGCTTCGAGAAGTCTCCTTGCAGTGAACGCAATGCATTGCGAGCCGCCTGTGCAGAACTGGCCTCGATGAGGTCGGCGATCGCTTCGGCCTGGGCCAGGTCGAGCTTGTCGTTGAGGAACGCCCGCTCGCTGAACTCACCGGGACGCGCCAGGCGGCACCCGAGTTGTACACAGGCCTGTAGCAGCATGTCCATGACCACCGGCCCGCCATGCCCCTGCAGCTCGAGCACGTCTTCGCCGGTGAACGAGTGAGGGCCGGCGAAGAACAGGGCGATGCCCTGGTCCAGGACCTGCCCCTCTTCGGTCGTGAAAGGGCCGTAGTGAGCGTGCCGTGGTGTCAGGTCACGTCCGGTCAATACACGGCCGGCGGCACGCGCCAGAGGGCCGGAGAGCCGCACGATGCCAACACCGCCTCGGCCCTGGGCCGTGGCGATGGCGGCGATGGTGTCTCGCTGGGTGTTCATGGGATGGACCTCTACGACAAATCGACAGATAGCAAAAACGCCCCCGAAGGGGCGTTTTCATTCACAGGCTAGCGTACCGCGCAATCAGGCGGAAGCGTTCTTGCTGGCCTCGATGCGGCGGGTGATGAACCACTGCTGGGTAATCGACAGGCAGTTGTTCACGACCCAGTACAGCACCAGACCGGCCGGGAACCACAGGAAGAAGAAGGTGAAGACGATCGGCATCATCTTCATGACCTTCGCCTGCATCGGATCCGGCGGCGTCGGGTTCAGGCGCTGCTGGATGAACATGGTCGCGCCCATGATGATCGGCAGGATGAAGAACGGATCCTTGATGGACAGGTCGGTGATCCACAGGATCCACGGCGCCTGACGCATCTCGACGCTTTCCAGCAGTACCCAGTACAAGGCCAGGAAGACCGGCATCTGCACCAGGATCGGCAGGCAGCCACCCAGTGGATTGATCTTTTCTTTCTTGTACAGCTCCATCATCGCCTGGGACATCTTCTGGCGATCGTCACCATGCTGCTCTTTCAGCGCCTGGACACGCGGTGCCACGGCACGCATGCGGGCCATCGAACGGTAGCTGGCGGCGGACAGCGGGAAGAACAGGCCTTTGATCAGCATGGTCAACACGATGATCGACCAGCCCCAGTTGCCCAGCAGGCTGTGGATATGTTGCAGCAACCAGAAGATCGGCTGGGCGATGAACCACAGGAAGCCGTAGTCGACGGTCAGTTCCAGGCCTGGGGACAACTCTTTCAGCTTGGCCTGGCTCTTGGGACCGGCATACAACGTCGTACTGGTCTGGACCTGAGCACCAGGCGCTGCGCTCAACGCAGGACCGGTGTAGCCGATGATGTAGTTGCCCTGGCTGTCCTTGCGGGTCTGGACGATGTTGTTGTCGGACTTGGCCGGAATCCAGGCGGTCACGAAGTAGTGCTGCAGCCAGGCGACCCAGCCGCCGGCAACGGTTTCCTTCAGGCTGCCCTTGTCGATGTCCTTCATCGACACCTTCTTGTAGGGCTCCGAACTTGTCCACAATGCAGCGCCCAGGTAGGTCGCCGTGCCGGTCGCGGTGCTGGAAGACGGATCGGAACTGGCATCACGCTTGAGCTGGGCGAACAGGTTGCCGGTCCAGGCCTGGGCGCTCTGGTTGTCGACCAGGTAGGTAACCGTCAGGTCGTACTCGCCGCGCTTGAAGGTGAAGCGCTTGGTGTAGTTGACGCCCTTGTCGCTGAACGTCAGGTCGACGACCAGTTGCTCCTGGCCATCGGCCAGCTGGTAGCTGCGCTTATCCACAGCGTACAGCGGGCGACCCGACGCACGCGCATCCGGACCGTCGGTACCGGTCAGGCCGCTCTGGGCCAGGTAGGTACGCTCGCCACCGTTGTCGAACAGCTGGAACGGAATGTCCGGATGGTCCTGACGACGCGGGAACTGCGGCAGGCGCAGTTGGACGATGTCGCCACCCACGGGATCGATAGCCAGGTCCAGCACGTCGGTCTTGACGTGGACGAGGTCCTTGCTGGCAGCCACAGGGGCCAACTCGGGCGTGCTAGCGTCGCCACCGGTGCTGGGCACGTCGGCGCTGGCACCATTGCTGTCCACAGGCACGGTGTCAGGCAGGGTCGGAGCGACGTTGCTGGAAGCAGTCTGAGTCGGCAAGGCGGCCTGACCGTAGTCCTGGTTCCATTTCAGGACCAGCACGTAGGCCACGATTGCCAGGGCGACGATCAGGATCGTGCGTTTAATATCCATGATTACTCGGCTATCGAAGAGGTTCGGGGGGAAGCGGCAGGCGGAACCGGGTCGAACCCGCCGTCGTTCCAGGGATGACAGCGTCCGAGGCGACGAACGGTCAGCCACCCGCCACGCAGAAGGCCATGTGTTTCGATGGCTTCATAGGCGTAACAGGAGCAGGAGGGATAGAAACGACAGTGACTGGCCATCAACGGGCTGATGGCGTAACGGTAGAACTGGATCGGAACGAGGGCCAGTTTACGCATCGTGACTGTCTACCCTTGCGACATCGGCAATGGCTGCCGGAGCGGGCTGCAGACGGGCCAGACGCTTCCAGAGCTTGATGAAGTGTGGATGCAATTCCGGATTTTCCGTCTCGCCCAACCCTCTACGCGCGACGATCACGATGTCCCAACCTGCAAGCATGTGCTGGTTCAGGCGAAACGAATCGCGCATCAGGCGTTTGAGGCGATTGCGCTGAACGGCGAGCTTGACGCTCTTCTTGCCAATCACCAGCCCCAGGCGTGGATGATCGAGACCGTTCTCGCGAGCAAGGATCAGCAGGTTTTTCCCTGGAACCTTGCCGGTTGGGGAGTCGAAGACCGCTTTGAAATGCCGGGGGGTAAGCAATCGCTTGTCCCGACTGAAGTCCTGACTCACCACCTGTGCCGGAAAATCAGATGGCCAGACGCTTACGGCCTTTGGCACGACGACGCGACAGAACTGCGCGGCCGTTCTTGGTAGCCATGCGAGCACGGAAACCGTGGGTGCGTGCGCGCTTGATGGTGCTTGGTTGGAAAGTACGTTTCATGGCGTGTTACCTGGTTCGTCGACAACGGGCCGGAATGGCCCCCGTTTTAAGAGATCGGCGATTCTAGAGAAACCCAGGCCATAGGTCAATTTCCAACCAGCTCCCATTCTCTATAAGCAGACGAACGCAGCGGCGTGTCCGGGACAGGCTGGGCCTGGCAGATCTGCATAGAACCCTGCCTCACTATGAAAAATAAGAAAGACAGATAGAAAGCTTTTTTGAAGAATCTATAGCTTTTAAGGGCCGGCCTATCTGTGGATAAACCTCTGAAAGCCTTTGAGTGCGGGGTGTACAGAGAAACTGAACGTTGTCTGAAAGCCGTGCGGCGGCTGTGTGAGGGCTGCGATTAGCCTGTGCATAACCAGCCAGGATATCCACAGATGATTTATACACAGGGTTCAGGGTAAGGTTGTGCATAGCCCTCCTGACGCGTTATCCACAGGGTTTATCCCCAGTCCTTGAATGCCGTTTCAGTCAGATTTTGCCCAAACTGTCCTAGTGTGCTTGATCCCTCCATGTGGATAACCGGTCCGGTGCCCGGTACAATAGATCGCTTGTACTCGCCTACCAGGCTTTCAACTCAGGGGAACTCCGTGTCAGTGGAACTTTGGCAGCAATGCGTGGAGCTGTTGCGCGACGAACTGCCTGCCCAGCAATTCAACACCTGGATCCGTCCACTACAGATCGAAGCCGATGGCACCGAGCTGCGGGTCTATGCGCCCAACCGCTTCGTGCTCGACTGGGTCAATGAAAAGTACCTGGGCCGCCTGCTCGAGCTGCTGGGCGAGCATGGCAACGGCATGGCACCTTCGTTGTCGCTGTTGATCGGCAGCCGCCGCAGTTCCACCCCACGGGCCGCGCCCAATGCGCCCGTCAACGCTGCCACGGCGGCCTCACAGGCGCAGCAGTCGCCTCGCGTGCCAGCTGCCAGCGAACCGACGACCGCTACCGCGGTTTCTTCGGAACCGGCCCCGTCTGCGGAAACGGTCGCCAGCCAGGAGCGTTATGCCCCCGTCGACGACACGCCACCGGCAGCGCCTGCACAGGCCACGGCCAGGGCCGAGCAACGCACGGTCCAGGTAGAAGGTGCGCTCAAGCACACCAGTTACCTGAATCGCACCTTCACCTTCGAAACCTTCGTCGAAGGCAAGTCCAACCAGTTGGCGCGAGCCGCGGCCTGGCAGGTGGCGGACAACCCCAAGCATGGGTATAACCCGCTGTTCCTGTATGGCGGCGTGGGCTTGGGCAAGACGCACCTGATGCATGCGGTGGGCAATCACCTGTTGAAGAAGAACCCCAATGCCAAGGTCGTCTACCTGCATTCGGAGCGCTTCGTCGCGGACATGGTCAAGGCGCTGCAGCTCAACGCCATCAACGAGTTCAAGCGCTTCTATCGCTCCGTCGATGCCTTGCTGATCGATGACATCCAGTTCTTCGCCCGTAAGGAACGCTCGCAGGAAGAGTTCTTCCACACCTTCAATGCACTGCTCGAGGGCGGCCAGCAGGTCATTCTGACCAGCGACCGTTATCCGAAGGAGATCGAAGGGCTCGAAGAGCGTCTCAAGTCGCGCTTTGGCTGGGGACTGACGGTAGCCGTGGAGCCGCCGGAGCTGGAGACCCGCGTCGCGATCCTGATGAAAAAGGCCGACCAGGCCAAGGTCGACCTGCCGCACGATGCTGCGTTCTTCATCGCCCAGCGCATTCGCTCGAACGTACGCGAGCTGGAAGGTGCCTTGAAACGGGTGATCGCACACTCCCACTTCATGGGCCGCGACATCACCATCGAGTTGATCCGCGAGTCGTTGAAGGACCTGCTGGCCTTGCAGGACAAGCTGGTGAGTGTGGATAACATTCAGCGCACCGTCGCCGAGTACTACAAGATCAAGATCTCCGATCTGTTGTCCAAGCGTCGCTCCCGTTCGGTCGCCCGTCCTCGCCAGGTGGCGATGGCATTGTCCAAGGAGCTGACCAACCACAGCCTGCCGGAAATCGGCGACATGTTCGGCGGACGCGACCACACGACCGTGCTGCACGCCTGTCGCAAGATCAACGAATTGAAAGAATCCGACGCGGACATTCGCGAGGACTACAAGAACCTGCTGCGTACGCTGACGACTTGATCCGCGGCGGCGAAGCTTATTGAAGGCAAGGACTAGACCATGCATTTCACCATTCAACGCGAAGCCCTGTTGAAACCCCTGCAACTGGTCGCAGGCGTCGTCGAGCGCCGTCAGACCTTGCCGGTGCTCTCCAACGTCCTGCTGGTGGTTCAGGGGCAGCAACTGTCGTTGACCGGTACCGACCTCGAAGTCGAGCTGATCGGCCGCGTCCAGCTCGAAGAGCCCGCCGAGCCCGGCGAGATCACCGTCCCGGCGCGCAAGCTCATGGACATCTGCAAGAGCCTGCCCAGCGATGTGCTGATCGACATCAGGCTCGACGAGCAGAAACTGCTGGTCAAGGCAGGCCGCAGCCGCTTCACGCTGTCGACGCTGCCGGCCAACGATTTCCCGACGGTCGAGGAAGGTCCGGGATCGCTGACCTGCACCCTTGAGCAGAGCCGTCTGCGCCGCCTCATCGAACGCACCAGCTTCGCCATGGCCCAGCAGGACGTTCGTTACTACCTCAATGGCATGCTGCTCGAAGTGTCCACCGACACGCTGCGTGCCGTGGCCACCGATGGGCACCGTCTGGCCCTCTGCGCCATGCAGGCGCCGGTCGGACAGACCGAGCGGCACCAGGTCATCGTACCGCGCAAGGGTATTCTCGAGCTGGCACGTCTGCTGACCGACCCGGAAGGCACCGTCAGCATCGTGTTGGGACAGCACCACATCCGCGCGACCACGGGTGAGTTCACCTTCACGTCCAAGCTGGTCGATGGCAAGTTCCCGGACTATGAGCGTGTCCTGCCCAAGGGTGGTGACAAACTGGTGCTGGGCGACCGTCAACTGCTTCGCGAGGCCTTCAGCCGGACGGCGATCCTGTCCAACGAGAAATATCGCGGCATCCGCTTGCAGTTGGCCAACGGTCAACTGAAGATCCAGGCCAACAACCCCGAGCAGGAAGAGGCCGAGGAAGAGATCAGCGTCGACTACGAAGGTGCCTCGCTGGAGATCGGGTTCAACGTAAGCTACTTGTTGGACGTGCTGGGCGTGATGACCACCGACCAGGTGCGTCTGATCCTGTCCGACTCCAACAGCAGTGCCTTGCTCCAGGAAGCCGGAAACGACGATTCCTCCTATGTCGTAATGCCGATGCGTCTCTAAGCACCGCGCCGTTCATGTCCCTTCGACGCGTATCGGTCACCGGCGTGCGCAACCTGCACCCGGTGACTTTCGAACCCTCTCCCAGGATCAACATCCTCTACGGCGACAACGGCAGCGGCAAGACCAGCGTGCTGGAAGCCATCCACTTGCTAGGCCTGGCGCGCTCCTTCCGGAGCACACGACTCAACCCGGTCATTCAGCACGAGCAGGCCAATTGCACGGTATTCGGCCAGGTCGACCTGCTGGACGGTGGCTCCAGCAATCTGGGGATCGCACGTGAGCGCCAAGGCGACTTCTCGATCCGCATCGATGGGCAGAATGCCCGAGGGACAGCCCAGCTGGCTGAGATCCTGCCGCTGCAGCTCATTAACCCTGACAGCTTCCGATTGCTGGAAGGTGCTCCAAAGATCCGACGACAGTTTCTGGATTGGGGTGTGTTCCACGTGGAACCGCGCTTCATGGCCACATGGCAGCGCTTGCAGAAGGCGCTCAGGCAACGGAATTCGTGGCTCCGGCATGGTACACTGGACGTCGCCTCGCAGGCGGCCTGGGACCGGGAATTGTGCTCGGCCAGTGCAGAGATAGACGAATTTCGACGCAGCTACATCATGGCCTTGAAACCCGTTTTCGAACGTACGCTGAGTCAGTTGCTCGACCTTAAAGGGCTGGCCCTGAGCTACTACCGCGGATGGGACAAGGACCGCGACCTGCAGACCGTGCTGGCGACCTCGTTGCACCGCGACCAGCAGTTAGGCCACACCCAGGCAGGTCCGCAGCGAGCCGATCTACGGCTGCGGCTGGGCGCTCACAATGCAGCAGACATCCTGTCACGCGGGCAGCAGAAGCTGGTCGTTTGTGCCCTGCGCATCGCCCAGGGCCATCTGGTCAATCAAGCTCGACAAGGGCGCTGCATCTACCTGGTCGACGACCTGCCGTCCGAACTGGACGAAGACCATCGCGGTGCATTGTGCCGCTTGCTGGAAGAACTGAACTGCCAGGTATTCATCACCTGTGTAGACGAAGAATTACTGAGGGACGGCTGGCAGACGGATACGCCTGTCGCTCTGTTCCACGTGGAACAGGGCCGTATCACCCAGACCCACGACCATCGGGAGTGAAGGCATGAGCGAGAATCAAACATACGACTCTTCCAGCATCAAGGTGCTGAAAGGGCTGGATGCCGTGCGTAAGCGCCCCGGCATGTACATCGGCGACACCGATGACGGCAGCGGCCTGCACCACATGGTGTTCGAAGTCCTCGACAACTCGATCGACGAAGCGCTGGCCGGCCACTGCGATGACATCACCGTCATCATTCATCCGGACGAATCCATCAGCGTACGTGACAACGGTCGCGGTATCCCGGTCGACGTGCACAAAGAAGAAGGCGTTTCTGCCGCCGAAGTCATCATGACGGTCCTGCACGCCGGCGGTAAGTTCGATGACAACTCGTACAAGGTCTCGGGCGGCCTGCATGGCGTGGGTGTCTCCGTGGTCAATGCGCTCTCGGAGAAACTCATCCTCACCGTGCGTCGCAGCGGCAAGATCTGGGAGCAGACGTACGTCCACGGTGTTCCGCAGGCACCGATGGCGATCGTGGGTGACAGCGAAACCACCGGTACGCACATCCACTTCCACCCCTCTGCCGAGACGTTCAAGAACATCCACTTCAGCTGGGACATTCTGGCCAAGCGTATCCGGGAGCTGTCCTTCCTGAACTCGGGCGTGGGCATCCTGTTGAAGGACGAGCGCTCCGGCAAGGAAGAGTTCTTCAAGTACGAAGGCGGCTTGAGCGCCTTCGTCGAATACCTGAACACCAACAAGACACCCGTGAATGCGCAAGTCTTTCACTTCAACGTGCAGCGCGACGACGGTGTCGGTGTCGAGGTGGCGTTGCAGTGGAACGACAGCTTCAACGAGAACCTGTTGTGCTTCACCAACAACATCCCTCAGCGCGACGGCGGCACTCACCTGGTAGGCTTCCGCTCGGCCCTGACGCGCAACCTGAACAACTACATCGAGCAGGAAGGCCTGGCCAAGAAGAACAAGGTCTCCACCACGGGTGACGACGCCCGCGAAGGCTTGACCGCGATCATCTCGGTCAAGGTGCCCGATCCCAAGTTCAGCTCCCAGACCAAGGACAAGCTGGTCTCCTCGGAAGTGAAAACGGCCGTGGAACAGGAGATGAACAAGTACTTCTCCGACTTCCTGCTGGAGAACCCGAACGAGGCCAAGGCCGTCGTCGGCAAGATGATCGATGCCGCGCGTGCCCGTGAAGCAGCGCGCAAGGCGCGAGAAATGACCCGCCGCAAGGGCGCCTTGGACATTGCCGGATTGCCGGGCAAACTGGCGGACTGCCAGGAAAAGGATCCGGCGCTTTCCGAACTGTACCTGGTGGAGGGTGACTCCGCAGGTGGCTCGGCCAAGCAGGGTCGCAACCGCAAGACCCAGGCCATCCTGCCGCTCAAGGGCAAGATCCTCAACGTCGAGAAGGCACGCTTCGACAAAATGATCTCGTCTCAGGAGGTTGGCACGCTGATCACGGCCCTGGGCTGCGGCATCGGGCGCGAAGAGTACAACATCGACAAGTTGCGTTATCACAACATCATCATCATGACCGATGCTGACGTCGACGGCTCGCACATCCGTACCCTGCTGCTGACGTTCTTCTTCCGGCAACTGCCGGAGCTGGTGGAGCGTGGCTACATCTACATCGCCCAGCCGCCGCTCTACAAGATCAAGCGCGGCAAGCAGGAGCAGTACCTCAAGGACGACGAGGCCAAGGAAGAGTACCTGACCCAGGCGGCCCTGGAAGATGCCAGCCTGCACCTGGACGAAGCCGCACCGCCTGTCTCGGGTGTGGAGCTGGAGCGTCTGGTGAACGAATTCCGCAGCGTGATGAAGACGCTCAAGCGGTTGTCGCGCCTGTATCCGGAAGAGATCACCGAGCACTTCATCTACCTGCCGGAAGTGCCGTCCGAGCAACTGGGCGATCATGCGGCCATGCAGGCCTGGATGGAGAAGTTCCAGGCACGCCTGAACAGCAGCCAGAAATCGGGCCTCGTCTACAAGGCCGCGCTGCGTGAAGACAAAGAGCGCAACGTCTGGCTGCCCGAGGTAGAGATCACCTCTCACGGCCTGGCCAGCTACGTCACCTTCAACCGCGACTTCTTCGGCAGCAACGACTACCGTACCGTGGTGGCCCTGGGTGCCAAGCTGTCGACGCTGCTGGGCGAAGGCGCCTACGTACAGCGTGGCGAGCGTAAGAAGGCGGTCCAGGCGTTCAAGGAAGCGCTGGACTGGCTGATGACCGAAACCTCCAAGCGCTACACCATCCAGCGCTACAAGGGTCTTGGCGAGATGAACCCGGACCAGCTGTGGGAAACCACCATGGACCCGAACGTGCGTCGCATGCTGAAAGTGACGATCGAAGATGCGATCGCCGCGGACCAGTTGTTCAACACCTTGATGGGCGATGCGGTCGAGCCGCGTCGTGAGTTCATCGAAGGTAACGCCCTGGCGGTGTCCAACCTGGACTTCTGACCCATGAAAACGCCCTCGAACCTGAACGGGTTCGAGGGCGTTTCCGCCTTCCCCCTCCCCTCAGTCCGCCAGCAGCATCGCCTGCTCCTGCGCGCACAACGCCAACAGATAATCCCACACCACCCTCAGCCGCACCGACTTGTGCAATTCCCGACGGGTACTGATCCAGTAGCTGCGTTGCAATGCTTCGCCCGGCAATACCCTGACCAGGTCCGGATCCTGGCTGGCCATGTAGTTGGGCAGCACGGCGATGCCCAGACCCGCGCGCGCGGCCTGCTGCTGTGCAATGACGCTGGTACTGCGAAACATGACCCTGGGATGTCGGCAGAAGTTGTTCAGGAACAGCAGTTCCTTGCTGAACAACAAATCGTCCACGTAACCAATCCATGCGTGCTGAGCCAGATCGTCACGGCTGCGGATGGGCGGTGCACCTGCCAGATAGGCTCGGCTGGCATACAGCGCCAGGCGGTAGTCGGTCAGCTTGCGGGTGATCAGCACATCGGCGTCGGGCCGCTCGAGGTGAATGCTGATGTCCGCCTCACGGTTGAGGATGCTGACGAAGCGCGGCACGGCGACCAGCTCGACCTCCAGCCCAGGGTAGCGTGAGAACAGTGCGTTGAGCTGCGGCGTGAAGAACAGGATACCGATCCCTTCGGTCACGCCCAGGCGAATCTTGCCCAGGGGAGTAATGCTCTGGGTGATCTCCTCCTGGGCCAGCAGCGCGACGTTTTCCATGGCCTCGGCGTGCTTGAGCAGGGCATGTCCGGCGGGCGTCAGCTCGTAGCCTTGGGCATGCTGCACGAACAACGCCGTGCCGAGACTGCCCTCGATGGTCTCGATGTGGCGCGCCACGGTACTGTGGGTGGTTCCAAGGCGCTTGGCAGCCGTCAACAGGCGGCCACTGCGCTGCAATTCGAGGAAAAACCGTAGATCGTTCCAGTCGAACACGCCCTGCTCTCTCCCGAGGTCGGCCATCGGTGCTGTGCCAAAACGCACAGCTGGTGCGCGAAAACGCACGCTTCGTTGACGAAATTAGACACTAACCTTAAGCGCGACAAGAACAACATACGATCACGAGGTCGTTCCCATGCCACCCGTCGATACGCGCTTCGACTATATCGTGGTAGGCGCAGGTCCTGCCGGCTGCCTGCTGGCCAATCGTCTGTCCGCCGACCCTTCCTGCCGTGTGCTGCTGCTCGAAGCAGGCGGTCGCGACAACTATCCCTGGATCCACGTACCCGTCGGCTACTTGTACTGCATCGGCAACCCACGCACGGACTGGTGCTTCAAGACCGAGCCGCAACCGGGCTTGGGCGGGCGAAGCCTGGGCTATCCGCGTGGTCGCGTAATGGGGGGCTGTTCGTCCATCAACGGCATGATCTACATGCGCGGGCAGGCCGCCGACTACGACCGCTGGGCCGAACAGGGCAACCCGGGCTGGTCGTGGAAAGACGTACTGCCGCTGTTCATGGCATGCGAGCGCCACTTTGGCGGCGCCAGCGACCACCATGGGGCCGAAGGCGAATGGCGCGTGGAGTCGCAGCGTTACCAATGGCCGATCCTCGAAGCGTTTCGCAACGCTGCCGAGCAGGCCGGTATCGCGAAGGTGGACGACTTCAACACCGGCGACAACCAGGGCAGCGGCTACTTCCAGGTGAACCAGCGCAAAGGCGTGCGTTGGAACGCGTCGAAAGCCTTCATCAAGCCGATCCTGCAGCGCCCGAACCTGACCGTGCTCACCGACGTCCAAGTCGAGCGGGTGCTGCTCGACCAGGCGCGGTCCAAGGCGGTCAAGGCGATGCACCAGGGGTGCTGGCAGACCTTCGAAGCGCGTCGCGAGATCATCCTGTGCGCCGGCGCCGTCGGATCGCCCGGTATCCTGCAACGCTCAGGTATCGGTCCCCGAGGCCTGCTCGAGGGGTTGGGCATCGGCGTGCGTCACGAGCTGCCGGGGGTAGGTGGCAACCTGCAGGACCACCTGCAGTTGCGCCTGGTCTACCAGGTGCGCAACGCGCGGACCCTCAACCAGATGGCCAACAGCCCGTGGGGCAAGCTGGGCATGGGGCTGCGCTACCTGTACGACCGCAGCGGGCCGATGGCCATGGCACCCAGCCAGCTGGGCGCATTCGTGCGCTCAGGCCCGGATCAGGTCACGCCCAATCTTCAATACCATGTGCAGCCGCTGTCGCTGGAGCGCTTCGGCGAGCCATTGCACCGCTTCCCGGCGTTCACGGCCTCGGTCTGCAACCTGCGCCCCGTCAGCCGTGGCCGGGTCGACATCCGCTCGGCGAACATGGACGAAGCGCCACTGATCGATCCCAATTACCTGGCCGAAGAAGAAGACCTGCGTGTCGCTGCCGAGGCCATTCGCCTGACGCGGCGGATCGTCGCCGCGCCGGCCCTGGCGTCCTTCGACCCTCAGGAATACCTGCCGGGGGCCTCGTTGCAGAGCACCGAGGCGCTTCACGAGGCCGCGCGTCGGATCGGCACCACCATCTTTCACCCGGTCGGCACCTGCCGCATGGGCCAGGGCACCCTGGACGTGGTCGACAGCCAGTTGCGCGTGCGTGGTGTACCGGGTCTGCGCGTCGCCGATGCGTCGATCATGCCGACGATCGTGTCCGGCAATACCTGTACCCCTACCCTCATGATCGCCGAGAAGGCCGCACGTCTCATCCGCGCCCTGCCCGTCGAGCTACGCCTGGAGGACGCCGCACACGTACCCACGTCCTGACGGACGCGGTCGGTGACAGCCCAGACGTCGATGGCTGTCTGCAGTGGAACAACAAGAATAATCACTGTGGCCTCAAGGGCCGAGGATAACGACCATGCCGAACTACATCCAAGGGCACGGCACCGCCGCTGCCAGCGTGTCCCCGCGAGAAGAGCGAAAGGTGATCTTCGCCTCGTCCCTGGGGACGGTCTTCGAGTGGTACGACTTCTTCCTGTACGGCGCCCTGGCAGCAGTGATCAGCAAGCAGTTCTTCGCCGGTGTGAACGACACCACCGCTTTCATCCTCGCGTTGATGGCGTTCGCTGCGGGCTTCTTGGTGCGGCCTTTCGGTGCCCTGGTGTTCGGCCGGCTTGGCGACATGATCGGGCGCAAGTACACCTTCCTCGTGACCATCGTGCTGATGGGCCTGTCCACCTTCGCCGTCGGCCTGCTGCCGACCTACGCCACCATCGGCATCGCCGCGCCGATCCTGCTGGTCCTGCTGCGCATGCTGCAAGGCCTGGCCCTGGGTGGGGAATACGGCGGCGCGGCCACCTACGTGGCGGAGCATGCGCCGCCCGGCAAGCGCGGCTTTCACACCGGCTTCATCCAGTCCACCGCCACCCTGGGCCTGCTGCTTTCGTTGATCGTGGTGCTGGGCAGCCGCTACATCAGTGGCGATGCGTTCGAGACCTGGGGCTGGCGCCTGCCCTTCCTGCTGTCGATCGTGCTGCTGGGGATCTCTACCTGGATCCGCATGAGCATGGAAGAGTCGCCGGCATTCGTGCGCATGAAGGCCGAAGGCAAGCTCAGCACCTCGCCCATTCGTGAGTCCTTCACCGCCTGGCCCAACCTCAAGGTCGTGCTGACGGCGCTGTTCAGCATCAACGCCGGCCAGGCCGTGACGTTCTACACGGCCCAGTTCTACGTGCTGTTTTTCCTGACCCAGATGTTGAAGGTGGATGCAGCCCAGGCCACCACGCTGCTGATCATCAGCGTGATCATCGCCGCGCCGTTCTTCGTGTTCTTCGGCTGGTTGTCCGACCGCATCGGGCGCAAGCCCATCCTGATGCTGGGCCTGTTGCTGGCGACGGTGCTCTACTTCCCCCTGTTCAAGGGCTTGAGCCACTACGCCAACCCGCAGATCGACGCAGCCAGTCGCCAAGCGCCCATCGTCGTTACCGCCGACCCGAGTGGCTGTACCTTCCAGTTCGACCCGGTCGGCAAGGCACGCTTCGACAGCCCCTGCGACAAGGTCAAGACGTTCCTGGTCAAGCAAGGCCTGCCGTATTCGTCACAGTCGACCCAGGGGGCCGAGGTGGTGGTCAGCATCGGTGACCGATCGATCACCGGCTTCGACGAGCAGGCCATGCGCCAGGCGGTCGAGGCGGCCGGCTACCCTGCCAAGGCAGACCCGGGCCAGGTGAACGAAACCATGGTCGTGGTGCTGATCGTCGCCATGATCCTGATCGCCACGATGACCTACGGGCCGCTGGCGGCCGTCATGGTCGAATTGTTCCCTACCCGCATCCGCTACACCTCGATGTCCCTGCCCTACCACATCGGCAACGGCTGGTTCGGCGGTTTCCTGCCCACGGTATCCTTCGCGCTGGTGGTGTACACCGGAGATATCTTCTATGGGCTCTGGTATCCGGTGCTGATCACCGGCGTGAGCCTGGTGGTCGGGTTGTTCTGTTTGAAGGAAACGCGCGACGTGGACATCGACAAGGTCTGAGGAGGCCACTGGCGTGAGGGGCGCGGAGCGGGATGAGCAGGGACATTCATCCTGAACGTGGTCGACGACAAAGGGCCGTGGCCAGCGTGACGTGGCAATGTCTTCAGACTGCCATCCAAACCGCTGACCTGACGGCCCTTTTCATTGCCAGCTGAAAACTTATGCACGATTTTCAGCAAAACGTCATACACAAAAATAGCTATTCAAATCAGTAGGTTGCGTGTATTTTCGAGCATTAATCCAAAACTTGCACACACGTTATCCACAATCCGTCAAGCCAATGGATTGGCGCTGTCCGCCACCACCGGGCTGGCGTCTGCCTCGATCGAACCCAGTGCCTCCTGGGTCGCCTGGTTCCAGGCTGTTGCGCGGTCGTTCAGCTCGGCGACGGCACGTGGTCCGGTCCCTGTGGCGTACATGGGTTCGCCGATGACCACATCGATGACACCGGGGCGCTTGCCCCACCCTTCACGTGGCCAGAACTTCCCGGCGTTGTGCGCGATCGGCAGGATCGGCAGGCCGGCGTTGACCGCCAGGGCCGTGCCACCGCGCGAGAACTTGCCGATCTGTCCATAGGGTACGCGCGTGCCTTCCGGGAAGATCAGCACCCAGACGCCCTGCTTGAGCAGCTCGTCGCCCTTGCTGGCGACCTGGCGCAAGGCCTGCTTGGGGTTGTTCCGATCGATCGCGATCGGGCGCAGCATGGCCATCGCCCAGCCGAAGAACGGCACGTACAGCAGTTCGCGCTTGAGCACCTGGCTCAAGGGCTGGAAGTAGGCCGACAGGAAGAAGGTCTCCCAGGTGCTCTGGTGATTGGACAGGATCACGCACGGCGTCTGGGGAATGTTCGCCTCGCCCGTCACCCGGTAGCGGATGCCCAGGATCAGCCGTGCCAGCAGGACCGCAAAGCGGCACCAGTAGACGTTGATGAAGCGGTAGCGCTGACGGAACGGCAGGAAAGGTGCGATGAAGAAGCTCAGCGAGCACCACAGCAGGGAACTGGTCCCCAGCAGCAGGTAAAAGAGAAGGATTCTGGTCGCCCGCACGATGGACATAGTGACAGATACCGTTGCGGGACATGCCCGCTCAAGAAAAGCACGCCAAGCGACGTGCTACGGAATGAGTGCTCCGGCAACCGCTGCCAGATCGTCGAATATCAACGTGCCTTGCGGCACGCCCTTGGCCAGGGTCTTGCACCCTTTGCCCGTGGTGACCAGCACCGGCTGCGCACCGACGGCCCGGGCAGCGTCCAGGTCGCCCGCGCTGTCGCCGACGAACCACACACCTGCCAGGTCGGCCTGGTAGTGCGCCGCGATGGTGTGCAGCATGCCCGGTTTCGGCTTGCGACAGGCGCATCCGTCGTCCGGGCCATGGGGGCAATGCACGATCAACCCGACCTCGCCCCCTGCCTCGGCCACCAGCGCATGCAGGCGCGCATGCATGGCCTCCAGGGTGGCCAGCGGATAGTAACCGCGTGCCAGACCGGACTGGTTGGTGGCCACGGCCACCGTCCAGCCCGCCCGACTCAACCGCGCGATGGCCTCGATCGATCCAGGAATGGGAATCCACTCGTCCAACGACTTGATGTAGGCGTCGGAGTCCTGGTTGATCACGCCATCACGGTCGAGTATCAGCAGCTTCACGGCTTACCCCAGCAGCGAGATGTCGGCCACGCCCAGGAACAGACCGCGCAGGCGGCTGAGCAGGGCGTAACGGTTGGCACGCACGTTGGGGTCTTCGGCATTGACCATCACCGCCTCGAAGAACGCATCCACCGGTTCGCGCAAGGCGGCCAGACGTGCCAGCGATTCCTTGTACTGGCGCGCGGCGGCCATGGGTTGCACGGCTTGATCGGCCTGCTGGATGGCCGAGTACAGCGAGAACTCGTTGGCGTTGTCGAAGTACTTCGGCTCGACCTGGGCCGCGATGGCACCCTCGGCTTTGCCCAGCAGGTTCGAGACGCGCTTGTTCACCGCCGCCAGGGCATCGGCTTCGGGCAGTTGACGGAAGGCCTGGACGGCCTGGATACGCTGGTCGAAGTCCAGGGCCGAACCCGGCTTGAGTGCCCGTACCGACAGGTAGGTGGCGACATCGACGCCTTCGTCTTCGTAACGCGCGCGCAGGCGGTCGAAGATGAACTCCAGCACCTGGTCGGTCAGGCCCGCTTCCTTGACCTTGCTGCCATACTGGGCGACGGCGAAGCTCACGGCATCGGTCAGGTCCAGATCCAGCTGTTTGTCGATCAGGATGCGCAGCACGCCCAGGGCGGCACGGCGCAGGGCATAGGGGTCCTTGCTGCCGGTGGGCAGCATGCCGATACCGAAGATGCCCACCAGGGTATCGAGCTTGTCGGCGATGGCCACCGCCGCGCCCGTGAGGGTCTGGGGCAGCTCGGCGCCGGCGCCGCGTGGCATGTACTGCTCGTTCAGGGCCAGTGCGACGTCTTCCGGCTCACCGTCGTTGATCGCGTAGTAGTAGCCGGCGACGCCTTGCATCTCCGGGAACTCGCCGACCATCTCGGTGGCCAGGTCGCACTTGGACAGCAGGCCGGCACGGGCCGCGCGCTGGGCGTCGCCACCCAGGTGCGGCGCGATGAAGGCCGCCAGGCGCGAGACCCGCTCGGCCTTGTCGTAGACGCTGCCCAGCTGAGCCTGGAAGACCACGTTCTTCAAGCGCTCGTTGAAGGTTTCCAACGGCTGCTTCTTGTCCTGGTTGAAGAAGAACTCGGCGTCGGTCAGGCGCGGACGCACGACCTTCTCGTTGCCTTCGACGATCTGCCGTGGATCGCGGCTTTCGACGTTGGCCACGGTGATGAAGCGCGGCAGCAGCTTGCCCTCGCTGTCGAGCAGGCAGAAATACTTCTGGTTGTCCTGCATGGTGGTGATCAGGGCTTCCTGGGGTACGTCGAGGAAACGTTCCTCGAACGAGCACACCAGCGGCACCGGCCATTCCACCAGCGCGGTGACCTCGTCCAGCAAGGCGGGCGGCACGATCGCGGTGCCTTCCTGCTGCAACGCCAGTTCGGCGGTGCGCTTGGCGATCAGCTCGCGACGCTCGGCGAAGTCCGCCAGCACGTAGGCCTGGCGCAGGGTCTCGAGGTAGCTGGCCGGCGAGGCGATGGTGACGTCGTCCGGGTGGTGGAAGCGGTGGCCACGGGACTCGCGCCCAGCGGTCTGACCCAGCAACGTGCAGTCGACGACCTGGTCGCCCAGCAGCATCACCAGCCATTGGGTCGGGCGCACGAACTCTTCGCGACCGGCGCCCCAACGCATGCGCTTGGGGATCGGCAGGTCGTTGAGCGAGTCCTCGACGATGGTCGGCAGCAGGCTGGTGCTTGGCTTGCCGGGAATGTGCTGGGAGAAACGCAGTTTCGGACCGCTCTTGTCGATCTCGGACAGCTCGACACCGCACTTCTTGGCAAAGCCCAGGGCGGCCTGTGTCGGATTGCCCTCGGCATCGAAGGCCGCCTGCAGGGGCGGACCGTCGACGGTGATGCTGCGGTCAGGCTGCTGCACGTCGAGCTGGCTGATCAGTACGGCCAGGCGGCGCGGCGCGGCGTAGACCTGCTTGGCGGTGTAGTTCAGGCCGGCGGCCTGCAGGCCTTTCTCGATACCGGCCAGGAAGGCATCGCCCAGGCTGTACAGCGCCTTGGGAGGCAGCTCTTCGGTGCCCAGTTCGACCAGAAAATCGTGTGCACTCATTGTGCCGCCTCCAGCTTAGCCAACGCTTCGTCACGCAGTTCAGGGGTCGCCATCGGGAAGCCCAGGCGTGCGCGGGCTTGCAGGTAGCTGTGGGCCACGTCGCGGGCCAGGGTGCGCACGCGCAGGATGTAGCGCTGACGCTCGGTCACCGAGATGGCGCGACGAGCATCGAGCAGGTTGAAGGTGTGCGAGGCCTTCAGGACCATTTCGTAGGTCGGCAGCGGCAAGTCGAGCTTGATCAGGCGATTCGCTTCGCTTTCGTAGAAGTCGAACAGCTCGAACAGCTTCTCGACGTTGGCGTGTTCGAAGTTGTAGGTCGACTGCTCCACTTCGTTCTGGTGGAACACGTCGCCGTAGGTGACCTTGCCGAACGGACCGTCGGCCCAGACCAGGTCGTACACCGAATCCACCCCTTGCAGGTACATGGCCAGACGCTCGAGACCGTAGGTGATCTCACCGGTCACCGGGTAGCACTCGATACCGCCAGCCTGCTGGAAGTAGGTGAACTGCGTGACTTCCATGCCGTTGAGCCAGATCTCCCAGCCCAGGCCCCAGGCGCCCAGCGTCGGCGATTCCCAGTTGTCCTCGACGAAGCGCACGTCGTGCACCAGCGGGTCCAGACCTATGGCCTTGAGCGACCCCAGGTACAGCTCCTGGAAGTTGGCCGGGTTGGGCTTGAGCACGACCTGGAACTGGTAGTAGTGCTGCAGGCGGTTGGGGTTCTCACCGTAACGGCCATCGGCCGGACGACGGCTGGGCTGCACGTAGGCAGCGTTCCAGCTCTCCGGGCCTACGGCACGCAGGAAGGTGGCGGTGTGAAAGGTGCCGGCGCCTACTTCCATATCGTAGGGCTGAAGCACCACACAACCTTGCTCGGCCCAGTACTGCTGCAGGGCGAGGATCAGGTCTTGGAAGGTACGCACGGCTGGCGTAGGCTGGCTCACGAAATTCACCTGTATCGAGGGATGCGGATGTAAAGAGCGGGAGTATACCCCGATTCGCTCTTCCCTCTACCCTTGGAGCCTTATGCCGCGCTGCTTTTGGTGCACCGACGACCCGCAGTACCAGGCCTACCACGACCATGAATGGGGCCAGCCCACGCACGACCCGGCACAGCTGTTCGAGAGGCTGCTGCTCGAGGGTTTCCAGGCCGGTCTGTCATGGCTGACGGTGCTGCGCAAGCGTGAACGCTATCGCCAGGTGCTCGACGGATTCGACCCGGTACGCCTGTCCCGGTTGAGCGACGAACGGATCGAGGCGCTGATGCTCGACCCCGGCATCATCCGCAACCGGCTCAAGCTGCGGGCGGTCCGACAGAACGCGCGTGCCTGGCTGGCGCTGGAGCATCCGGCCGAGTGGCTGTGGTCGTTCGTCGGCGGTGTGCCGCGAATCAATCATTTCCGCGACCGCAGCGAAGTGCCGGCCATCACCGCCGAGGCCGAGGCCATGAGCAAGGCCTTGCGCAAGGCCGGCTTCACCTTCGTCGGGCCGACCATCTGCTACGCCTTCATGCAGGCGACCGGCATGGTCATGGACCACACCGTCGATTGCGATCGCTACGCCGCGCTGGCCACGGCAGGCGTTACAATGCCTCCCTTGGATCAATAAGGAGTCGGCCTGTGGAAAAGTTCAAAGGCGCCCTGATGGTGGGGATGCTGCGGCTGTTCGCCAAGCTGCCCTGGGGCGGCGTGCAGAAGGTGGGCGCCGGCATCGGCTGGCTGATGTGGAAGCTGCCCAACGGTTCGCGCAACGTGGTGCGCATCAACCTGGCCAAGTGCTTTCCCGAGATGACGCCCGAGGCGCGCGAGCAACTGGCCGGGCGCGCCTTGATGGACATCGGCAAGTCCTTCACCGAAAGCGCCTGCGCCTGGATCTGGCCGGCGCACCGCTCGTTGGCGCTGGTCCGCGAGGTGCAAGGCCTGGAAGTGCTTCAGCAAGCCCTGGCCTCCGGCAAGGGCGTAGTCGGCATCACCAGCCACCTGGGTAACTGGGAAGTGCTCAACCACTTCTACTGCGACCAGTGCAAACCGATCATCTTCTACCGCCCCCCCAAGCTCAAGGCGGTCGACGACCTGCTGCGCGAGCAGCGCGTGCAGATGGGCAACCGTGTGGCGCCTTCGACCAAGGAGGGCATCCTCAGCGTCATCAAGGAAGTGCGCCGTGGCGGGCAGGTCGGTATCCCGGCCGATCCGGAGCCGGCCGAGTCGGCGGGCGTGTTCGTGCCCTTCCTGGGCACCCAGGCGCTGACCAGCAAGTTCGTGCCGAACATGCTGGCCGGCGGCAAGGCGGTCGGGGTGTTCCTGCATGCGCTGCGTCTGCCGGACGGCTCAGGCTTCAAGGTCATCCTCGAGGCGGCCCCGGAGGCCATGTACAGCACCGACACCGAGACCTCGGCGGCGGCGATGAGCCAGGTGGTGGAGCGCTATGTACGCGCCTACCCCAGCCAGTACATGTGGAGCATGAAGCGCTTCAAGAAACGGCCGGCAGGCGAGGCACGGTGGTATTGAGTTGAGCGGCAGGTTTCGCGGTCGGTGAGCGAAGGCTGAATCGATGCGTCTTCAAGACGACGCGTCGTTCTTGTCCGGCGTCATGCCCTTTTCTGTCTTGTCGAGCTTGCGCAGGAATACCGTCATCTCCTTCTCGGCCTGTTTGTCGCCCTTTCGTTGGGCCGCCGCCAGGCCGCTGTCCCATGCCTGACGGGCGCCTGCCAGGTCTCCCATGGCCTGACAGGCCTTGCCCAACAACTTCCAGGCTGCCGAATACGTCGGGTCGAGGGCAACGCAGCGGCTCAGGTGCTGGACGGCCTCGCTCGCGTTGCCTTCATCCAGCCAGGCCTTGCCGAGGCCGAACCGCAGCAGCGGGTTATCCACACCCTTGGCCAGCATCTTTTCCAGCGATTCGCGCATGCTGCCTCCTAGAAAAAGCTCAAGCCGACGTGGAATAACTTTTCCACATCGCGGATGTATTTCTTATCCACAACGAACAGGATCACATGGTCACCCGTCTCGATGACGGTATCGCCGTGGGCGATGAGCACCTGGTCATGGCGAATGATCGCGCCGATGGTCGTGCCTTCGGGAAGCTGGATGTCGGCGATGGCCTTGCCGACCACCTTGCTCGAACGCGTGTCACCATGAGCGATCGCCTCGATGGCTTCGGCTGCGCCCCGGCGCAGCGAGTGCACGCTGACGATGTCGCCGCGGCGAACATGCGCCAGCAGCGTGCCGATGGTCGCCAACTGTGGGCTGATGGCGATATCGATCTCGCCGCCCTGCACCAGGTCAACGTAGGCCGGGTTGTTGATCAGCGCCATGACCCGGCGCGTGCCCAGGCGCTTGGCGAGCAGCGAGGACATGATGTTGGCCTCGTCGTCGTTGGTCAGCGCCAGGAAGATGTCGGCCTGGGCAATGCCCTCCTCCACCATCAGGTCCCGGTCCGAGGCACTGCCTTGCAGCACCACGGTGCTCTCCAGGTTGTCGGACAGCTGGCGGCAGCGGGCCAGGTTCTTTTCGATGATCTTGACCTGGTAACGGCTTTCGATGGCTTCGGCCAGGCGCTCGCCGATCTGCCCACCGCCGGCGATCACCACCCGCTTGTTGGTCTCGTCCAGCCGTCGCAGCTCGCCCATCACCGCCCGGATGTCATGGCGCGCGGCGATGAAGAACACCTCGTCGTCCGCTTCGATGACCGTGTCGCCCTGGGGCTTGATCGGTCGGTCGCGACGGAAGATCGCCGCGACTCGGGTGTCCACGTTGGGCATGTGCGCGCGGATCTGGCGCAATTGCTGACCCACCAGCGGGCCGCCGTAGTAGGCCTTGACCGCCACCAGTTGCGCCTTGCCCTTGGCGAAGTCGATCACCTGCAGCGCGCCCGGATGCTCGATCAGGCGGCGAATGTAGTTGGTCACCACCTGCTCGGGGCTGATCAGCACGTCGACCGGAATGGCCTCGTTGTCGAACAGCTCCTTGCGCGTCAGGTACGACGATTCCCGCACCCGGGCAATCTTGGTCGGCGTGTGGAACAGGGTGTAGGCGACCTGGCAGGCGACCATGTTGGTCTCGTCGCTGTTGGTGACTGCCACCAGCATGTCGGCATCGTCGGCGCCGGCCTGGCGCAGCACCGTCGGCAACGACCCTCGGCCCTGCACGGTGCGGATGTCCAGGCGGTCGCCCAGGTCGCGCAGGCGTTCGCCGTCGGTGTCGACGACGGTGATGTCGTTGGCCTCGCTGGCCAGGTGTTCGGCGAGTGTGCCGCCTACCTGGCCGGCGCCGAGGATGATGATCTTCATCCGGGAAATCCTGTCAGTGGTTCGGTTCGCGTGATGCGGCGATCTTGATCAGCTTGGCATAGTAGAACCCATCGTGACCGCCCTGCTGGGGCAGCAGCTGCCGGCCATGGGGCTGACGCAGGCCGGCGTCGGTCGCCAGGTCCAGCTCGCGGGCGCCAGGCGTGCGCGCGAGGAAGGCCTCGATGACCTCGGTGTTCTCGGTTGGCAGACTCGAGCACGTGGCGTAGAGCAGCATGCCACCGACCTCCAGGGTCGGCCAGAGCGCATCGAGCAGCTCGCCCTGCAGCGCGGCCAGGGCGGGAATGTCTTCGGCCTGTCGGGTCAGCTTGATGTCCGGATGACGCCGAATGACGCCGGTCGCCGAGCAGGGCGCATCGAGCAGGATCCGCTGGAATGGCACGCCGTCCCACCAGCTGGCGGTTTCCCGGGCATCGCAGGCGATCAGCTGAGCGTCCAGGCCCAGGCGATCGAGGTTCTCGCGCACCCGGACCAGGCGCTTGGCTTCCAGGTCGACGGCCACCACGCCGGCCAGGCCGGGCTGTGCCTCGAGCAGGTGACACGTCTTGCCACCGGGGGCGCAGCAGGCATCGAGCACCCGCTGGCCGGGGGCCAGGTCGAGCAGGTCCGCCGCCAGTTGCGCGGCTTCGTCCTGCACGCTGATCCAGCCCTCGGCAAAGCCCGGCAGCGTGCGCACGTCACAGGCCTCGGCCAACACGATGCCATCACGGCTGTAGGTACAGGCACTGGCCTGCAGGCCGGCCTCTGCCAGCAGGGCCAGGTAGGCGTCGCGCGTGTGATGGCGGCGGTTGACCCGCAGGATCATCGGCGGGTGAGCGTTGTTGGCAGCGCACAGTGCTTCCCAGTCTGCTGGCCAGAACGCCTTGAATGCCTTTTGCAGCCAGCGCGGGTGGGCAGTGCGCACCACGGGGTCGCGTTCCAGCCCGCTCAGCAAGGCGTCGCCCTCGCGCTGCGCACGGCGCAGGACGGCGTTGAGCAGCCCTTTGGCCCATGGCTTCTTGAGCTTGTCGGCGCACCCGACCGTCTCGCCGATCGCCGCATGGGCCGGGATGCGGGTGTAAAGCAACTGGTAGAGTCCCACCAGCAGCAAGGCATGCACGTCGCTGTCGGCGCTCTTGAAGGGTTTCTGCAGCAGCTGCGTCGCCAGCAGGTCCAGGCGGGGCTGCCAGCGTGCGGTGCCGAAGGCCAGGTCCTGGGTCAGGCCACGGTCGCGCTCTTCGACCTTGTCCAGTTGCGCAGGCAAGGCGCTGTTCAGGGAGGCCTTGCCGCTGAGGACGGCAGCCAGGGCCCGGGCGGCGGCCAGCCGCGGGTTCATTGGCCGAACACCTTGCCGTGGGCGAACTGCTCACGGCGGCTGTTGAACACATCGGCGAAGCTCAAGGCCTTGCCGCCGGGCAACTGCACACGCGTCAGGCGCAAGGATCGTTCGCCGCAGGCGACCACCAGGCCGTCCTTGCTGGCCGACAGGATTTCACCCGGCTGACCCTGCGCTGTGGATAACTCGGCACTCAGGACCTTGATCGCGGCGCCCTCCAGCGTGCTGTGGCAGATCGGCCATGGGTTGAAGGCGCGCACCAGGCGCTCCAGCTCGACGGCCGGGCGTGTCCAGTCCAGGCGCGCCTCGTCCTTGTTCAGCTTGTGCGCATAGGTCGCCAGGGTATCGTCCTGGACCTCTCCGGTCAGCGAGCCGTCTTCCAACCCGGCGACGGCTTGCAGTACGGCAGCAGGACCCAGACTCGCCAGCCGATCGTGCAAGCTGCCGCCGGTGTCCTGACCACTGATCGGCGTGCTGACCTTGAGCAGCATGGGCCCGGTGTCCAGCCCGGCCTCCATGCGCATCACGGTCACCCCACTTTCGGCATCGCCGGCCTGCACCGCGCGCTGGATCGGCGCGGCGCCGCGCCAGCGTGGCAGCAGCGAGGCATGGCTGTTGATGCACCCCAGACGCGGGATGTCCAGCACGGCCTGGGGCAGGATCAGGCCGTAGGCGACCACCACCATCAGGTCCGGCGCCAGCGCAGCCAGCTCGGCCTGAGCCTCGGGCGCGCGCAGGGTTGGTGGTTGCAGAACGGGAATGCCGTGCAGCGCGGCCAGTTGCTTGACCGGGCTGGGCATGAGCTTCTGGCCGCGGCCGGCAGGACGGTCGGGCTGGGTGTACACAGCCACCACGTCATGGGGGCTGTCGAGCAGGGCCTTGAGGTGTTCGGCGGCAAACTCAGGGGTGCCTGCAAAGACGATGCGCATGGGTGTTCTCGCTCGCAAAAGAAAAAGGCTTGCCGGAGCAAGCCTTTGAAATGGGAAGGATCAAGCCTGCTGGCGGTGCTGCTTTTCCAGCTTCTTCTTGATCCGGTCGCGCTTGAGCTGCGACAGGTAGTCGACGAACAGCTTGCCGTTGAGGTGATCACACTCGTGCTGGATGCACACCGCGAGCAGCCCTTCGGCGATCAGCTCATAGGGCTTGCCGTCGCGATCGAGCGCCTTGACCTTGACCTGCAGCGGACGATCGACGTTCTCGTAGAAGCCCGGTACCGACAGGCACCCTTCCTGGTACTGGCCCATGTCGTGGGTCAGCTCTTCGACCTCGGGGTTGATGAACACCCGCGGCTCGCTGCGATCCTCGCTCAGGTCCATGACCACCACACGCAGGTGAACATCGACCTGGGTGGCGGCCAGGCCGATGCCAGGCGCTTCGTACATGGTTTCAAACATGTCGTCGATCAGCTGGCGCAAGGCGTCGTCGACTTCCTTCACCGGTTTGGCGAGGGTGCGCAGGCGCGGGTCCGGGAATTCGAGGATGTTCAAGATAGCCATAGTCTGTGACGTACTGTGCGTTCGGTTGAAAACTGAACACACATAATAAAGGGAATCGCGCCATTCGGCACCTGGCAAAGCTCGGCTAGGGTATGGACGGCACCTTGTCGCTCCCATCGATGGACAGGTTGCGCGCCTATTATCAACAGAGTTATCCACAGATTGTTCAGTTCGGATGACGCGCCTCAGATCAAGGATGATCCCTATGTCCACCCTCGTCACCTCGCCCTGCCCACCCGATGAACTGGAAGCCCGTTTGCGCCTGCAACGTCTGCCCGAGATCGGCCCCCGGCGTTTCCACACCCTGATGCATGCTTTCGGCAATGCCTCGGCCGCACTCACCGCACCGGCCGGTGCCTGGCGCGCCCTGGGCTTGCCGGCGGCGTCCAGCGACGCACGCCGCAGCCCCTCCGTGCGCGAGGGAGCAGCGGCTGCCATGGCCTGGCTAGAGCGTCCGGGCCAGCATTTGCTGATGTGGGACAGCCCCGGCTACCCGGTCTTGTTGGCCGAGATCGATACGCCACCGCCGTTGTTGTTCGTGGCGGGAGACCCTGCATTGCTGGAGCAACCGCAGTTGGCGATCATCGGCAGCCGTCGCGCTTCGCCCCCTGCCTTGGACACCGCCAGTGCGTTCGCCCGGTGCCTGGCACAGGCGGGTTTCTGCGTGACCAGCGGGCTCGCCCTGGGTATCGACGGCGCTGCGCATCAAGCGGCGATGAAGGCCGGCGGGCGTACGATCGGGGTGCTGGGGACCGGTCTGCAAAAACTTTATCCACAGCGGCACCGCAGCCTGGCGCAGGCCATGATCGACGGTGGCAGCGCCGTGGTGTCCGAGTTTCCCCTGGACGCCGGCCCCCTGGCGGCGAACTTCCCGCGGCGCAACCGCATCATCAGCGGTCTTTCGCTCGGCGTCCTGGTGGTGGAGGCCAGCCTGGCCAGTGGCTCGCTGATCACCGCGCGCCTGGCAGCCGAACAGGGGCGCGAGGTCTATGCCATCCCTGGCTCGATCCACCACGTCGGTTCCAAGGGGTGTCATCAGCTGATCCGTGATGGTGCCTTGCTGGTGGAAAGCGTCGAGCACATCCTCGACAGCCTGCGTGGTTGGCAGCATGTGCCCGTCGCCGCAGCTGAAGCGTCACCGAGCGACGCTGCCCATCCCCTGCTGTCGCTCTTGCACGCGGCGCCGCAGACCAGCGAGGCCCTGGCGCTGAGCAGTGGGCAGCCGCTCGCCGAGGTTCTGGCCAGCCTGACCGAGCTGGAGCTCGAAGGGCGCGTCAGCAACGAAGCCGGACGTTGGTTTGCCCGGCTCGGCTAAGTACACTGCACATCGATCTTCATGGGAGGCAGGACAATGGTCAGCAGTTGGCGTGTGCAGCAAGCCGCACGTGAGGTCCGGGCAGGCGCGGTGATCGCGTACCCGACGGAGGCCGTCTGGGGTCTGGGCTGCGATCCGTGGAACGAAGACGCGGTGTATCGCCTGCTCGCGCTCAAGTCGCGGCCTGTGGATAAAGGGCTGATCCTGGTGGCCGACACCATCCGTCAGTTCGACTTCCTGTTCGAGGACTTCCCCGAAGACTGGATCGACCGCATGAGCAGCACCTGGCCAGGGCCGAACACCTGGCTGGTGCCGCACCAGGACCTGCTGCCGGAATGGGTGACCGGGGAGCACGACACCGTGGCCCTGCGCGTCAGCGATCACCCGCAGGTGCGCGAGCTGTGCGCGTTGGTGGGGCCGCTGATTTCCACGTCATGCAACCCGGCCGGACGTCCGGCGGCCCGGACACGGCTGCGTGTGGAACAGTACTTCCATGGCGAGCTGGACCACGTGCTGGGCGGTGCCCTGGGCGGGCGCCGCAACCCGAGCGTGATCCGCGACCTGGTCAGCGGCGAGGTCAGACGACCGGGCTGAGCCTGTGCGTGGACGGCTCAGGCACGCTCAGTGCCCGAGTCGTCGCTCAGCTTAGCGGGAAGGACTCATCCTTCCGGCAGCAACACTGTAGAGCCGACCGTCTCGCGCCCCGAAAGGGCCTTCTGCGCCTCGGCCGCCTCGCTCAGCGCATAGCGCTGCTGCACGTCCACCGTCAGCTGGCCGCGGGTGATCATCGCGAACAGGTCATCAGCCATGGCCTGGGTCTGCTCGGGAGTGCTGGTGTAGGTGGCCAGGGTCGGGCGGGTCACATACAGCGAGCCCTTCTGCGCCAGGATGCCCAAGTTGACACCGCTCACCGCCCCCGAGGCGTTGCCGAAGCTGACCATCAGACCACGGGGCTGCAGGCAGTCCAGCGAAGTCAGCCAGGTGTCGGCACCGACGCCATCGTAGACCACCGCGCACTTGCGGCCGTCGGTCAGCTCCAGCACGCGCTTGGCGACGTCTTCGTGGCTGTAGTCGATGGTCGCCCAAGCGCCCAGGGCCTTGGCACGCTCGGCCTTTTCCGCCGAACCGACGGTGCCGATCAGCCTGGCGCCCAGGGCCTTGGCCCATTGGCAGGCCAACGAGCCGACGCCACCGGCGGCGGCATGGAACAGCACGTAGTCGTCGGGCTGCACGGCATAGGTCTGCTTGAACAGGTACTGCACGGTCAGGCCCTTGAGCATCACCGCCGCGGCCTGCTCGAAACTGATCGCCTCGGGCAGGCTGACCAGGTTGCCTTCCGGCAGCGTGTGCACGTCGCTGTAGGCGCCGAGCGGGCCACCGGCGTAGGCCACGCGATCACCGACCTTGAACCGAGTGACGCCTTCGCCGATCACCTCGACCACGCCCGCCCCTTCGGTGCCCAGGCCCGACGGCAACGCCGGTGGCGGGTACAGGCCATTGCGGAAATAGGTGTCGATGAAGTTCAGGCCGATGGCCTTGTTGCGCACCTGGACCTGGTTCGGACCTGGCGCTTTGGGTTCGAAGGTCACCAGTTGCAGGACTTCCGGGCCACCATGCTGGCTGAACTCTATACGTTGGGCCATCTCGCACTCCTGTTGTCGTGATCAGGGAAGACCTGCTATCTGGCGCCTTTGCTCGACCGCCGTCAACTGCGGGGTGCCGCTGGCCGATGCTATGCTAGGCGCGATTTCCTTCCTGCCGCCACCGGGTGACCCGATGACCAGCCGTACCGAGGCCGTGAAGGCCTACCTGCTCGACCTGCAAGACCGTATCTGCGCCGCCCTGGAACGCGAGGACGGCACCGCCCGCTTCGTCGAAGACGCCTGGGTGCGTGATGCCGGGGGCGGTGGACGGACCCGGGTCATCGGCGAAGGCGCGCTGATCGAGAAAGGGGGCGTGAACTTCTCCCATGTCTTCGGGGCCGGCCTGCCGCCGTCGGCCAGTGCCCATCGACCGGAACTGGCCGGGCGTGGTTTCGAGGCCCTGGGCGTCTCGCTGGTCATCCATCCCTACAACCCTCACGTGCCGACCTCGCACGCCAACGTGCGTTTCTTCATCGCCGAGAAGGAGGGCGAGGAAGCGGTCTGGTGGTTCGGCGGCGGCTTCGACCTGACGCCCTACTACGGCAACGAAGAAGACTGCGTGCACTGGCACCGGGTCGCCGAGCGTGCCTGCGCGCCGTTCGGCCCTGACGTCTACCCGCGCTACAAGGCCTGGTGCGACCGCTACTTCCACCTCAAGCACCGGGGCGAGCCCCGTGGCATCGGCGGGCTGTTCTTCGACGACCTCAACGCGTGGGACTTCGACACCTGCTTCGCCTTCCTCCGTGCCATCGGTGATGCCTACCTGGAGGCCTACCTGCCCATCGTGCAGCGTCGCAAGCACCTGGCCTACACGGCCCAGCAACGGGAATTCCAGGAATACCGCCGGGGACGCTACGTGGAGTTCAACCTGGTCTACGACCGCGGCACGCTGTTCGGCCTGCAGTCGGGCGGGCGTACCGAGTCGATCCTCATGTCGTTGCCCCCCCAGGTACGCTGGGGCTACGACTGGAAGCCGGCACCAGGCAGCGAAGAGGCTCGCCTGACCGATTATTTCCTGACCGATCGAGACTGGTTGGGGCAATGACCGCTGTGGATAACTCAGGAGCAGACATGGACCAGTACGTCGTTTTCGGCAACCCGATCGGCCACAGCAAGTCGCCGTCGATCCATCGGCTGTTCGCCGAGCAGACCGGCCAGGCCCTGGCCTACACCACCCTGCTGGCGCCCATCGACGGGTTCAGCGCGTGCGCGCTGGGCTTCTTCAAGCAAGGCCAGGGGGCCAACGTCACCATACCGTTCAAGGAAGAAGCCTTGCACTTGTGTGACCACCTGACAGCGCGTGCGCAGCGTGCAGGCGCCGTGAACACCTTGAGCAAACTCGACGACGGCACGTTGCAAGGCGACAACACCGACGGTGCCGGGCTGGTCCGTGACCTGACGGTCAATGCCGGGGTCACGCTGGCCGGCAAGCGCATCCTGGTCCTGGGGGCGGGCGGCGCCGTGCGCGGGGTGCTCGAGCCACTGCTGGCGCAGGGCCCGAAGGCCGTGCTGATCGCCAACCGTACCGTGGAGAAGGCCGAGCACCTGGCCCGCGAGTTCGCCGACCTGGGGCCGGTGATCGGCAGCGGCTTCACCGCCTTCGTCGAACCGGTGGACCTGATCGTCAACGCCACCTCCGCCAGCCTGGCCGGCGAACTGCCGCCCCTGGCCGACAGCCTGGTCGAGCCGGGTCGCACGGTGTGCTACGACATGATGTACGGCCGCGAACCGACGCCGTTCTGCCAATGGGCCACGCGCCTAGGTGCCGCCCAGGTGCTGGACGGGCTGGGCATGCTCGCCGAGCAGGCCGCGGAAGCCTTCGAAGGCTGGCGAGGCGTACGACCGGACACCGCACCAGTACTGGCGCACCTGCGCCGTCAGTTGACCCAAGGCTGAGCGCCGAGGGTCACGTCGGGTCGGTGAAGCGGATGGGACAGTGCGCGGCCCCTTCCAGCGTCTGGATATCGACCATCACCTGCGCCCGTGCGCGACGCAGGGTCAGACTGCCGCCACGACGCGCCAGCCGCCGCGCCTCGCGGTGCAGCATGTCCACGCCCGAATAGTCGATGAAGTTGATCTGCGGCGCCTCGACGATCACGTGCGGCCCTTGGCAGCGCTGCAGGCGCACCTGCAGGTGATGGGCCGCGCCGAAGAAGATCGAGCCGCCGATCCTGAGTACGTCCGTGTCACCCTCGCGACTCTGCTGCACGCGAGGGCGGGACGTGCGCTTGAGGTAGAAGAACAGCGAGGCCAGCACGCCGGCGTAGATGGCCGTCTGCAACTCCAGCAGCAAGGTGGCGCAGGCGGTCAGCGCCATCACGACGAATTCGGCGCGGCTGACCCGGAACAGCGCGGCGATGGCCGGTCGGTCCATCAGCCCCCAGCAGATCAGCAGGATGCCGCCGGCCATGGCCGGCACCGGCAGCCAGGCGATCAGGCTGGCGCTGGTCAAGGCGAACACGCCCAGCCACAGGGCCGAGCAGACGCCGGCCAGCGGCGAGCGGGCACCGGCGTCCAGGTTCAGGCCGGAGCGGGTGAAGGAGCCGGACGACAGGTACCCGGAGCACAGCGAGCCGACCAGGTTGGACAGACCCTGGCCACGAATCTCCTGGTCGGCGTCGATCAGTTGCTCCGAGCGTGCCGAGAGCGAGCGGGCGATCGACAGGCTGGTGACCAATCCCAGCATGCCCACGGCCACCGCGCTGGGCAGCAGGCGCAGGATCGTCTCGGCGTCCAGCAGCGGCAGGGGGCTGAGCGGTGGCAACTGGCCGACGAAGGCCGGTACGCGTGTCACTTCTCCGAACAGGCCTGGCAAAGACCAGGCTAGCAGGCTGATGGCCGTCAGACTGATCAGTAACCCCGGCCAGCGAGGACGCCAGCGCTTGAAGCCTGCGCCGAGCAGCACCGTCGCCAGACCGAGCACCATGGCCGGCACATCCACCTCGCCCGCGTGGGCCAGCAGGGCCTGCGCGGTCCCCAGGGCCGTGGCCTGGCTGGGCAGGTCCAGACCGAGCAGATTGGGCATCTGGCCCAGGGCGATGACCACCGCTGCGCCCAGGCTGAAGCCGAGCACCACGGCGTGGGAGACGAAATCCACCAGCGTGCCGAAGCGCAGCAGGCCGAGGGTGAGCTGGAACAGGCCAGCCACGAAGGTCAGCAGCAGCACCAAGGTCACGTAGTCGGCACTGCCTGGAACGGCCAGAGGACTGATGCTGGCGTAGAGCACGACTGAAATGGCCGCTGTGGGACCACTGATCAGGTGCCAGGACGAGCCCCAGAGGCAGGCGATCACCACCGGCACCATGGCTGCGTACAACCCGTATTCGGCAGGCAGTCCGGCGATCAGGGCATAGGCAATGGACTGTGGCAGCGCCAGGATGGCGCCGCTGAGGCCGACCAGCACGTCCTGGCGCAGGTCGCGCCAGGTCAGGTGCGGCAGCCAGGCCATGAAGGGCAGTAAGCGATGAAGACGGCGCATGATCAGGGACGCGTTCTGGCGAAGGGATGGAGCGAGCGTGGTAAATCCGGCCGAGCGAAGCAAGTTTATTTTCGCAGCGCTGATGGACGTCGACCATCGGGTCGGGCTACGCCTCCCTGTCTAGCCTGTGAAGAAAAATGGAACGGGTTGTCCTGCGCACCTTCAATCCATGGACAGCACGTAGCCCCGTCCCGTCTCTTCGTCAGACCCCTGTATAGTCCGACGCACGGACTGTCCCTCTCTTCAGGAGCCTTCGTGCAAAGAATCCAGGGCTACCATGCCCACGTCTACTTCGACGCCCAGACCTTCGAGCAGGCCCGTACCTTGTGCGAGGAAGCGGCCACGCTGTTTCCCGTCACCTTGGGCCGACTCCACCAACGGCCGGTCGGACCGCACCCTGACTGGAGCTGTCAGCTGGCTTTCGATCCGGAATTCATCGGTGTGGTGCTGCCCTGGCTGGCGCTCAACCGTAACGGGCTGGTGGTGTTCCTGCACCCGCTGACGGGCGATGAGCTGGCCGACCACCGCGACCACGCCATCTGGATGGGCGCGGTCAGGCCGTTGAACCTGGCGCTGTTCGGAGGATGAGCCACGGCGCCTGAACGGCGCGGCGCCCATGCCGGGTCCGAAGACCCGGCGTAGGACGGTGACGGACGCTCAGCGCGCGTGGCGTACGCCAGCGGCCAGCTCGGCGCACAACCCCAGCACGTCCGTCACGGCCTGTTCTGCCGTCGGTGCCTGGGCCACTTTGTCGATCAGCGCCGAACCGACCACGACGCCGTCGGCCAGTCGCGCGATGGCGGCCGCCTGCTCGGCGGTACGGATGCCAAAGCCAACGCTGATCGGCAGAGCGGTGTGCCGGCGCAGGCGCTCGATGGCCTGGGTGACCTGGTCAGTGGTAGCCGAGCCGGCACCGGTGACGCCGGCGACCGACACGTAGTAGACGAACCCGGAGCTGCGCGCCAGCACACGCGGCAGGCGGGCGTCATCGGTGGTCGGCGTGGTCAGGCGGATGAAGTCGATCCCTGCCGCATGGGCCGGGTCGGCCAGCTCGGCATCGTGCTCGGGCGGCAGGTCGACGATGATCAGCCCATCGACACCCGCGTCGCGGGCCTCGCCGATGAAACGCTCCACGCCAAAACGATGGATCGGGTTGTAATAGCCCATCAGCACGATCGGCGTGGTCTGATCGTCGATGCGGAAGTCGCGCACCATCTGCAGCGTCTTGGCCAGGGTCTGACCGGCCTCCAGCGCTCGCAGGGTCGCCAGCTGGATGGCCACGCCATCGGCCATCGGATCGGTGAAGGGCATGCCCAGCTCGATCACGTCCGCACCCGCCTTCGGCAGGCCCTTGAGGATCGCCAGAGAGGCGTCGTAACCAGGGTCGCCTGCGGTGATGAAGGTGACCAGGGCCGCGCGGCCTTCGGCTTTCAGTTCGGCAAAACGCTGTTCGAGGCGGCTCATGCCACGGTCTCCTGGGCAGCCATGTGGTTCATCACGGTGTGCATGTCCTTGTCGCCACGCCCGGACAGGCAGATGACCATCAGGTGATCCTTGGGCAGCGAGGGGGCGATGCGCAGCGCTTCGGCGACGGCGTGAGCACTCTCCAGGGCCGGGATGATGCCTTCGAGCCGGCAGCATGTGTGGAACGCTGCCAGGGCCTCGTCGTCGGTGATGCTGACGTACTCGACGCGCTTCACCTCGTGCAGGTGCGCATGCTCGGGGCCGATGCCCGGGTAGTCCAGGCCGGCCGAGATCGAGTGGGCATCGGTGATCTGCCCGTCGTCGTCCTGCAGCAGGTAGGTGCGGTTGCCGTGCAGTACGCCGGGCACGCCGCCGTTGAGGCTGGCGGCATGCTTGTCGGTGGTCACGCCATGACCGCCCGCTTCGACGCCGATGATGCGCACGCTCGGGTCGTCGAGGAATTCGTGGAACAGGCCCATGGCATTGGAGCCGCCGCCGACGCAGGCGATCAGGCTGTCGGGCAGGCGCCCTTCCTTCTCCTGCAACTGGGCACGGGTTTCCTTGCCGATGATCGACTGGAAGTCACGGACCATGGCCGGGTAAGGGTGCGGGCCGGCGACGGTGCCGATGAGGTAGAAGGTGTCGTCGACGTTGGTGACCCAGTCGCGCAGGGCCTCGTTCATCGCGTCCTTGAGCGTGCCGGTGCCCGCGGTGACTGGCACGATCTCGGCACCGAGCAGCTTCATGCGGAACACGTTGGCCTGCTGGCGTTCGATGTCGGTGGCGCCCATGTAGATCACGCAGGGCAGGCCGAAGCGCGCCGCGACGGTGGCGGTGGCCACGCCGTGCATGCCGGCGCCGGTCTCGGCGATCAGGCGCTTCTTGCCCATGCGCTTGGCCAGCAGCACCTGGCCGATGCAGTTGTTCACCTTGTGCGCGCCGGTGTGGTTGAGCTCTTCGCGCTTGAAGTAGATCTTGGCGCCGCCGCAGTGCTCGGTCAGGCGCTCGGCGAAGTACAGCGGATTGGGGCGGCCGATGTAGTCACGCTGGAAGTAGGCCAGTTCTTCAAGAAACGCCGGGTCGGCCTTGGCCGCCTCGTACTCGCGCGCCAGGTCCAGCACCAGGGGCATCAGGGTTTCGGCGACATAGCGGCCGCCGAACGAGCCGAACAGGCCGTTGGCATCCGGGCCGGCGCGGTAGTGAGTCTGGGTCATGACGTTCTCCAGCATGAACAAGGGCGATGACGGTTACTGTAACCAGCGCAGTGCGCCGTGAAAACCGATAAGATCGTCTCGACTTGTCAGGAAAACTCACACGACCATGGCCCATGACCTTCCCCCGCTCAACGCGCTCAAGGCCTTCGAGGCCGCCGCACGGCTCAACAGCGTCAGCCAGGCGGCAGAATCCCTGCACGTGACCCATGGCGCGGTGAGCCGGCAGATCAAGTTGCTGGAGGAACACCTGGGCGTCGCACTGTTTCGCAAGGAAGGGCGTGGCCTAAAACTCACGGACGCCGGCGGCCGTCTGTTCGAGGCCAGCGGGGAGGCATTCGACCGTCTACGTCAGGTCTGTGCCGAACTGGGGCAGACGCAGGACCAAGCGCCTTTCGTGCTGGGTTGCTCGGGCAGTCTGCTGGCGCGCTGGTTCATTCCGCGCCTGGGGCGCCTGGAGGCGGAACTGCCCGATCTGCGCCTGCATTTGTCCGCAGGCGACGGCGACGCCGATCCCCGGCGAACGGGCCTGGACGCCTGGCTGGTGTTCGCTGAACCGCCCTGGCCGTCGGACATGCAGGTGCACATGCTGGCACAGGAGCGCATCGGCCCTGTCATGAGCCCTTACGTGCAGGGTAGCGAGCTTCTGCGTCAGGCCCCCGCCGAGCGACTGCTCGAGGAGCGTCTGTTACAGACCCGCTCTCGGCCGCAGGCCTGGCCGACCTGGGCACGGCAACAGCACCTCGACCCGGCCCGATTGACGTTCGGTCAGGATTTCGAACATTTGTATTATTTGCTCGAGGCAGCCCTGGCAGGGCTGGGTGTGGCGATCGCCCCGGAGCCGCTGGTGGCGGACGACCTGCGTTCGGGCAGGCTGGTCGCGCCATGGGGGTTCACACCGACCACGGCGGTCTTGTCACTCTGGGTGCCTCGACGCGCCAATGACCGGCGCGCCGAGCGCCTGGCGCAGTGGCTACGCGCCGAGCTGGAGCGACGGGTCGATTAGCCGCGCTTGCACAGCATCAGGGCCGCGATCAGGCCGATGGCACCGACGGCCACGCCAGCGGTGGTCCATGGATTTTCCTGGGCGTAATCACGGGTGGCGATGCCGGTCTGGCGGGTGCGCGCCTTGACTTCGGTGTAGGCATCGCCCAGCAGGCTGCGCGAGTGCTTCAGCGCCTTCTCGGCGTTTTCGCGAATGGCCTTGAGGCTCTTGGTCGACTCTTCGGAGGCATCGCTCTTGAGGCCTTCCAGGGATTTGAGCAGGCTTTCGATTTCCGCTTCCATACTTTCCAGCGATTGCTTGCGCAACGAGTGATTGGCCATGGTGTATCTCCTTCGCAGTGGGATGAGCTGTACAGGAATGCGACTGCATGGGTGGGGGAAAGTGCGATCGAACTTTCTGCCTCAGTCAAGGCTCGCAGCTAGACAAGGTCCGGGTACCGGACCCTCGCTGACGTCACCCAAGGAGAACGCTCATGTCGGACCATCACACCTACAAGCTCGTTGAACTGGTCGGCTCGTCCACCACCAGCATCGAAGACGCCATCCATCACGCCCTGGACGAAGCCGGCAAGTCCATCGAGAACATGGAATGGTTCGAAGTGACCGAAACCCGTGGTCACATCCAGGATGGCAAGGTCGGGCATTTCCAGGTATCGCTCAAGGTCGGCTTCCGCATCATCGCCAGCTGACCCTGGCCGCCGTGCCGGTGCACCCAGCATTTTGAGTGTCAGGGCATCATCGATGCCCTGGTTCGCAGTGATAGCCAAAAGGAACAGGGTCGATGAAAAAACTGGTGATGGCGGTAGGGCTCATGGCCGTGGCAGGTACCGCATTGGCGGCTGGCAAGCCCTGCGCCGAGCTGCAACAGGAGATCGAGGCCAAGCTCGATGCCAAGAACGTCAGCAACTATGTGCTAGAGGTCGTGGACAAGGGGGCAGGTGGCGGCAAAGTCGTCGGGTCGTGCGAAGGCGGGACCAAGGACATCGTCTACCGCCGCGAAGGCTGAGGCCAGCGCCGATTCGAAACGTCAGGCGTGCCGTCGCCGTGCAGGCCGCCTCTGAGGACCAGAAGCGCAGGCCCGGCGACAACTGAAGCCGCGTCGTCATGATGTTCCTGCAGGCCCGCCGGGCTACCCGGTCGCGGGTAGCACCTGAGGCCTATCCAAGAAGGTCATCTCCCTCGGCCTTCTCCCTCTTCACGCCGTCTGCAATGCCTCGGCCAACAGGGCATAGGACCGCAACCGATCCTCGTGCTCGTACAGGTCGCAGGTAAAGATCAATTCGTCCGCACCCGTCTGCTCCAGCAGCACCTCGACCTTGGCTCGGACCTTCTGCGGGCTGCCGATCATCGCCAGGCCCAGGAAGCTCGACACCGCGTCCCGCTCGTGGGGCAGCCACAGACCTTCCATGCTGTCGACCGGCGGCTGCTGCATCAGGCTCTGGCCGCGGATCAACGCCAGGATCCGGCGGTATACCGAGGTCGCAAGGTAATCGGCGCGCTCGTCGGTGTCGGCGACCACCATCGGCACGCCCAGCATCACATACGGCTTGTCCAGCACCGTGGAGGGCTGGAAATGGTCCCGGTAGATGCGAATCGCCTCGTGCATGTAGCGCGGTGCGAAGTGCGAGGCGAAGGCATAGGGCAACCCGCGCATCCCGGCCAGCTGGGCGCTGAACAGGCTCGAGCCCAACAGCCAGATCGGCACCTCGGTGTCGTAGCCCGGCACGGCGATCACGCGCTGGTCCGGCGTGCGCGGACCCAGGTAGCGGCTCAGCTCCTCGACGTCGTCGGGAAAATCGTCGGCACTCCCCGAGCGCTCACGGCGTAGCGCGCGTGCCGTCAGTTGATCGGAGCCCGGCGCGCGGCCCAGGCCCAGGTCTATGCGGCCTGGGTAGAGGCTGGCGAGGGTGCCGAACTGCTCGGCCACTACCAGCGGCGCATGGTTCGGCAGCATGATGCCGCCCGCCCCGACCCGCAGAGTCGAGGTGCCACCGGCCAGGTGACCCAGCAGCACGGCCGTGGCCGAACTGGCGATGCCATCCATGTTGTGGTGCTCGGCGATCCAGAAACGGTTGTAACCCAGTCGCTCGGCGTGTCTGGCCAGGTCGAGCGAGTTGTGCAGCGCTTGGGCCGTGCCCTGGTCGGCACGTACCGGCACTAGGTCCAGCACGGAAATCTTGAGGTCGCGCACGTGCGTCATGAGGGTCTCCAGGAAAGGGGTGGCCATCGGGCCTTCCTCTCTCTGTATGGGCGGATCGATGAGAATCAATGGCCCGCCGATCGGTTGGAACTTGCCTGGGGGTGTGTTTTCTCAAGCCTTACGTACCCAACCTCAATGTCCTGGAGGGCATCATGAAAAAGACAGCATCGGCACACTGGCAAGGTGGTCTCAAGGATGGCAAGGGATACATCTCCACGCAAAGTGGTGCGCTCAAAGACAATGCTTACGGCTTCAACACCCGTTTCGAAGACACGCCGGGCACCAACCCGGAAGAGCTGATCGGGGCTGCCCATGCCGGCTGCTTCTCGATGGCCTTCTCGATGATCCTCGGCGAAGCCGGCTTCACGCCCGATAGCATCGACACCAAGGCTGAAGTAACGCTGGAAAAACAGTCGGACGGCTTTGCCATTACCGCCGTGCACCTGGTGCTCCAGGCCAAGGTGCCAGGTGTCGACGAGCAGAAATTCCAGGAACTGGCCAACAAGGCCAAGGAAGGCTGCCCGGTCTCCAAGGTGCTGAACGCCACGATCAGCCTGGACGCGACGCTGCAGGAGTGATCTGCAGGTCTGGAGCGGTGTATTCTTGATTCATCCACCGGCCATCGGGCCCTTGTCGAGGAACCGCTCCATGATCCGTCCCCTTCTGGTTGTTGCCACGTCCCTACTGGCGACAGCTGCCCTGGCAGCCCCCAAGCCCTGTGAAGAGCTCAAGGCCGAGATCGAGGCCAAGATCCAGGCCAGCGGCGTGACCTCCTATACCCTGGAAGTCGTGCCCAACAGCGAGGTCAGCGACCCCAACATGGTGGTGGGCAGCTGCGAAAACGGTACCCGCAAAGTCATCTACCAGCGCAACGACACCTGACCTGCCCGCCTCTTCACGGGATGCAGAATACGTTGCTTGGCTCGTCCACCAGCACCCGCCGCTGTTCGTCATAGAGCAATGCGGTCGGCTGCATGGCCGGCGCGCGCGCCTCAAGTCGATAGCGACGGCCCGCCTCGAAGGCGTCGTAGCGCAGGGTGAGGTAACAGGTCCGGTCGGTCGGGTCGGTAGAGAAACCGCCGGAATAGACTTCATAGTCGAAGCGTACCACCAGCTCATGGCGTCCGGGCGTGACCTGAAAGTAGCGTCCATCTTCCAGGCGCTGGCCATCCAGCCGGTCGGCCATCACCAGTTTGCCGGGGACGAGCGTGCGCAGCTCCACCCAGGCCTGGCCGGGATCCTTCGGCGGCAAAGGACTGGCGCACCCGCCCAATACGCCAAGGGCGGCAAGCATCACGCACAAGCGCATGGTCTTCATTGTGCTGCTCCTGAAAGGTCACAGCATAGCGCGCTGTGCGATCAGCTGCGTTGACAACCGGCAGGCGCGCCCTGGCCGAGCAGGTTCTGCTGCTGGTCGTACAGCTTGACCCAGGGACGGAAACCGATGCTGCCGGCCTGCAGGCGATACCGCTGGCCGGCGTCGAAGTCCTTGAAGGTGACGTTGAGCTGGCAATCGCGCCAGAGCGACTCCGCCTCCGGGCCGATGTTGCTTGGCGCGACCGGAAACTGGTAGCGCACGGTGAGTTCGTGTGGACCGGGTGGGACTTCGAAATAGCGCTTGTCGCCCCAGGCACGATCGTCCACTTCCAGCGCATGCAGCGCAGTGTTCTGTTCAGGGGCCAGGTCCACCCACGCCTGGCCCGGATCCGGCTCGGGCAAGGTGGAGCAGCCAGCAAGCAGCATGAGGGCTGCGAGGGTGAACCTTGTACGCATTGGCGAAACCTCTCCTAGGCAAGTAGTCTGGCGAACACCGGTGGTTGAGCGAGAGGAGTCGCCCCGATGTGCCGACCCGTTCTGCTGCGTTCGAACCTTGCGGCACTCGACCGCGTCTTGGCCTGGTTTGTTCCCCTGCTGGCCTGCGGGCTGATCGCCGGTTGCTCCAGTGCGTCGTACTACGGGCAGCTGGCTCAGGGGCAATGGCAGCTGCTTCGTGCCCGGACGCCGATCACACAGGTGATCGACGATCCTGCGACGGACCCGACCTTGCGCCAGCGCCTGATACAGGCCGAAGAGGCGCGCGTGTTCGCCAGCGACCATCTGAAGCTGCCGGACAACCGTAGCTACCGGGTCTATGCCGATCTGGGCCGTCGCTTCGTGGTCTGGAACGTGTTCGCCACCCCGGCCCTGTCCTTGCACCCGCTCACCCACTGCTTTCCGATCGCCGGGTGCGTGGCCTACCGCGGCTACTACAGCCAGGGCGCCGCCCGGGGTGCCGCCGCGCTGATGCGCCAGCAGGGGCTGGACGTCTACGTCGGCGGTGTCGAAGCCTATTCGACGCTGGGCTGGTTCGATGATCCGATTCTGTCGACCATGACCGGCTGGGGCGACGAACGCCTGGCCACGCTGATCTTTCACGAACTGTCGCACCAGCGCGTCTACGTGAAGGACGACACCGAGTTCAACGAATCCTATGCCACCTTCGTCGAGCAGGAAGGCAGTCGGCAGTGGCGTCGCGCACGGGGCCTGGCGCCTGTGCCCGAGGGCGAGCGAGGTCAGCGTGAAGCCTTCGTCCAGTTGGTGCTGGCCAGTCGCGAGCGCTTGCAGGCCTTGTACGACAGCCCGCTGGATGCCGAGGGCAAGCGCCGGGGCAAACAGGCCGAATTCGAGCGACTGCGCCATGACTACCGCCAACTGCGCGACAGCCAATGGGGCGGCGTGGGCCGGTACGATGCCTGGATCGAAGGCCCGCTGAACAACGCCACGCTTCTGCCCTTCGGGCTCTACGACCGTTGGGTACCGGCCTTCGAGGCGTTGTACCGTCAGGCACCGGGCGACTGGGCACGCTTTCATCAGCGCGTGCAGGCCCTCGGACGACTGCCGCCAGCGGCGCGGCACCAGGCGTTAGCGGCCCTGGCCGCCAGCGCTCGGCCCTGAGCGGCGTTCGAAGCGCCCGTCGCTAAGCGTCATGACCGTGCAGGAACGCCGCGTGCAGCTGCGTCAGCGTCTCGAAATGAAAGTCCGGCGCCTCGGCCAGCAACTCATCATGACTGCCGAAGCCGTAGCCGACCGCCACCGCCTGCACGCCGTTGCGGCGCGCGCCGGTCAGGTCGTGCTTGCGGTCGCCGATCATCAAGGTCTGGGCCGGGTCCAGGCGCTCCTCGTCGAGCAGGTGGCGGATCAGCTCGACCTTGTCGGTGCGGGTGCCGTCCAGTTCGCTGCCGTAGATCACCTTGAAGTGCTGGTCGAAGGCGAAATGCCGGGCGATCTCGCGGGCGTACACCCACGGCTTGGAGGTGGCGATGTACAACGTACGGCCCTGTCCGGCCAAGGTCGACAACAGGGCAGGCACCCCGTCGAAGACCTGGTTCTCGTACAGACCGGTGACGCTGAAGCGCTCACGGTAGTGGTTCACCGCGTCCCAGGCCTTGGCCTCGTCGAACCCGTAGAACTGCATGAACGCCTGCAGCAGCGGCGGCCCGATGAAGGGCTCGAGCCGGGTCAGGTCCGGCTCGTCGATGCCGAGCCGCGCCAGCGCATGCTGGATGGAGCGGGTGATGCCCAGGCGCGGGTCGGTGAGCGTGCCGTCGAGGTCGAACAGGATGTTTGGCTGGTGCATTGAAATCTCGGGTCGGGGGTTAGGGCGCGTCGTAGCCTTCGGCCAGATGCTGGTCCTTGAGCGTGACGTAATTGTTGGCGCTGTAGCTGAAGAAGGCGCGCTCCTTGTCGGTCAACGGCCGTGCCTGACGAACCGGGCTGCCGACGTACAGGTAGCCGCTCTCCAGGCGCTTGCCTGGCGGCACCAGGCTGCCGGCACCGATGATCACCTCGTCCTCGACCACCGCGCCGTCCATGACCGTGCTGCCCATGCCGACCAGGATGCGATTGCCCAGGGTGCAGCCATGCAGCATCACCTTGTGGCCGATGGTCACCTCGTCGCCGATCAGCAACGGGAAGCCGTCAGGGTTGAACGGGCCGGCGTGGGTGATGTGCAGCACGCTGCCATCCTGGACGCTGGTGCGCGCGCCGATGCGGATGCGGTGCATGTCGCCGCGGACAACGGTCAGTGGCCAGACCGAGCTGTCTTCGCCGATTGCCACGTCGCCCAGGACGATGGCCGAACTGTCGACGAACGCGCGGGGTCCCAACTGGGGAGTGTGCTGCCGGAAGGTCCGGATGGCCATGTATAGTGCCCCTCTTGAAGCCTGATAGGTGGCCGCCTGCTGCGGTCAGGGTCGATTGTAATTAAGATGGTCCCGTGTTTCTCCTGCCAAGGTATCCCAACGTGAGTGCGAACAACCCGCTTCTGCAGCCCTACGATCTGCCGCCCTTCTCGGCGATCCGGGCCGAACACGTGCTGCCGGCGATCGAGCAGATCCTGGCCGACAACCGCGCGGCCATCGCGCGCATCCTCGAGACGCAAGGCCAGCACCCGACCTGGGCCGGCCTGGTCCTGGCCATGGACGAACTCAACGACCGGCTCGGCGCGGCCTGGAGCCCGGTCAGCCACCTCAATGCCGTGTGCAACAGTGCCGAGCTGCGTGAAGCCTACGAGTCCTGCCTGCCGGCGTTGAGTGCCTACTCCACCGAGCTGGGTCAGAACCGTGCCTTGTTCGAGGCCTACCAGGCATTGGCCAACAGCCCTGAGGCCGCTGGCTTCGACGTGGCGCAGACCACCACCCTCGAACACGCCTTGCGCGATTTCCGCCTCTCGGGCATCGACTTGCCGGCGGACAAGCAGCAGCGCTACGCCGAGGTGCAAAGCACGCTCAGTGAACTGGGCAGCCGCTTCTCCAATCAGTTGCTCGACGCCACTCAGGCTTGGACCAAGCACGTCACCGACGAGGCGCTGCTCGACGGCCTGACCGAGTCGGCCAAGGGCCAGATGGCCGCGGCCGCCCAGGCCAAGGACCTGGAGGGCTGGCTGATCACCCTGGAATTCCCCAGCTACTACGCCGTGATGACCTACGCCGCCAACCGCGCCTTGCGCGAGGAGGTCTATGCGGCCTACAGCACCCGCGCCTCGGACCAAGGCCCCAACGCCGGGCAGTTCGACAACGGTCCGGTGATGCGCCAGATCCTCGACCTGCGCCAGGAACTGGCCGAGCTGCTCGGATATGCCAATTTCGCCGAGCTGAGCCTGGCCACCAAGATGGCCGAGTCCAGCGACCAGGTGCTGAGTTTCCTGCGCGACCTGGCGCACCGCAGCAAGCCGTTCGCGGCCCAGGACCTGGCCGAGCTGAAGGCCTTTGCCCAGGAACAGGGCTGCGCGGACCTGAGCAGCTGGGATGTCGGCTACTACGGGGAGAAGTTGCGCGAACAACGCTACAGCGTGTCGCAGGAAGCCCTGCGTGCGTATTTCCCGATCGACAAGGTGCTGTCGGGTCTGTTCGCCATCGTGCAGCGTCTGTATGGCATCGAGATCAAGGAGCTCGACGGTTTCGACCGCTGGCACCCGGACGTGCGGCTGTTCGAGATCAGCGAGCACGGCCAGCACGTCGGACGCTTCTTCTTCGATCTCTATGCGCGCGCCAACAAGCGTGGCGGTGCCTGGATGGACGGCGCCCGCGACCGTCGCCGCACCGCTGCCGGCGAGCTGCAGAGCCCGGTGGCCAACCTGGTGTGCAACTTCACGCCCGCGTCGCCAGGCCAACCTGCGCTGCTGACCCACGATGAAGTGACCACCCTGTTCCACGAGTTCGGCCATGGCCTGCACCACTTGCTGACCCGCATCGAGCATGCCGGTGTGTCGGGCATCAATGGCGTGGCCTGGGACGCCGTCGAGCTGCCGAGCCAGTTCATGGAGAACTGGTGCTGGGAGCCTGAAGGCCTGGCGTTGATCTCCGGTCATTACCAGACCGGCGAAGCCCTGCCGCAGGACCTGCTGGAAAAGATGCTGGCGGCGAAGAACTTCCAGTCCGGCCTGATGATGGTGCGTCAGCTGGAGTTCTCGCTGTTCGACTTCGAGCTGCATGCCAGCCATGGCGATGGTCGCAGCGTGCTGGAGGTGCTCGAAGGCGTGCGCGATGAGGTATCGGTGATGCGGCCGCCGGCCTACAACCGCTTCCCCAACAGCTTCGCGCACATCTTCGCCGGCGGCTATGCGGCAGGGTACTACAGCTACAAGTGGGCTGAGGTGCTGTCGGCCGATGCCTTCTCGCGCTTCGAGGAAGACGGGGTGCTGAACGCCGAGACCGGGCGCGCCTTCCGTGAAGCCATCCTGGCCCGTGGCGGCTCGCGTGAACCGATGGTGCTGTTCGTCGATTTCCGTGGCCGTGAGCCGTCCATCGATGCGCTGCTGCGCCACAGCGGCCTGAGTGAAGACGCTGCGGCGTGAGCGAGGTGACCGTGAGCATGACCAAGAAACGTTTCATCGCCGGGGCCGTCTGCCCGGCGTGCAGCGAAGCCGACAAGCTGAAGATGTGGGATGAGGACGGTGTGCCGCACCGCGAATGCGTGGCGTGCGGGTTTTCCGATACCCTCAATGAGCAAGGGCTGTCGGTGCCCAAGGAGCTGGGCACCCGGGTCAATCACCTGGCGCCCAAGGCGCCAGCCAAGGCCCAGGCGGTGCAGACCGTGCAGTTCTTTCCCAATCCGAAACTCAAGAAACCGGCCGAATGACGTCGGCGTACCGGCCGGGCCTCGCGCCCGGTTCGGTGCTTGGGCGGTAGATCGTTAGCACACCGCCCGGGCCCCGCTCCTGCACGCTCGCCTGCTCTTCACTTCGAGCGAGGCGATGCTTCATGAACAACCCTCTGTTGCAACCTAGTGCAGTTCCCATCGATTATGCTGCGATCACCCTGGAGAACATGGGTGAAGCCTTCGACCATGTGCTGCAAGCGCATGAACGCGGCATCGAACGCATCATCGCCGATCAGCAGGCCTTGCCTACCTGGGATGATCTGGTCTTGGCCGTGGACGGGCTGGATGCCCAGTTGTTGAGCGTGCTGTATGGGGCCTCACCGCTGCTGGGCAGGGGCCCGGACTGGGCGCAGGCGATCCTCGATTTCCTTGTCAGGACCACGGCGCGTTTCGATGATAAATTCGTCAACGCTGCGCTGCAGGCTCTGTATGCCCGTTTGGCGCAGAGCACGATAGGCCAGCAGCTCGATGCCCAGAAACAGGCGACCTTGCACTGGCACCTGAACAAGTTCTCCTCCAGCGGCGTGCTGCTCGCGCCCAGCGACAGGGCGCGCCTGGCGGACATCCAGGCCCAGATCAGAGCCGCGAGCCTGGCGTTCAGCGAACACATCAATCGGCCTGGGTTGAGCATCACCGAGGCGTCCAGGCTGGACGGCATTCCACAACGTATCCGTGACGAGCTGGCTGCACGGGCGCGCGAGGCCGGTGAACCTGGCTGGTTGATCCCCTGTGAAAGCGTGGCGACCGACGCGGTGCTCAGGCATGCCAAGAACCGTGAACTCCGGGAGCATGTGTATCGGGCCTACCACACCCGTGGTGTCAGCCCTGATCCGCAACGGGACAATGGCGTGCGGTTGCAGCAATTGGCACGTCTGCGTGAGCAAAGAGCCCACCTGCTCGGTTTCGCCAGTCACCTGGAACAAAGCCTGCAGGGCAAGAGTGCGGGGTCGGTTGACCAAGTGCGCGCCTTTCTCCAGGAGTTGGCCGATCACGTCCGGCCGGCCATGTTGCAGTGGCGTGCGGCGATCGAGCGCCAAGGGGCCACCATGGGCCTGGCGGTGATACAGCCTTGGGACGTCGCCTACGTGCAGGCGCTCGCCCCTGCCGGCCTGTCCACCGAAGACCTGCGCGACTACTTCCCGCTGGACACCGTGGTGCAAGCCCTGCAGCAGTTGGTACAGCAGTTGTTCGGGGTGGCGCTGCACCCTCGGCCACTCCCTACCTGGGCGCCCAGCGTGCAGGCGTTCGAGGTGTGGCAGGACCATGCCCTCATCGGCCTGCTGTACCTCGATGCGGTGCAACATGCTGGCAAACAGGCAGATTCGGTGTACACCACCTACATCCGTGGCCGCCGTGTCGATGCCGAGGGTATCTACCAAGTCGCTTCGGTAGCGGTGTTCTGCGATGTACCGCAAGCGCTGGACGGCAGCCAGCCCCTGCTGGATCACCTGTCGCTGCGCAAGTTGTTCCATGAGTTCGGTCATGCCCTGCACCATCTTCTGGTCCGTACGAGCAACCATGCCCTGTCCAATGTCACCGAACTGGGTACCGATGGCGTCGAGTTGTTCGGCAAACTGTTCGAGCGTTGGGTGTGGGATGCGGACTACCTGGTGGCGATCTCTTCGCACCAGCAGGACGGACACCCGCTTGCCCGGGCTCGCATCGGGGAGTATTTGCACGCATTGCGTCAGCAGAGCGTGGAGGAGATCGCGCATCACCTGAGCCTGGCGTTGTTCGATATCGACCTGCATGACACACCGAACGATGGCAGGAGCCTCGAGCAACGTCTTGGCGACGCCCGAGAGCGATGCGGGCACTGGCCCCTGATCGAGTTCGAGCATCCGGCCCACGCGTTCGAACACCTGGTCATGGGATACGATGCAGGCTACTACGCCTACCTGTGGTCGGATGTCCACGCCCTCGACCTGTTCACCCGCTTCGAGTCCCACGGCCTGTGGGATCGGGCGACCGGACGTGCACTGCAGGAGACCCTGTTCGAGCCGGGGGCCTCGCGTCCGCTGCGCGAAGGCATGGCAGCGTTTTTGGGGCGGCCGCCGAGTTCGCAAGCGTACGTGCGCTGGCACGGACTGACCTGACCGACGACGCTGAAGCGAGCGTGACCCACGCCTCGAGGCTGCACAGGGGCAGGACCTCGAGGGTGGGCCATGATCGCGTCAACCTCGCGCAAAGGCCGTGGCACGGCATACGGCTTATCCCACCGCGCAGCGTCCGCGACAGGCCTCAGTACAGTCATGGCTCTTTGGTCATTGATGTTTTTTTGCTACTGTTCGAACCCCTGCCTCTTCGCGCTGGAAGACTCGTGCTAGAGCACCTGAATTCAGTTTCAGTTAAGTTTTCCCCGGTAGCGTAGGAAATCAGTCCAAAGCAACTGTGATTTTTGCCGTGAACTTGTCATCCAAGATCTGCATGGCCTGCATATATCACCGGTAAAATGGATTTGCCTACCTATCGTCAGAGGATGAATCATGCCCGTCAAGGACCCATCCAAGCCGGCTCCGACCGTACCGGTCGAGAGCGCCGATGCCGCCCTGAAGCAGATCGTCGACGGCTTCCTGCGCTTCCACCACGAAGTGTTCCCGGAGCAGGAGGCGTTGTTCAAGAAGCTCGCCACCGCGCAGAAGCCGCGCGCCATGTTCATCACCTGCGCCGATTCGCGCATCGTGCCCGAACTGATCACCCAGAGCTCGCCCGGCGACCTGTTCGTCACCCGCAACGTCGGTAACGTCGTCCCTCCGTATGGCCAGATGAACGGCGGCGTCTCCACGGCGATCGAATACGCCGTGATGGCACTGGGCGTTCACCACATCATCATTTGTGGTCACTCCGACTGCGGCGCCATGCGCGCCGTGCTCAACCCGCAGTCGCTGGAAAAGATGCCGACCGTCAAGGCCTGGTTGCGCCATGCCGAAGTCGCCCGGACCGTGGTCGAAGACAATTGCTCCTGCGGTACCGAGCACGAGAGCATGCAAGTGCTGACCAAGGAAAACGTCATCGCTCAGCTGCATCACCTGCGCACTCACCCGTCGGTGGCGTCGCGTCTGGCTGCAGGGCAGTTGTACATCCACGGTTGGATCTATGACATCGAGACCAGCCGCATCGAGGCCTACGATGCCACCACCGACAGCTTCCTGCCGTTGGGTGAAGGTGACACCGTACCTTGTGCCACGCCGCGAGGGCGTTACTGAGCGCGCCTGACACGCTGAACCTCTTCTGCTGACCGGCCGCCCCAGGGGCGGCCGGGTCTTCGCTGCCTTGAATCTTCCGAACAGCGTGCCGACGACCTTGGCGGTCGACCCGTGCGCGCCGTTCGGACACCCGTGCCCATGACCGCTGGAAGGGTCGAGAGAAACGAGAAAGGAGCAACACGGTGAACATGACACAGATGAAAGCGGCCCTGCCGCGTGAGCTGTTGGCGTCGATAGTGGTCTTTCTGGTCGCCCTGCCCTTGTGCATGGGCATCGCCATCGCTTCGGGCATGCCGCCGGCCAAAGGGCTGATCACCGGCATCATCGGCGGCATCGTGGTGGGCTTCCTGGCCGGCTCGCCGTTGCAGGTGAGCGGTCCGGCCGCCGGTCTGGCAGTGCTGGTCTTCGAGCTGGTGCGCCAGCACGGGATCGCCATGCTGGGGCCGATCCTGCTGCTGGCGGGGCTGCTGCAACTGCTGGCCGGGCGTCTGCGCCTGGGCTGCTGGTTCAGGGTCACGGCGCCGGCCGTGGTCTACGGCATGCTGGCCGGGATCGGCGTGCTGATCGTGCTTTCCCAGGTGCATGTGATGTTCGACACGGCGCCGCAACCCTCCGGTATGCAGAACCTGCTGGGCTTTCCGGCCATGCTGGTCACGGCGCTGCCCGTGGAGCACGGCAGTGGCGCCTGGCAGGCGGGTCTGTTGGGCCTGGGGACCATCGCCCTGATGTGGGGATGGGAACGCTGGCGACCGCAGCGGCTGCGCTTCGTGCCGGGTGCCCTGCTCGGCGTGGCCTCGATGACCGTGATCAGCCTGGTGCTGGCGCTGCCGGTCAACCGTGTCGAGGTGCCGACCGACCTGTCGCAGGCGATCGACTGGCTGCGCCTGGACGACCTGGCCAGGCTCGCCGATCCCAGCCTGCTGATGGCCGCGGTGGCGCTCGCCTTCATCGCCAGTGCCGAGACCCTGCTGTCGGCCGCTGCGGTGGACCGTATGCACAGCGGGCAGCGGTCGGACTTCGACCGTGAACTGTCGGCGCAAGGGATCGGCAACATGCTGTGCGGCGTCGTGGGCGCCCTGCCGATGACGGGGGTGATCGTGCGCAGCTCGGCGAACGTGCAGGCCGGCGCCAAGACCCGGGCGTCGGCGATCCTGCATGGCGTGTGGCTGCTGGCGTTCGTGGTGGTGCTGAGCAGCGTGCTGCAACAGATTCCGGTGGCCAGCCTGGCAGGCGTGCTGGTGTACACCGGCGTCAAGCTGGTGGATTTCAAGGCGCTGCGTGGCTTGCAGCGCTATGGTCGCTCGCCGGTGCTGATCTACGCGGCGACCGCCCTGGCCATCGTTTTCAGCGACCTGCTGACGGGCGTGCTGCTGGGCTTTGCCTTGACCCTGCTCAAGCTGGCCTTCAAGGCGGCACGGTTGAAGATCAACCTGGTGGATCTGCCCGAACCTGGACACAAGGCGTTGCGGCTGAGCGGCGCGGCCACCTTCCTCAAGGTGCCGGCGCTGACCCAGGTCCTGGAAAGCGTGCCGGCGGGTACCACCTTGCACGTCCCCCTGACCCACCTGAACTACATCGACCACGCGTGCCTGGAGCTGCTCGAGGACTGGGGGCGGGCGAACGAGGCGATGGGCACTCGGCTGCTGATCGAGCAGCGTGGCCTGAAACGACGTACCGAAGGGCGCCTGCGCACGACCGCACGGGCCTGAATCGCCTCGACGACTGGAGAAGCCCGGCACCCTGACGCCTGGTCAGGGTGCCGAACCGGGTCAGGCAGGTCAGTCCTCCTCGACCACCGTCAGTGTGGGCGAGCCGGGCCACGTACCGCTCAGGTTCAACGTCCGGGTACCCCCTACCCACTGACTCAACGGGGTGTTCCACTCGCGGACGTGCACCTCGTTGGCGCCCAGGTTGACGAACTCGATCACTACCTTCAGCCGGGTGGCCGAGAGCGGGATGTCGTTGAAGTTGGCCGAGCTGCCACCCAGCACCGTGGCCGTTCTTTCCTCGCGACCAGCGGGCGTGTCGTAGCTGAGGTTGACCTTGGCGATGTAGGTCGTGGCCAAGCTGGCCTTGCTGTCCACGTGCAGTTTCAGGCTACCCAGCTTGGCGATCCAGTTGGGCATGAGCAGTCGGCTGCCAGCGAACGACGCGAAGCCATAGGCGATCGGGATGGGCTGTGTGGCGACCTCGCCACTCTTGGCGGGCAGCGTATGGGTTTCCACGGCCGCACTGTCGTGCGACAGGATGAAGCTGGCCTTGCCGCTGCCGACGATGCCTTGGTCGCCGAGCAGGGTGTTCAGGCCGCTGGCCGTACCGGACAACGAAAACGTGGCACCTTTCTTTTTCGCGCCGGCGTTGATGCCGCTGCTGGCGTAGATGACGTTGGTCACCACCCCGAAGCCTTCGGAGATCCCTTGGTCGGTGGCCATGCCTACCCGCTTGGCCTGTTCGTGCAGCCAGGCGTAGTGCTGCTCGATCAGCCCCAGGTCGCTCAGGCGCTGTTCGGCATGAATGGCGAACTCCGAGGCAATGGACGCTTCATTCTCGAAGCGCCATTCCACGGTGGTGTCGGGCTTGACCTGCACGCCGGTGGCCGGGTCCACGACGGTACCACTCACCGTGCTCTTGGTTTCACGGCGATGCACGTCCTTGGAGCTGATGTTCCACTTGCGACTTTGCGCGACGGTCAGGGTATCGACCGTTGGCAGCGCATCCTTGACCAGCGTGAATTCGCCCGTGGTCGGGTCGACGATGCCGACCGCGCCAGGCTGGATGATGGGGTTGAGCGCCCAGTTGCCCCACAAGGTGGAGCGACTGCCGCGCAACAGGTCGGTGAAGAGGCGGTTCCAGCGGATAGCCATGGGTGTTTTCCTGTCTGATTGAAAAGGCCATCGCACGATGGCCTCCAGACGCTAACAACCCGTATCGAACTGACGTCAGCAGGAGCCCCTTCCCGGAACGTCACCTCGCGAGTGCACTTAGTGCAGCGTGCCAAGGGTCAGGTCGACATCCAGTTGCCGGGAAAGGCAAGGCCAGCGCCGCCAGGCGGCACCCGTGGCAGGGTCGCTCAAGGCCTCGCGGTAGCGCTCGACAGTGTCCAGGGCGAAGGTATCATCGTCGAGCAACTGGTCCACGGAGTGGTGCACGACCTCGTCGAGCCGGTTGGCGAACGTCTCGCCGATCAGTTGATGGGCGATAAGGTTCGCCACGGTGGTGTCCAGCGGAATCAGCGGCTGCTGGAAGTGCCGGATGTACAGGTCGTTCACTTCTTCGACCAGGCGATGGGCGAGGTAGGCTTCGTCGAGCAGGCCACTGAGGCCGATCTGACCCTCGACACCCTCGGGCGGCTGGAGGAAATAGGTTTCGGCGATCTTCAGCACGGGTTTGATCTGCGCCTCGATGCCTGCTTCGCGCGACACGGCATGGGCGGCCTGCAGCAGCTCGGGCACCTGTTCGATGTAGGCGCTGACGAAGCGCGCCAGCGTGCCTGGGGCATCCTGTGCAGGGAGTTGAATGGCGCGGTGCAGGTGGGGCACTTGCTGCCCCAGGCGCAGCCGAAGCTGGCCGGTACGGTCTTCGTGTTGGTGGGCAAGAATGATCTGCTCGCGCAATGCGGCGATGTTCATGGTGACTCCGGGGCAGGTATTACACAGGGAAGACACTAAAGTAGCTTGCTGGATGAGAAAGCTAAGATGGAATTGTTATAGATTGTCATATTTATGACGCCAACAGGCATATGACACCGCAGGCATCGATAGCGCGTTCCAATCCAGACAGGATTTCTTGAAGACTCGAGGAGAAAACGCCGGTTGCACGACCTGTTCCCAGCCCTCACGCTTGCCACATGCCACTCATTTCCTCCGCCAGGTCCCTTCGCCCCATGACCCGCACCCAGAAAACCATCTTCACCCTTTTCGGCCTGCTGGCCCTGATCGTCTGCGTGTTCGCCGTCCGTTTGACCGGTGGCGCGGGCCAGGCCAGCACCACCGAACTCGCCCAAGCCGGGATCATCCTGTTGCCCCAAGGCCGCAATGTCCCGCCCGTGCGCATGACCGATCAGAAGGGCCAGGTGGTCGAACTCGATCAACTGAGGGGCACCTGGTCACTGCTGTTCTTCGGCTACACCTATTGCCCGGACATCTGCCCCACCACCTTGGCGCAGTTGCGGGAGATCAAGCGTCAGCTGCCGCAACGCACCGTCGATCGCTTGCGAGTCGTGCTGGTCAGCGTCGATCCGGCCCGCGACACCGCGGCGCAACTCAAGCAGTACCTCGCCTACTTCGACAAGGACTTCATCGGCCTGCGCGGTTCGGTCGAGGACACTCGTGCCCTGTCGAACGCGCTGAGCATCCCGTTCATACCGGCCGATACGCGCACCCCTGGCTACACCGTGGACCACAGTGGCAACCTGGCGATCATCGGGCCGGACGGGCGCCAACGCGGGTTCGTGCGCGCGCCGTTCGACACGGGCAAGCTGGTGGCGCGGTTGCCGGGGCTGGTGGAGGGGAAATGACCGGCCTGGGCCGAGCCGCCTTCGGCAGGCGGCTCGCAGACCCTGGCGTCAGGGCACGACAGGCGTCGTGCCGCGCGGTCAGAAGGCGGGAACGACGGCGCCTTTGTATTTCTCGGTGATGAACTGCTTGGTCTCGGACGAATGCAGCGCGTCGACCAGCTTCTTCATGGCCTCGCTGTCCTTGTTGTCAGGGCGCGCGACCAGAATGTTCACGTAGGGCGAGTCGTTGCCTTCGATGACCAGGGCATCCTTCTTCGGATCGAGCTTGGCTTCCAGCGCATAGTTGGTGTTGATCAACGCCAGGTCGACCTGGGTCAGCACGCGCGGGATGGTCGCCGCTTCCAGCTCACGGAACTTGAGGTGCTTGTCGTTCCCGGCGATGTCCTTGACGGTGGACAGAATGTTGCCGTTGTCCTTGAGCGTGATCACACCCGCCTTGTCCAGCAACAGCAAGGCACGCCCGCCGTTGGTGGCGTCGTTGGGGATCACCACGGTGGCGCCGGAGGGCAGGGCGTCCAGGCTCTTGACCTTGTCCGAGTAGGCGCCCAGAGGCTCCAGGTGCACGCCGGCGACGCTGACCAGGTCGGTGCCCTTGGCCTTGTTGAACTCGTCCAGGTACGGCTGGTGCTGGAAGAAGTTGGCGTCCAGGCGCTTTTCCGCCACCTGCACGTTCGGCTGGATGTAGTCGGTGAACTCCTTGACCTTCAGTTCCACGCCTTCTTTGGCCAGCTGAGGCTGGACGAACTTGAGGATCTCGGCGTGTGGCACCGGGGTGGCAGCGACCGTGAGGGTCTCGGCCTGGGCCGAGAAGGCCGCGACCGCGGCGGCGATAACAAGCAGCTTTTTCATTGACACTCCTTAGAGAGAGCCTCGTGGGCTCTCGACCGACCGGGTTGGTTCACTTGCGAGAGAAATGCACGACCAGCCTGTCACCGATGCTTTGCAGCACCTGCACCAGGATCAGCAGCAGCACCACGGTGACGACCATGACATCGGTCTGGAACCGCTGGTAACCGAAACGGATGGCCAGGTCGCCCAGGCCACCGGCACCGACCACACCGGCCATGGCCGTGTAGGACACCAAGGTGATGGCGGTGACGGTGATCGCGGCGAAGATTCCCGGGCGCGCTTCAGGCAGCAGCGCATGGGTGATGATCTGGCGCGTCGTTGCCCCCATCGCCTGGGTGGCCTCGATGATGCCGCGATCCACCTCACGCAGCGCCGTCTCGACCAGGCGGGCAAAGAAGGGCGTGGCGCCGACCACCAGCGGTGGAATGGCTCCGGCCACGCCCAGCGAGGTGCCGGTGATCAGCACGGTGAACGGGATCATCACGATCAGCAGGATGATGAACGGCAGCGAGCGCAGCACGTTGACCACCAGCGACAGCAGCGCGTACACGCCTTTCTGCTCGAACATCTGCCGTGGGCCGCAGAGGAACAGCAGCACACCCAGGGGCAGGCCCAGCAGCACGGTGAAGAGCAGCGAGCCGAACAGCATGATCAGGGTGTCGCCCGTGGCCAGCCAGATCTCGGCCCAGTCGACGTTGGCGAAGAAATTCAGGGCGTCCATCAACGCAGTACCTCCATATGCACGTCGGCGGCCTTGAAGCGGTCGAACGCCGCATCCATGTCGCCACCGGTCACGGCCAGCGTCAACTGCCCATAGGGAACGTCTTTGATGCGGTCGATGCGTCCGGCCAGGATGCTGTAGTCGACCCCGGTTTCGCGGGCGACGGTGCCCAGCAGGGGCGCGTAGGTGGCCTCGCCCTGGAAGGTCAGGCGGATGATGCGCCCAGGCACGTGCTCGAAGTCATCGCGCTGCTCGCCTTCATCGACCTGCTCGTCTTCCTGCACGAAGCGGCGGGTGGTCGGGTGGGCCGGGTGCAGGAACACATCGGCCACGGCACCCTGCTCGACGATACGGCCGGCGTCCATCACCGCCACGCGGTCGCAGACCCGGCGGATCACGTCCATCTCGTGGGTGATGAGCACGATGGTCAGCTTCAGCTCGCGGTTGATCTCGGCCAGCAGCTGCAGCACCGAGGCCGTGGTCTGCGGATCGAGGGCGCTGGTGGCCTCGTCGCACAGCAGGATCTTGGGACGAGTGGCCAGGGCGCGCGCGATACCCACGCGCTGCTTCTGCCCACCGGACAGTTGCGCGGGGTACTTGCGGGCATGGTCGGCCAGGCCGACCCGGGCCAGCAGTTCGTTCACCCGCTGGTCGATCTCGCCACGCGACAACTCGCCCGCCAGCGTCAGCGGCAGGGCCACGTTGTCGGCGACGGTCTTGGAGGCCAGCAGGTTGAAGTGCTGGAAGATCATGCCGACCTGCTGGCGGAAGCGCCGCAGCTGGTTGGCATCGAAGGCCGTGACGTCTTCGCCGTCGACGATGATGCGGCCGCCGGTCGGCGCCTCGAGCCGGTTGATCAGGCGCAGCAGCGTGCTCTTGCCTGCGCCGGAGTGGCCGATCAGGCCGTAGACCTGGCCATCCTCGATGACCAGCTGGGTCGGCTGAAGCGCCGGAATGTCCCTGCCGCCAACGCGGTAGGTCTTGTGAACATCTTGAAACTCAATCACTTAGCGAACCTTGTGGGGCGCATGAATGGAGGTCGGCGGTGTGCCGGGTGGCGCATTTTAGCCTTTTCCGTCAGACGGTCTTAGCATTTATTTGAGGCTGGACCTCAGGCCTGGGCATAACGCGACGGCTGGCAAGCCCGACGGAACGCTTGAGCGGCCCCATCAGTCACTAGCTGGACAACGTCCGGATGGGCGGCCTGAATACCGATGGGGAGAGCCGAAAATGGCCAGCAAGCACACGGATACACCCAAGCACAGCGAACTCGCCGGCACACAGACGCCGGATCGTGCCAACACCAATGAGAAACTGCAGAACCTCGAAGCGTTCCGTAGCGATGCCACGGGCCAGGCACTGCGCACCAACCAGGGCGTGAAGATTTCCGACAACCAGAACACGCTCAAGGCGGGTTCGCGCGGGCCGTCGTTGCTCGAAGACTTCATCATGCGCGAGAAGATCACGCACTTCGACCACGAGCGCATCCCGGAGCGTATCGTCCATGCCCGCGGCACCGGTGCCCACGGCTACTTCCAGAGCTACGGCAACCACGCCGAGCTGACCAAGGCCGGCTTTCTGCAGGACCCCGAGAAGACCACGCCGGTCTTCGTGCGTTTCTCCACCGTGCAGGGGCCACGCGGCTCGGGCGACACCGTGCGTGACGTCCGCGGCTTTGCGGTGAAGTTCTACACCGACGAAGGCAACTTCGACCTGGTCGGCAACAACATGCCGGTGTTCTTCATCCAGGACGCCCTGAAGTTCCCGGACTTCGTGCACGCGGTCAAACCCGAGCCGCACAACGAGATCCCGACCGGGGGCTCGGCCCATGACACCTTCTGGGACTTCGTGTCCTTGGTGCCGGAGTCGGCCCACATGGTCGTCTGGGCCATGTCCGACCGCGCCATCCCGCGCAGCCTGCGGATGATGGAAGGCTTTGGCGTGCATACCTTCCGCCTGATCAACGCCGAAGGCGTGGCCACCTTCGTCAAGTTCCACTGGAAGCCCAAGCAGGGCGTGCACTCGGTGCTGTGGGACGAAGCCCAGAAGCTGGCAGGCAAGGACACTGACTACCACCGCCGCGACCTGTGGGAAGCGATCGAAACCGGCGACTACCCGGAGTGGGAGCTGGGCGTGCAGATCGTGCCGGAAGCCGACGAGCACAAATTCGACTTCGACCTGCTGGACCCGACCAAGATCATTCCCGAAGAGCTGGTGCCGGTGACGCCGCTGGGCAAGATGGTGCTCAACCGCAACCCGGACAACTTCTTTGCCGAGATCGAGCAGATCGCCTTCTGCCCCGGCCACATCGTGCCCGGCATCGATTTCACCAACGACCCGCTGCTGCAGGGTCGTCTGTTCTCCTACACCGACACCCAGATCAGCCGTCTGGGCGGGCCGAACTTCCACGAGATCCCGATCAACCGTCCGGTCGCGCCCAACCACAACAATCAGCGCGACGGCATCCACCGCATGACCATCGACAAGGGCCGCGCGGCCTACGAGCCGAACTCGATCGACAGTGGCTGGCCGAAGGAAACCCCACCGGCGGCCCGTGACGGCGGCTTCGAGACGTATCAGGAGCGTATCGACGCCCGCAAGGTCCGCGAGCGCAGCGACTCGTTCGGCGACCACTTCTCCCAGGCGCGCCTGTTCTACAAGAGCATGAGCCCGAACGAGCAGCAGCACATCATCAAGGCCTACAGCTTCGAGCTGGGCAAGGTCGAGCGCGAGTACATCCGGGCCCGTCAGGTCAACGAGATCCTCGCCAACATCGACCTCGACCTGGCCAAGGCCGTGGCCGAGAACCTGGGCCTGCCAGCGCCGACCCAAGGCACCGTCGACGTCAAGACACTGAGCCTGACCGAATCGCCTGCACTGAGCCAGATGAATCACCCTGGCACCGTCGGCATCAAGGGTCGCAAGATCGGCCTCCTGGTGGCCAATGGTGTGGACGGCGCCAGCGTCGATCGTCTGGTCAAGGCCTTCGAAGCCCAGAGCGCCCGCGTGTTGCTGCTCGGCCCTTCCTCGGCGCCGGTGAAGACGGCCGAGGGCAAGCAACTGCCAGTGGACGCGTCGATGGAAGGCATGCCGTCGGTGATGATCGACGGCCTCTGGGTACCGGCCGGTGATGCGTCGCTGAAGGCCCTGGCGGGCAGCGGTCTGGCCAAACACTACCTGCTGGAGGCCTACAAGCACCTCAAGCCGATGGGGCTGGCCAACGGCGCCAAGGGCCTGCTCGACAGCCTGGGCCTGCAGCAGGACAAGGGCCTGCTGCTGGGCGATGACCAGACGACCGTGGATGCGTTCGTCCAGGCATTGCTGGAGCACCGCGTCTGGGATCGCGAGGCCGCGGCCGAAGCCATCCCGGCCTAACGAACGAAGCGCCGGCCGCCTTGAGCGGTCCGGCGCTTCGACAGGCTGTTTCTGCAGTGGCTGCCTTTGGGCGGCCACTGTTCGTTTCTGGGCAGCGTGCGGTGCGCAGTACGCTGGGTGCTCATGAACGTCCGCCCGCCGCCTCGACAGGGCGACTCACCCTGGGCACACCACACAAAGACCGGCTGTCACGAACGTGTGGGAGCAACTGTCCTTTCTAATCGGTACATGCCCAACCGCATGCGGCGCCTGGCAAGGCCCTATCGCTAGCAAGCCAGCTCCCACCCAGACCTCTGCAGCCATCAATGTAGTCATGGCTGTGCAAGCAGCTTGTGGGAGCAACTGTCCTTTCTATTCGGTACATGCCCGACTGCATGCGGCGCCTGGCAAGGCCCTATCGCTGGCAAGCCAGCTCCCACCCAGGCCTCTGCAGCTATCAATGTAGTCGTGGCTGCGCAAGCAGCTTGTGGGGGCTTGCCCGCGATGGCGGCTGGCCCGGCACCGCCTGTCTCGCAGGCAAGCCCCGCATGGCTCGCTCAGCAACGAGCCGCCTGCCCTTACTGCTGGTGCGGCACCAACACCACCTGCGCTGGCAATGCACGCTGGATCTCATGCCGCTGACGCAGCGCAAAATCGGCATCCATCTGCGTCACGCGCTTGCGCAGCAAGGTCTTGAGCCAGGGCGCATCCTGCTTGCGGGGCACCTGGAACACCACTTCGCACTGGTAATTCACCACGTCGGCCGCGATCGCGTCGAGCTGGCGGCGCATGGCCTGGATATCGGTGGTTTCCAGCGCGATCACGGTGCTGGGTGCGGTCGGATCGATCACGCGGGCCTTGGGTTTGGATTCGGCAGCCTTCAACGCCGCTTCGGCCTTTTCCAGCTCGACCTTGCGTGCATGCACCAAGGCGCCGTTGGTGCCGCCGGTCAACGCCGGTGCCTGTGGCATCAGCGTACGTGCCCGAGCCAGGGCCGTGGCGGCCGCGTTGACGTCACCCTTCTGCAAGACGATCTGGCTGCGTTGCAGGTAGGCCTCGGCCAGTTGCCGTTGGAAGGACTCCAGGCGCTCATCGTCGGCCGCCTGCGTTTGCAGGGTGCTCAACTGATCTTCCGCCGTGGCCAGCTCGTTGCGGGTGATGCTGTCTTGCAGCTGCTGCCAGGGATCAGCCTGCGGGGGCACGGTCAGAGACTCGACCGGCGCATGGGAACACGCCGCCACTAGCAGGGAAAAGACAGCAAGGAGCAGATAACGGGTAGCGAACGGCTTCATTCCTGCGACTCTCTGATTGCGCAAAAAAGCGAGCAAGTCTACACCCAGGTACACACGCTCGGGAACAGGTCTTGTTGACACAGGCGCGGAGGAAAGGTTGCAGGGCGCGCCAGGCGCGCTCCGCTCATCGCTTGGGCAGCGCCAAGCTCGACAAGAATAGCATCGCCGCACAGACCACGATCGATGGCCCGGCCGGGGTGTCCTTGAACCAGGACATCGCCAGCCCGCCACAGACCGCGACGATACCCAGCACGCTGGCGCCCACCGCCATTTGTTCGGGTGAGCGAGCATGGCGTTGCGCGGTGGCGGCAGGAATGATCAGCAGGGAGGTGATCAGCAGCACGCCGACGATCTTCATGGCCACCGCGATCACCACCGCGATCAACAGCATCAGGGCCAGGCGCAGCCCGGCGACCGGCAGGCCTTCGACCCTGGCCAGCTCCTCGTGCACCGTGACCGCCAGCAACGGGCGCCACAGCGCCACCAGCAGCAGGAGCACCAGCGCACTGCCGCCCAGGATCCAGCCCAGGTCGGTCGGGCTGATGGCCAGCAGATCGCCGAACAGGTAGGCCATCAGGTCGATGCGCACGTCATGCATGAAGCTCAGGGCCACCAGGCCCAGCGACAATGTGCTGGGTGCGAGGATGCCCAGCAGTGTGTCGGACGCCAGGGGCTGGCGTTGCTGCAAGGTGACCAAGGCCAACGCCAGCAGCAGGCAGCCGACGGTCACCGCCAGCGTGGGGCTGACATCCAGTGCGAAGCCCAGCGCCACGCCGAGCAGCGCGGCATGGGACAGGGTGTCGCCGAAATAAGCCATGCGTCGCCAGACGACGAACGAGCCCAGTGGGCCGGCCACCACGGCCAGGGCCAGTCCCGCAAGCAGGGCATACAGTAGAAAATCAGCCATGCTTGCAATGGTCTCCGTGAACATGGGGTGCAGGCGTGATGACCGAGCCATGCAGGTCATGGCTATGGTCGTGATGATGGTGGTAGACGGCCAGGCTCGGGGCGTGATGACCGAACAGCTCGACGAAGGCCGGATCACCGCTGACCTGCTCGGGATGGCCCGAGCAACAGACATGCCGGTTCAGGCAGACCACCTGATCGGTCGTGCTCATCACCAGGTGCAGGTCGTGGGAGACCATCAGCACACCGCAGCCGTAGCGGTCGCGCAGCCGGGTGATCAGGCTGTACAGCTCGGACTGCCCGGCCACGTCGACGCCCTGCACCGGCTCGTCGAGCACCAGCAGTTCCGGCTTGCGCAGCAACGCCCTCGCCAGCAGCACGCGCTGCATTTCGCCGCCGGACACCGTCTGGATCGGACTGTCGATGGTCTGCTGCGCGCCGACTTCGCGCAAGGCTTGCAACGCAGCGGCCCGGTCCACGCCCGGCACCAGGCGCAGGAAGCGCAGCACCGACAGCGGCAGCGTAGGGTCCACCTGAATCTTCTGCGGCATGTAGCCGATCCGCAGGCGCGGTCGACGCCAGACGGTACCGCGGTGCGGCTTGAGCAGGCCGAGCACGCTGCGCACCAGGGTGGTCTTGCCAGCGCCGTTGGGGCCGATCAAGGTGACGATTTGACCCGGCGCGACGCTCAGGTCGATGGCATCGAGCACCGCCTCGCCGGCGAAGGTGACGCCGACCTGCTCGAGACGGATGAGCGCCTCGCTCATGCCGCGCTCCGGCAACGGGCGCAGACGCCGACCACTTCCACCGTCTGCCCTTCGACCACGAAATCCACGGCCTCGGCGCTGCTGACGATGGCACTACTGATGCTGTCCTGCTCCAGCTCCAGGGCGACGTGGCACACCTTGCAGATCAGGAATTGTCCCTGGTGGGCATGCTCCGGATGGCTGCAGCCGATGAAGGCGTTGAGCGAGGCGATGCGGTGCACCAGGCCATTGTCCAGCAGGAAGTCCAGGGCGCGGTAGACCGTGGGCGGTGCCGCGCGGCGGCCGTCCTGTTCGCTCAGCACCGCGAGGATGTCGTAGGCGCCCAGCGGCTTGTGGCTCTGCCAGACCAGCTCCAGCACACGGCGGCGCAGCGCGGTCAGGCGCAGGCCCTGGCGCGTGCAGATGGCATCGGCTTCGGAGAGCGCGCTGTGGACGCAATGAGAGTGGTCGTGAGGACGATGGGCCAGCGGCGTGATGGACATGGGGAGCGACGATTCCAGGCAGAGACGTTATTATGTTACCCGTTTATGGCCCTTTCGAGTACGCATCGTGTCCCGATTACTGGTTCTTTTCGTCGTTTTCCTGGGGTCGCTCACGGCCCTGCAAGCTCAGGCCGATGTGCGCGTCCTGACCAGCATCAAGCCCCTGCAACAGATCGCTGCCGCCGTGCAGGACGGGGTGGGTACTCCCGATGTGCTGCTGCCGCCCGGTGCTTCCCCCCATCATTACGCGCTGCGTCCTTCGGACGTACGCCGGGTGGGCGAGGCTGACCTGTTGTACTGGATCGGCCCTGACATGGAGAATTTCCTGCCGCGGGTACTGGGCAGCCGCAGCAAGACCACTGTCGCCGTGCAGTCACTGCCTGGCTTGAAGCTGCGCCACTTCGGGGAGGACAGCCATTCACACGAGGGCGATCATGACGCGCATGACCATGACGCCGCCCACGGCCACGATGAGCATGACCATGACCACCGGCCGGGCAGCCTGGATGCCCACCTGTGGCTCTCGTCGGCCAACGCACGGGTGATCGCCGCGAAGATGACCGCCGATCTGGCGCAGGTCGATCCTGACCATGCGACGCGCTATCAGGCCAACCTGGTGGCCTTCACCGAGCGTCTGGATGGGCTGGACCAGCGTATTGAGGCGCGTGTGGCGAAGGTGGCCGACAAGCCGTATTTCGTCTTCCACGAAGCCTTCGACTATTTCGAGGCGGCCTATGGCCTCAAGCACACCGGCGTGTTCAGCGTGGCGTCGGAGGTCCAGCCAGGGGCCCAGCACGTGGCCGCGATGCGCCAGCGCCTGCAGGCGGTGGGCAAGACCTGCGTGTTCAGCGAGCCGCCCCTGCGCCCTCGCCTGGCCGAGACTCTGACGGCCGGTTTGCCGGTGCGCCTGGCGGAGCTCGACGCGCTCGGTGGCACCGATCCAGTGGACGCCCATGGGTACGAGCGGTTGCTGGAGAATCTGGGGAACGGGCTGGCGGGATGCCTGGAGTCGCTTTGAAGTAGTGCGAGGCAGAGAGCCGCACGCTTCAAGCCGTAAGCTGCAAGCTTGAGCGACTGATCCATCAACACTGGCTGACAGCGAGAGGCGGCTGCTTGGACGGGCTCTGCGGCCCCATTGCGGCCGGTTCGGCGCCCCGGCTGAGGCCGCTCACCCGTAGTTACATCGCAGTGGTACAGGCGATCACGGTGAGCTGTGGGAGCAACTGTCTTTTTCTACTTGGCACATGCCTGACCGCATGGACTGATGTGTGGACTTACCCGCGGCGCAGGCGGCGCCTGACAGGGCCCTATCGCGGGCAAGCCAGCTCCCACCCAGACCTCTGCAGCCGTCGGTGTAGGCATGGCTGCGCAAGCAGCTTGTGGGAGCGGGCTTGCCCGCGATGACGTCCGCCCCGTCACCGCCTGCACCGGTGTGAGCGACGCCTTACAGCGCGAACGGCAACCGCACCACGACTTCTTGCCGCTGTGCCAGGCGCACCTCGAACTCCGACGGGTCGTGGATCATCACGTCCATCCCGGCAAACGATTGCGCCGCGATCAGACGCGACAGCCAGAAGCGTACGCAGGCCACCCGCAGCATCACCGGCCACAGGTCGGCCTCGGCGGCGGTGAACGGACGCAGCGCCGCATAGGCACCCAGCAGGGCCTGGGCACGTGGCAGGTCGAGGCTGCCGTCCGCCGTGCAGCACCAATCGTTCAGGGTGATGGCGATGTCGTACAGCATCGGCCCGGAGCAGGCGTTGTAGAAGTCGATCACGCCCGTCAGGTGAGTCCCTTCGAACATCACGTTGTCGCGGAACAGGTCGGCATGCAGGTTGGCCTGGGGCAAGGCGAGGATCTGCGCACGGTGCGTGACGATCTCGTCGAGCGTGGCTTGCAACAGCTGGCGTTGGCCGGCGTCCAGGCGCGGCAGCAGGTCGGCACCGGCCTCGAGCATCCAGGCCAGCCCTCGGTCGGTCGTGCGTTCGAGCATCCGCTCGCGGGTGGCCAGGTGGATGTGCGCCAGCAGCTCGCCGACCTGGACGCAGTGCTGGGCGTTGGGCGTCTTGATGTGCTTGCCGCACAGGCGCGGCTGCAGCAGGGCCGGTTTGCCAGCGATCTCGCGCAACGCATTGCCCTCGACGTCGCGCAGGGCATAGGGCACCGGCATGTCGGCTTCGTGCAGCACGTCCAGCAGGTCGATGAAGAACGGCAGGTCCTCGACCGGGCCGCGCTCGACCAGCGTCAGCACGAACTCCCCCTGTTCCAGGCTGATGAAGAAGTTGCTGTTCTCGGTGCCAGCGGCGATGCCCTGGAAGTCGAGCAGGCGGCCCAGGCCGTAGGGTGCCAGGAAGGTTTCCAGTTGCGGCCGGGTCAGGGGCGTGAAGACGGACATGATGAAAGAAAGCTCGTGGGGGCGCCTCTGTTCGAAGGCGCCGAGTTGATGTGAAAGCGCCTCACTTTACCACTCGAAGATCTTCCAGGCAGGGATCAGCATGTCCGGTTGGTCGGAGCGGATGAAGTTGGCGTCGGTGCCGTCGGCGCGGACCAGGAAGTACGGCTTGCCGTGCTTGGGCGTGACCTTGACGGCGTACAGGAAGCCGTTCTGCCGGTACTCCTGGATGGTGCGGTCGCCTTCCGTGCGGATGGTCACCTCGGGGTCGGCCGAGGGCGCCTCGTCCGCCGCCTGGGCGACGACTGGCAAGGTGACCAGCAGACCGAGCAATAACAGGCGATTGAATGAGCGCATGATAACCTTGTCCCTTTGTTGTCAATGATTCTGGCCATTCTAGCGCCGGACCCGTCGAAAAGGTTGATTCTGCTCATGAGCCTACCCCCTCTCGTCCTGGTGGACGGTTCGTCCTACCTGTACCGAGCCTTCCATGCGCTGCCGCCGCTGACCACTTCCAAGGGCCTGCCCACCGGTGCCGTCAAGGGCGTGCTGAACATGCTCAAGAGCCTGCGCCGGCAGTACCCGGACAGCCTGTTCGCCGTGGTCTTCGATGCCAAGGGCGGCACGTTCCGCGACACCCTGTTCGCCGAGTACAAGGCCAACCGGCCGAAGATGCCGGATGACCTGCGCCTGCAGGTCGAGCCGCTGCACGCCAGCGTGCGCGCCTCGGGCTACCCGCTGCTGTGCGTGGAAGGCGTGGAGGCCGACGACGTGATCGGCACCCTGGCGCGCAGCAGTGCCGCGGCGGGTCGCCCGGTGATCATCTCGACCGGCGACAAGGACATGGCGCAGCTGGTCGATGGCCACATCACCCTGGTCAACACCATGACCGGCAGCGTGCTGGACATCGACGGCGTGCGCGAGAAGTTCGGCGTCGGCCCCGAGCACATCATCGACTTCCTGGCGCTGATGGGCGACAAGGTCGACAACATTCCCGGCGTGCCGGGCGTGGGCGAGAAGACGGCCGTGGGCCTGCTGACGGGCATCGGTGGCGGCCTGCGCGACCTCTACGACAACCTCGACAAGATACCCGCGCTGCCCATCCGTGGCGCCAAGGGGCTGCCTGCCAAGCTCGAGGAGCACCGCGACGCGGCGTTCATGTCCTACGAACTGGCGACCATCAAGATCGACGTGCCCCTGGACATCGAGGTCGATGCGCTGGTGTGCGGCGAACCGGATCGCGACGCCCTGCTGGCGCTGTACACCGAGATGGAATTCAAGGGCTGGATCGCCGACCTGCAGCGTGAGGCCGCACAGGCCGGCGCGACACTGGAGCCTGCCGAAGAGCCGGCGGCCATGGTCGAGCCGAACTACGAGACCGTGCTCGACCAGGCGCGTTTCGAGGCCTGGCTGGACAAGCTGCGCCAGGCCCCGCTGTTCGCCTTCGACACCGAGACCACCAGCGTGGATGCCCAGCAGGCGCAGCTGGTGGGGGTGTCCTTCGCGGTCGAGCCGCACGAGGCGGCCTACGTGCCCTTGACCCACGACTATCCCGACGCCCCGGCGCAGCTCGACCGTGACACGGTCCTGCGTGCGCTGCAGCCGCTGCTGGAAGACCCGAGCAAGGCCAAGGTCGCGCAGAACGCCAAGTACGACATCAACATCCTCGCCAACTGCGCACTCGGCGGTGACCCAACGCAGGGCATCCAGCTGCGCGGCGTCGCCTACGACACCATGCTCGAATCGTACGTGCTGGACTCCACGGCCACGCGCCACGACATGGACAGCCTGGCGCTCAAATACCTGGGCCACACGACCATCGCCTTCGAAGACATCGCCGGCCGTGGCGCCAAGCAGCTGACCTTCAACCAGATCCCACTGGAGAAGGCCGGGCCGTACGCGGCGGAAGACGCCGACATCACCCTGCGCCTGCACCAGGCCTTCCAGAAGCGCCTGGCCAAGACGCCGAGCCTGGAACCGGTGCTGATGGACATCGAGATGCCGCTGGTGCAGGTGCTGGCCAAGATCGAGCGCCAGGGCGCACTGGTCGACCCGGCGCCGCTGGCGGTGCAGAGCCAGGAACTGGGGCTGAAGATGGCCGAGCTGGAGCGCGAAGCCTTCGACCTCGCCGGCGAGACGTTCAACCTCGGCTCGCCCAAGCAGCTGGGGGCGATCCTCTATGAAAAGCTCGGCATGCCGGTGCTGAGCAAGACCGCCAAAGGCCAGGCGTCCACGGCCGAAGCGGTGCTGACCGAGCTGGCCGAACAGAACTACCCGCTGCCCAAGGTACTGACCCAGTACCGCACCTTGAGCAAGCTCAAGAGCACCTACACCGATCGCCTGCCCGAGCAGATCAACCCGCGCACCCAGCGTATCCATACCTCGTACCACCAGGCGGTGGCGGCGACCGGGCGGCTGTCGTCGAGCGATCCGAACCTGCAGAACATCCCCATCCGGACGGCCGAAGGCCGGCGCATTCGCCAGGCGTTCGTCGCCAGCCCAGGCTACCGCCTGCTGGCCGCCGACTATTCGCAGATCGAGCTGCGCATCATGGCTCACCTGGCCAAGGACGAAGGGTTGCTGCACGCGTTCCGCAATGACCTGGACGTGCACCGGGCCACGGCGGCCGAGGTGTTCGGCGTCGAGCTGGAGCAGGTGACTCACGACCAGCGACGCAGCGCCAAGGCGATCAACTTCGGGCTGATCTACGGCATGAGTTCGTTCGGCCTGGCACGGCAGATCGGCGTCGATCGCAAGCAGGCCCAGGATTACATCGACCGCTATTTCACGCGCTACCCGGGCGTGCTGGCCTACATGGACCGCACCCGCAAGCAGGCCGCCGAACAAGGCTTCGTCGAGACCCTGTTCGGCCGCCGCCTGTACCTGCCGGACATCAATGCCAAGAACCCTTCCCTGCGCAAGGGCGCCGAACGCACGGCGATCAACGCGCCCATGCAGGGCACGGCGGCCGACATCATCAAGCGCGCCATGGTCGCGGTGGACCAGTGGCTGGAGGCGAGCGGGCTGGACGCTCGGGTGATCCTCCAGGTGCACGACGAACTGGTGCTGGAGGTGCGCGAGGACCTGGTCGAACAGGTCAGTCAGGAGATCCGTGAGCACATGAGTGGCGCCGCACAGCTCGACGTGCCATTGCTGGTGGAGGTCGGGACTGGCCCCAACTGGGACGAGGCGCACTGATGCCACCGGGTGTCCGGCCGCTGGCGAGTGTGCCGGGTCGGACGCTCGTCCGTGCGCTGGGCCAGGAAGCGGAAGATAAAAATCATTTTCACTGCCGGGGGAACTTAAGGGGTGAAAGGCGACTCAGAGTCCCTGAATGGCTGAGCAAGCCGTTCGATGCTCCTATGTTGTGTTAAGTGTTGGCAGATATTCGGACCCCGCCCTAGCGGTCCGGACTTGGACCCCGAACTTCCCCCTCCCCCCATGAAGTCCGGGGTTTTTTTTGCCTGCCGTTTGGCGATCCGGGCCAGCGGTCGACCGGCCCTGGTGGTTCGCCAGGCACCGCGGCTCACTCGGCGGCGGGCTTGTCTTCCAGTTCCATCCAGCCAGCCAGGACGCCATAGGCCTCTTCCAGCCCTTGGCGCTTGGGCGCCGAGAACAGCTGGATGGTCACGCCCTGCCCCCAGCCCTTGCGGATTTCCGCCTGGACCTTGAGCAGCGTGTTCTTCGCAGCGCCGAAGGTGAGCTTGTCGGCCTTGGTCAGCAGGATGTGCATCGGCATCTGGCTGGCCTTGGCCCAGTCGAGCATCATCTTGTCGAAGTCGGTCATCGGGTGGCGCACGTCCATCATCAGGATCACGCCCCGCAGGCACTCGCGGCTGCCCAGGTAGGCTTCCAGGTGACGCTGCCAGTGCTGCTTGAGCGGGATCGGCACCTTGGCGTAGCCATAGCCAGGCAGGTCGACCAGGCGGCGTTCGTCGTCCAGGGCGAAGAAGTTCAGCAGCTGGGTGCGACCCGGCGTCTTGGAGGTACGTGCCAGGTTGGCGTGGGTCAGCGTGTTCAGGGCGCTGGACTTGCCGGCGTTCGAGCGCCCGGCGAAGGCGACTTCGTAGCCCTGGTCTTCGGGGCATTGCTCGACCTTGGCCGCGCTGATGGCGAAACGAGCCTGCTGGCAGAGGCCGAGGATGGGGTTCTTGACGTGCATGGGGTTTCCGATAGGGGCGTTGCCGGGCCTGGGCGCGGCAAGCGGTGCGTTTCCGTTTGAAGGTCGCAAGTATATAGTGACGCGGTTTTCGTGTGCGCGTCGCACCGACACCGGCCGCGGCTTCAGGCCGCCGAGGCGACGTCGACGCACCGCCGTTCGCGCAGGCTACACAGGATTCCAAGGCATTGCACGATTCCCCAGACCAACCGGGCCCACGTCGCGCCATGGCGCTTCTTCGCCAGGGTACCCTGCGCCAACGCCTGCGCCTGTACGCAGGTGGCGTGCTGCTGACGCTCTGCGGCGCGGGCGCCGCCCAGGCAGAACCCCTGCAAGGGGAGGCTGCGGCAGGCCAGGCCAAGAGTGCCGTGTGTGGCGCGTGCCATAACCCCGATGGCAACAGCCTGGTGCCGATCTTTCCCAAACTCGCCGGTCAAGGCGAGCGTTATCTTCTGGAGCAGCTTCGCGCCATCCGCTCGGGCGCGCGAGTCGTACCGGAAATGACCGGCCTGCTGACACCCTCGAGCGATCAGGACCTGGCCGACCTGGCCGCCTGGTACGCCAGCCAGTCGCCGACGACAGGCTTCGCCGACCCTGCCCTGGTCCAGCAAGGCCGTGCGCTGTTCAACGGCGGCGATCTGCAGAGCGGCCTGCCCGCCTGCCTCGGTTGCCATGCGCCCGATGGCGCAGGCGTGGCATCGGCAGGCTTTCCTCGGCTGGGCGGGCAGCATGCCGCCTACGTGAGCAAGCAGTTGAAAGCGTTCCGTGAGGGCCAGCGCACCGAAGCGAGCGACGCCGTGGTGATGCATTCGATCGCCGCACGGCTGAGCGATGCGCAGATCGACGCGCTGTCCAGCTACATCCAGGGCTTGCATTGAGCAGGCGTTAACACAAGGTTAATGGTGCCGGGGTAACAAAGGCCGTTGCTCATCTGTGTTCGGGTGAGCGCTGGCCCGACGGGTTCAGTCTCGACCCCGTTCGCCCTTTTTCATGACCATAACCGTTACACTCGAGAACTCGACCCTTCATGATCGGTCTCAGATTATTCAGCACGGTCGCCAAGCGGCGGCCAATGACTGCCCCAGGAGCAAAGCATGCGTAAACTGTTTCTCAGCGCCGCGCTGGTCGCCGCCAGCGCTTTCGGAGTAGCTGCCGTCCAGGCCGCGGAGCCTGTCGCCGGTGAGCAATACATCGAGCTGAGCAATCCGGTTCCTGTTTCGGTGCCCGGCAAGATCGAAGTCGTCGAGCTGTTCTGGTACGGCTGCCCGCACTGCTATCACTTCGAGCCGACCCTCAATCCCTGGGTCGAAAAACTGCCCCAGGACGTCGTCTTCAAGCGCGTGCCAGCCATGTTCGGTGGCCCCTGGGACGCCCACGGGCAGATGTTCCTGACCCTCGAAGCCATGGGCGTGGAAGCCAAGGTACACAACGCCGTGTTCGACGCCATTCAGAACCAGCGCAAGCGCCTGACCAAGCCTGAGGAAATGGCCGAGTTCCTCGCCACCCAGGGCGTGGACAAGGACAAGTTCCTGGCCACTTTCAACTCCTTCGCCATCAAGGGCCAGGTCAACCAGGCCAAGGAGTTGGCGAAGAAGTACGAAGTCACAGGTGTGCCGAGCATGGTCGTCGATGGCAAGTACCGCTTCGACCTCGGCACTGCCGGCGGGCCTGAAGGTGTCCTGCAGGTTGCCGACCAGCTGATCGCCAAGGAGCGCGCCGCCCAGTAGCGGCGCTGACCATGGCCCGCTTGAAGACCACGCGAGGCGTTGGCCTGCACCAGCCGCAGGTCAACCCGGCCCATCTGCAAGGCGCCGAGCTGCCTGCCGATGGGCGGCTCAGGCTGCTCAGCTTCAACATCCAGGTAGGCATCAGTACCGAGCGCTACCGGCATTACCTGACCCGTAGCTGGCAGCACCTGCTGCCGCACACCGGCCGTGCCGGCAATCTGCAGAAGATCGGTGCGCTGATCGGCGACTTCGACCTGGTCGCCCTGCAAGAGGTCGATGGGGGCAGCCTGCGGTCCGGCTACATCAATCAGGTGGAGCACCTGGCGCAACTGGGTGCCTTCCCCTACTGGTACCAGCAGCTCAACCGCAACCTTGGGCGTTTCGCCCAGCACAGCAACGGCGTGCTGAGCCGTCTCAAGCCCCATGCACTCGAGGATCATCCCTTGCCCGGGCCGGCCGGTCGCGGCGCGATCCTGGTGCGGTTCGGCGAAGGTGAGGACGCCCTGGTCGTGGTGATGATGCACCTGGCGCTGGGCGCCAAGACCCGCGCCCTGCAGCTGGCCTACATCCGCGAACTGATCGGCGGCTACCGTCACCAGGTGCTCATGGGCGACATGAACACCCATGCCAATGACCTGCTCGAGCACTCGCCCTTGCGTGACCTGGGCCTGATCGCACCGCAGGTCGAGGCCACCTTCCCCAGCTGGCGGCCCCAGCGTTGCCTGGACCACATCCTGCTCAGCCCGACCCTGACGCTGGAACGGGTCGAGGTGCTGTCGCAGCCGATTTCCGACCATTTGCCGGTGGCGGTGGAGATTCGTTTGCCTGACGCATTGACTGTGGATACGCTGCCGGTCGTGAGCTGACAGCCCTTTTTCCGAATGCGGATCCAGGCATGACCGACGACGCCCAGCGCTGGAAAGACAAGTACCTGGAAAGCCTCGAACAGCAGGAGGCGCTCGAGCGGCGCTGGGAGGCGCGTCTCGACCTGCTGCGCCGCGGCCTGGTGCGCAGCACGCTGGCGGCCGAAGGCAGCGACAAGGCCGTCGATGCGTGCATGAAGGAGATGCGCGAAGTCATTCGCGGCGACAACCTCGACACCGCACTCGCCGGGCTCATCCCTCGTCTGGAAAAGGCCGTGCTCGATTCCGAGCAGCGCCGCGAGACGCGCCTGGGCCAGGTCAGCACGGCCTTGTCTACCTTGGTGCAGCAGTTGCAGCACTTGCCCCTGCCCAGTGAAGTCGGCAAGCCGCTGAAGAAGTTCGCCAGGCAACTTGATGAACGTGTCGGTCAAGCCAGGGAAATGCCGCTGCTGTTGAGCGAACTCAGCAACCTGCAAGGGCGTGCCCTGCAGGCCGTGCGCACGCAGGCCCCCCCGACGGGGCCAGGCCTGCTGCAGCGGCTGTTCGGCGCTCGTGACAGCGACACACCGGCCACCGCCCCGGCAGCGTCGGCACCCGCACCTGAGGCGCAATCGGCACCGGTACCCGATGCGGCGCCTGCCTCGATCGACCCACCGGCCATGGATCCACCGGCGTCGGCCGCGCCTGTGGCAGACGACGTGCGTCCTGTGCTCGAGCCTCCTGCGGCAGACGGTATGCCCGCCGCGCCCGTGCCCCCCGAGGCCGTGCCTGCACCCCCTGTGCCGAGCGTGGCGCCCCTGTCGGCCCTGCCCTCGGCACAGCCACCCGCCATGCCGGCAGCCGTCGGCGAAGCGCTGTCGAACGAGCCGCTCGACGACGGCCCTTACGCCTTGCCCTATGCCGTCGAGCCTCCCTATAGCAGCGTGGCGGCGCACATCGAGCAGACGCTGCTCGGCCTGCTCGATGACCTGACCTTGCCAGAGCGGCACAAGACCCAGGCACTGGCCATGCGCGAGCGAGTCGCCAGTGGCCTGAACTGGTACGAGCTGATTCCGGTACTGGACGATCTGGCCGTGCTGATGCTGGCGATCAACGACAGTGGGCAGCATGAATTCGAGGCCTATCTGCAACAGCTCAACGGGCGTCTGGAGAGTTTCCAGAACCACCTGCAGGCTGCCAGCAGCGGCCATGCCGACCAGCGCTCTGCCTCGCGCCAGCTGGACCACCAACTGCGGGCGCAGGTCGGCGGCTTGCAGAGCAGCGTCCAGGACGTGGCCGACCTGGCGAGCGTGCGTTCGATCCTGGACAACCGCCTGGAAGGCCTGCTGACCACGCTGGACGAGCACTGCCGGGCACGGGATCAGCGTGAACAGGCGTTGGCCGGTCGCCTGCAAGGGCTCGCCGAGCGTGTGGCGGCCATGGAGCAGGAGGCGCTGGACGTACGCGGCCACCTCGAGGAGCAGCGCCAGAAAGCCCTGGTCGACCCTCTTACCGGGCTGCCCAACCGGGCAGCCTGGAGCGAACGTCTCGACCACGACGTGCAGGCCTGGCAGGCGTCCGCCGAGCCACTGTGCCTGGCGATCCTGGACCTGGACCACTTCAAGCGGATCAACGACAGTTACGGGCACCTGGCCGGAGACAAGGTCCTCAAGATCGTCACCAACGTGATGCGCACGCGTCTGCGTGGCCGGGATTTCATCGCCCGTTTCGGGGACGAAGAGTTCGTGCTGCTGCTGCCGGGCAGCGCGTTGGCAGCCGGGCGCGCGTTGAGCGACGACTTGCGTGCCGCCGTGGAGGCCTGCCCGTTCCATTTCAAAGGCGAGCGGGTGACCGTGACCGTGTCGATCGGCGTGAGCGCCTTCCAGATCGGCGATCAGGCCGAGACGGTGCTCAAGCGTGCCGACCAGGCCCTATACCGGGCCAAGGCCCAGGGACGCAACCGGGTCGAAACCGACCCTTGAAACCGGTCAGCCCTGGCCCTGCCTGGCTGGCGCGACCCGTCGCGCACCAGGTGCGCTGGCCGATCAGCTCGTTATACTGAGGCGACCCTCATGCCAGATGCTCGTTCGTCCTATGAAAAAACTCGTGCTCGCCTCCTTGTTGCTGTTGCTCGCGGGCTGCTCTTCAGGGCTGCGCATCGACCGCAGCCATGTCTCGGCCAACCAGGACAGCCGCGTCCAGTTCGTCATTCTGCATTACACCAACGCCTCGCTGGAGCGTTCGCTGGCGCTGCTGACCCAGGGCGAGGTCAGCAGCCACTACCTGATCGGCGATGACGCCGGCACGGTCTATCAGCTGGTGGACGAGAACCGCCGGGCCTGGCATGCCGGGGAAAGCCAATGGCAGGGTCGGACCTGGCTCAATTCCAGCTCCATCGGGATCGAGATCGTCAACCCAGGTTTCACCGATACCCCCACGGGGCGTCGTTGGTACCCCTACAGCGAGGCGCAGGTGCAGGCGGTGATCGCCCTGGTCAAGGACATTGTCAAGCGCCACGGTATCTCACCGCGCAACATCATCGGCCACAGCGACATCGCCCCGGCGCGCAAGCAGGACCCAGGCCCGTTGTTCCCCTGGAAGCGTCTGGCCGATGCCGGCCTGGGGCTCTGGCCCGACGCCAATGCCGTGGCCCGGCAGCAGGCCTACTATGCCGTGAACCCACCGAGCATCGGCTGGTATCAGCAGCAGCTGGCGCGCGCTGGCTATGCCATCGAGCCGACCGGTGTCTGGGACCCGGCCACTCGTGCGACGCTCGTGGCCTTCCAGATGCACTTCCGGCCCCAGCGTTACGATGGCGTGGCGGATGCGCAAACCGCAGCTATCCTGCAAGTGCTGAACAGCATGCATTGAAGCGCTCTTGCCAGAGACTGACTTGCCGGACAGTTGCCCTGCTCATGGACACTCGACCGGATACCTTGGATGTCAGCGCTCGCCCCTGTTTTCGCCTACCTGTTGCAGCGACCACGGCTACTGGCCCTGGTCGCGACCCTGCTCAGTGCGAGCCTGCTGCTGGCGATCAGCCTGACCCTGGCCATGCACCAGGTGAAGCAACAGGAGATCGCCTCCATGAATGCCCGGGGCGAGCGCTTTCTGGAGCGGCTCGAGCAAGTGTTCGGGCAACTGCGCCAGGGCGTGGACCAGTTGCAGGCGCTGCCCTCGAGGCGTTGCGATAGCGCGATGCTGGCCGCATTGCGGCAGGTGGGGTTCCGATTCCGCTTCGTCTACGCAGCTGCCTACGTGGACGGCGCCACCGTGTGCTCGATCCGCGAAGGCGCACGCTGGGAAGCCCCCTTGCGAGCGCCGGACATCAACGGCCCGGTCTACAGCATCTGGCTCAATACCTCCACCGAGCCCGACGACAATCTGGCAGCGCTGATGCTGGGGCGTGGGCGCTTTCTGGTCTCGACCTCGCGTGGCCATCTGACCGACGTCGTCGACCTTCCGGTCGGTGGCAGCGTGCTGGTACTGCTCGATCAGGGGACACGCGCCATTCCGGTCCTGGGGCCGGTACAGCCCTGGCCGCCCCATGTCACGTGGCCCATCGCCCCGACGCAGGCCCTGATCGAGTTGCCGGATCGCCTCATCTACCGCATGCCGACCAAGTCGCCCGACTACCAGCTGGCCCTGATCGTGCCGCGCACCTCGGCGCCGCTGGAGCTGGGCAGGCTGCTCTGGCTGCTGGTGATCGGCAGCCTGCTGACCGCCTGTTGCATCGGCTGGCTGACGGGGCAGCTGGCGCTGCAACGCCGCTCGATGAGCGCTGCGTTGCAAGGGGCCTTGCGCCGGGGTGAGCTGCAGGTGCTCTACCAGCCCATCTTCACGCTGACCAACCGCCGTTGCGTGGGCGCCGAGGCCTTGGTGCGCTGGCGCCGCCCCGATGGCACCCTGACCAGTCCTGACCTGTTCATTCCGCTGGCCGAAGACACCGGTCAGATCCGTCCGCTGACCGATTTCGTCTTGCAACGTGTGCTCGAGCAGCTGGGCACCTTGCTGCGCACGCACGCGCAGCTGTACATCTCGATCAACCTGGCGGCCTGCGACGTCATGGCGCCCCGCATCGGCGTCTTGGCGACCCGTCTGCTGGCGCTGCACCGCGTCGACGCGCGACAGATCGCCTTCGAGGTGACCGAGCGTGGCCTGGTCGACGTGGACGTGGCCCGTGACCATTTGCAGGCTTTGCGCAGCCTGGGCCACAAGGTATTGATCGATGATTTCGGCACGGGCTACTGCAGCCTGGCCTATCTGCAGACCTTGCCGGTCGACTGCCTGAAGATCGACAAGGCCTTCATCGATGCGTTGGGGCACGATGCCGCCAGCAGTGGCGTGGCCCCGCACATCGTGCGCATGGCCCATGCCTTGCAGTTGCAGGTGATCGCCGAGGGGGTCGAATACGAGGACCAGGCCGAGCTGCTCAGCAGCGAAGGCGTGGAATATGGCCAAGGGTGGCTGTTCGCCCGGCCCTTGACGGCCCGTCAGTTCATCCAGCTGGTCAGCGACGGTCAGCGCCGGACGCCGGCCCGGCGCTGACCGTCTCGTGGCCCGCCCCTAGGCCGGCAATGCCATGTAGAACTGGGTGCCTTGCCCAGGTCGGGAAAGCACACCCATGCGGCCGCCGTGCAGCTGGACGATCTCTTTGCACAGGGCCAGGCCCAACCCGGCACCGCCTTTCTTGCGACCGACCTGGACGAACGGTTCGAAGATACGGCCTTGCTGCCCGTAGGCGATGCCTTCGCCATTGTCTTCCACGCTGATGATCACGCGTTCGGCATGGCGCCGTGCCTGTAGGCAGATACGCCCGCCCTGGGCGGTATGGCGAATGGCGTTGTGCAGCAGGTTGTCCAGGACGCGGTCGAGCTGTGCGACGTCCGCCTGAAGGCGCGGCAGATGATGTTCCAGCTCCTGGACCAGCTCGATGTGCTTGGCCTGGGCCTGCACCGCGAAGCGATCGATGGCGCGTTGGAGCAGATCCTCCACCGTGCACGGCGCCAGTTCGAGCTTCTGCAGCCCGCTCTGGTAGCGCGAGAAGTTCAGCAGGTCATTGATCAGCTGGGTCAGGCGCTGCATTTCCTCGCCGATGGTCTCGAGCAGGTCGTTCTCGCGCGCCTCGACCGGAAATTTCAGCCGTTCGCGCAGCAGCCCGAAGGCCATGTGCATGCCGGTGATCGGCGTGCGCAGCTCATGGGACGCACGCAGCACGAATTCGCTGCGGACCCGCTCGAAGGCCCGCTGTTCGGTGACGTCGTGCAAGACCATGACCGCACCCAGGATCGGCCCTTGGGGATGGCTGACGGGGGTGAGGCTGTAGGTCAGCAGGCGCGACTCGTCATCGACCTCCAGGCTCAGGTCCTCGGGCGGACGGTCGAGACTGCCGCCGCGCAGGACCTGGCGCAGCTGTTGCTCGAGTTCAGGTCGCTGCAGCGCTTCGGCCAGGCTGACGCCGACGCGGCTGTTGTCCCAACCGAGCTGGCGCTGGCCCACGGGATTGAGGTGTTCCAACCGCCCCTGGCGGTCGATGATCAGCAAGCCATCGTCGATGCTGTCGAGGACGGCCTGCAAGCGTTGTTGCCCGGCCAACAACTCGTCGACGTTGGTCGCCTGGTGCTTGCGCAGGGCGTCGGCCATGAGTCCGAACCGCTTGGTCAGCAAGCTCAGCTCCTGGCCTTGGGTCACCGGCAGCGTGACATCGAAGTTGCCCTCGCCCACCTGGTCGGCGGCCTTGGCCAAGGCCTCGATCGGCTGACCGAACCGGCGTGCCATGTTGTGGGCGGTGATGAAGCCCAGCACCAGGACGGTCAGCCCCATGATGCCCAAGAGGCCGCCGACCAGCAGCGCACGGTCGCGCGCCTGCTCGCCGCTTTGGCCGATGTGCGCCAGGGCACGCTGATGAGCATCGATCAGGTCGGTGCGGATGGCATTGAACGCTGCACCCAGCGGCGCTTCGGGACTCATGTCGCGCCACGGTTGCGCGGACTCGCGGTACGCTTGCAGGAAGCGCTGGTAGATCGCCCGTGTCTTGCCGAAGCCGGCCTTGGCGCTGTCCAGGTCGGCGCCGTCGTCCAGCACGCTCTGGAATTCGTTCTGCAGGCTCAGCAGGCGCTCGCGGTCGGAGTCGGCCTTCAGGATCAAGGCCAGCTGGTCACCCAGGTTCTGTCGCAACTTCAAGCCCAGTGCCAGCGACTGCGTGGTGACGCGCACCTGCTCCTGCTGCACCGAGGCCATCTGGATGACACTCACCAGCCCGAGCAGCAAGCCCAGCAGCGCCACGCTGACCAGCGCGGAAATACTGAGAAAGAGCCGTGTGCGCAGCTTCATCGCCCATTTCATAGGTGGTACTGCTTGCGTTTGCGGTACAGGGTGGAGGCATCGATGCCCAAGGTACGGGCCGCTTGCTCCAGCGTGTCGCTGGTCGCCAGCACGGCGCCGATATGGGCCCGTTCCAGTTCGTCCAGGCTCATCGAGGCACCGACGCGCGGTGCGTTCCCGGCAGGCTGTTCGCCCATGCCCAGGTGGGTGATCTCCACCCGCTCCTGGCCGCAGATGATGCTGGCGCGTTCGATCACGTTACGCAGCTCACGGATGTTGCCGGGCCAACGGTAGTTGAGCAGGGCCGCGCGGGCCTCCTCACTGAAGCCGCGGGCCGGGCGCGAGTATTCCTTGACGAAGCGTGCCAGGAAACGATCGGCCAGGGTCAGGATGTCCTCGCTGCGCTCGCGCAGGGGCGGCAAGTGCAAGGTAATGACGTTCAAGCGGTACAGCAGATCCTCACGGAACTTGCCTTCGCGGACCATTTCCTCGAGGTTCAGGTTGGTCGCTGCCAGGATCCGCACATCGGCACGGCGTGTCACCGGGTCGCCGACCCGCTCGTACTCCTTGTCCTGAATGAAGCGCAGCAGCTTGGGCTGCAGCGTCAGCGGGAAGTCGCCGATCTCGTCGAGGAACAGGGTGCCACCGTCGGCCTGGTTCACCCGACCCAGCGTGCTCTCGCTGGCGCCGGTGAAGGCACCGCGACTATGGCCGAACAGTTCGCTTTCCATCAGCTCGGCGGTCAAGGACGGGCAGTTGATGGTGACGCAGGCCTTGCGTGCCCGTTTGCTCCAGCCGTGGATGGCCCGTGCCAGCTCGCCCTTGCCGGTGCCCGATTCGCCCAGAATGAGAATGTTGGCATCGGTGGTGGCCACCTGGCGTGCGGTCTCGAGCACCGCCATCATGGCCGGGCTATGGGAGTCCAGGCCGTCCTTGGGCTTGCGGACCTCACCCTCAAGAGCCTCCAGCCGCGCCGACAGCTGGCGGACTTCCAATTGCTTGGCGGTGGCCAGCCGCAGCTGGTCCGGGCTGCACGGTTTGACCAGGTAGTCGGCCGCACCGGCCTGGATCGCATCCACCGCGGTGTCGATGGCCGAATGCGCGGTGACGATCACCACCCGCATCCAGGGTGCCTGGATACGCATCTGGGCAAGCACGTCCAGACCGTTGTCTTCTCCCAGACGCAAATCCAGGAAGCACAGGTCGAACACCTGTCGTTGCAGCAGCGTATCGGCCTGAGCGGCACTGTTGGCCGTTGCGACGCTATAGCCCTCATCTTCCAGGCAATAACGGAAGGTCCGCAGGATGGCTGACTCATCGTCCACAAGCAGAATACGGCCCTGACTGTCTTGGGCTGAATCCATTTCCTACGCTCCTTTGGGAATTATCTCGGTTAGTGTCGGAAAAATCGGGCAAGTTGCATGGTCAATTCTGATTGATTTTGCCGAATGCACGCTAGCTGCTTTATGTCGCAGCCATTAACTCATTGAATTGTAGAGTTTTTCCTACAAATAAGGGCTGGCATGGTCGTTGCGAGCCGCCTTTTTTAATGCCCGACAGGAGATGGATATGTTCACCGCTCACCGAAACGCTGCCTGGATAGGCCTCTGCATGCTGGGCCAAGCCTGTCTGCTTCCTGCGGCCCAGGCCGAGACCACCCAGGAGGCGCGATTGGAGGGGGCCGTGCAGACGGCGTTGTCCCTCAACCGCGTCCTCAATACCTTTGCCATCGACGCCCAGGTGGAGGGCCAGGCCGCCGTCCTGACGGGCGAAGTGGAAAATGACGTGCAGCGTCTGCTGGCGCAGGACGTGGCGCAGGCGACGCGGGGTATCGAACAGGTGGACAACCAGTTGCGCGTGAACCCTCAACTGGTCGAGCAGCCGCTGGAGCTCAAGGCCTACGCGCAGCGCCTGGAAGACGCAACGCTGGCTGCCATCGTCCGCTCGCGGCTGGCCTGGAGCACCTTGACCCGGCAGGCCGCCGTCGACGTGCAGACCCAGGAGGGCGTCGTGACCCTGCGTGGCAAGGTCGATAACGCAGACGCCAAGGAACTGGCCGGTGTCCTGGCGCGCAGCACCGAAGGTGTGTACCTGGTGAACAATCTGATCAGCCTGGACAGTATGGCCATGGTTCAGGCCCGTACTACCCCTGTCGAGGCCACCTCGTCCACTCAGCCGAACGATGAGTGGATCGTCGACAAGATCCAGGAAAGCTATCGCTTCAGTCGCAACCTGGACGTGCTGAAGATCAAGGTGACCAGCGCAGAGGGCATGGTACGTCTGTCCGGCGAGGTGGTGAGTGCACAGCAGAAGTCGATTGCCGTCGAGATCGCCCGGCAGATCCTGGGCGTAAGGGGCGTGGACCCCGACCTGCTCAAGGTCGCGACCAAGGTCGAGGGGTGATCGTGCAAATCGCACGGAACTATTTCAGGGATCGTGCAGGATACGTCCTACACGGCCATGGTCTTTTTACATAACTCATTGTTTTTAAAGGAATTTTTTAGCGGATTAAGACTGGCATGCTGACTGCACTGTTATTTGCACGACCCGCAGAATACGAACAACAGGAGTAACGGCATGAACGGCCAGACCACCCACCGCGACACGACCCACACCCTGCCCCTGCGCCAGGTATTGCTGGTCACGTTCGCGTTGATGGTCACCCTGTTGATCGGGCAGCTGTACCACACCTGGCAGTCGGCCCGCATGGCCGATCAGGTGGCGGCACAAACCGCACTGATCGCGCACATCCAGGCCACCCGGGCAAGCATGCCGGTCAGCGCACCGGAACACCTGCCCGTCTCGCAAGCGTCTTCTGCAACCACCGATAGCGTCGTTCACCAAGACAGTTGGGTCTTCTGACCCGGCCTCAGGATTCAACAAAGAGTAAAAAGGAGAAACACCATGCTGAGCTGGGCCATTACCTTCCTGATCATCGCCATTGTCGCTGCCGTTCTGGGCTTCGGTGGTATCGCTGGCGCCGCTACCGGTATCGCGAAGATTCTCTTCATCGTGTTCCTGGTGCTGTTCGTGGCGTCGTTCTTCTTCGGCCGTGGCAGGAGATAGTCGTAATGAAGGCATTGCTTTGCCGAGCTCTGGCTGCCGCCCTCGTCCTGGGCAGCAGCAGCGCGGTCATGGCGGCCAATGATGGCCAGGTCCGGGCCAACCAGCTGCTTGGCTCGGACCAGGAGTACCGCGAAACCTGGGGCAAGGTGGTTCGCCAGCAGGAGCGCCTGCCTGATTGGGTCATCAACCTGAGCGGTAGTTCGCCTCAGCAGATGTCGGCTGTGACCGAGGACGGTGACAAGTACCTGGTCGGCCCCGTGTGCGAGTCTGAAGGCAACTGCACCTACAAGCGGCTGATCGTGGCGTTCAGCTGGGACAAGGAAGAGGCCTACGGAATGCTGGTCGAGGTCCCCGAAGGGTTGCCGCAGGACAAGTCGCCGACGCGTCATGCCACGTACACGTGGTTGGGCGAACCGGACGATGGCATGAAAAAACTGCTTCAAGAGCAGTTGAAACGCGATCCGGCCTGGTACTGACCACCGGTTGCGTACGGTTATCAACGGAAGCTGAACCTTTTCTGGATTGCAGCTTCTATGGTGCGCTGGCTCGATGAGGGCCCAGCGCATGACCAAGGGGCCGGGCTGCTTTGACCATGGGTGTCGAAGCGGCCTAGAGGTACAGGGAGTACCTCCTGTCAGGGGCCGGGTCAGGTGAAGTGGCATCGGAAGCATCGGGTCGATCGACGCAGACTGCGTGACGTCGGTCGACCTGGCTTCCGAAGCGCTCCTTCGACATGAGCCACGTCTCTTCTTCCACGCCTGCCGTATATCCATTTTTTTCCTCTGTCCTGCAGGTTCTCGGTCGCGCGTCCCTGTGCATTCGGATTGTCGAACAAATCGATCGCGTTGTGGTGAAGACGCCTGCGCACCTGCCGGAAATGGCGCTGTAGCCCTGTTCGGCAACCCGAACACACGTTTTGCCCCCCGCTGAAGTCACGTCGAAACCGCCTTCTCTTCATGCCGATTCGGCATGGGCCACTCGTTTACGGCATTAGACGGGGGTGCCTGTCATCGCAATAGTTGCCGACTTTTTCACCGGGCCTTGCTCCCGGTACCCGTGTCAGGTCTGCCGACCGCTCAGCGGATGTACCGTCTCGGGACGTAGCGATTTTGCGCAGGAACCGCTCTAAGAGGCGGCTTTCAGCCAGATATCCATGATGTGCAAACAAGAAGGTGGAGACATGAAGAAGGCAAAACTAAGCCTCGCTTGGCAGATTCTCATCGGCCTGATCCTCGGCGTGGCCGTCGGTGCCTTGCTGAACCATTTCAGTGCAGAAAAGGCATGGTGGATCAGCAACGTGCTTCAACCGGCGGGTGACATCTTCATCCGCTTGATCAAGATGATCGTCGTGCCGATCGTGATCTCCTCGCTGATCGTGGGCATCGCAGGCGTCGGTGATGCCAAGAAACTGGGCAGCATCGGCCTGAAGACCATCCTGTACTTCGAGATCGTGACCACCATCGCCATCGTCGTCGGTCTGCTTCTGGCCAACCTGTTCCATCCAGGTGCCGGGATCGACATGAGTACCTTGGGTACCGTGGACATTTCCAAGTACCAGGCGACCGCAGCCGAAGTGCAGCACGAGCATGCCTTCGTCGAAACCCTGCTCAACCTGATCCCGTCGAACATCTTCGCGGCGCTGATGCGCGGTGAGATGCTGCCGATCATCTTCTTCTCGGTGCTGTTCGGTCTCGGGCTGTCGAGCCTGCAGGCGGACCTGCGCGAGCCGCTGGTACGCACGTTCCAGGGCGTCTCGGAAACCATGTTCAAGGTCACCCACATGATCATGAACTACGCGCCGATCGGTGTGTTCGCCCTGATCGCCGTGACGGTGGCCAACTTCGGCTTCTCTTCGCTGCTGCCCTTGGCCAAGCTGGTGCTGCTGGTGTACTTCGCCATCGCCTTCTTCGCCTTCATGGTACTGGGCCTGATCGCCCGCCTGTTCGGCTTCTCGATCCTGAAGATCATGCGCATCATGAAGGACGAGCTGATCCTGGCCTACTCCACCTCGAGCTCGGAAACGGTCCTGCCGCGGGTAATCGAGAAGATGGAGGCCTACGGTGCGCCGAAGTCCATTTGCAGCTTCGTGGTGCCGACCGGCTACTCGTTCAACCTCGATGGCTCGACCCTGTACCAGAGCATCGCGGCCCTGTTCATCGCGCAGCTGTACGGCATCGACCTGTCGATCAGCCAGCAATTGCTGCTGGTGCTGACGCTGATGGTCACCTCCAAGGGCATCGCCGGTGTGCCGGGCGTCTCCTTCGTGGTCTTGCTGGCCACCCTGGGCAGCGTCGGCATCCCCCTGGAGGGCCTGGCCTTCATCGCCGGTGTCGACCGGATCATGGACATGGCCCGCACGGCGCTGAACGTGGTCGGCAACGCCCTGGCGGCGCTGGTGATCGCACGTTGGGAAGGCATGTACGACGCGGCCAAGGGCGAGGCCTACTGGAATGCCCTGCCGCACCTCAACAAGCAGGCGTCGTCGGCTGCGGTCGGTAACCCTGTCAATCGTTGAGCACCCCCACGGCTCGCCTGCGGGTGAGCCGTCTCCAGGCCTGACCCACGCTGTCTCTCGTCAGGCCGTCACCTTCCCTCACTGAAGCCCAGCGCCGCAATGCGTTATCATCGCCCGCATTTCACAAAGGGTGGCACGCATGCTCAATGGCCTCTGGCTTGGCTTTTTCCTGGTGGCGGCCGTCTCGGCCATGGCCCAGTGGCTGTTCGCTGGCAACCCTGCCATCTTTGCAGCGATGGTCGAAAGCATCTTCGCCATGGCCAAGCTGTCGGTGGACGTCATGGTGCTGATGTTCGGCACCCTGACCTTGTGGCTGGGGTTTCTGAAGATCGCCGAGCAGGCCGGAATCGTCGAATGGCTGGCCAAGGTGCTCGGCCCGCTGTTCGCCCGGCTCATGCCGGAGGTGCCACCCGGCCACCCGGCCCTGGGGCTGATCACCCTGAACTTCGCCGCCAACGGCCTGGGCCTGGACAACGCCGCCACGCCCATCGGGCTGAAGGCCATGCGTGCGCTGCAGGAACTCAACCCCAGCACGACCACCGCCAGTAACGCGCAGATCCTGTTCCTGGTGCTCAATGCTTCGTCGCTGACCCTGTTGCCGGTCACTATCTTCATGTACCGCGCCCAGCAAGGCGCGCCGGACCCGACGCTGGTGTTCCTGCCGATCCTGCTGGCCACCAGCGTTTCCACCGTGGTGGGCCTGCTGTCGGTCGCCGTGATGCAGCGGCTGCGGCTGTGGGATCCGGTGGTGCTGGCCTACCTGGTGCCCGGCGCCTTGTTGCTGGGCGGGTTCATGGCTGTCTTGGCCACGCTGTCGACCGCGGCGCTGGCCAGCCTGTCGTCCATCCTCGGCAACCTGACGTTGTTCGGTGTGATCATGCTGTTCTTGATCATTGGCGCGCTGCGGCGAGTGAAGGTGTACGAAGCGTTCGTGGAAGGGGCCAAGGAAGGTTTCGACGTCGCCAAGAGCCTGTTGCCGTATCTGGTGGCGATGCTCTGCGCCGTCGGCGTGCTGCGCGCCTCGGGCGCCCTGGACCTGGCCCTGGATGGCATTCGCCACGCCGTGCTGTGGATGGGGCTGGACACACGCTTCGTCGACGGCCTGCCCACGGCCCTGGTCAAGCCTTTCTCCGGCAGTGCTGCCCGGGCCCTGCTGATCGAGACCATGCAGGCCAAGGGCGTGGACAGTTTCCCGGCCCTAGTGGCGGCGACCATCCAGGGCAGCACCGAGACCACGTTCTACGTGCTGGCCGTGTACTTTGGCGCGGTGGGCATCCAGCGCGTCCGACACGCCGTCGGGTGTGCGCTGCTGGCCGAATTCTCCGGGGTGGTGGCGGCGATCCTGGTCTGCTACTGGTTCTTCGCCTGAGACGGCGCCCTGGAGCGCACAGGGGGCATGGCGGCGATGACGCGCGTCACGTGCCTGAACCCCTTGAGTGACCTTGAAGCGCAGCACGCCGATGACCTGGCCGTCCTCGGTCAGCACCCTCACCTGCCAGCGCCCGGTGGGGTCCGGCGGGAAGTTCTGCTTGTGGGTCCAGGCCCGGTAGCCCTCCTTGCGCCCGCCGTGGATGTCCAGGGCGATGCGATCGACCTCCTGGCCGTTGAACTGCCAGACATGGTAGATGCGCTCGTCGAGCCCCCGTGGGGCATTGATCGCGGTGTAGGCATACAGCCCATTGCGTCGCAGCTGGTCCACGTTGACTTCCTTGAGCGAGTCGCCCGGCTCGCGGCCCTGCACCTGGGTGCTGACGGCCACCTCGGTCATCCACAAGGTCGCGGGCGGAACCCAGGAGCGCAGCAGCCAGCCCCCGGCGCCGACTGCCAGGGTCAGCCCCAGCACCGCCAGCGCGCGGCGCCAGCCGGTGATCGGGAAGCTGCTGGCCAGGCTCGGGAAGGACAGCAGCATGGCGGCGCCCAGCGCCAGCTTGAAACTCTCGGCGGTGGTCAGGTGCAGGATGATCGGCAGCGCCGTCAGCAGGGCCGCGAACAGTGTCAGCGTGTGCAGCGCCATGAACAGCCAGCGTCGTGGCGCCAGCCACTTGTAGTAGAGCGGGTCGATGATCGAGACCAGGCCGGCCGCCGCCAACAGGCCGGTGAACACCAGCTGGCCGCTGTTCCAGGTGGTGGTGACGAAGAAGAACGGCAGGACGAAGAACAGGCTTTCCTGGTGGATCATCTGGGTGGCGTAGCGCAGCAGCGGCTGCGGGATCTCGCGCTTGAAGGTCCGCGCGAACAGCCGGGTCAGGGTGTTCTCGAGCATCAGCCAGACCCAGCTGACCAGCATCACCACGGCGATCCAGCTGGCCAGGCTGGCCTGGCGGTCGACCAGGATGAAGCTGCCGATGCCGGACAGGAAGCCACCCAGGGCCATGACGCCCGGATAGCGCTTGAGCAGCTCGATCAGGCGGTGCAGCCAGCGAGAGAGAAGTGACATCGATGAGGACTGCATGGGAAACCTCGCACAGCATACCGTCGATTCAACGCCGCCGTGTAGCGCCACTGGGCCGGGCCTGGGGCGCGCGCTGGCGCCGGCGACGCCGTCGACGTAGCCAGACCAGGGCCAGCGCCAGCACGACCAGCAGGGCCAGCACGCCATACAGGCCATCATCGCCCAGCAGCGGCGCTTCGATGCGCACGTAGCCTGGCTCTTTCAGCAGGGCCTTGAGCGCTGCGTTGGCGTCCTCCAGGGTGACGTCACGCAGGGTGCTGGCCGGATCGGCCACGCGGCCGTCGGCATAGGCGTTGAGTGCGCCCCAGTAATAGTCGGCCAGCGCCGGGTTGCCCTGGGTCGTCCAGCTTTCCCGGGCGATGGCGGCTTGCTGGATACGTGCGAAGGTCTTCGGGTCGAGACCTTCGCTGCGCAGACGCTCGAACAGGCCTTGCAAGGCCTCGACAGCCTGATCTACATCGCCCCGTTCGAGGTCCGCATTGAGGCTGAGCATTCCGCTGTCGCCGAAGCTCTGGCGTTTTACCGATGGACCGTAGGACAGGCCCTGCTTGAGCCGCAGTTGGTCGTACAAGGCCCAGTCGAGGTAGCGCGCCACCAGCTCCAACGTCTGGTCATGGGCGGTGTCCAGCACCGGCTCGATGAACAGCCAGTGCAGCTTGACGTTGTCGCCGACCCAGCCACGTACCAGCTCGCGGCGCGGCTCGGCCTGTTCGGTGATGCTGTCCAGTGCGCGGCGGTCTTCCGGCTCGGTGGCCGGCAGTTCACCGTAGGTGCGCTCCAGGTAGGCCGGCAGCAGCTTGTCCAGGCCACCGACCACGATCAGGCTCATGTTGTTGGCGGCGTACCAGCGGTTGCGCAGGTCCTCGACCTGTTTCAGGGTCATGGCCTGCACGTCGGAGCGCTCACTGCATTTAAGGCCCAGTTCGGTGGCCAGTTGGTCGCTGGCGGGGTGACCGATGTCCTGACGGTCCAGCCAGCGCTGGAGGTGTCCGTAGTGGCCGCCGTCCTCGCGCTCGATGATCTGCTTGGCGGTCGCCAGGTCTTTCTCGTCGAAGCGGGTATCGCGAATGATCTCCAGCAGCAGGTCCAGGACCTTGCGCTGGTTGCGGGCGGGCGCTTCGATGACGAAGGTGGTGTCGGCGCTGCTGGTGAAGGCATTCCATTCGCCGCCCAGGGCCTGCATGCGGGCCTCCAGCCCACCCTCGTCCTGCCCGTCCAGGCCACTGAACAGCAAATGCTCGAGCAGGTGCGGCAGCTCTCGCTGGTCGCAGCCGAAATCGTCCAGCCCGACGCCCACCACCAGGCGAATCGACACGTGGTCACGTTCGTAACCCGGCTTGAGCAGGACCTGCAGGCCATTGGGCAGCAGGTAGCCTTCCACGCGTGAGCGGTCGAGGGCAAAACCGGGGAGCGCGCAAAACAACAGTACGACGAACATCAGGCAACGCATGGGTAAGCTTCCAGGCCAGTCTGCGTCCAGGACGCGTTCAGGGCAGGCGGGTTTCATCCGGCACGGTGTCGAGCATCAGCCCGCCCGTGTCCGAGCCACCCAGTACCACATAGGCACTGCTGCAAAACAAAGAGTTCAACCGCTTCATGTCGGCGATCAGCTCCAGGTGCAGCGAACTGGTCTCGATGCTCTGCACGACGCGGCGTTGCAAACGGCTGACGTGCGCATGCGCCAGGCGCCGTTCCTGTGCCCGGAACCGACGCTTTTCACGCAACAGTTGCCGGGCGCCGTCGGGGTCGGCGCTGAGCAGCACCGACAGGCCCAGACGCAGGTTGGCCTGCAGAGGCTGTTGCAACGTGGTCAGCTCTTCCAGGCCGACGTCGGAAAAGGCACGGCGCTGGGCGGTCTTCTGCTGCTGGATCTTGCGCAGCATGCGTTCGATCAGGTCGCTGGCCAGCTTGAGGTTGATGGCCAGCTCGATCACTTCGGCCCACCGTCGGCTGTCCTGCTCGGGCAGGTCCTCGCGCGGCATCCTGGCCAGGTAGTGCTTGATGGCGTTGTACAGCACGTCGACTTCCTCGCTGAGCTGGCGTACCTGCCGTGGCAGCACAGTGCCGTTGCCCTGCAAGGCGTGGCGGAGAACGTCGAGCAGGCTGTCGATCAGGTCGCCCAGGCGCAGGGTCTCGCGTACCGCGTTGGCCAGGGCCAGGCTGGGGGTGGCCAACGCCGTCGGATCCAGGTGGCGTGGCTGCGCGGCGCTGACCGGCTCGCGGCGGTCGGGCAGCCAGGCTTCGCACAGCGTGGCCATCAGCCCGACCGTGGGCAGCAGCAGGACGCAGCGCAGGGTGTTGTAGAGCAGGTGAAAGCCGATCACCAGCTCCTGCGGACGCAGCTTCAGGGTCTGCATCCAGTCCACCAGCGGATGCAGCACGGGGATCACCAGCAACAGGCCGATCAGCTTGTACAGCAGGCTGCCGAGCGCGACCCGGCGGCCTGCGGCGTTCTGCAAGGTGGCCGTGAGAAAGGCCAGCAGGCCGCTGCCGATGTTGGCGCCGATCACCAGGCCGATGGCCACGGGCAGGCCGATCAGGTCGGCACCGGCCAGGGTGGCGGTCAGCAGGACCGCCGCCAGGCTGGAGTACGACACCAGCGCGAACAGCGCGCCGACCAGCGCGTCCAGCAGGAGGTCGCCGGTCAGCGAGGCGAACAGCACTTGCACGCCTTGCGACTGGGTGATGGGCGTCGCGGCCTGGACGATCAGTTGCAGCGCCAGGATGATCAGGCCCAGGCCGATGCTCACGCGCCCCAGCTGCCCGGCCTGGGTCTGCTTGCGCGACAGGAAGAAAATCACCCCCAGAAAGATCAGCAGCGGCGAGAGCCACGACAGATCGAAGGTCAGCACCCTGGCCATCAGCGCCGTGCCGACATCGGCACCGAGCATGATCGCCAGGGCCGGCGTCATCGTCATCAGGCCTTGACCGACGAACGAGGTGACCAGCATCGCCGTGGCGTTGCTGCTCTGCACCAGGGCCGTCACGCCGATGCCGGCCAGGAAGGCCAGGGGTCGCCGGTTCATGTTCTGACCCAGTACGCGGCGCAGGCTCGAGCCGTAGACCCGCAGGATGCCCGTGCGCACGATGTGCGTGCCCCAGACCAGAAGGGTGACGGCGGACAACACGTCGAGCAAGGTCAGCATGGCCAGGTCCCCCAATGACGCCCGACCCAGCGGCCGGCGAATGCGTGGTACTGGTTAAGCTGTAGTCGCTGCCGGGCCAGGTCGCCAGCGCGCAGGCCCGATCGAGGCGAAGGACGGCCTAGAAAAGAACAAGGCCGCACGAGGCGGCCTTGTTCGACGAGCACCTGCTGGCCTCAATGGCCGGCGGTGTCCTTGAGCTTGACTGCTTCGGCGGCCTCACCCTTCTTGCGCGCGAGCGAGGTGCGCATGCGAATGTTGATGGCCTCCACGGCCAGGGAGAAAGCCATGGCGAAGTAAACGTAGCCCTTGGGCACGTGCACGTCGAAAGCTTCGGCGATCAGCACCGTACCCACGACGATCAGGAACGACAATGCCAGCATCTTCAGCGAGGGATGCTTGTCGATGAAGTCGGCGATGGTGCCGGCGCAGAGCATCATCACCAGCACGGCGACGATGATCGCGGCGATCATCACCGGCACGTGGGAGACCATGCCCACCGCCGTGATCACCGAATCCAAGGAGAACACGATGTCGATGATGGCGATCTGCACGATGGTGTAGAAGAACTTGCCGCCGCTGCCCTTGGGTTCTTCCGAGGCTTCCTCTTCGCCTTCCAGGCCGTGGAAGATTTCCTGGGAGCTTTTCCACAACAGGAACAGGCCACCGAAAAACAGGATCAGGTCACGTCCGGAAATGCCCTGGCCCAGGACCACGAACAGGTCGGCGGTCAGGCGCATGACCCAGGTGATCGAGAGCAGCAGCAGGATGCGCGTGACCATGGCCAGGGCCAGGCCGAAGAGGCGCGTGCGGGGCTGCATGTGCTTGGGCATGCGGCTGACCAGGATCGAGATCATGATGATGTTGTCGATCCCGAGCACGATCTCGAGCGCGGTCAGCGTGAAAAAGGCAACCCAGATTTCTGGGCTGGTCAGCCATTCCATGTCAATTCCTTCGGGTGATGATGGCGACGCCCCGAAAGGACGGGGCGTGCGGTGTGAGGTCGTTGTACTACAGACTGCTGAACAGCGGGAAAATCCCCATCAGCAGCGCGGCGAACATTATGCACAGGCAGACCAGCACTGCCCACTTGAGGGTGAAGCGCTGGTGATCGCCGAACTCGATGCCGGCCAGGGCCACCAGCAGGTAGGTGGAGGGCACCAGAGGGCTGAGCAGGTGGACCGGCTGGCCGACGATCGAGGCACGGGCCATTTCCACCGGCGTGATGCCGTAGTGCGCGGCAGCTTCGGAGAGCACCGGCAACACGCCGTAGTAGAACGCATCGTTGGACATGAAGAAGGTGAACGGCATGCTGACGATCGCGGTGATCACTGCCAGGTACGGGCCGAGGGCGTCCGGGATGACCGCCAGCAGACTCTTGGACATGGCGTCGACCATGCCGGTCCCCGACAGGATGCCGGTGAAGATCCCGGCGGCGAAGATCAGGCCAGTGACCGCCAGGACACTGCCGGCATGGGCGGCGATCCGGTCCTTCTGCTGTTGCAGGCACGGGTAGTTGACGATCATGGCGATGCTGAAGGCGATCATGAACAGCACCGGCAGCGGCAGCAGACCGGCGATCAGCGCCACCATCAGCACCAGCGTCAGGGCAGCGTTGAACCACAGCAGCTTGGGCCGCCGGGCTTCCGGGAACTGCGACACGCTGATCTGGCTGTGGTCGGTGTCGTCGGTCGGCAGGCTCAGCTCGCCCAGGCGAGCGCGTTCGCGCTTGCCGTAGACGTAGGCGATACCCAGGATCGCCAGCACGCCGAAGGCCATGGCTGGAATCATCGGCACGAAGATGTCGGAGGGGTCGACGTGCAGGGCGCTGGCGGCGCGGGCGGTCGGCCCGCCCCAGGGCGTCATGTTCATCACGCCCCCAGCCAGGATGATCAGGCCGGCCATGATCCGTGGGCTCATGCCCAGGCGGCTGTACATCGGCAGCATGGCCGCGCAGCAGATCATGTAGGTGGTGGCGCCGTCGCCGTCCAGCGAGACCACCAGGGCCAGTACGGCGGTGCCGACCGAGACCTTGAGCGGGTCACCCTTGACCAGCTTGAGGATCTTGCGCACGGCCGGGTCGAACAGGCCGGAGTCGATCATCAGGGCGAAATACAGGATGGCGAACATCAGCATCACGCCCGTGGGCGCCAGCTTGCTGATGCCTTGCAGCATCATCGGCCCGATGTCGGCGGAGAAACCACCGAACAGGGCGAACAGGATCGGTACCAGGATCAGCGCGATCAAGGCCGACAGGCGCTTGGTCATGATCAGGTACATGAAGGTGATGACCATGGCAAAGCCGAGGAAGGTCAGCATGGCGGTACTCCAGGCGTGGCGCGACGAAAGTCAGGACGATTCGGGGCGGATCAGCGGGGTTGGCGCTGTGCGAGGAGGCGCGGAGGAAATGCAGGGTGCAGGCGGGCACTGAAGGACATCGGAATCACCATTGTTGTTGTTGATTTGAGCCGCGTCAGGATTTTTTCCTGGCTGCTGGCCGACCGGTCTTGTGCCGGTGGTGTCCTAATCCTATTGCCGAAAGCTTTCACCGAGCTTTCGCTTCACGAAAGCTGACCGGAGGACGTATGTCGACTGTGCTGGAAGGTGGGTGCCATTGCGGCGCACTGCGCTATCGGGTCGAGGGCGATCTGTCGGACGTCGCCCATTGCCATTGCTCGATCTGCCGCAGGACCAGTGGAGCGCCCGTGCTGACCTGGCTGACCGTGCCGCGCTCGGGTTTCCACTGGCGGCAGGGCACGCCGCGCCGCTATACGGCGCCGTCGAGCTGCGTCCGGTGTTTCTGTGGCGAGTGCGGCGCGCAGGTGGCGCTGCTGACCCAGCGTTGCCCGGATATCGTGGATGTGACGGTCGGTACGCTGGATAAGCCGGAGCAGGTCAGGCCGCGGGGGCATGTCTGGGTCGACAGCCGCCTGTCGTGGCTGCACCTGGATGAACACCTGCCCGGCGAGCAGGGAGAGACGCTCGGGAGTGACGTGGTGGAAGACCATGTGGCCGAGAACCTGGGGCGCATCGAGTAGGTCGGGTCGAGGCTGGATGGGGTGGGCGAATCAGGGGTGACTGTGGCACGCCTTTCTGACGGTCATGGACTCTGCAGATCCAGCCCCGGTCGGTCGGATGCCCCGGTGGAGTCTCCCCCCAAACCCTTTGAGGGGCTTGCCCGCGATGGCGGCAGCAGCCTCACCGCATGGACTGCAGGTCAGGAACTGGTCTGCTGATGCTGGGATGGATGCACAGGCCCTATCGCTGGCAAGCCAGCTCCCACAGGACCGCAATACTTTGCTTCATCGCGGTGTGGCTACGGGTGGCCCCTGTGCCGCGATTGGGCCCGCCAGGGCCCACATTCGCATTTGGCACAAACCATGGAATCTCCCACAGGATCCATGCAGCCTGCCGGAGCACATCGGCTGCAGTCGTTTGGGAAATTCCACTGGATCCACCGAGCGACCTCTCCTAGCGATGCCTTGAAGCAGAGACATGAGCCAGACGTCGCTCCGTCAAGGTAGCTCCAGCCCCCCTGCCGCCTTGTGCAGCCCTCGCAGGTGTTCACCGATCTGCTTCACGTTCCCTTCCACGGCCACGATGGCGGCGGCTCGTGCCGGTTCAAGCAGGGCGCGGATTTCCTGGTCCAGGTGAGTGCTGAGTCGGTTCAACTGGGCCTGGCGGTCACGGCTCACCGTCTGCAAGGCACTGCGTTCGTCGTCCTGGGGCAATCCGTAGCCGGTGTTCGGCAGCAGCTCGGCCGGACGGCTGAGGAAGCCGCTGTTGGCGAGAATCTGCTGCAAGGCTGCGTTGGCCTTGTCGATGGTGCCGTCCTGGAGCGCCTGGGCAGTGAGGTAGCGTTGCTTGACCTCGTCCTGGGCCAGCAACAGCTGACGACGCAGGCTGGCCTGCTCCAGCAGCAGCAGCGCCGCGCTGGTGCGCAGATCCGCTTGCGCGAACCAGGGCCGACGCGCCTCGGGCTCCAGCGCCAGCCAGTCTTCGACCGTGGGCTGAGGCACCGGCAGCTGCTGCTTGAGCACCTTGAACATCGCCTGATAACGGTCGCGGTACGAATCGAACCGATACCCCAGACGCAGCGCCTCGCGCGAGTCATCAAGCACGTGGGTGTCGGCCAGTCCACGGCTCTCGAGCACCTCGAGCAGCCCGTTGGGCATGATGCTGTCCAGGTCGTTGAGACGCGGGTCGCCGGTTCCGCTGCGCAGCAACTTGAGCGTCTCGACCGCGCAGTTGTTGGAGATGAAGTAGTAGCTGCCGTCGTAGCTCCAGTGCATCTCGGCGGCCTGGCGGATCAGGTTCTCCAGCGCAGGACGGTCCAGCGTGAGCGGTACCGAGGCCAGGCTGCGCAGTTCGGTCTTGGTGTACTCGTCGATGACCTGGCCCAAGGGCAGCACGAACAGACGCGAGGGGTATGCGCCGGTGAGTCCGTCCCAGCTCGACAGCTGCACATCGTTGACGAAGGCCCGGTAGGACAGCACCAGGTGCTGGTCCAGGTCGAGACGACAATCCGGCCCACGGGGCCGCCCCGGGGCGCAGATGACCAGGCGCAACATGCTGTGCCCCCAGCGGCTGACCCAGTTCTGGTTGGCCTCGGCGAGCAGGTAGTCGACGGCATAGACGCGCTCCGGGTCGATTTCGCCCAGGGGCTCGCGGGCGAAGTCGTTGCCGGCGTTGAGGAACGGCAGGCCCTTGGGACAGGCCGACTGCACCGGCGCCCAGCCAAAACGCTCGGTAAGGTAGGCATTCATGGCCGGGCGTCGGCAGCCGTAGCTCGGGTCGAGCAGGAAGTACTCCAGGTTGACCGCGATGAATTCCTTGGGGCTGTCCAGCTCGTAGCTGTCCGGGCTGCGGGCGACCTGGCCGTTGTGCCGCTCGCGTTCGCCACGCCGGCCCACGTATTGCGGCCAGCCTGCCAGGTCGAGCAGGCGCGGGTCGTCGCTCAGGGTGAAGCGGCGTTCGGTCTGGCCGCGGCATGCCTGAGGCAGGCCGACGGCACCAAGGGTTTCGTGCTGGCGTCGGCAGCGGTTGATCACGCGGCGCTCGGCCTCGGGCCACAGACGTGCCCGGTCATAGACGTGGGTCAGCTCGTGCAGGACCGTCGCCAGCAATTCTTGACGTACCGTGCCATGGGTACGGCCCGTGGGCGTCGTGGCGGCGCTGCCATCGACCAGGCCTGGCAGCAGCCGGGCGTTGAGGGTCAGCGTGGCATTCGGCGTAGCTTGCCCGTAGGCATCGTGGCGCATGCCCGAGGTCCAGCTGACCTGGACCGTGCGGTCCAGGCGCTGCCTGAACGACGGCGGCAGCTTCGCCAGCGCTTCGTCGAGCAGGGCCTGGGTCGCCTGGCGTTGTGGGGCGTCGAGGTCCTGTGCCTGCACCTGCAGTTGCAGGTCAGCCAGGACAGGCGTGCCGAGCAGCGTCAGGGCGCAGCCGAGCAGCCAGGCACGCAGCCGCCTCACAGGGACAGGATGGCTTCGGCCAGGACCTGGTCGCTGGCCTCGCGCGCTTCAGGCACGCGCTGACGCAGGGTCGTGAAGGCGGCTTCGAGCTGGGCACCGCGAATGTCGCCGCGGCTGGCGACGAAGCTGGCCGCATCGTCACGGGCTTCGCGCACGACCTTGGAATCGCGGATCGAGGTGGTGGTGTCCGAGGTGAAGTCGATCGAACGGCCGAAGGCACGCACGATGATGTTGCTGGTGGCCACCAGGGTCTGGGCATGGGCCACGTCGGCCAGGAGCAGGAAGCCGAGAGCGGCGGCGATCAGCGGTTTACGCATGGAGCATCTCCGGAAAGGACAGGGCATCGAGGAATGGTCATTGGACGAGAATTGCCCGCGCCAGTTCAAGGTCATCGTGGGTCTGCGCAGGCAGTGCACGGCGCAGGTGGTCGAGCGCAGCACGCAGGCGCACACCCTCTACCTGGCCGTCGGTCGCCACGAACACGGCGGCATCGTCGCGCGCCTGGCGCACCAGCTTGCTGTCGAAGGGCCCGGTGGTGACCTGGCTCGTCGCATAGCCTGAAATCACCAGGCCTTGGGTCGTGGTATCGAAGGCATAGGCGCTGTCGATGCAGATGCAGAGCAGCAGAAAGGGTAGAACCTGACGCATGGAACGTTTCACACGGATCTCGAACGGGAGCAGGACGTCGCGCTGGGTGCGCGACGGTGTTACAGACTTCAATGGGCCAGAATGGCCTGTGCCAGCTGGGCGTCACTGGCCTGCAGCGTGGGGGCCTGCTGGCGCAGGTAAGCGAACGCGCTTTCCAGCTTGGCACCGCGGATAGCACCCTGGCTGCCCACGAAGCTGGCGGCATCGTCACGTGCGGCTTCGACGATCTTGTCGTCACGCAACGAAGACGAGGCATCGGAAGTGGCGTCGGTCGAGGCGGCAATGCCTCGTACCAGCGAATCGGTCGTGACGACGAAGCTGGAGGCCTGGGCCACGCCGGCCAGGGTCAAGAGCGCAACGCCGCCGAGCAGAGAAAGACGAAGCATGGAGCAACTCCTAAAAAGTAAGGCAGAGGATGAACGTCTAAAGCGGACTGTAGGACAATCGCCGCGATTTCGGTAGCCAAAGTAGAGCAAGACTATCACGGGAGCTGAGCCGATAGGCGCAAGTGGCCCATGCAACTGTACCAGTGGAAAATAATTCTGTGAGAACTGTTACGGTCAGGTACCGGCGCGCTTTTTTCCAAGACCAAAAAAAACCCGCCGTGGTGTCCACGACGGGTTTCTTTAAAGACGCTGGGCGGACCAGCGACCTGCTTAGCGCCAGAATGGCTTGCTCAGCTCTTGCTGGCGCTGGGCTTCGCTGATACCGGCATCGGCCAGCAGGCGGGCGTCCAGTCGAGCCAATTGACGGCGGCTGGAAACGCGACGCTGCCACAGCAGCAGGTTGGAGGCGACGCGCAGGGGCAGCGACGCTTTGGATTCTTGGGTGTTGGTTTCGAAAACCAGGCCGGAACTGAGGGTACGTTCCATGATGAGTCATCCTTCCGCTTGTGGCGGCATCGAGTAAGTGATTTCAACTGATGCCAATGATCCTCCTCTCGCGTCCATTACTGTAGGTACAGTTAGGGGGTATTGCGGCGCCTCAGTTAACTGTTGATGGCGACTGTTGCACCGGTAATTTGCACAACTGTACTGGTCTGCACCATAAAGGTGCTTACCTGGTGAGAAAATCGGGATTTTGGCTGGAAAGCCGCAGAATTACCGTAACAGTAGGACAGTTTTATTCAGCACAGTTGGGTGTTGCCCTTCAGGTGCGGCATGGGCGCTTCGACAGAGACGACGAAGCCTGGCCCATCGCTGTCGAGCGACGTTCGGCCAGGCCTCGAGGCGGCCTCATACCGCCAGCATGCGACCCGTGATCTCCAGGTTGTCATGCCAGGCCAGTGCTTCGCGAAGCAGGTGGGGCGTATGCCCGCCCCGCGCGCAGGCGCGCTCGAAGTAGTCGTTCAAGGCCGCGCGGTAGTCCGGGTGCACACAGTTGTCGATGATTGCCCGCGCCCGCTCCCGTGGCGCCAGCCCACGCAAGTCGGCCAGGCCCTGCTCGGTCACCAGGATGTCCACGTCGTGCTCGGTGTGGTCCACGTGGCTGACCATCGGCACCACGCTGGAAATCGCGCCGCCCTTGGCGATCGACTTGGTGACGAAGATCGCCAGGTGGGCGTTGCGGGCGAAGTCGCCGGAGCCGCCGATGCCGTTCATCATCCGGGTGCCGCAGACGTGGGTGGAGTTGACGTTGCCATACAGGTCGAACTCCAGCGCCGTGTTGATGCCGATGATGCCGAGCCGGCGCACCACTTCCGGGTGGTTGGAGATCTCCTGCGGGCGCAGCACCAGCTTGTCCTTGTAGCGCTCGAGGTTGCCGAAGACATCGGCATTGCGGCGTTCGGACAGGGTGATCGAGCTGCCCGAGGCGAAACTCAGCTTGCCGGCGTCGATCAGGTCGAAGGTGGAGTCCTGCAGGACCTCGGAGTACATCGTCAGGTCTTCGAACGGCGAGTCGATCAAGCCGCACATCACCGCATTGGCGATGCTGCCGATGCCTGCCTGCAGGGGGCCCAGGCGGTTGGTCATGCGACCGCCCTGCACTTCACGCTTGAAGAAGTCGATCAGGTGATCGGCGATGGCCTGGGTGTCGCTGTCCGGTGGCAGCACCGTCGACGGCGAGTCGGGCTGGTCGCTGACCACGATACCGACGATCTTGGCCGGATCGATGGCGATCGCCGTGCTGCCGATGCGGTCGTCGACCTTCACCAGCGGGATTGGGGTGCGGGTCGGCCGGTACGTCGGAATGTAGATGTCGTGCAGGCCTTCGAGGTTGGCGTTGTGCGACAGGTTGATCTCGACGATGACCTGCTTGGCGAAGATGGCGAAGCTGGCCGAGTTGCCCACCGAGGTGGTCGGCACGATGTGCCCCTGTTCGGTGATCGCCACGGCTTCGATGACCGCGATGTCCGGCAGGGTGAGCTGCTGGTTGCGCAACTGCTCCACGGTCTCGGACAAGTGCTGGTCGATGAACATCACCTGACCATCGTTGATGGCCCTGCGCAACGTGCTGTCCACCTGGAAGGGCATGCGCCGGGCCAGCACACCGGCCTCGGTCAGTTGTTTGTCCAGGTCGTTGCCCAGGCTGGCGCCGGTCATCAGGCTGATCTTCAACGGCGACTGACGCGCCCGTTCGGCCAGGGCGCGCGGCACGGCCTTGGCTTCGCCGGCGCGGGTGAAGCCGCTCATGCCGACGGTCATGCCGTTCTGGATCAGGCTGGCGGCGTCGGCCGCGCTCATGACCTTGTCATGCAGGGAGGGCAAGCGGATACGATCACGGTACATGGTTGTTATCTCGGGCTGCTCAAGCTAGATGCGCAGTCTAGTGATTTCGCCCTGCCCCGTCCCGCGACCAAGGTCGAATGCCGCCGCCCGTACGTCCCCGTGTGCCTGGACAGGTCCTGACACGCAGCAGCGCAATGGGTACGGCATTCGTCCTGGGGCTCACTCCACGGCCTTGACCATGTCCTCCAGCACCTTCTTGGCGTCGCCGAACACCATCATGGTCTTGTCCAGGTAGAACAGCTCGTTGTCCAGGCCGGCATAGCCGCTGGCCATCGAGCGCTTGTTGACGATGATGGTCTTGGCCTTGAACGCTTCCAGGATCGGCATGCCAGCGATCGGCGACTTGGGGTCGTTCTTGGCTGCCGGGTTGACCACATCGTTGGCCCCCAGTACCAGGACCACGTCGGCCTGGCCGAACTCGGCGTTGATATCTTCCATCTCGAACACCTGGTCGTACGGCACCTCGGCTTCGGCCAGCAGCACGTTCATGTGCCCCGGCATGCGACCGGCCACCGGGTGGATCGCGTACTTGACCGTGACCCCCTGGTGGGTCAGTTTTTCGGTCAGTTCCTTCAAGGCGTGCTGGGCGCGTGCCACGGCCAGGCCGTAACCTGGGACGATGATCACGCTGTCGGCGTTGCTGAGCAGGAAGGTCGCGTCGTCGGCGGAGCCGGAGCGGGTCGGGCGCTGTTCCTGGGCGCCAGCAGGGCCCCCGCTTTCGACGTCGCCCCCAAAGCCGCCGAGGATGACGTTGAAGAACGAGCGGTTCATGGCCTTGCACATGATGTAGGACAGGATCGCCCCGCTGGAGCCCACCAGCGAACCGGCGATGATCAACATGGCGTTGTTCAGCGAGAAGCCGATCCCGGCAGCGGCCCAGCCCGAGTAGCTGTTGAGCATCGACACCACGACCGGCATGTCGGCGCCGCCGATCGGGATGATGATCAGCACACCCATGACGAACGCCAGGGCCAGCATCAGCGTGAATGCGCTGTAGTGACCGGTGAAGGTGAACAGCAGGCCCAGGGCCACCGTGATCAGGCCCAGGATCAGGTTGAGCGTGTGCTGGCCGACGAACTGCACCGGCGTACCCTGGAACAGGCGGAAGCGGTATTTGCCCGACAGCTTGCCAAAGGCGATCACCGAACCGGAGAAGGTGATGGCGCCAATGGCCGCACCGAGGAACAGTTCGAGACGGTTGCCCGTGGGAATCGGGTCTGCGATGCCGGCGACGATGCCCAGCGACTGCGGCTCGAGGACTGCCGCGATGGCGATGAACACGGCCGCCAGGCCGATCATGCTGTGCATGAAAGCAACCAGTTCGGGCATCTTGGTCATTTCCACGCGCTTGGCCATGACCGAGCCGGCCGTGCCGCCCACCAGCAGGCCCAGGACCACGTAGCCGATGCCGACCGAGCCCATCTGCGCGCCGAGCTTGTAGACCAGCCCGACCGTGGTGAGGATGGCCAAGCCCATGCCGACCATGCCGAACAGGTTGCCGCGCCGCGAGGTGGTCGGGTGCGACAGGCCCTTGAGTGCCTGGATGAAGCAGATCGAGGCGATCAGGTAGAGCAGTGTTACCAGGTTCATGCTCATGGTTGCTTGCGCTCCTCGGTCTTGGCTTTCTTCTTGAACATCTCCAGCATGCGCCGCGTCACCAGGAAGCCGCCGAACACGTTGACCGCGGCCAGGGCCACGGCCAGCGTGCCCATCACCTTGCCGGCCGGCGTCACCGTGAGGGCCGCGGCCAGCATGGCGCCGACGATCACGATGGCCGAGATGGCGTTGGTCACGGCCATCAGAGGCGTGTGCAGGGCGGGCGTGACGTTCCACACCACGTGGTAACCCACGTAGATCGCCAGCACGAAGATGATCAGGTTGTACAACCCGTCTGAAATCAGCATGTCTTGCATGGGTCGGGCTCCTCAGGCAGCGGCGCGGCTGATGCTGCCATCACGGCACATCAGGCAGGCGGCGACGATGTCGTCTTCAAGGTCGATCGAAAGCGTGGCCTGCGGCGTGCAGACCAGCTTGAGGAAGTCCAGCAGGTTGCGGGCGTACAAGGCCGAGGCGTCGGCCGCGACCTGAGCCGGCAGATTGGTCGGCCCGACGATGATCACGCCCTGCTCCACCACCACCTGGTCGGCCACCGTCAATGGGCAATTGCCCCCCTGGGCAGCGGCCAGGTCGACGATCACCGAGCCTGGCTTCATCTGCGCGACCGTCTCGGCGCTGATCAGCGTCGGTGCCTTGCGGCCCGGGATCAGCGCCGTGGTGATGACGATATCGGCCTGCTTGGCGCGCTCGTGCACGGCCAGGGCCTGACGCTGCATCCAGCTGGCAGGCATGGGGCGTGCGTAACCGCCGACGCCCTCGGCGCAGGCGCGCTCCTCATCGGTCTCGTAAGGGACGTCGATGAATTTGGCGCCCAGCGATTCGATTTGCTCCTTGACCGCCGGCCGCACGTCCGAGGCCTCGATCACCGCGCCCAGACGCTTGGCGGTGGCGATCGCCTGCAGACCGGCCACGCCCGCGCCCAGGATCAGCACACGCGCCGCTTTCACGGTGCCTGCTGCCGTCATCAGCATGGGCATGAAGCGCGCGTAATGGGAGGCCGCTAGCAAGACCGCCTTGTAGCCGGCGATGTTGGCTTGGGAAGACAGCACGTCGAGGCTCTGTGCCCTGGACGTTCGGGGCGCGGCTTCCAAGGCGAAGGCGGTGATGCCGTGGGCGGCGAATTGAGCGATCCGCGCGGCGTCGAACGGGTTGAGCATGCCGACCAGCACCGCGCCGGGCTGGATCTGCTTCAACTCTTCAGGGTCCGGAGCGGCGACCTTGAGGACCAGTTCGGCACCCAGGGCGTCCGCAGCACTGCCCAACGTCGCCCCGGCCGCTTCGTAGGCACTGTCTGGCACGCTGGCCCTGAGGCCGGCCCCGCGCTGGACGGTGATCCGATGGCCCTGAGCGGCCAGCTTCTTGATGGTTTCCGGCGTGGCGGCAACCCGCGCTTCGCCTGCTTGCGTCTCCAACGGAACACCAATGTGCACGTCCTCTCTCCTGCGCTGAGCCTTTGTAATTGTGTATCGCAGTCACGATTGGGCCACCCGGGAAGGCCGGGTGTTACGCAGAGTAAAAGAAAAAATCGCCAGTACGAGGGGTGGTGCGCGATTGCAAACGTGGGCGTCGCAAATGATCGAAAGCGCCCGGGAAACGGGGACTTTATGTGGTTGTATGACGAGTGACAACGTACCTTTAGGTGATTCCGTGTGCTTCCAACGAGTGTTTAAAATTGTTTACTAGGCTTCTCCGCCTGCCGTATAGCACCGCGCCTGTTCGATCAGCCAGGCCTGAAACGCGCGCAGGGACGCCGACTCGGTCTTGCGCTCGGGCACGACCAGGTAATACGCCTTGGTGCTGGCCAGGGCATGCGGATTGGCAATCACCAGTCGGCCTTCCTCGAGCTCGTGCTGGATCAGGAAGGGTGGGATCAGCGCGATGCCCATGGCGTGCATGGCCGCCTGGGCCAGCATCGAGAATAGCTCATAGCGTGGGCCTGTCATGTCGAGGGCCACGCTCACCTGTTGGCTGTCGAACCACTGTCGCCAAGCATAGGGGCGTGTGGTCTGCTGCAGGAGCGGCAGCTCGCCGATCTGGCGGGCGCTCAGCGTGCGGTGACCTTCGAGCAGCGAGGGACAGCAGACCGGGACCGGGCCCTCCCCCATCAATCGATCGACCTGGGTGCCAGGCCACTCGCCCTCGCCGAAATAGATCGCGGCGTCGAAGGTCGTATCGGCGAACAGAAAAGGCCGGGTGCGATTGGTCAGGTTGACGGTCACCTCGGGAAACCGCTGCTGGAAGTCCTTCAGCCGTGGCAGCAGCCATTGCGTGCCGAAGGTCGGGACGACGGCCAGCTCGATGACGTTGGCCCCCTGCTGGCGCATCACCGACAAGGTATCCCGTTCCACCGCGTCCAATTGGGCAGCGATCCGGCGGCTGTAGGACAAGCCTGCCTCGGTCAGTCGAACACCGCGCTGGGTACGGTGGAACAGTTCGACATTGAGGAAGGTTTCCAGGCCACCTATCTGGCGGCAGACAGCGCCTTGGGTCAGGGCCAGCTCTTCGGCGGCGCGGGTGAAGCTCTGGTGCCGGGCGGCTGCTTCGAAGCAGATCAAGGCCGTGGTGCTTGGAATCTTGCGTCGCATACGAAAATCTCACTTCGCAGGCTCGGAAGCCTTGTTCAAACGTCTCTATAGAGTGAGGTTATTGCACAGCTGCGTGCGCAATCCTCGTTTGCTCTCAACGCGGGCCCTGCCTAGGCTGAACACCGATCCCCTTGAATGGCCGTAAGGTAGGTGTTCATGACGACGAAGGCGCAGTTCCACTGGAGCGACCCGCTGTTGCTCGACCAGCAACTCACCGAAGAAGAGCGCATGGTGCGCGACAGCGCGGCGGCGTTCGCCCAGGACAAGCTGGCGCCACGTGTGCTGGAGGCCTTCCGGCACGAGCGCACCGACCCTGCGATCTTCCGCGAAATGGGCGAGGTCGGGCTGCTGGGGGCGACCATCCCCGAGCAATATGGCGGCAGCGGCCTGAACTATGTCTGCTATGGCTTGATCGCGCGCGAGGTGGAGCGGATCGATTCGGGCTATCGCTCGATGATGAGCGTGCAGTCCTCGCTGGTCATGGTGCCTATTCATGCGTTCGGCAGTGAAGCGCAGAAGCAGCGTTACCTGCCGAAGCTGGCCAGTGGCGAATGGATCGGCTGCTTTGGCCTGACCGAGCCTGACCATGGGTCCGACCCGGCCGGCATGCTGACCCGTGCCCGGCGCGTCGAGGGTGGGTTCCGGCTCTCCGGCAGCAAGATGTGGATCACCAACAGTCCGATCGCCGATGTGTTCGTGGTCTGGGCCAAGGACGATGACGGCGATATCCGCGGGTTCGTGCTCGAAAAAGGCTGGGAAGGGCTCAGTGCGCCGGCCATTCACGGCAAAGTCGGGCTGCGCGCCTCGATCACCGGCGAGATCGTCATGGACAACGTCTTCGTGCCCGAGGACAACCTCTTCCCCGAGGTGCGTGGCTTGAAAGGGCCTTTCACCTGCCTGAACTCGGCGCGCTACGGAATCTCCTGGGGCGCGCTGGGTGCGGCCGAAGCGTGCTGGCACACGGCGCGCCAATACACCCTCGACCGCAAGCAGTTCGGCCGGCCATTGGCGGCCAACCAGCTGGTGCAGAAGAAGCTGGCGGACATGCAGACCGAGATCACCCTGGGGCTGCAGGGCTGCTTGCGCCTGGGGCGGATGAAGGATGAAGGCAGTGCGGCGGTGGAGATCACCTCCCTGCTCAAGCGCAACTCCTGTGGCAAGGCGCTGGAGATCGCGCGCCTGGCCCGGGACATGCTCGGCGGCAATGGCATCTCCGACGAGTTCGGCGTGGCGCGGCATCTGGTCAACCTCGAGGTCGTCAATACCTATGAAGGGACCCATGACGTCCATGCGCTGATTCTGGGGCGGGCCCAGACGGGTATCCAGGCGTTCTATTAATAGAGAGAGAAAGGGGGCGAGCATGGGCGCGCTGTCGCATCTGCGTGTGCTGGACCTGTCGCGCGTGCTGGCCGGGCCGTGGTCGGGCCAGATCCTGGCCGACCTGGGTGCCGAGGTCATCAAGGTCGAGCGGCCGGGTAGCGGCGATGATACCCGGGCCTGGGGGCCGCCCTTTCTGAAGGATGCCAATGGTCATGACACGAGTGAGGCGGCTTATTACCTGGCGGCCAATCGCAACAAGCAATCGGTGACCATCGATTTCACTCAACCGGAAGGCCAGCGCCTGGTGCGGGAGTTGGCCGCAGCCTCGGACGTGGTCATCGAGAACTTCAAGCTGGGCGGGCTGGCGGCGTACGGCCTGGACTATGAAAGCCTCTCGGCGCTCAACCCGCGCCTGGTGTACTGCTCGATCACGGGCTTCGGTCAGACGGGACCCTATGCCGGACGTGCCGGCTATGACTTCATGGTGCAGGGGCTGGGCGGGCTGATGAGCCTGACCGGCAAGCCGGAGCCTGAAGCCGGTGCAGGGCCGGTCAAGGTCGGCGTGGCGCTGACCGATATCCTCACAGGGCTCTATGCCAGCGTGGCGATCCTGGCCGCGCTCGCCCATCGGGAGCGTGCAGGTGTCGGGCAGCGTATCGACATGGCGCTGCTGGATGTCCAGGTCGCCTGTCTGGCCAATCAGGCGATGAACTACCTGACCACGGGGATAGCGCCCAAGCGGCTGGGCAATGCCCATCCGAACATCGTGCCTTATCAGGATTTCCCTACCGCCGATGGCGACATCATTCTCACTGTGGGTAACGATGCCCAGTTCCAGCGCTTCGCCGAAGTGGCCGGACAGCCGCAGTGGGCGCAGGATCCACGCTTTGCCAGCAATCGCGCGCGGGTGCTGCACCGGGCCGAGCTCATCCCGCTGATACGGCAAGCCACGGTGTTCAAGACCACGGCGCAGTGGGTCAGTGAACTGGAGGCGGTGGGGGTGCCGTGTGGCCCGGTCAACGATGTCGCGCAGACCTTCCAGGATCCCCAGGTGATCGCCCGGGGCCTGGCCTTCGAACTGCCCCATGCGCTGGCAGGTCACGTGCCTCAAGTGGCCAGTCCGTTGCGCTTGTCTGCTACGCCCGTGGAGTATCGTCACGCGCCTCCCTTATTAGGAGAGCACACGGCGACGGTCTTGAAAGGCATATTGGGCCTGGATGACACCCAGGTGGCTGCCCTGCGCGAAGCGCAGGTAATCTGAGGCACTCAGAAGGTCGCGTAAGTATTTGAACTTTATTTGAAATAAAGGGTTGACGGGGTTTCAGATCCCCTTATAATGCGCACCACTTCCAGCGCAGTCGGAACGATAAACGCCTTGTTAATCAACAGGTTGTGTGAATCGAAATAGCGCTGGAAGGGCTTCGGTTTCGACCGGAAGCGGTGAAAAAGGTGGTTGACAGCAGGTTGTAACGCTGTATGATTCGCCTCCCGCTTCGAGAGATCGCAGCGAGTCAAGTGGTTGAAGTTGTTA
>NZ_JAAMQJ010000029.1 GCF_013523125.1 Pseudomonas entomophila | reverse complement strand
AAGACTCAAGTCCTGGTCATGCTGGCCCGCAAGCTGGCTCGGGTGGTCTTTGCCCTGATCAGAAGCGGAGAGGAATATCGTCCAAAAGCCGCTTGAGCGCTTGGCAATTACCATAGAATCTCCCACATGGACTGTGAGCTGCATCACCACGGCGGGTGTGGGAGCGGGCTTGCCCGCGATTGGGCCCGCAGGGCCCACAGAACCCGTCAGCGCGACACGCCGGCCTCATCCCCTCAACGACATGACCTCCCAACCCCGCCGCTCGGCTTCCGCCCGCAATGCTGGATCCGGGTCCACCGCCACCGGGTGGGTCACCCGCGCCAGCAGTGGAAGGTCGTTCATCGAATCGCTGTAGAAGTAGCTGTCCTCCAGGTCATGCCCGTTCTCCAGCATCCAGCGTTCGAGCCGTGTCACCTTGCCTTCACGGAAGCACGGTATATCGGTACTGCGGCCCGTGAAGCGTTCGTCCCGGCGCTCGCATTCGGTGGCCAGCAGCGTACGCACGCCCAGGCGGCGGGCGATCGGGCCGGTCACGAAGCGGTTGGTCGCGGTGATGATCACCAACTGGTCGCCCGCCTCGCGGTGCCGCTGCAGCAGCGCCAGGGCCTTGGGCAGGATGATCGGCTCGATGCAGTCGCGCATGAAGTCCTGGTGCCAGTGCGCCAAGGTGGCCGGCTCGGTCACGGCGAGGATCTCCAGGGAAAAGGCCAGGTAGGCCTGCAGGTCGAGGGTGCCGGCCAGGTAATCCTGGTAGAACGCATCGTTGCGGCGCTTGTAGATGACCGGGTCGAGCACGCCTCGGGCGCAGAGGTAGTCGCCCCAGGCATGGTCGCTGTCGCCACCGAGAAGGGTGTTGTCCAGGTCGAATAAAGCCAGGCGCATCGCAGTCGCTCGCAACGTCTTCGGGTGAGACCCCGCAGAATACGGAGTTTCCAGGTCGCTGCACATAAGCGGGCGGGCGCGTTGCTGCGCTCGCAGGCTTTGTGGAACAATGCCTGGACATGCGTTTGCGAGGTTGCTGCCGTGATCGACCCGGATGGTTTCCGCCCCAATGTCGGGATCATTCTCACGAATGATGCCGGACAGGTGTTATGGGCTCGACGGATCAACCAGGATGCCTGGCAGTTTCCCCAGGGTGGCATCAACCCTGAAGAGACGCCGGAAGAAGCCTTGTACCGAGAGCTCAACGAAGAAGTCGGCCTGGAACGCCAGGACGTGGAAATACTGGCCTGCACACGTGGCTGGTTGCGTTATCGTCTGCCCCAGCGACTGGTGCGCACGCACAGCCAGCCCTTGTGCATCGGCCAGAAGCAGAAGTGGTTCCTGCTGCGCCTGGTGAGCAACGAGCAGCGCGTCAGGATGGACCTGACCGGCAAGCCGGAGTTCGACGGCTGGCGCTGGGTGAGCTACTGGTACCCGCTGGGCCAGGTGGTGACATTCAAGCGCGAGGTGTACCGGCGCGCCCTCAAAGAGCTTGCACCGCGTCTTCTGACGCGCGACTGACGACGGAGTTCGACCCCGAGCCATGCTCAATACGCTGCGCAAGATCGTCCAGGAAGTGAACGCCGCCAAAGATCTCAAGACGGCGTTGGGGATCATTGTCTTGCGTGTGAAGGAGGCCATGGGCAGTCAGGTCTGCTCGGTCTACCTGCTCGACCCGGAAAGCAACCGGTTCGTCCTGATGGCCAGCGAGGGCCTGAACAAGCGCTCCATCGGCAAGGTCAGCATGGCGCCCAACGAGGGCCTGGTCGGTCTGGTCGGTACGCGGGAAGAACCGCTGAACCTGGAGAACGCGGCCGACCACCCGCGCTATCGCTACTTCGCCGAGACGGGCGAGGAACGTTTCGCGTCCTTCCTCGGCGCACCGATCATCCACCACCGTCGGGTCGTCGGCGTCGTGGTCATCCAGCAGAAGGAGCGCCGTCAGTTCGACGAGGGCGAGGAAGCCTTCCTGGTCACCATGAGCGCGCAGCTCGCCGGGGTCATCGCCCATGCCGAGGCCACCGGTTCGATCCGCGGTCTCGGCCGTCCGGGCAAGGGCATCCAGGAAGCGCGCTTCGTCGGGGTGCCCGGTTCGCCCGGTGCGGCGGTCGGCCGCGCGGTGGTCATGCTGCCGCCGGCCGACCTCGATGTGGTGCCCGACAAGACCGTCGACGACGTCGACGCCGAGCTGCGGCTGTTCAACACCGCCCTGGAAAGCGTGCGCGAGGACATGCGTGTCCTGTCCGCCAAGCTGGCCACGCAGTTGCGTCCCGAGGAGCGCGCGCTGTTCGACGTCTACCTGATGATGCTCGAAGACGCCGCGCTCGGGGGCGAGGTGGTGCAGGTCATCCGCACCGGGCAATGGGCCCAGGGCGCGCTGCGCCAGGTGGTGACCGAGCACGTCAACCGCTTCGAACTGATGGACGACGCCTACCTGCGCGAGCGCGCCTCGGACGTCAAGGACCTGGGCCGCCGGCTGCTGGCGTATTTGCAGGAGGCGCGACAGTCGACCCTGGTGTATGCCGACAACACCATCCTGGTCAGCGAGGAGCTGACCCCGGCGATGCTCGGCGAAGTGCCGGAAGGCAAGCTGGCCGGTCTGGTCTCGGTGCTGGGGTCGGGCAACTCCCACGTGGCCATCCTGGCTCGGGCGATGGGCATCCCTACCGTCATGGGCCTGGTGGATCTGCCGTATTCCAAGGTCGACGGCATCGAGTTGATCGTCGACGGCTACAAGGGCGAGGTCTTCACCAACCCCAGCGAGGTGCTGCGCAAGCAGTATGGCGAGGTGGTCGAGGAGGAGCGCCAGCTGGCCCAGGGCCTGGATGCGCTGCGCGAACTGCCGTGCATCACGCCTGACGGCCACCGCATGCCGCTGTGGGTCAACACCGGCCTGCTCGCCGACGTCGCCCGTGCCCAGCAACGCGGCGCCGAGGGCGTCGGGCTGTACCGCACCGAAGTGCCGTTCATGATCAACCAGCGCTTTCCCAGCGAAAAAGAGCAGCTGGCCATCTACCGTGAACAGCTGGCGGCTTTCCATCCTCTCCCCGTGACCATGCGCAGCCTCGACATCGGCGGCGACAAGGCGCTGTCGTATTTCCCGATCAAGGAAGACAACCCGTTCCTGGGCTGGCGCGGCATCCGCGTGACCCTCGACCACCCGGAGATCTTCCTGGTGCAGGCGCGCGCCATGCTCAAGGCCAGTGAGGGGTTGAACAACCTGCGCATCCTGCTGCCGATGATTTCCGGCATCCACGAGCTGGAGGAAGCCCTGCACCTGATCCACCGGGCCTGGGGCGAGGTGCGCGACGAAGGCACCGACGTGCCCATGCCGCCGGTCGGTGTCATGGTCGAGATCCCGGCAGCGGTCTACCAGACCCGCGAACTGGCGCGCCAGGTTGACTTCCTGTCGGTCGGTTCCAACGACCTGACCCAGTACCTGCTGGCAGTGGACCGCAACAACCCACGGGTCGCCGACCTCTACGACTACCTGCACCCGGCCGTCCTGCAAGCCTTGCAGAACGTGGTACGCGATGCCCATGCCGAGGGCAAGCCGGTGAGCATCTGCGGCGAAATGGCGGGCGATCCGGCGGCGGCGGTGCTGCTGATGGCGATGGGCTTCGACAGCCTGTCGATGAACGCCACCAACCTGCCCAAGGTGAAATGGATGCTGCGCCAGATCGACATGGGCAAGGCGCGCGAAATGCTCGGCGAAGCGATGTCCCATGACAACCCGCAGGTCATCCACAGTTCGCTGCAACTGGCGCTGAAGAACCTGGGCCTGGCGCGGATGATCGGTCCCGGCGCGAACAAGACGCTCTGAGCCGCCGCTCAGACCGTCAGCCTGACGTCGCCCTGTGCCGTCCCCAGGGGGCCATGGCTTCGCTCGATCATGTGTCTTCGTCCCTGTGCATCGACGATCACCACCGTTCGTGCGCGCGTGCCGTAGTGGGGGCTGGCGATGAAGGCCGGGGACAGCAAGCGCTCGGTAGCCATCCCTACGCCGGTGTCCGGCAGTGCCGCGTCAGGCACGGGCGTTTCGTCTGCCAACAGCGCCAGCAACCGCTCGGGCTCGGGGGTGTCCAGCGTCTGCGCCAACGCCTGTCGCGCCTTGACCAGCTTGGGCCAGGGCGTGTCCAGCGCTGCGTTCGACAGCCCATAGACGCCGGGCGCCAGCAGGCGCGGCATGCCCTCGTGGGCATGCAGGTAACCCAGCGTCCGGCCATCGCCGACCAGCAGGTTGAAGCCTGCGTACGCGTTCACTTCACGCGTGACGCTCTCCAGATAATCGCGCGGCGCCAAGGCGCCTTGAAGAAATTCGGCGACCAGGTGACCCCGCGATCGGCTACCGCTCGGCTGTCCAGGTTGCCGGATATTGGTCAGCGCAGCGAAGCGTCCCTCGGGCCCTACGCCCAGCCAGGTGCCTCCGGCCTCCAGGTCACGCCCGGCATACACACCGGGTGCCTCCGGCCAGGGCCCCAGCGCGCGGGTCGGGCGTTGATAGAACTCGTCACGGTTGGCCGCCACGATCAGCGGTAGCGCATGGCCGGGACGCCAGGCGAAGACGATCAGGCACATCGATGAACCTCCAGGTTGTTCCCCACTGTACCAGCGCCCGATGCGCCCTTCAGCGCCATGACAGAGTTCACTAGGGCCTCGCGCCCAGCTTCCGTTACCATGCGGGCTGGTTTTCTGGAGGACGCTGCATGGAGTTCGCACTCTACCTGCTGTTGGGCGCCTGTGCCGGCGTGCTGGCCGGTCTGTTCGGCGTGGGCGGCGGCATCATCATCGTACCGGTGCTGGTCTTCAGCTTCACGTTGCAAGGCGTCGATCCGTCGATCCTGACCCACCTGGCCGTGGGCACGTCGCTGGCCAGCATCGTCTTCACCTCGATCAATGCCATCCTCGAGCACCACCGCAAAGGCGCGGTGCGCTGGCCGATCTTCGCCTGGATGACCCTGGGCATCCTCGCGGGCGCCTTGCTCGGGGCCAAGACCGCCTCGCTGATCCAGGGGCCGTCGCTGCAAAAGATCATCGGCGTGTTTGCGGTGCTGGTCGCCGTGCAGATGGCCCTCGACCTCAAGCCCAAGGCGCGCCGCGAGGTCCCGGGCAAGGTCGGCCTGGCAGCGGCCGGTGGCGTGGTCGGCTGGGCCTCGGCGATCTTCGGGATCGGCGGCGGCTCGCTCACCGTGCCCTTCCTGACCTGGCGCAGCCTGTCCATGCAGCAGGCCGTGGCGACCTCCTCGGCCTGCGGGCTGCCGATCGCCCTGGCCAGCGCCGCCAGTTTCATGCTGCTGGGCTGGCACGACGAGCGTCTGCCCGCGCACAGCCTGGGCTACGTCTACCTGCCGGCGATGGTCGGCATCGCCGTGACCAGCATGTTCTTCGCCCGCTTCGGCGCCCGCCTGGCGCATAGGCTTTCACCGCGCTTGCTCAAGCGCCTGTTCGCCGCGCTGCTGTTCAGCGTCGGCCTCAGCTTCCTGTTCTGAACCAAGAGGAACCACCATGCTGCCTTACCCGCAGATCGACCCCGTGGCCGTCGCCATCGGGCCGCTGAAAATCCACTGGTACGGCTTGATGTACCTGATCGGCATCGGCGGCGCCTGGCTGCTGGCCTCGCGACGCTTGCACCGTTTCGACCCGACCTGGAGTCGGGAAAAGCTCTCCGACCTGGTGTTCTGGCTGTCCATGGGCGTGATCGTCGGCGGGCGGCTGGGGTACGTGCTGTTCTACGACCTGTCCGCCTACCTGGCACAGCCGACGCTGATCTTCGAAGTGTGGAAGGGCGGCATGTCGTTCCACGGCGGCTTCATCGGCGTGATGCTGGCCGCCTTGTGGTTCGGCAAGCGCAACAACAAGTCGTTCTTCGAGCTGATGGACTTCGTTGCGCCGCTGGTGCCGATCGGCCTGGGCGCCGGGCGCATCGGCAACTTCATCAACGCCGAGCTGTGGGGCAAGCCGACCGACGTGCCCTGGGCCATGGTCTTCCCGCCGTTCAGCGACCCAGCGCAGTTGCCACGTCACCCCTCGCAGCTGTATCAGTTCGCCCTGGAAGGCGTGGCGCTGTTCGTCATCCTCTGGCTGTTCTCGCGCAAGCCACGTCCGACCATGGCCGTCTCGGGCATGTTCGCGCTGTTCTACGGTCTCTTCCGCTTCATCGTCGAATTCGTCCGCGTGCCCGATGCCCAGCTGGGCTATATCGCCTTCGGCTGGCTGACCATGGGTCAGTTGCTGTGCCTGCCGATGATACTTGGTGGCCTGGGCTTGATCTGGTGGGCTTATAATCGTGCACCGACGGCGAAACCCGCCCTTTGATTCCCACGGCAGGAGCGATCCTCCTGCCGTTTTCGTTACAGGTAGGCCATGAAACAGTATCTAGACCTGGTGCGTGACGTCATCGAGAACGGCACGCTGCAGCAGAACCGTACCGGCGTGCGCACCATCAGCTTGCCCGGCGCCATGCTGCGCTTCGACTTGCAGAAAGGCTTTCCGGCGATCACCACGCGCAAGCTGGCCTTCAAGTCGGCGATCGGTGAGATGGTGGGCTTCTTGCGCGGCGTGCGCGACGCCGGACAGTTCCGCGACCTGGGCTGCAAGGTCTGGGACCAGAACGCCAACGAGAACGCCCAGTGGCTGGCCAACCCGTTCCGCCAAGGGCATGACGACCTGGGCGAGATCTATGGCGTACAGTGGCGCCAGTGGCCGGGCTACAAGCGCATTCCCCTGAGCAACCCGGCGGCGATCGCCCTGGCCGAGCAGCAGGGCTTCCGCCAGATCGCCCAGGACCAGGAAGACGGACAGGCGTTCGTGGTGCTGTACAAGGCCATCGACCAGGTGCGTCAGTGCCTGGACACCATCGTCAACGATCCGGGCAGCCGGCGCATCCTGTTCCACGGCTGGAACTGCGCCCAGCTCGACGAGATGGCGCTGCCGCCGTGTCACCTGCTGTACCAGTTCCACCCGAATGTCGAGACCCGGGAAATCTCCCTGACCTTGTACATTCGCTCCAACGACCTGGGCCTCGGCACGCCGTTCAACCTCACCGAAGGCGCGGCGCTGCTGTCGCTGTTCGGTCGGCTGACGGGCTACACGCCGCGCTGGTTCACTTATTTCATCGGCGACGCGCACGTCTACGAGAACCACCTGGACATGCTGGGCGAACAGCTCAAGCGCGAGCCGCTCGCGGCGCCGCGGCTGGTGATCGACGAGCGCGTGCCGGCCTTCGCGGACACGGGCATCTATGCGCCGGAGTGGCTGGAGCGGATCGAGCCGAGCGATTTCCGGCTGGAAGGGTATGAGCACCATGCGCCCATGACGGCGCCCATGGCGGTCTGATAGTGCGATTCGGTGGAGTGCTGACCTGTCGATCAGGCGCCAACCACCTTGTATAACGCAGATCGTGGCGCTATAGTGGATGTGCGGGAAATAAGAGCAGGGCTCCAAGATCATCAGGCGACATTGGATCTGGAGTGTGGATTGCACGGAGACGCCATCCGTGTGGTAGCGGCAACAGACTCAGGTCTGTTGGCATGTGACCCAGCCCTTCAGGGTTAGCTAAGCAAGCGCTGCGACTACCCTCCCGCGTATCTTCTTCAGTCAAGGGCGCCTTCTGGCGCCTTTGGCGTTTCTGGGATTTGAAAACCCTCGATTACGCCCACAGCCTTTCCATTTGGCGCACGATTACGATAAGCCGTCACCACGCTGTAATAGAGCTGATCATTGTCGATAGGCCAAGCCGCCAATACTGCGCAACCCTTGCGACCCCGAAGCACGATCAAGCGCTCATTCCCCTTCATCGAGTCGAACTCACAGACGATGTTCGTGCCATGCATGATGATGTCGGACACAAAGCGCGGCACGTCATAGACCGTTGGGTAGCCCCACTTTATCAGGTCATGCCCACGCTCCTGCCAGATGTGGCGTACACCGAAGCCTTTGTGGGGCCCGATGTGCTTGCCTGCCCTGAGGTAGATATCCCCACCAAGCTGCTTTAACAACTGACTGGTAATCTTTACCAATCCCCAGGATTCCAGGCCTGTGGAAGGGTGAGCGATGTTGAAATCTTCGTGATGATCGAACTCGACCGGTATCGCCTGAGGCGGCGGTGACTTGAAACGTGACATGCCAGCAATCCTTAACTACCTGATGGCTCCATTCTCACGTCACGACTGGCCGTGTTAGAACCGCACTTTCCGATTTTACAGAATTTGGCGATGCGGATGATCACTGGGTGCCTGCTGCCAGGGCTTTGGATGGACAGCTGAACCAAGGAGATCCTTATGGCATGCGGTGACTAGGCGGAATGAAGGGATATGTGGCTCATGTGTTTCCCTGTGTCATGCAGACCTTCGTAGCTCAGCTACTCATGGGCGCGAAGCCCGCTCGCCTGCGATAGCGCCAGATCACACGCCCCAGACGTCTGCCCCCGATTCCTAACGCTCGTGACTGCGCCCGACGTGCGAATGCTCGACGTCCACCGCCGTCACCGCACCCGTCACCTCCAGGCGCTGAAGGATCGAACATTGCGCTTCCCGGGCCTGGCAGCGCTGGCGCAAATCGGTCAACTGCGTCTGCAAGGCCATCAGCCCGTCGATGCGCGCCTGCACGTGCTCGATGTGCTCGTCGATTAGCGCATTGACGCTGGCGCACTGGTCTTCAGGGCTGTCACGCAAGCGCAGCAGGCTACGGATCTCGTCGAGGGTCATGTCCAGGGTGCGACAGTTGCGGATGAACGTCAGCCGCTCGACATGGGCCTGGGTGTATACCCGGTAATTGCCCTCGCTACGCGCTGGCGCAGGCAGCAAGCGCTCGCGCTCGTAGTAGCGAATAGTCTCGACGGCGCAATTGGTGGCCGCCGCCAGTTCTCCAATCTTCATCGCTCACCTCTTCGAAGATGCTTGACCCTATAGTGGCTACAGGGTGTTCACTTTGGCAATACGCATCTTCGGGGATCTGTCCATGGGCCAGCCTGTCAGCCACGACCATAAACACGCGCATGCTTCGCCCGATCACGATCACGATCACGATCACGATCACGATCACGATCACGATCACGATCATGAGCCCGCCGAACACACCTGCTGCGGCACCCAGGCCGCTCCGACGCAGGTGACATTGACGGACCAGGCCAGCGACGACGCACGCCTAAGCCGCTTCCGCATCGAGGCCATGGACTGTCCTACCGAACAAGGGCTGATCCAGGACCAGTTGGGCCGCCTGCCGGGCATCGAACAGCTGGAGTTCAACCTGCTCAACCGCGTGTTGGGCGTGCGCCACACCCTGGCCGATACGGCCGAGATCCAGCAGGCCATCGCCAGCCTGGGCATGCACGCCGAACCGCTGGCCGACGATGCCGACAGCGCGGCCCTTGGCACACCGACCCGCACGCGCTGGTGGCCCTTGGCGCTGTCCGCCTCGGCCGCGCTGGCGGCCGAAATCCTGCATTTCACCGCCCTGGCGCCGGAATGGGTCGTGGCCGTGCTGGCGCTCGGCGCCATCCTGGGTTGTGGCCTGGGCACCTATCGCAAGGGCTGGATCGCGCTGCGTCACCTCAACCTGAACATCAACGCCCTGATGAGCATCGCCGTGACGGGTGCCGTGCTGATCGGTCAGTGGCCCGAGGCGGCCATGGTGATGGTGCTGTTCACCCTGGCCGAGCTGATCGAGGCCCGCTCGCTGGACCGGGCACGACGCGCCATCGGTGGGCTGATGCAACTGACCCCGGACATGGCCACGGTACGCCAGGCCCAAGGCGACTGGCGCGAGGTGCCCGTGCGTGAAGTCGCGCTGGGCGCGTCCGTGCGCGTGAAGCCCGGCGAGCGCATCGGCCTGGATGGCGAGGTGGTCAGCGGACAATCGACCGTCGACCAGGCACCGATCACCGGCGAGAGCCTGCCGGTGGAGAAGGGCGTCGGCGACCAGGTCTTCGCCGGCACCATCAACCAGTCCGGGGCCCTGGAGTACCGCGTGACCGCCGCCGCGGGCGAGTCGACCCTGGCGCGCATCATCAAGGCCGTGGAGCAGGCACAGGGCGCCAAGGCACCGACCCAGCGCTTCGTCGACCGCTTCTCGCGGCTGTACACCCCCATCGTCTTCGCCGTGGCCCTGCTGGTGGCCCTGGTGCCACCGCTGTTGCTGGGCGGGCCGTGGTTCGACTGGGTCTACCGGGCCTTGGTGCTGCTGGTGGTCGCCTGCCCCTGCGCGCTGGTGATCTCCACGCCGGTGACCATCGTCAGCGGCCTGGCCGCTGCCGCACGCAAGGGCATTCTGGTCAAGGGCGGTGTCTACCTCGAGGAAGGCCGCAAGCTCAGCGTGCTGGCGCTCGACAAAACCGGCACGCTGACTCATGGGCGTCCGGTCCAGACCGACTTCCAGGTCTTGCAACCGACCTTCGAAGCACGTGCCCAGGGCCTGGCCGCCAGTCTGGCGGCGCGCTCCGACCACCCCGTGTCACGCGCCATCGCTGAACAGGGCCGTGCCCAGGGGCTGGCCAATGACCCGGTCGAGGCCTTCACGGCCCTGGCAGGCCGCGGCGTGCGGGGTGAAATCGGCGGACAGACGTACCACTTGGGCAATCATCGCCTGGTCGAAGAGCTGGGTCTGTGCTCGCCTGCGCTGGAAACCGAACTCGATCGGCTGGAGCGCCAGGGCAAGACCGTGGTCCTGCTGCTCGACCCTTCAGGTCCATTGGCGCTGTTCGCGGTGGCGGACACGGTGAAGAGCAGCAGCCGCAAGGCCATTGAGCAGTTGCATGCCTTGGGCGTGCGCACACTCATGCTGACCGGTGACAACCCTCATACCGCCCAGGCGATCGCCGAGCAGGTCGGTATCGATGAGGCTGAAGGCAACCTGCTGCCGGAGGACAAGCTGCGCCTGATCGAGCGTCACGCCGGACAAGGGCAGCGGGTCGGCATGGTCGGCGACGGGATCAACGATGCACCGGCCTTGGCCCAGGCCGACATCGGATTCGCCATGGCGGCGGCCGGCACTGACACGGCAATCGAGACGGCGGATGTCGCCTTGATGGACGATGATCTGCGCAAGATCCCTGCCTTCATCACCTTGTCGCGGCAAACGGCGCGCATCCTGACCCAGAACCTGGCCCTGGCCCTGGGCATCAAGGCCGTGTTCCTGGCGATCACCTTCGCCGGCCTGTCGACCCTGTGGATGGCGGTGTTCGCCGACATGGGTGTCAGCCTGCTGGTGGTCTTCAACGGCCTGCGGCTATTGCGACACTGACACACTTCGCCGCTGGCCAGGACGAGCCTATAGTGCCTGTGCCAGCCGCTCCAGCTGCGCCTGTCGCTCTTCCAGCCGCGCGTTACCCTGCGGGTTGAGCGTCGACCAGCGTGGATGAGCACGGGCCTTGAGCAGCGGCTCGGGCAGCTTGCCCTTGCGCCAGGCCTGCTCGTCCAAGGCGTCGAGCTGCACGCTGCCTTGCGCGGCATGACCCCGGTGATCCAGGGCGACCATCAGCTGCTGTTGGCGCAAGGCCAGCAGGCGCAGCACATCGTCGTGCACCGTCAGCTCACGTTCCCCCTTGAACTTGCCCAGCAGGCGCGAGCCGTAGTTGCGTGCCGTCTGCAAGGCGCCACCCGCCACGGCACCGGTCAGGGCCGCCACGCCCAGGGTCAGCCCACCCAGCAGCAGGTCGACGCCCGCGCCTGCCGCCACACCGGCCGCCACGCCGCCGCCAACCCGCACGCCCAGCACGCGCAAGGTTTCCGGGTTGAACAGGTCGTCACCCCAGCGTCCATCCAGCAGCGGCAGATCATGGGCCGTGGCGTCTTCGCGGCGAAAGGCGTACAGACGCAACAAAGCCTCGACGCACTGTTGCTCACGTTGGCGCACTGTCTGGCGTAAGGCTTCGATGGCCGCCGTTTCAGCCGCTGGCTCGGCCACCACGCTGCGTCGACAGGCGGCGCAATCGAGCAACAGCTCGGCGATCAGCCGCTTGCCCGCCTGCTGGCGCGCGAGCCGTTGCGCCTGCTGATCGTCGATCAGTCGCTGCAAGGCCGGACGGGCGGACTCGAGCAGCAAGGCCAGGCTTTCGTATAGGCGACGTTCGCCGTCCTCGGGTGGCGCGACACTGTCGAAGCGCACCAGCGCGTGCAGGCCGAGCCGGGCCAAGGCCTCACGCCACTGCGGCTCGCGGTGAGTCGGGCTAGTCACGAAATTCAGCACCGGCAGCAGGGGCTTGCCGCAATTGGCCAGCACCTCGAGCTCGTCCCGGTACTTGGCCAGGACCGGTTCACGCGCATCGATCACATAGAGGCCAGCATCACTGGCGAGCAGTTGGCGCAGCACCTTGGCCTCCTGCTCGAAGCGCTGGCGGGCCTCGCTGCCGTCGAGAAAGCGCTCGACCCGTGAAGGGCCGTCCAGTCGCTCGCCGGGGCGATCCAGCCGCTCCAGGTAGTCCAGCAGCGCGATCGCATCCTCCAGGCCAGGGGTGTCGTACAGCTCCATCAGCGCCTGACCGTCGACCGACAGGCGCGCACCTTCGACATGGCGGGTGGTGCTCGGGCGATGGGAGACCTCGCCAAAGCCGACATCCCGGGTCAGCGTGCGCAGCAGCGAGGTCTTGCCCACGTTGGTGTGGCCGACCACGGCCAGTGTCAGCGGCTCAGTCATGCCCATGCTCCAGCCACGTCAGCGGGGAAGTCGAATCCGCAGGCAATCCCAGTTGCTCCAGGGCCTGATGCCAGTCGTCCAGGCGCGCCGGGTCGACGGGCAGGTCCGGCGCGGCAGGCAGCAGCCAGATGCGTGTGTCGCCGGCCGTACGCGCCAGCTCCGCCAGCAAGGCCAGACTGCCGCGATCGGGCGAGCGCAAGGGGTCGCAGGCCACCAGCAGGCGCGCGGGTGGATACTGGCTCAGTTGCTCGAGCAAGCGGTGGCGTGAGGCACGGTTGTCGAGCACGCCGGCCTCCGTGATGCCGGCCGGCAGGCTGGGTGGCCAGGGGCGCTGGTCATCCAGCTCCAGGCCGACCAGCACGGCGCCTCCTGCCGAGGACGCCGCCGGTGCCGCCTGCACCTGGTGCAGGCGCTCGGGCGCGGCATCCTGGACGCCCAGCCGTTCGCTGCTCGGCATCAGGTGGGTACGCAACTGGCCATAGGCAGGCTGATCGAGGTCGAGCGTCAGGCGATCGCGCCCCCGGCGCCAGCGCCACAGGCAGAGCACGGCGAGCACCAGGCGCGGCAGGATGCCGTACACCACCAAGACGCCCAGCAGCCAGCCAGCCCAGGCCTGGCGTGCCAGGTCGAACGACGGTCGATCAGCGCCGCTGCCGCGGATCATGCTCACGTCCGGGACGCTGAAACCCAGCCAGGCAGGCACGGCACCCAGGGCCTGGGTCAGGCTGACGAAGGTGTCGCTGCCCAAAATGGTGGTTTCCCAGACGAAACCATAACGGCGGGTCGCCAGCAGTGCCAGCGCCATGACCAGGGCCGTGCTCAGCGCCAGCAGCCACAGCCCGTGCACCAGCAAGCCAAGCAGCCAGCGGTCCAGGCGCTGGCGCTGCAGCAGGACCAGCAAGGCAGGCGCCAGTTGAGCGGCCTTGGCATCGCGGGCCAGGCGCGCACTGAGCCACAACCACAAGCGCCCCAGCCCCTCGCCGTGCGCGCCCGAGAGGGAAAACCCGATGGCCCAGCCCAGCAACAGCAGCAGGTTGACCCCGAGCAGGCTGCCCAGGGCCCAGAAGACATTGACCGGGCGCTGTCCATCGCCCAGCGCGGCGAATGCCAGGCCGGCGCCACTGAACAGCGCCAGCAGCATCAACCCCAGCAGGGCGAGACGCGCCCCTTGCTTCCAGTGACGCAGGGCATCGACCAGGCCGTCACGGTCCGCCAGCCACAAGGCGCGGCGCTGGATGCGCGTGGTCAGGTCGCCGCCCTGGTGGCGCGCATGGCGGTTGGCTTCCTGATCGTCCAGCGGGCCGGCCTGCGCTTCACGCAAGCGCACCGCTTCGGTCAGCCAGTGTGTATCGAGTTCGGTCAGTTCAGTCACAGCGGCTTCCGTCGGACAGTCCAGGCCACAGCATAACCCAGGCGTTCCTCCATCGGCTTTGCTATCCTCGGACCCATGAAGACCTCACTCCCCCTCAGCCTGATCGCGGCGCTCGCCGAGAACCGCGTCATCGGCATCGACAATCGCATGCCGTGGCATCTGCCAGGCGACTTCAAGTACTTCAAGGCCGTCACGCTCGGCAAGCCGATCATCATGGGACGCAAGACCTGGGATTCCCTGGGGCGCCCGCTGCCAGGCCGGTTGAACCTGGTCGTCAGCCGGCAGCCGGCCCTGCAGCTCGAAGGCGCCGAGGTGTTCTCGTCGTTGGCCGAAGCCATCGGCCGGGCCGACGCGTGGGCGAGGGAGCAGGGCGTCGAGGAACTGATGCTGATCGGCGGGGCGCAGTTGTATGCGCAGGCGCTGGAGCAGGGTGTGGTCGATCGCCTGTACCTGACGCGAGTGGTCTTGCAGCCGGAGGGTGACGCCTGGTTTCCGCCGTTCGATGAGGCGCAGTGGCAGTTGTCGTCTGACCAGCTGCAAACGGAAGAGGGCCGGCCGGCCTACCGCTTCGAGGTCTGGGACAAGCGCTGACCGTTTTTCGGCTGGCGCACTCGGGCGAGTGCGCCAGCGGTCCTTCTCTTAGCCCGTCTGGGTCAGCTCGGCCCGCTCTTCAGTCAGCAGCACCTGCCGATCGGTCTGGCCCAGCAACTGGCTGGTGACCACGCCCGCTGCCATCGAACCGTTCACGTTGAGCGCCGTGCGACCCATGTCGATCAGCGGCTCGACCGAGATCAGCAGCGCCACCAGCTCGACCGGCAGACCCATGGCCGGCAGCACGATCAGCGCGGCGAAGGTCGCACCGCCGCCGACGCCGGCCACGCCCACCGAACTCAGGGTGACGATGGCCACCAGGGTCGCGATCCACCACGGGTCCAGCGGGTCGATGCCGACCACGGGTGCGACCATCACCGCCAGCATGGCCGGGTACAGGCCGGCGCAGCCATTCTGGCCGACCGTGGCACCGAAGGAGGCCGAGAAGCTGGCGATCGACTGCGGCACGCCCAGGCGCAAGGTCTGCGCCTCGATGTTCAGCGGAATGCTGGCCGCGCTGGAGCGGCTGGTGAAGGCGAAGGTCAGCACCGGCCACACCTTGCGGAAGAAGCGCAGTGGGCTGACGCCGGTGACGGCCAGGATCAGCGCGTGCACCAGGAACATCAGCCCCAGCCCCAGGTAGGAAACGGCCACGAAGCTGCCCAGCTTGAGGATGTCGTCCAGGTTGGAACTGGCCACTACCTTGGCCATCAAGGCCAGCACGCCATAGGGCGTGAGCTTCATCACCAGGCGAACCAGACGGATCACCCAGGCTTGCAGGGTATCGATGGCGGACAGGGCACGACCGCCCTTGTCGGCATCGTCCTTGATCAGTTGCAGCGCCGCCAGCCCGACGAACACGGCAAAGATCACCACGCTGATGATCGAGGTCGGCTTGGCCCGTGCCAGGTCGGCCACCGGGTTGCTCGGGATGAACGACAGCAGCAGCTTGGGAATGTCGAGGTTGGCGACCTTGCCGGCGTATTCGCCATGGATGGTCTGCAGGCGCGCCGACTCCTGCGCCCCGGCCACCAGCCCCTCGGCGGTCAGGCCGAACAGGTTGGTCAGGACGATACCGATCAGCGCCGCGATGGCGGTGGTCAGCAGCAGCGTGCCGATGCTCAGCACACTGATGCGACCCAGCGAAGACGCGTTGTGCAGGCGTGCCACGGCGCTGAGGATCGAGGCGAAGATGAGCGGCATGATCATCATCTGCAGCAGACCGACATAGCCGTTGCCGACCAGGTCGAGCCAGCCGATGGTGGTTTGCAGCACGGGGTGGCCAGCGCCATAGAGGGTATGCAGGACCACACCGAACACCACGCCCAGCACCAGGCCCAGCAGCACCTTCTTGGCCAGGCTCCAGTCAGTGCGGCGGGTTTGTGCCAGGCCTAGCAACAGGGCCAGGAACGCCAGCAGGTTAAGCGACAGCGGCAGGTTCATTGAAGCTCCAGCAGTAAAAGGCAGAGGGGGCATCGCCTCTGTGAGCGAATGCGAACCGGAAATCCTAACAGGCTGAAATCAAACGGATTTATACCCAAATGGAATTTATATAGTTCTTTATGGAATAAAGCGCGTCGCTGCTTGAATGTCGAGTCTGCGCTTGGCATGGAGCCGTCTCTGTCTCCGGACAATAAAAAACCGGCGCTCAAGACGCCGGTTTCTCATGCCATCAATGCCTTACAACCCATCAAGCATCGCCTTGTTGCGTACCGCACCCTTGTCGGCGCTGGTGGCCAGCAGGGCATAGGCCTTCAGGGCCGTGGTGACCTTGCGCGGGCGGGTTTCGACAGGCTTCCAGCCCTTCTTGTCCTGCTCGATACGGCGGTGCGACAGCTCTTCGTCGCTGACCAGCAGGTTGATCGAGCGGTTGGGGATGTCGATCAGCACCTTGTCGCCATCCTTGACCAGGCCGATGGCGCCGCCTGCCGCCGCTTCCGGTGAAGCATGGCCGATGGACAGGCCCGAGGTACCGCCGGAGAAGCGTCCGTCAGTCAGCAAGGCGCAGGCTTTGCCCAGGCCCTTGGACTTCAGGTAAGAGGTCGGGTAGAGCATTTCCTGCATGCCCGGGCCACCTTTCGGGCCTTCGTAGCGGATGATGACGATGTCACCGGCCTTCACCTCGTCGGCGAGGATGCCGCGCACGGCACTGTCCTGGCTCTCGAAGATCTTGGCGGTACCTTCGAAGACGTGGATCGACTCGTCCACGCCAGCGGTCTTCACCACGCAGCCGTCCAGGGCGATGTTGCCGTACAGCACGGCCAGGCCACCTTCCTGCGAGTAGGCATGCTCGACGCTGCGGATGCAGCCGTGCTCGCGGTCGTCGTCCAGGGTGTCCCAACGGGTCGACTGGCTGAAGGCGGTCTGGGTCGGGATACCGGCCGGGCCGGCCTTGAAGAAGGTGTGCACCGCCTCGTCATCGGTCTGGGTGATGTCCCACTGGGCGATGGCGGCGGCCATGCTGGGGCTGTGTACGGTCGGCAGGTCGGTGTGCAGCAGGCCGCCTCGGGCCAGGGAACCGAGGATGCTGAAGATGCCGCCAGCGCGGTGCACGTCCTCCATGTGGTACTTCTGGATGTTCGGCGCCACCTTGCACAGCTGCGGCACGGTGCGCGACAGCCGGTCGATGTCGCGCAGGTCGAACTCCACTTCGCCTTCCTGGGCCGCGGCCAGCAGGTGCAGGATGGTGTTGGTCGAGCCGCCCATGGCGATGTCGAGCATCATGGCGTTCTCGAACGCCTTGAAGTTGGCGATGCTGCGCGGCAGGACCGAGGCGTCGTTCTCGCCGTAGTAGCGCTGGCACAGCTCGACGATGGTCCGGCCGGCCTTGAGGAACAGCTGCTCGCGGTCCGAATGGGTGGCCAGGGTCGAACCGTTGCCGGGCAGGGCCAGGCCCAGGGCCTCGGTCAGGCAGTTCATCGAGTTGGCGGTGAACATGCCCGAGCACGAACCACAGGTCGGGCAGGCGCTGCGCTCGTACTCGGCGACCTTCTCGTCGGACGCCGAGCTGTCGGCGGCGATGACCATGGCATCGACCAAGTCCAGGCCATGGCTGGCCAGCTTGGTCTTGCCGGCTTCCATCGGGCCGCCTGAGACGAAGATCACCGGGATGTTCAGGCGCAGGGCGGCCATCAGCATGCCTGGGGTGATCTTGTCGCAGTTGGAGATGCAGACGATGGCGTCGGCGCAGTGCGCGTTGACCATGTACTCGACCGCGTCGGCGATGATCTCGCGGCTGGGCAGCGAATACAGCATGCCATCGTGGCCCATGGCGATGCCATCATCGACCGCGATGGTGTTGAACTCCTTCGCCACGCCCCCGGCACGCTCGATCTCGCGTGCCACCAGTTGGCCCAGGTCCTTCAGGTGCACGTGGCCTGGGACGAATTGGGTGAACGAGTTGGCGATGGCGATGATCGGCTTCTTGAAGTCGTCATCCTTCATGCCGGTGGCGCGCCACAGAGCACGGGCGCCGGCCATGTTGCGGCCGTGGGTGGAAGTCTTGGAACGGTAATCAGGCATGAAGCACTCCTGGCGGCTTGGTCAGGTCATGTAAAGGGAAGTGAGCTTCTCTTGTCCATTGCGCCGAACGTCGGTTGCCATTGGCACGGATGAGGTCGACGACAGCACGGGATCGCCGCGTGCTCGACCAGAGCTCATAAACCCGCCGGGGGATGTCTGGCGATGAATACGATCGATTCTACACCCCTGGCGCGGCGAGGGAACGGCCAGTTGGAGGGTTGGCCAGCCATGACGCTATGGTGTTCCGGGTCAGTCATCACCCGAGTCCCATGTAGGACGCTTCTGAAAATGCACTGATGGGGCAAACGTGGGGCTGACTTCAGTCGCGCCTCTTCCTATGATTGCCGCGCCGCATGTGCGGCTAGACGAGAAACATCTCAATGGACCTTCCCAGTTTCGGTTCCCCAGGAACCTGTCATCTGGCACTGAGCGCGCCGTCGCCAGGGCTACCGCAGGCTTGAGCCCGAGAGGGTGAGGTCCGCAGGTGCCTGGACGGCGCCTGGAGACTCTCATGCACCACGATACCCGCCTTACCCCTTTTTCGAACGATCCACGGCAGGCCGCCCAGGCCCGTCGCGACCAGCTACTGGAACTCGGCCGCTACCGCGAAGGCACTGCTGGCGCGCTCATGACGAGTCAGTACTCGAGCCTCGATCATGGCTTGTGCGCCAGCCAGGCCCTCGACATGTTGCGCCGCGAAGCGGCCGATGCCGAAACCATCTATCAATCCTACGTCTTGGATGGCGCACGCAACCTGCTCGGCACCGTGTCCTTGCGTGAACTGATCCTTGCTGCGCCGAACGTGCCCGTCGAGCAGATCATGACCCGTGATGTGCTCAGCGTGAGCGTGTCCACGCTTCAGGAAGACGTCGCGCGGCTGGTTCGCCAGCATGACCTGCTGGCCGTGCCGGTGCTCGACGAGGCCGGTCGGCTGGTCGGGATCATCACGCATGACGAGGCCATGGATGTGGTGGTCGACGAAGCGACCGAAGACTTCCACAAGGGCGCCTCGATCACCAACCATGTCGGCAACCTGAAGAACGCCACCCTCGGCCTGCTGTACCGCAAGCGGGTGCTGTGGCTGGTACTGCTGGTCTTCGGCAACCTGTTCTCGGGGGCCGGGATCGCGGCTTTCGAAGACACCATCGCGGCGCACATCGCCCTGGTGTTCTTCCTGCCACTGCTGATCGACAGCGGCGGTAACGCTGGCGCGCAGTCCGCGACCTTGATGGTCCGGGGCCTGGCCACGGGTGAAGTGGTCATGCGTGACTGGCTGTACCTGCTCGGACGTGAATGCGGCGTTGCCTTGGCCCTGGGCGGCACCATGGCGGTGGCGGTCGCCGGGCTGGGCGTACTGCGCGGCGGCGCTGACATCGCGGTGATCGTGGCCAGCAGCATGGTGGTGATCGTGCTGCTGGGCAGCCTGATCGGCATGAGCCTGCCGTTCCTGCTCAGCCGGTTCAGGCTCGATCCCGCCACCGCCAGCGGTCCGTTGGTCACGTCGATCGCCGATGCAGCGGGGGTACTGGTGTATTTCGCAATCGCATCGCAGGTGCTGGACATCTGAAGCGGTTGGGCCATGGCGGCTACCCTGCGAGGGGGCCGCCATGCTCCGCGCCATCAGCTGCACGCACTCGAACGAGGAGGGCACGCTCGTGGTCGGGGACCGTCAGCTGTTAGGCAGCAACCGGCAGGTGATGCTCTTGATGTAGCGCGTTTCCGGGATTGCCGGGTGCACCGGGTGATCCGGACCCTGGCCGCCACGCTCGAGCAGTTGCAGGTTACGGTCCAGGTGACGGGCGCTGGTCAGCAGGATGCCGTTCAGGTCGTCTTCGGGCAGGTGCATGGAGCAGGAGGCGCTGACCAGGATGCCGTCCTTGGTCAACAGGCGCATGGCCTGCTCGTTCAGGCGACGGTAGGCGCCTTCGCCATTCTTCAGGTCCTTCTTGCGCTTGATGAACGCGGGCGGGTCGGCGACGATCACGTCGAAACGTTCCTCGGCGGCCTTCAGCTCCTTGAGCGCCTCGAACACGTCGCCTTCGATGCAGGTGAGCGTGTCGGCGATGCCGTTGAGCGCCGCATTACGTTCGACGCCATCCAGGGCGAAGCCCGAGGCGTCCACGCAGAACACCTCGCTGGCCCCGAAGGCACCGGCCTGCACGCCCCAGCCACCGATGTAGCTGAACAGGTCCAGCACGCGCTTGCCCTTGACGTAGGGCGCCAGGCGCGCACGGTTCATGCGGTGGTCATAGAACCAGCCGGTCTTCTGGCCTTCGCGCACCGGCGCCTCGAAGCGCACGCCGTTCTCTTCCAGGGCGACCCAGTCCGGCACCTCGCCGTAGACCGTTTCCACATAACGCTGCAAGCCTTCGGCGTCGCGCGCGGCCGAGTCGTTCTTGAACAGGATGCCGCTGGGCTTGAGCACCTGCACCAGGGCCGCGACCACGTCGTCCCTGTGCTGCTCCATGGTGGCCGAGGCCAGTTGCACCACCAGCACGTCGAAGAAACGGTCGACGACCAGGCCCGGCAGCAGGTCGGAGTCGCCATACACCAGACGGTAGCAGGGCTTGTCGAACAGGCGCTCGCGCAGCGACAGCGCGACGTTGAGCCGGTGGACGAGCAGGGACTTGTCCAGGGGCAGTTTGATGTCACGCGACACCAGGCGTGCGCAGATCAGGTTGTTCGGGCTCAGGGCGACGATGCCAAGGGGCTTGCCGCTGGCGGTTTCGAGGATGGCCTGCTGGCCGGCCTGCAACCCTTGCAGAGGGGTGACGGCGACGTCGATTTCGTTGCTGTAGACCCACAAGTGGCCAGCGCGCAAGCGGCGATCGGCGTTGGCTTTGAGACGAAGGCTGGGCAGGGACATGACGTCGCTCCGAAAAAAAGAGCGGGAGTATAGCGCGTCGGCCACCGCCCAGGCGCGGCCGACGACGGGCGTCGATCAGGATAGGGCGTCGAGGATCGCCTTGTTGAAGGCCGGAATGTCATCCGGCTGGCGGCTGCTGATCAGGGGGCCATCGACCACGACTTCTTCGTCGACCCACTGAGCGCCGGCGTTGCGCAGGTCATCCTGCAAGGTCTTGAAGCTGGTCATGCGACGGCCGTCGACCAGACCGCTGGAAATCAGCAGCCAGCCACCATGGCAGATGACGGCCAGTGGCTTGTTTTCAGTCGCGTGCTTTTTCACGATCGCCTGGGCGCCTTCGCTCAGACGAATGGTATCGGAGTTCTGCACGCCGCCTGGCAGGACCACGGCGTCGTAGACGTTGGCCTGGGCGTCGTCGAAGGTGGCGTCGACGGTGAAATCATCTGCCGGCTTGTCGTGGTTCCAGCCTTTCACCTGGCCGGCTTTCTCGCTGAGGATGTCGACGGTCGCGCCGGCCTGCTGCAAGGCATCGCGCGGACCGGTCAGCTCGACCTGCTCGAAACCATCGGTGACCAGGAAGGCTACGCGCTTACCGCTCAGTGAAGTCGTCATGAGTTGCTCCTCGGTGTTCAATGGGACCTGAGAAACAGGCCTGCGGCGTAGCCTGAAAGTTCCTGAAATTCAAGTGAGCGGTTAGTGCGCGCATGGCGTCAAAGGTTAGAATCGCGTGTCATTACCGAGTAAGCCGTTCATGTCCCATCAGGAACTCACCGCCGAACAGATCCAGCAGGCCTTGCAAGGCATCAGCATCCCGCCACAGCCGCAGATCCTGGTCGATCTGCAGTTCGAGCAGTACATGCCCGACCCGGATCTGGAGACCATTGCCAAGCTGATCTCCCAAGACCCAGGGCTGTCCGGCGCACTGCTCAAGCTGGTCAACTCGGCGCATTTCGACCTGTCCAACAAGATCGGGTCGATCCAGCACGCGGTGAACCTGCTGGGCAGCCGGTCGATCATCAACCTGATCAACGCCCAGTCGATCAAGGGCGAGATGAGCGACGAGACCATCGTCACGCTCAACCGGTTCTGGGACAACGCCCAGGACGTGGCCATGACCTGCCTGAACCTGGCCAAGCGCACCGGGCTGCAGGCGGTGGACGAGGCCTACACCGTCGGCCTGTTCCACGACTGTGGCGTGCCGCTGATGCTCAAGCGCTTCCCCACGTACATGACGGTGCTGGAAGAGGCCTATGCCAACGCCACTGCCGATCACCGCGTGGTGGACACCGAGAACCGTGCATTCAATACCAACCATTCGGTGGTCGGCTATTTCACCGCCAAGTCCTGGCGCCTGCCGGAGCACCTGACTGCGACCATCGCCAACCACCACAATGCGTTGGCCGTGTTTCGCGACGACTCGCCGCGCCACGCCCCGCTCAAGAACCTGCTGGCCGTGCTGAAGATGGCCGAGCACATCTGCGCCTCGCATCGGGTGCTGGGCAACCAGACCGTCGATCACGAGTGGCAGGCCATCGCATCGCTGGTGCTGGATTACATCGGCCTGTCGGAGTACGACTTCGAAAACCTCAAACAGACCCTTCGTGAACTGAGCGGACGCTGACCCATGCCGGAATTGCCAGAAGTCGAAACCACGCGACGCGGGATCGCGCCTTTCCTCGAAGGTCAACGCGTGCAGCGGGTCGTCGTGCGCGACCGACGGTTGCGCTGGCCGATCCCCGAGGATCTGGACGTCCGCCTGTCCGGCCAGCGCATCCTGACCGTCGAGCGGCGTGCCAAGTACCTGCTGATCAACGCCGAGGCCGGTACCCTGATCAGTCACCTGGGCATGTCCGGCAACCTGCGGCTGGTGGAGCTGGGCCTGGCGCCGGCACGCCACGAGCACGTGGACATCGAGCTGGAGTCGGGCATGGCCCTGCGCTATACCGATCCACGCCGCTTCGGTGCCATGCTCTGGAGCCTGGACCCGCACAACCATGAATTGCTCGCGCGCCTGGGCCCGGAGCCACTGACCGACCTGTTCGATGGCGAACGGCTGTACCAGCTGTCCCGGGGCCGGGCCATGGCGGTCAAACCGTTCATCATGGACAACGCCATCGTGGTCGGCGTGGGCAACATCTACGCGACCGAGGCGTTGTTCGCCTCCGGTATCGATCCACGGCGGGCGGCGGGCGGCATCTCGCGGGCGCGTTATCTCAAGCTGGCTGTGGAGATCAAGCGCGTGCTGGCCGCCGCCATCGAACGGGGCGGCACGACGCTGCGCGACTTCATCGGTGGCGATGGGCAGCCGGGGTATTTCCAGCAGGAGCTGTTCGTCTATGGGCGCGCAGGCTTGCCGTGCAAGGTGTGCGCGACCCCGCTGCGCGAGGTGCGGCTGGGCCAGCGGGCGAGCGTCTACTGCCCGCGTTGCCAGCGCTGAGCGCAGGCCGAGAGAGACGCGGTACGCCAGGTGGCAGGCCGCGTCAGACCTTGCCGGTGATCCGGCGGTACTTGGCCATCAGCTCGTCCTGGCTCTCGGGATGGGCCTCGTCCAGCGGGATGCAGTCGACCGGGCAGACCTGCTGGCATTGGGGTTCGTCGTAATGGCCGACGCACTGGGTGCACAGGTTCGGGTCGATCACGTAGATCTCTTCGCCTTGCGAGATGGCAGCGTTCGGGCACTCAGGTTCGCAGACGTCGCAATTGATGCAATCGTCGGTGATGATCAGGGACATGGAGACTCCGGCCGGGGCGCCTGGGCCCGGGCATGTAGATACCGATGCGCGCAATTGTGCCGTATTCGCGCCCGCAGTGCACGCAGGCGCGACGCTCAGGCCGTCTGCGTCACTTCTTGAAGCGTTCGGTCAGCGCTTGGGCGACGGCCGGGTGCACGAACTTGCTGATGTCCCCGCCCAGGGCAGCGATCTCGCGTACCAGGGTCGAGGAGATGAACGAGTAGCGCTCGGAGGGCGTCAGGAACAGGCTCTCGACGTCCGGGGCCAGTTGCCGGTTCATGTTGGCCAGCTGGAACTCGTATTCGAAGTCGGACACCGCACGCAGGCCGCGCAGCAGGACATTGGCCCCTTGCTCCTTGGCGAAGCTGGCCAGCAGCGTCGAAAAGCCGATGACCTCGACGTTGGGCAGGTGCCGGGTGACTTCTCGCGCCAGCTCGACCCGCTGCTCGAGAGGGAACAGGGGGTTCTTCTTGGGGCTGGCCGCCACCGCGATGATCACATGATCGAAGAGCCGCGAGGCGCGTTCGACCAAGTCGCCATGGCCTCGGGTGATAGGGTCGAAAGTACCCGGGTACAACACTCGGTTCATCGCGTCATCCTGGCTGGAGTGCGTGGGGGACTCGGATGGTAGCGCAGCGACCGCGCCCGGCCAAGTCGCGTGGCGTGCCGTCGGCCTCCAGAGGCCTGGGCAGCCACTGCCAGAGCCGTTCGCCTGAGAGGCGCTACGACCAACGTCTAGAGCGGCCATGAAATCACGTTCGGGGCTTTGCAGTGCGGTGCAGGGCGTGTCACCGTACGGGCATCGCCCCATGAATGCAGGCCCTGCCGCGACGTGCACGGCCCACTGCCTGCGGCCCCGACACCTTCGTCCCCCAGGAGACTGACATGCCCCTTGCGCACCTGATCACTGCCGAGCACCTGGCTGAACGCTTGGAAATGCCTGGGTTGGTGATCCTCGATTGCCGCTTCGCGTTGGAGGACCTTGACCACGGCCAACGCAGCTACGCGCAGGGTCATATCGCCGGCGCGCATTTCGCCGACCTCGAACGAGACCTGAGCGGTCCAGTGAGCAAGGGGCGTACGGGCCGACACCCGCTCCCAGCGCCGCAGCACCTGGTCGAGCGGCTGCGTGAGTGGGGCGTGAATGACGACAGCGAGATCGTGCTGTACGACGACGGCCCTGGCGCGTTCGCCGCACGGGCCTGGTGGCTGCTGGCGTGGCTGGGCAAACGCGAAGGCGTCAGCCTGCTGGACGGAGGGCTGAAGGCCTGGCACGCGGCGCACCTGCCGCTGAGCCTGGACCCGCCGATCAAGCGCGTGGGAACGTTCGCGGGGGCGCCCGACCCCAGTCTGCTCATCGACGCCGAGCGCCTGGACAAGCACCTGCAGCGTCCGGAGCAGACCCTGCTCGATGCCCGTGCCCTGCCGCGGTTTCGGGGCGAGGTCGAGCCCATCGATCCGGTGGCCGGGCACATCCCCGGCGCGCAGTGCGCGGCATTCACCGACAATCTGGGACCGGACGGCCGGTTCCTGCCCGCCGAGCGCCTGCGCCAGCGGTTCGAGACATACCTGGCGGGGCGTCCGCCGGAGCGTGTGGTCGCCTATTGTGGATCTGGCGTCACCGCTTGCCACAACCTGTTCGCGATGGCCTTGGTGGGCTATCCGCTGGGCCGCCTGTATGCCGGGTCGTGGAGTGAGTGGATCAACGATCCGGCGCATGCCATCGCCACGGGGGATTGAGACGGGCTTGCCCGCGATGCAGGCGGCGGCGGACCGGACGCTATCGCGGGCAAGCCCGCTCCCACAGGGCCGTGGCAGCCTGCCTCACCGCGGCGTGAGCAGGGAGGTCTGGACTGCCGCGCGGATCTGACAGACCGACGCATCCCCTTGTGTGAGCGGCCTGTGACAGCCGACCTCACTGCAGCGCGATCATGGTGTCGAGGCACGCTTCAGACCTGTTCGAGCAACCACTGCGGAATGCGCCGCTCCAGGTAGTAACGGGGCCGGCGCACGCTGCCCTCCACGAACCCCACGTGCCCGCCACGCGCATGCAGCTCGAAGGTCGTACCGGGTGCCAACTCCTCGGCCGTCGGCAAACTGTGGGCAAAGATGAAGGGATCGTCACGCGCCTGGACGATCAGTGTCGGTGTCTCGATCTGGCCCAGGTAGTACCGGCTGGAGGCCCGTCGGTAATAGTCCTGCGCACTGTCGAACCCGTTGAGCGGCGCGGTGACCTTGCCATCGAAGTCCCAGAACGTCCGCAGGCGTCCGAGCGGCTCGAGACGTTCCAACGCCGCCAGACCCTCCGCCTGGCCCTGCTGACGCAGATAGTCATGCTTGGCGGACAAATGTGCCGACAGCTCACGCATGAAATGCGCCTGGTACACCCGGGAAAACCCCAGTGCGATACGGTCGGCACACTGGTCGAGGCGAAAGGGCACCGAGACCGCCACCGCCGCGCGCAACGCGCTGTCGGCGCCCCGCTCGCCCAGGTACTTGAGCAGCACGTTGCCGCCCAGCGAGTACCCCACCGCATATAGAGGCGCCAGGGGGCGCAGGCGGCGCAGGTGTTCGACCACCTGCGCCAGGTCTTCGCTGATGCCCGAATGATAGCTGCGCGCCAGCCGGTTGGGCTCGCCCGAGCAACCTCGCCAGTTGACGGCCACACTGGCCCAGCCGAGGACCGCCAGCGCTCGTTGCAGACCGATGACGTACGGTGACTGAGAGGATCCCGTCAGCCCATGCAGCACGGCGACGAGCGGGGCCTGTGCCGAGTAGGGGCCATGCCAGTCCAGATCGAGAAAGTCCCCATCGTCCAGCCAGAGGCGTTCGCGTGTGCGTGACAGCCTGGGTTGGCGACGGATGAACGGCCCCCACAGCGTCTGCAAGTGGGGGTTGCTCAAGCCGACGGCGGCGTGGAAGGGAGAGCAATCGAAGGGCATGTGTAGAGCTCCGGATACCGGTGCGCACGGCATCCAGCCGGGTTGGCCGTGGCGCGAAGCCCGTCTGCGTCGACGGGTGCGAGGCAGGCGGGCGGGCCAGGTCAGGTCAGGTCAATGCTTTTGCCACAAGGCGTAATGCACCTGGCCGGTTTTCTTCTCGCGGTGCAGGCGCCAGCTTTCCGGCATGGACAGGGTCGAAGGCGCCGCTTCGCTCTCGGTGTAGATCCAGGCGTGCTCGCGCAGCCACTGGCGCTCCTCGAGTAGCGTGCAGACGGTGGCAAGCAGGCCTTCGTGGAACGGCGGATCGAGAAAGACCACGTCGAACGTCTGCTTCACCGGGCCTTCCAGGTAACGCACTGCATCGGTCTGCAAGAGCTGCCCGCGCGGGCAGCGCAGCACTTCCAGGTTATCCCGCAGGTTGGCGATGGCGGCCGGGTTGGTGTCCAGGGCCACGGCGTCCGCCGCGCCGCGCGACAGCGCCTCGAGCACCAGCGCGCCACTGCCGGTGAAGGCATCGAGCACGCGCGCGCCCTCGATGCTGGGCGCCAGCCAGTTGAAGACGGTTTCGCGCACGCGGTCCGGGGTCGGGCGCAGGCCCGCACCTTCCGGGACGTTCAGGCGGCGGCTGCGCCATTCACCGGCGATGATCCGCACATGGCCCTGGCCTCGGACAGGGCGGGCGGGTTGAGACGATCGAGACATCAGTGCTCCGGTACGCCGAGGGGTGGCTCGGCGGGTGTGTCGGTGGGGGCGGGCAGCGGCTTTTGGGGCACCTTCGGGCCCACGGTGACGATGACCAGCTTGTCGGCGTCCAGGTGGCGACGCATCGCATCCCGAACCTGCGCGACGGTCAGCGCCTGCGACTGCCGCATGAAATCTTCCAGCCAGGTCAGTGGCAGGCCATAGAAGCCGATCACGCCCAGTTGCCCGACGATGCTGGCGTTGCTGGCATTCGACAGCGGGAAGCTGCCGGCCAGTTCGCGCTTGGCGTCGTCCAGCTCCTGCTGGGTCGGCCCGTCCTTGAGGTAGTCGGTGAGAAGGCGGCGCACCAGGCCCAGCGTACCCTCGCTCAGCTCGGCGCGGGTTTGCAGCGTGATCATGAAGGGACCACGGACCTGCATGGGGCTGAACATCGAATACACGCCATAGGTCAGGCCACGCTTCTCACGCACTTCGCTCATCAGGCGCGTGCCGAAGCCGCCGCCGCCAAGGATCTGGTTGCCCAGCGACAGCGCGGGCCAATCGGGATCGGCACGGTCGATGCCCAGCTCGGCCAGCATCAGGTGGGTCTGCTTGGATGGGAAGTCGAGGGTGGTGACACCCGCCTTGGGTTCGCCAGGCGCCGACGGCGGGGGCAGGGCGGCCCCCTTGGGCAGCGCCGAAGACACGTGTGCGGCTATCTGTTCGGCCTGCTGACGATCCAGGTCGCCGACGATGGCGATCACCGCGTTGCCGGCCGCATAGGCCTTGGCATGGAACGCACGCAGTTGCGCGAGGCTGATCGGCGGCACGCTCTCGGGCGTCCCGTCGCTGGGATGGGCGTAGGGATGGGCGGCGTACAGCTGGCTGAACAGGGCCTTGCTGGCGATCCGCTCGGGGTTCTGCTTCTCGTACTCGAAGCCGGCCAGGATCTGGTTCTTGATCCGGGCGAGAGCATCCTGCGGGAACGTCGGCTTGCCGACCACCTGGGCGAACAGCTCGAGCGCCGGTTCGCGCTTGTCGGCGGCGCTCAGGCTGCGCAGCGAGGCGATGGCCATGTCGCGGTACGAGCCGTTGCCGAACTCCGCGCCCAGGCCTTCGAAGCCTTGGGCGATGGCGGTGACGTCCTTGCCCGGAACGCCCTCGTTGAGCATGGCGTTGGTCAACGCAGCCACGCCCGGCGTGTCGCCGTCCTGGCTGCTGCCTGCGGCGAAGGTCACCTGCAGGTTGAACATGGGCAGCTCGCGCGCTTCGACGAACAGGACCCTGGCGCCCTCCTGGGTCTTCCAGGACTGGATGTCCAGCGTGCGCCGGGCAGGTGCCTTGTCATTCAGCGCGGCCAACGATTTCAGGGCGCTGCCAGGAGGAGGGGCGTCCTGTGAGGTGCTGTCGGCCTGGGCCGGGCCGACCAGCAGCAGGGCCAGGGCCATGGCGTGGGCCAGGCCGCCCAGGCCCCAGGGTAGCGAGCGCAGTGCGCGACGATCATTCATGGGCCGAGGCCTCCGGCAGGACGTGGGCGACGCTCAGGCGTTCGCGGGTGAAATAGGTACGGGCGGCGTTCTGGACGTCCTGGGGCGTCACCTGCTTGAGCGCGTCGAGCTCCTGGTCGATCAGCGTCCAGGACAGGCCGACGGTCTCCAGCTGCCCGATGGTGGTGGCCTGGCTGCTGATCGAGTCGCGCTCGTAGACCAGCCCGGCGATCACCTGGGCGCGCACGCGTTCGAGTTCTTCGGCGCTGGGCGGCGTGTTCTTGAGCTCGTCGAGCTGCTGCCAGAGGCCTTGCTCGACGTCGCCCAGGGACTTCTGCTTCTGCACGTTGGGCGTGGCCGAAATCATGAACAGGCTGTCGCCACGGGTGAAGGCGTCGTAGCGGGTGGACGCCCCGGCGACCAGTTCCTGGCCGCGCTCCAGGCGCGAAGGCAGGCGGGCACTGTAGCCGCCGTCGAGCAGGGCCGAGATCAGGCGCAGCGCGTGCACGTCGCGCGGGTCCTTGGCGGTGGCCAGGCCGGGCACGTTGAAGCCATAGAACAGGATCGGCAACTGGGTGCGCAGGTGCAGGGTCAACTGGCGCTGGCCGGGCTCGGCCAGCTCGATGGGCAGCTTGGCTGGCGGCACCGCGCGCTTGGGAATGGCGCCGAAATAGGTCTGTGCCAGGCCTTTGACCTCGTCGACCGTGACATCGCCGACGACGACCAGGGTGGCGTTGTTGGGTGTGTACCAGGCGTTGTACCAGTGGCGCAGTTCCTCGACCTTCATGCGCTCGAGGTCGGCCATCCAGCCGATGGTCGGCGTATGGTAGCCGCTAGCCGGGTACGCCATGGCGCGGAACAGCTCGAGAGCCTTGCCGGTCGGCTTGTCGTCGGTGCGCAGGCGACGTTCTTCCTTGATCACCTCGATCTCGCGGCTGAACTCCTCGGCCGGCAGGCGCAGGCTGGCCATGCGATCGGCCTCCAGCTCCAGGGCGACCGGCAGGCGGTCGCGGGCCAGGACCTGGTAATAGGCGGTGTAGTCGTCGCTGGTGAAGGCGTTTTCCTCGGCGCCCAGGTCGCGCAGGACCCGCGAGGCTTCGCCAGGCCCGAGCTTGGCGCTGCCCTTGAACATCATGTGTTCGAGGGCGTGGGACAGGCCGGTCTGGCCTGGCGTCTCGTAGCTCGAGCCGACCTTGTACCAGACCTGGGACACGACCACGGGCGCGCGATGGTCTTCGCGCACGACCACCTTGAGGCCGTTGTCCAGGGTGAATTCATGGGTGGGTTGAGCGGTGGCGGCATGGCCCGTCAGGGGCAAGCAGAGCGCGCTGAGCAACAGGCCAGCGGCGCGGCGAGCGAGAGCATTCATACGTTGTTTAACCTGTAGGGCGGCCAGCGCGGACTTAGCGTCCGTGGGCCAGGAGGTGCTAGGATACTGATCCGCTTGCCTGGCGACCATGCCTGTTGCCGTTCTCGCCCCGCAGGCCTCACGACAAAATAGTGCGCATGAACCAGGCGGATTCAAAATAGTCTGTTCTGCATTTGAAGAATTCCGATGCGCCGCTGGTGGCCCATCGCTTGCCTGAGATAGCCGTCTCCCATGTTTGGTTCCAACGACGACAAGAAAGCCCCGGCCGATGCTGGCGGTAAAAAAGGCCTGTTCAGCTGGTTTCGCAAGAAGCCGCAGACCCCTGTCGCCGAGCCGCCGGCACCTGAGCCTGTAGCACCGCCGGCTGCCGACGCGCCGCCGGTCATCGAGGAGGCGCCTTCGGTAGTCCCGGCCGAGGCGCCACCCGCCATTCCTCCGCGCGCCGAGGCATTGCCCGAGGCCCCTGTGCAGGCGATGCCCGAGCACATCGACCCTGACGAACCGCCGACCGGCAGCCTGGTGCTGCCAGTGGCCGAAGAGCCCGTGGCCCTGGTGAGCGACCTGACGCCGCAGCCGCCGCCGGAGATTCCCGAGCGTCCGGCGCCCGCGCTCGTCGAGCCTGCTTCGGCAGCGCCGACCCCGGTGATCGCCGAGGCGACGCCGGACGCGCCGGTCGTGTCGCCCGTACCGACGGCGCGCCTGCCCGAGCCGCCTGCGCCGAGCGTGTCCGCACCTGCACCTGCAGCGGCCCCCGAGCCTGAGGCTGAACCCACCCCTGCTGCGCCGACGCGCCCTGAGGAGGTGAAGACCGGCTTCTTCGCCCGCCTCAAGCAAGGCCTGAGCAAGACCAGCGCCAGCATCGGCGAGGGCATGGCCAGCCTGTTCCTGGGGCGCAAGGCCATCGACGATGACCTGCTCGAAGAGATCGAGACACGCCTGCTGACGGCCGACGTCGGCGTCGAGGCGACCTCGGTGATCGTCCAAAGCCTGACGCAGAAGGTCGCGCGCAAGCAGTTGGCCGATGCCGATGCACTGTACAGGTCCCTGCAAGACGAACTGGCCGGCCTGCTGCGTCCCGTCGAGCAGCCCTTGCGCATCCAGTCGCAGAACAAGCCGTTCGTGATTCTGGTCGTGGGCGTCAATGGCGCCGGCAAGACCACCACCATCGGCAAGCTGGCCAAGAAGCTCCAGCTCGAAGGCAAGAAGGTCATGCTGGCCGCCGGCGACACCTTCCGCGCCGCGGCGGTCGAACAGCTGCAGGTCTGGGGCGAGCGCAACAGCATCCCGGTCATCGCCCAGCACACCGGCGCCGATTCGGCCTCGGTGATCTTCGACGCCGTGCAGGCCGCCAAGGCGCGCAACATCGACGTGCTGATCGCCGACACCGCCGGCCGTCTGCACACCAAGGACAACCTCATGGAGGAGCTCAAGAAGGTGCGCCGGGTCATCGGCAAGCTGGATGCCGACGCCCCTCACGAGGTGCTGCTGGTGCTCGACGCCGGCACTGGCCAGAACGCCATCAACCAGGCCAAGCACTTCAACCAGAGCGTCGAGCTGACCGGCCTGGCCCTGACCAAGCTCGATGGCACCGCGAAGGGTGGCGTGATCTTCGCCCTGGCCAAGCAGTTCGGGTTACCGATCCGCTTCATCGGCGTGGGCGAGGGCATCGACGACCTGCGTACCTTCGAGGCCGAGCCGTTCGTCAAGGCGCTGTTCGCCGAGCGAGAGCATCCATGATCCGCTTCGAACAGGTTGCCAAGCGCTATCCCAACGGCCACATCGGCCTGCACGAGCTGAGCTTTCGTGCGCGCCGAGGCGAATTCCTGTTCGTGACCGGCCACTCGGGCGCCGGCAAGAGCACCTTGCTGCGCCTGCTGCTGGCGATGGAACGACCGACCAGCGGCAAGTTGCTGCTGGCCGGGCAGGACCTGGGGCAGATCACCAATGCGCAGATTCCGTTCCTGCGTCGACAGATCGGCGTGGTGTTCCAGAACCACCAGCTGCTGTTCGACCGTACGGTCTTCAATAACATCGCCCTGCCGCTGCAGATCCTCGGCCTGTCCAAGGACGAGATCGCCAAGCGCGTCGATTCGGCGCTCGAGCGGGTCTCGCTGAGCGACAAGGGCGAGCTGTTCCCGGCGGACCTGTCCACCGGGCAGCAGCAGCGCGTCGGGATCGCCCGCGCCATCGTCCACCAGCCGGCCCTGCTGCTGGCCGACGAACCGACCGGTAACCTCGACCCGCGCCTGGCGGCCGAGATCATGGGCGTGTTCGAAGACATCAACCGGCTGGGCACCACCGTGCTGATCGCCAGTCATGACCTGGCCCTCATCGCCCGCATGCGCCACCGCATGCTGACCTTGCAGCGCGGCCGACTGATCGGCGACGGGGAGGCCGGACAATGAGCGATATGCGTAGCCCCAAGGTCTCCGAGCGCGTCGCGCCGAAGGCCGCCGAGGCCAAGCCTGCCAAGCGGCGCGGTCAGCACGACGACGATGGGCCTGAGTTCAAGGCCCTGCTGCGCGCCTGGGTGGAAAGTCACCGAGCCAGCCTGGCCGACAGCCTGCGGCGCTTGGGCAAGCAGCCGATCGGCAGCTTCTTCACCTGCCTGGTGATGGCGGTGGCGCTGAGCATGCCCATGGGCCTGTCGCTGCTGCTGAAGAACGTCGAGCGCCTGGGCGGTTCCTGGCAGCGCGCCGCGCAGATTTCCCTGTACCTGAAACTCGATGCCAGTGGCGCCCAGGGCGAAGCGCTGCGGTCGCAGATCGCCGGCATGCCGGGGGTCTCGGACGCACAGTACGTCAGCCGCGAGCAGGCGCTGGAGGAGTTCCAGCAGCAGTCGGGCCTCGGCGAGGCACTGCGCGAGCTGCCGAACAACCCGCTGCCTGGGGTCGTGGTGGTGACGCCGACCGAGGTCGACAAGCCGGCGCTCGAGGCCTTGCGTCAGCGCCTGGCGGAGCTGCCCCGGGTCGATGTCGCGCAGCTCGACCTGGTCTGGGTCGAGCGCCTGGCCGCGATCCTCAAGCTGGGTGATCGCTTCGTCTTTGGCCTGGCCGTGTTGCTGATTTCTGCCTTGTTGTTAGTCATTGGTAACACTATTCGTCTACACATCGAGAACCGCCGGATCGAGATCGAAGTGATCAAGCTGGTGGGCGGTACCGACAGCTACGTCCGGCGGCCTTTCCTGTACATGGGCGCGCTCTACGGCCTGGGTGCCGGCGTGCTGGCCTGGGGCATCCTGGCCTTCGCGCTGGACTGGCTCAACGATGCCGTGGTGGGGCTTTCCGACCTCTATGGCAGCGACTTCGCCCTCGCAGGAGTACCAGGGGCCGATGGACTTTCACTCTTGATCGGTGCTGTACTGTTGGGGTATATCGGTGCATGGATCGCCGTGGCTCGTCACCTGAACGAGCTGGCACCACGTTAAGTCCTTTTCGCCAACATTAAGCCTTTTTCACGACCGGAACTTGCCCTGCGGGTTCTGGTCAATGTTGGCAGTGCCATGAGCACATTTTCAGTGAGTCGGAGGTTCTTGAATGACCACTTCGTTGCAACCTGCCTATGCCCTGGTGCCCGGTGCGAACCTGGAAGCCTACGTGCACACGGTCAACAGCATTCCGCTGCTGACGGTCGAGCAGGAGCGTGAACTGGGCGAGCGTCTCTACTATGAGCAAGACCTGGACGCCGCGCGGCAAATGGTGATGGCGCACCTGCGCTTCGTCGTGCACATCGCCCGTAGCTACGCCGGTTACGGGTTGGCCCAGGCCGACCTGATCCAGGAAGGCAACGTCGGCCTGATGAAGGCCGTGAAACGCTTCAATCCGGAAATGGGCGTACGCCTGGTGTCCTTTGCCGTGCACTGGATCAAGGCCGAGATCCACGAGTTCATCCTGCGCAACTGGCGCATCGTCAAGGTGGCGACCACCAAGGCGCAGCGCAAGCTGTTCTTCAACCTGCGCAGCCAGAAGAAGCGCCTGGCCTGGCTGAACAACGACGAGGTCCATCGCGTTGCCGAAAGCCTGGGCGTGGAACCGCGTGAAGTGCGCGAGATGGAAAGCCGTCTGAGTGGCCACGACATGGCGTTCGATCCGGCGGCCGAAGCCGACGACGACAGCGCCTTCCAGTCGCCTGCACACTACCTGGAAGACCACCGCTACGACCCGGCCACGCAGCTCGAGGATGCCGACTGGAGCGACAACTCCAGCAACAACCTCCACGAGGCGCTCAACGGCCTGGACGACCGCAGCCGCGATATCCTGTACCAGCGCTGGCTGGCCGAGGAGAAGGCGACCCTGCACGAGCTGGCGGACAAGTACAGTGTCTCTGCCGAGCGCATTCGCCAGTTGGAAAAGAACGCCATGAACAAGGTCAAGGCGCTGATCGCGGCCTGATCGTTCGAGCCGTGGCACGAAGGGGAGCAGGCCGATGTCGGTCTGCTCCCCTTCGTCGTTTCAGGCGATCGGTCAGCGTTCGGTGGCCTGCTCGCTCGAGCGCGACGCTAATGTGCCCTGCAGTTGCATCAGGTAGGCCGAGCCGCCGAGCTGGCTCATCTGGCGCTGGATCCAGCTGGCCCGGCCTGCCACGTAGGTGCTGGGACGGCTGGCGCTCCAGCGCAGCGGACTGGGCAGCACGGCGGCCAACTGGCTGGCCTGCTGGCGGGACAGTCGGTCGGCATCGACCTTGAAGTGATACTGCGCCGCCGCCTGGGCACCGAAGACGCCGGGGCCCCATTCGACGCTGTTGAGGTAGACCTCGAGAATCCGCTCTTTCGACCAGAACAGCTCGATCAGGCCGGTGAACCAGGCTTCCAGGGCCTTGCGCGGCCAGCTGCGACCAGGCCACAGGAACAGGTTCTTGGCGACCTGCTGGGTCAAGGTGCTCGCACCGCGCAAGCTGCCGCCCTGCTCGTTGTGCAGCAGCGCCGCGCGGATGGCCGGGATATCGAAGCCATGGTGCTCGGCGAATTTCTGATCCTCGCCGGCGATGACCGCTAGTTTCAGGCTGTCGGCGATGCCTTCCAGCGGGCGCCAGTCACGTTGCAGGTCGATGGACTCGCCGCTGAACCAGGACTGCACCTTGCGCTCGACCATCAGGGCAGTGCCGGGCGGCGGCAGCCAGCGCAGCAGGATCACGAGCACGACGCTGACAGCGGCGAACCAGAGCAGGGCGAAGGCGAGTCGGCGAAGCAGGGAGGTCAGCATGGCGATGACTTGGCCGGACGAATGGAACCGGCCATTATACAGACCCCTTTGAAGGAGTCGCCCCATGCTTCGCAGCTTCCTGATGCTCGCCGCGTTCTTCGGTTTCACCGGCGTCGCGCTGGGTGCCTTCGCCGCCCACGGTCTGAAGAACCGGCTGAGCGCCGACTATCTGGCCATCTTTCACACCGGTGTGCTCTACCAACTGGTGCATGCGCTGGCGCTGTTCGGGGTTGCCCTGCTGTGCGCCCACCTGCCGGGGCGCCTGATGGGCTGGGCCGGCGGTCTGTTCGCGCTGGGCATCGTGCTGTTCTCCGGCAGTCTGTACCTGCTGACCCTGACCGGGGTGAGCAAGCTAGGCATCGTCACGCCCTTCGGCGGCCTGTGCTTCCTGGGCGGCTGGCTGTGCCTGGGGCTGGCGGCCTGGCGCCTGGCCTGAGCCCAGGTCGCAAGCCATAAGCTACGAGCTACGAGCTACGAGCTACGAGCTACAAGCTACAAGCGGACGGTAGTGCGGTTCGCCAAGTGTTGACAGGAGGTTGATGCGGCGCTGACGCTCTGGCTTGCAGCTTGCAGCTTGCAGCTTGCAGCTTGCAGCTTGCAGCTTGCAGCTTGCAGCTTGCAGCTTGCAGCTTGCAGCTTGCAGCTTGTCGCTTGTGCCCTTGGGTTCGAGTGCGGATCGGGGCTAGAATGCGGGCCCCAAAGAACAGTGGTGCTCGAGTCATGCGCATTCAACTGAACGGTGAGCCCTACGACGTCCCGGATGGCGAAAGCGTCTCGGCCTTGCTGGCCCGGCTCGACCTGGCCGGTCGCCGGGTCGCCGTGGAACTCAATCAGGACATCGTGCCCCGCAGCCTGCATGAAGGCACGCTGCTGACCGAAGGCGATCATGTCGAGGTGGTTCACGCCATCGGTGGCGGCTGAGCCGGCGGGCGTCCATGGCCTGCTGCCCCTTGCAATCTTTTCCAGAGGAACAACGATGAGCAACCTTCGTAGCGACACGCCTTTCACCCTGGCCGGCCGCACCTTCGCCTCGCGTCTGCTGGTCGGCACCGGCAAGTACCGTGACCTGGAAGAGACCCGCCTGGCCATCGAGGCCTCGGGTGCCGAGATCGTCACCGTCGCCGTGCGCCGCACCAACATCGGCCAGAACCCGGGCGAACCCAACCTGCTGGACGTGCTGCCGCCGGATCGCTACACCATCCTGCCGAACACCGCGGGCTGCTACGACGCTGTCGAGGCCGTGCGCACCTGCCGTCTGGCCCGTGAGCTGCTCGATGGGCACAACCTGGTCAAGCTGGAAGTGCTGGCCGACCAGAAGACCCTGTTCCCCAACGTCATCGAGACCCTCAAGGCAGCCGAGGTGCTGGTCAAGGACGGGTTCGACGTGATGGTCTACACCAGCGACGACCCGATCATCGCCCGCCAGCTGGCCGAAGCCGGATGCATCGCGGTCATGCCGTTGGCCGGCCTGATCGGCACCGGGCTGGGCATCTGCAACCCGTACAACCTGCAGATCATCCTCGAAGAATCCAAGGTGCCGGTGCTGGTCGATGCCGGTGTCGGCACCGCGTCCGACGCCACCATCGCCATGGAAATGGGCTGCGAGGCCGTACTGATGAACTCGGCCATCGCCCACGCCCAGCAACCGGTGATGATGGCCCACGCCATGAAGCATGCCATCGTCGCCGGGCGCTTGGCCTACCTGGCCGGTCGCATGCCGAAAAAACTCTATGCCAGCGCGTCTTCGCCGCTGGAAGGCCTGATCAAGTAAGAGCCCCTGATGACTGAATCGCAAGAAACGCCGATCCCCGAAGACGGCGAAGCGCGCCCCCAGCGCCGTATCAAGAGCTTCGTCATGCGCGCCGGGCGCATGACCGAAGGCCAGCAGCGCGGTCTGGACCAAGGCGGCCCGCTGTACATCCTGCCGCTGGCGGACAGCGTCGTCGACTACGACCAGGTGTTCGGGCGCTCGGCGCCGCGCACGCTGGAGATCGGCTTCGGCATGGGCCACTCCCTGCTGGAGATGGCCGCCGCCGCGCCCGAGCAGGACTTCATCGGCGTCGAGGTGCACCGTCCCGGCGTCGGCGCGCTGCTCAATGGTGTGCTGACCCAGGGGCTGACCAACCTGCGCGTGTACGACTGCGACGCCATCGAGGTGCTGAACCGCTGCGTGGCGGACGACAGCCTCGACCGCCTGATGCTGTTCTTCCCCGACCCGTGGCACAAGGCGCGTCACCACAAGCGTCGTATCGTCCAGGCCGGCTTCGCCGAACTGGTGCGTCGCAAGCTCAAGGTCGGCGGCGTCTTCCACATGGCGACCGATTGGGAGCCTTACGCCGAGTACATGCTGGAAGTGATGCAGGCGGCGCCGGGCTACCGCAACCAGGCGGCCGACAACGCTTACGTGCCGCGTCCGCCCGAGCGGCCGATCACCAAGTTCGAGCGCCGCGGCGAGCGGCTCGGGCACGGTGTGTGGGATCTGAAGTTCGAAAAGGTATGACAAGGCAAGACCGCTGATCGACCGGATCGGTCAGCGGCGGATCGAGGGGCGACGCCGTCCGGTGTTTCAGCCCCGCCGGTCCGCGACGACCCCGATCACCACGATCACCACCAGCAGCACCGGCCCCAGTGCATAGTTGCCGAACTGCGCCAGCCCCTTCTCCACCCACGGTGTCGCATGGATCAATGCTGCGCCGCAGCCGACCAGCATCAAGGCCGCCATTGCCGGCACTCGCAGCGCGCCGTTCACCCCGCCCAGGCGTTGTTCTACCGCGCCCTTGAGGTCTGCGCCGAACAGCACCAGCAGGCAGCCGACCAGCGCCAGCGAAATCTCCGACAGGTGGCCGCGACTCCAGTGCGACACGGTCGAGAGCAGGTCCAGCATCACATCCATGGAAGGTTCCTCAGGTCAGGAAGTACTGCAGCAGGTCGTTCAGGAACAGCTGCCCGCGTGGCGTGGCAACCAAGCGCTGCGGTTCGACCCGTAAAAGCCCCTTTTGTTCGGCCTCGCGCCGCGCGCTGTCCAGCTGCGCGAGCGGCACGCCTGTCCGCTCGGTGAACAGCTGAGCGTCGACGCCCTCGGTCAGGCGCAGGGCGTTCATCAGAAATTCGAACGGCAACTCGTCCAGGGGCAGCCGTTTTTCCCCTGCCTTAAACGGCTTGGCCGGGTTCAGGTAGTCCTTGGGCAGGCGGGTCTTCCAAGTGCGCAGGATGCGCCCGTCCGGGTAGCTGAGCTTGCCGTGCGCCCCAGCACCGATGCCGATGAAATCACCGAAGCTCCAGTAATTGAGGTTGTGGCGTGCCGCCCGTCCTGGACGCGCGTAGGCTGAGACCTCGTATTGCGCGAACCCCTGCTCGGCCAGCAGCGCCTGGCCGGCCTCCTGGATGTCCCAGAGGATGTCGTCTTCTGGCAGCACCGGCGGCTGGTTCCAGAACACGGTGTTGGGCTCCAGCGTCAGCTGGTACCACGACAGGTGGGTGGCGCCCAGGTCGATGGCCTGGTGCAGGTCGCCCAGGGCTTCCTCGAGGGACTGCCCCGGCAGGCCATGCATCAGGTCGAGGTTGAAATTGTCGAACCCGGCGGCCTGGGCCATGCTGGCGGCCCGTACCGCTTCGCCGCCGTCATGGATGCGCCCCAGCGCCTGCAGCTTGGCCTGCTGGAAGCTCTGCACGCCGATCGACAGGCGATTGATGCCCAGTTGCCGGTAAGCCTTGAACTTGTCCTGCTCGAAGGTCCCGGGGTTGGCCTCCAGGGTGATCTCGATGTCGGGGCTGAAGGCGATGCGGGCCTCGATGCCGCGCAACAGCCGGCCCAGGGCCTCGGCACTGAACAGGCTCGGCGTGCCGCCGCCGAAGAAGATCGAGGTCAGCGGGCGGCCCTGGGCGGCCGGCAAGTCCTGCTCCAGATCGGCCAGCAGTGCGTCGACGTAGGCCTGCTCGGGCAGCTCAGGGCCTGCCGTGTGCGAATTGAAGTCGCAGTAGGGGCATTTGCGTACGCACCAAGGGATGTGGATGTACAACGCCAACGGTGGCAGGGTCGCCAGAGCGGGCGTCGACGCGCTGACCGTCATGCCAGCCCCAGGCGTTGGCGCAGCAGGGCCATGGCACGTGCGCGGTGGCTGAGCTGGTTCTTTTCGGCAGGGCTCAGCTCGGCGCTGGAGCAGTCGCGCTCCGGCACCCAGAACAACGGGTCGTAGCCGAAGCCATGCTCGCCGCTGGCCTGGCGCAGGATACGCCCGTGCCACAGGCCTTCGCAGAGGATCGGCAGCGGGTCGTCGGCATGCCGTACCAGGGCCAGCACGCAGACGAACTGCGCGGTGCGCTGCGCGTCTGGCACGTCCTTGAGCGCTGCGAGCAGCTTGGCGTTGTTGGCCGCATCGCCCTGGCCATCGGCATAGCGGGCCGAGTAGATGCCCGGCGCGCCGCCCAGGTGATCGACGGCCAGGCCGGAATCGTCGGCCAGGGCCGGCAAACCGGAGAGGCGCGCGGCATTGCGCGCCTTGAGGATGGCGTTCTCGACAAACGACAGGCCGGTTTCTTCGGGTTCGACCTGGCTGAACTCGCCAACCGAGCGCAGCTGCACGGCGTCGCCGAGCATGGCTTGCAGTTCCTTGAGCTTGCCAGCGTTATGGCTGGCCAATACGAGGTGTGAGACGTTCATCATAAACCTGGAAGTCTGTCTGGAGTGAAACGCGAAATGCGCTGCGCGGCACGGGAGCACGCATCGGCACAGGGCGCGCATGCAGGCCTGCGAAGCCTGCCGTGCTGGAAGATGGGGTCGTGCGCCGACGGGCCTCGGCTCAGACCGCGACCTTGTGCCCCTGAAGGCCTGGGCTGCTCAGCCGGTAGATGCCGATTTCCCCGAGCAGGTTGGGCCACAGTCGACTGGCCCAGCCGTGTCGGTGCAGGCGGTCGACGGCCAGGCGATCGATGATCCTCGCTTCACGTTCGACGCACAAGGTCTCGAAGTCGGCGAAGGTGCAGAAGTGGATGTTCGGCGTGTTGTACCAGGTGTACGGCATGAAGTCCGAGACCGGCATGCGGCCCTTGGTCGCCAGGTACCAGCGGCAGCGCCAGTGGCCGAAGTTGGGGAAGGTGATCACGCACTGGCGACCGACGCGCAGCATCTCTTCAAGAATGCGGTCCGGGTACTCCACGGCCTGCAGCGCCTGGGTCATGATCACCACGTCGAAACTGTCGCTGGCGAAGTTGCCCAGGCCCTTGTCCAGGTCCTGCTCGATGACGTTGACGCCCTTGGCCACGCACGCGGCGATGTTGTCCGGGTCGATCTCCAGGCCGTAGCCGGTGACCTGCTTGTGCGCCTGCAGCGAGGCCAGCAGCTCGCCGTTGCCGCAACCGAGGTCGAGGACCCGGCTACCGGCGGGAATCCACTGTTGGATGATTTCCAGGTCGGCTCTCATGGGGTCCTCAGATATCGATGCGGTTCATGTAGTTCGAGAAACCCTGCATGTAGCGCGGGGACGGGATCAGGAAGGCGTCGTGACCGTAAGGGGCATCGATCTCCAGGTAGCAGACGTTCTTGCGTGCGGCCATCAGGGCATCGACCATTTCCCGCGAGCGGGCCGGTGAGAAGCGCCAGTCGGTGCTGAAGGAGATCACGCAGTAGCTGGCCTTGACGTGCGCCAGGGTCGCGGCCAGATCGCCATCGTGCGCCGCGGCCGGATCGAAGTAGTCCAGCGCCTTGGTCATCACCAGGTAGGTGTTGGCATCGAAGCGCCCGGAGAACTCCTCGCCCTGGTAGCGCAGGTAGCTTTCCACCTGGAACTCGACGCTGTGGAAGTCGTAGTTGAGCTTGTCGCTCTTGAGCTCGCGGCCGAATTTCTCGCCCATGGCGTCGTCGGACAGGTAGGTGATGTGGCCGACCATGCGCGCCAGCATCAGGCCACGCTTGGGAATCACGCCGTGGTCCTGGAACGAGCCGCCGTGGAATTCCGGGTCGGTGAGGATGGCCTGGCGAGCCACCTCGTTGAATGCGATGTTCTGCGCCGACAGCTTGGGCGCCGAGGCGATGTTCACGCAGTGGCGTACCCGGTCGGGGTAGGTCATGGTCCATTGCAGCGCCTGCATGCCGCCCAGGCTGCCGCCGACCACGGCGGCCCATTGCGCGATGCCCAGGCGGTCGGCCAGGCGCGCCTGGCTGTGCACCCAGTCTTCGACGGTCAGTACCGGGAAGTCGGCGCCGTAGGGCTTGCCGCTGGCCGGATTGAGGCTGCTCGGGCCGGTGCTGCCATTGCAGCCGCCGAGGTTGTTGAGGCTCACCACGAAGAAGCGCTCGGTGTCGATCGGCTTGCCAGGGCCGATGCAGCTGTCCCACCAGCCGGGCTTGCGGTCTTCAGGGGTGTGATAGCCCGCCGCGTGGTGATGGCCCGACAGCGCATGGCAGATCAGCACCGCGTTGCTGGCGCTGGCATTGAGTGTGCCATAGGTCTCGTAGACCAGTTCGTAACCGGCCAGCGAACGACCGCAGGCCAGGGTCAGGGGGTCGTCGAACCGCGCCAGTTGCGGCACGACCAGACCGACGGAATCTTTGGGAAAGACAGTGGACATCGACCCTGCTCACGCGTGAATGAGGCGTAAGTCTAAAGACCCCTCCCGGCAGCGGCAAGGCGCATGAGGGCGAGGTGAGGCGATGAGGCCGGTGGTGTGGAGGCTGAGCCTATGGGGTGGCTGCCTTGCGGGCCTGCGGGCCCGATCGCGGCACAGGGGCCGCTCACAGGTGACCGCGATAGCCTGCAACCCCGCGGTGGGGCTACGGGTGAGCGGCCCTAGTGCCGCGATGGGCCGCGAAGCGGCCCTAAATCGATCAGCAATAAAGTCTCGGATCCTGCCAGCTATCGCCATGTTCTCTGCGCGACAGCGCGGCGCCAAGGCGGCGGGCGGACTCCTACATGGGCCGTGATTGCCTGCACCACTGCGGCGGGTGTGGTCGCGGGCTGCAGCGCAGCCCTTTCAGCAGGTCATCGACCGGCTCAGATCATCCGCCACAGCTCTTGCGGCATGCCGGCATAGGCCGCCAGCGGTGGCATGACGAACGACTGGATCACCTGGATCGCCAGGAAGGCGAAGATCGGCGAGATGTCCATGCCGCCCAGGTTGGGCATGATCCGGCGGAACGGCGCCAGCACTGGCTCACTGATCTGGTAGGCCAGCTCGGCGGCCGGGTTGTGGCTGTTCGGGGCGATCCACGACACGATCACCATGACGATCATCGCCACCCAGAAGATCTTCAGGAACAGCGAGGCGATACCGATCAGCGCCCACATCAACAGGTGCGGGACATCGCCGAAGGTGCCGTAGCTGACCATCAGCACGAAGGCCATCAACAGCGCCTGGATCACGATCGCCAGCAGCAGCGAGGAGGTGTCGAGCCCGGCGATGCTCGGCACGATCCGGCGGATGGGCTTGAGCAGCGGCTGAGTGGCGCGCACCGTGAACTGGCTCAAGGGGTTGTAGAAGTTGGCCTTGACCAGTTGCAGCACGAAGCGCAGCAGGACGATCACCAGGTACAGGCTGACCAAGGTTTGCACCACGAAGATCGCGGCGCCGGACAGTGCATTCATCGAGGGCTCCTCATTTACCCAGTTGTTCGGCCAGTTCGGCGGAGCGGTGCGCAGCGGCCTGCAGCGCCTGCTCGACCAGCGCTTCGAAGCCATTGCCCTGGAAGGAGCGGATCGCCGCTTCCGTGGTGCCGGCAGGCGAGGTCACGCGGCGGCGCAGCTCGGCGGCGTCGACGTCGCTGGCCACGGCCATGTGCGCCGCGCCGAGCGCGGTCTGTAGCGTCAGTTGCGAAGCGGTCTCGCGTGACAGGCCAAGCTTCTCGCCGGCCGCGGTCATGGCTTCGATCATCAGGAAGAAATACGCCGGCCCGCTGCCCGATACGGCGGTCACCGCATCGATCTGCTGCTCCTGGTCCACCCAGACGACGGTACCGACTGCCGAGAGCAATTGCTCGGCCTGTTGGCGCTGCTGATCCGATACTTCGGCGGTGGCGTACAGGCCGCTGACGCCCTGGCGCAGCAACGAAGGCGTGTTGGGCATGCAGCGCACCACCGGGCAGTCGCCCAGCCAGCCTTGCAGGCTCTGGCAGGTGATGCCGGCCGCGATGGACACGACCAGTTGGCCGGCCTTCAGCTCAGGCTGCAGGGTCTGGCACACGGCCTTCATGACCTGAGGCTTGACCGCCAACACGATCACGTCGGCACCGGCGATGGCCTGGGCGTTGTCCTCGAACACCTCGATGCCCTGCTCGGCCTGGATCCGCGCACGGGTCTCGGCACCCGGGTCGCTGGCGCGCAGGCGCGACGCCTCCACGCCCTGGGCGCGCATGCCGCCGATCAGACTCGCCGCCATGTTGCCCGCGCCGATGAAAGCGATACGTGTAGTGCTCATGTCAGGTCCTTGAGGGAAAGAGTGAGTAAAGCATGGAATCAGGCGCGCCCGTAGTCGCGCGCTCCGAACAGGGCGGTGCCGATGCGTACCCAGGTCGCACCCTGGGCGATCGCCGCTTCCAGGTCGTGGCTCATGCCCATCGACAAGGTGTCCAGGCCCATCCCAAGGCCATCGCGCAGACTGCGCAGGCGTGCGAAGGCGGCTTCCTGGGCCGTACGGTCGTCGGTGGGCTCAGGGATCGCCATCAGCCCGCGCAGGTGCAGGCCGGGCAGCGCCGCGACAGCCGTGGCCAACGCTGCCAGCTCGTCCGGGCTGCACCCGGACTTGCTGTCTTCGCCACTGACGTTCACTTGCAGGCAAATGTTCAGCGCCGGCAGATGGGCAGGACGTTGCGCCGACAGACGTTGCGCGATCTTCAGGCGATCCACGGAATGCACCCAGTCGAAGTGTTCGGCGATGGCCCGCGTCTTGTTCGATTGAATGGGGCCGATGAAGTGCCAGATCAAGGTCAGATCGGTCAGCGCCTGTTGCTTGTCCAGCGCTTCCTGAAGGTAGTTCTCGCCCACGTCGCGCACGCCGGCGGCATAGGCCTGGCGTACCGTTTCGGCGGGTTTGGTCTTGCTCACCGCCAGCAGCCGGACCTCGGCAGGGTCACGGCCAGCGGCGGTCGCGGCGTGCTCGATGCGGGTGGCAAGGGCGGAAAGATTGTCTGCTAGTGTGGACATGGATCGCTGCCGACGGCCTGAGGGTCTGCGGCATTCTACCTGCTTGCTGGCCGTTGAGGAGTCTCATGGACGTGACCGTACTGGCGGCCCGGGCCGTCGCCGCAGGCGCTTGCGACCTGCACCTGGCTGCCGGGCATCCCCCGTGCATGCGTGTGGACGGCGACCTGCGCCGGCTCGACCTGCCGCCGCTGTCCGAGGCGCAGGTGTTCGACGGCCTCTCCCCCTGGCTGCAGGACGGCCAGCGCGCGCAGTGGCGCGAGGGCGACGAGCTCGACCTGGCCTTGACCTTGCCCGACGCCCAGCGGGTGCGGGTGAATCTGTTCCGCCAGCGTCAGGGGCCGGCTGTCAGCCTGCGTCTGCTGCCGACCCGGGCGCCTAGCCTCGAAGCCCTGGCACTGACCGATGTGTTTCGGCCTGTTTCACAATGGCAGGACGGGCTGCTGCTGGTCGCCGGACCCACTGGCAGCGGCAAGTCCAGCACCCTGGCGGCATTGGTCGATTACCTGAATCGGGAGCGTCCGGCCCACGTGATCACGTTGGAAGACCCCATCGAGATCGTCCATCACAGTCAACGCAGCCTGATCACGCAGCGTGAGGTGGGGCGGCATACCCGCGACTTCGCGCAGGCGCTGCGCAGCGCCTTGCGCCAGGACCCTGACGTGATCCTGCTGGGTGAGTTGCGTGATCTGGAGAGCATCCGTCTGGCCTTGCGAGCCGCGCAGACCGGTCACCTGGTGCTGGCCACCGTCCATGCCCGCTGCGCAGTGAGCAGCATCGACCACCTGGTCGACGTGTTCGACGCCCAGGAGAAGACCCTGATTCGCAGCCTGCTGGCCGAATCGTTGCGCATGGTCGTGGTGCAGCGGCTGGTCAAGCGCAAGGGGGGTGGACGCGTGGCCGCGCGCGAGGTGCTGGTGGCCACGCCCGCAGTGCGCAATCTGATCCGGGAAGGGCGCCTGGCGCAGTTGCAGTCGGTCATGCAAACCGGGACAGGGCAGGGGATGCAGACCTTGGAAGACGCCTTGCGCGCCTTGCAGGCACAAGGGTTGATCGACAGGCAGGACGCCTGAACGAAACGAGGCGCCACACGGGCGCCTCGAGTACGGCACGTTGCCAGGCGTTTGCCTTCAGCGTTTGACCACCTGCAGGCCAGCCGTGCCGGTATCCTTCGGCAGGACCCGCTTGGCGACCACGTAGTGCTGCTTCCAGTAGGGCTTGTTCAGCGTGTCGATGCTCACCCGCTTGCCGCGACGCGGGGCATGGATGAAGCGGTCGTTGCCCAGGTAGATGGCCACGTGGTTGACCCGGCGGCTCTTGATGTTGAAGAAGATCAGGTCGCCCGGTTTCAAGTCGCTCCGTGCTACCTTCACACCATGCCCCTGGGCCATGGCGCTGGAGGTGCGCGGCAGGTTCACGTTGGCGACATCGTCGAAGGCGTATTTCACCAGGCCGCTGCAGTCGAACCCTTTGCTCGGGCTGCTGCCGCCCCAACGATAAGGAGTGCCGATCGCGTTGACCGCGCGCTTGAGCACGGCGTTGCTCTGCTTGCTGGCGGAGGCGACGGTCGGGCCGGCCTTGAGCTTGGCGGCATTGCTCGGCTTGGCGCGAAGCGGTGCATGGGCGACTTTGGCCGAGGTACCGTAGTGGACGGTATAGCCGGTAAAGCCGTTGGGAAGTCGTTGCTCACGGTTGGTGGCGTGGGCGGCCAGGGGCAATAAGAGACAGAGGGTCAACCATGTCTTGAACAAAGGTGGCATAGGTGAAGCTCTTGTGGGTGTCTGTTTAGGCGGGCAACTCTATAACACCTTCTGATCAAATAATGATCCGTTGGTCGATCCAAGACCACCATACGTCGGCAAGGTTCACAAAAGTCACATGAACGCTTAGAAATTTTTAGGATTACACAGCGAGATCTTACGAATGAACGGTTATCAGCAGTCTGCATCACACGACACTCACAGCAAGGTCATGGGTTACCTGCTCTGGATCTTCGGCTTCACGGGCGCCCACCGCTTCTACTACGGCAAGCCCATCACTGGCACGATCTGGTTCTTTACCCTGGGCCTGCTGGGTATCGGCTGGATCATCGACTTCTTCCTGATTCCCTCCATGGACCGGGAAGCCGACGTGCGCTTTCAGCCGGGGCATGTGAACTACAGCCTGGCCTGGATCTTCCTGACCTTCCTTGGCATCTTCGGCGTGCACCGGCTGTACCAGGGCAAGTGGATCAGCGCCCTGGTCTACCTGCTGACCGGCGGTGTCTTCCTGCTGGGCGTGCTCTATGACTTCTGGACGCTCAATGGGCAGGTGTCGCAGGTCAACGGCCAGCGGCGATAGGCGCGGCGGCAAGCGGTCAGCTACAAGTGACAAGTTGAGCGGTGGGGCGAGAGATATGAGGCATGGGGCGAAGCCTTATTGCTCGCCCATGCTCAAACTTGCAGCTTGCAGCTTGCGCAGCCTTACTGCCGAATCTGGCGCTGCTGCAGCAGGAGGTTGTTGAAGCCGGCACCACCCAGTTGCTTCTGGGCCACGGTCAGCTGTTCCCGGTTGCTGAACGGGCCGACGAGTACACGGTACCAGGTCTCTTCCTTCACGGTACCGGACTCGACCTTGACCGCCTGGCCGAGCAGGATGATCTGCGCGCGGACCTTGTCGGCGTCGGCCTGCTTGCGGAACGAGCCGGCCTGCAGGAAGTACTGGGTGGTCGCAGCAGGCTTGAGCACCGGTGGCGCAGGCGGTGGCGTCTGCCCGGACAGGGCAGCCTGGGCACGGGCGGTGTCGATCTTCGCCGCTTCCTCGACGGTGACCGGCTTGGCCGGCGGCGGCACGGGCTGGGCAGGCACGGGCGGTGTCTTTTCAGGCACGGCCTCTGGCGGCACGATCACTTCCGACTCCGGGAGCAGCGTGTAGAAGTCGTACTTGGGCTTGACCGGTTGCTCGGGCGACGGCGGCGTCTTGGCCGCTTGCGCGGTTCGCTCGGCCTGTTGCTGCTCGGGCTGGGTGCGCTTGACGTCACCGCTGCCCGGTTCGAGCTTCATCAGGAACACCACGAACGCACCGATCGTCAGCCCCGCCGCCAGCCATACCCAGCCGGGCATGGGCTGCTTGGCAGGGGCTTGGGTGCGGCTGGCGCCACGCTTGGGCGCAGGCTTCTTCTTGGCGGCCACCTTACATGCGCTCCAGGGTTTCCAGACCCAGCAGCTCCAGACCCTGCTTGAGGGTCCGCCCGGTCAACGCCGCCAGGCGCAGGCGGCTCTGCTGCTGCTCGGGCGTCTCGGCGGCGAGGATCGGGCAGTTTTCGTAGAAGCTCGAGAACAGGCCGGCGATGTCGTACAGGTAGGCGCACAACACGTGCGGGGTCCCCTTGTCGGCGACGCTGTTGAGCACTTCGCCGAACTGCGCCAGGCGGGCGCCAAGGTCCTGTTCCTGAGGGGCCTGCAGGACGATCCGGCCTTCGATGTCGTCGAACCGCTTGCTCAGCTTGCGGAAGATGCTGGCGACGCGGGTGTAGGCGTACAACAGGTAGGGCGCAGTGTTGCCGTCGAAATTCAGCATCAGCTCGAAATTGAAGCTGTAGTCGCTGGTGCGGTGCTTGGACAGGTCGGCGTACTTGACCGCGCCGATGCCGACGACTTCGCCGATCTGGCGCAGGGCCTGCTCGTCCAGGTCGGTGTTCTTGTCCTTGACCAGTGCGTAGGCGCGTTCCTTGGCTTCCTGGAGCAGGTCCACGAGCTTGACGGTGCCACCGTCGCGGGTCTTGAACGGACGGCCATCGGCACCGTTCATGGTGCCGAAGCCCATGTGTTCCATGCGCATCGGATGGCCGATGAAGCCGGCCCGGCGCGCGACGTCGAACACCTGGTTGAAATGCAAGGCCTGGCGCTGGTCGACGAAGTACAGCGCACGGTCGGCCTTGAGCACGTTGCTGCGGTAGCGCACGGCTGCCAGGTCGGTGGTGGCGTACAGGTAGCCGCCGTCGGCCTTCTGCACGATCACCGGCAGTGGGTCGCCATCGGCGGTCTTGTATTCGTCGAGGAACACGCACTGCGCGCCCTGGCTCTCGACCAGCAGGCCGCTGGCCGCCAGGTCCGCAACCACGTTGGCCAGGTCGGCGTTGTAGGCGCTCTCGCCCATGACGTCGGCCATGCTCAGCTTGACGTTGAGCAGCTCGTAGGTCTTCTGACAGTGCGACAGGGAAATGTCCTTGAAGCGGGTCCACAGCGCCAGGCAGTCGGGGTCGCCCGCCTGCAGCTTGACCACCAGGCCACGGGCACGGGTGGCGAACTCCTCGGACTCGTCGAAGCGTTTCTTGGCGGCGCGGTAGAAGTTTTCCAGGTCCGACAGCGCGTCGCTGGTGACCGGGTTCTCCTGCAGGTACGCCAACAGCATGCCGAACTGGGTACCCCAGTCGCCGACGTGGTTCTGACGAATCACCTCGTCGCCGAGGAATTCCAGCACACGGGCGACACTGTCGCCGATGATCGTCGAGCGCAGGTGGCCGACGTGCATTTCCTTGGCCAGGTTGGGTGCCGACAGGTCGACCACCACCTTCTCGGCAGGGCCTGCCTTGCGCACGTTGAGGCGCTCGTCGGCCAGCGCGGCGTCCAGGCGGTTGGCCAGGGCCTGGGTGTTCTGGAAGAAATTGAGAAAGCCGGGGCCTGCGATCTCGACCTTGCTGACGTCTTCGCAGGCCGGCAGGGCGGCGATCAGCTTTTCGGCCAGGTCACGCGGCTTCAGGCCGGCCGGCTTGGCCAGCATCATGGCGATGTTGCTGGCGAAGTCGCCGTGGGTCTTGTCCCGGGCGTTCTCCACCTGGATCGACGGCGTCAGCCCATCAGGCAGCACACCGTCGGCGACGAGTTGGGTGAGGGCTTGCTGGATCAGCTGGCGAATGGTGTCTTTCATCAGGTTCTCTTTCGACCGCACGCGCGGCGGGCGCTTCGAGGCGCAGGTGGAAAAACTGGGCATTATCCGGTCGCACGCGGCAGGCGGCAAGTCGTAAGCGGCAAGTGGCAAGTGGCAAGCCGCAAGCCGCAAGCCGGGCGGCGGTGAAGGTGAGGGCAACTCAATGGGACAGGCAACGTCGCTCTGGCTTGAAGCTTGAAGTCTGCCCCTCAGTAGAGATCCACAGGATCCACATCCAGCGACCAGCGGACCTGGCGGCCCGACGGCATCTGTTCGAGTTCCAGCAGCCAGCTGGCGAGCAGGCGATGCAAGGCGGCCCTGGCGTTGGCCTGCAGCAGCAACTGGGCCCGGTAACGGCCGGCGCGGCGCTCCATGGGTGCTGGCACGGGCCCGAGCAATTCGATGCCGGCTGCGCCCTGCGTGGCGAGCAGGCGCTCGGCCGCCGCGCAGGCTGCGTCGAGGAAGGCTTCGGCCTGGCCCGGCTTGTGTGCTTCAGCCCGCAGCAGAGCCAGGTGCGAGAAGGGCGGCAGGCTCGCGGCGCGCCGTTCGCTCAAGGCCTGATCGGCGAAGGCGGAGTAGCCCTGCTCGGTCAGCTGCACCAGCAAGGGGTGCTCGGCCAGGTGCGTCTGCACGATCACCTTGCCGGGCTCCTCGGCTCGCCCGGCGCGGCCGGCCACTTGCACGATCAGCTGCGCCATGTGCTCGCTGGCGCGAAAATCACCGGAGAACAGGCCGCCGTCGGCATCGAGGATCGCCACCAGGGTCACCCGCGGGAAGTGGTGCCCCTTGGCGAGCATCTGGGTGCCGACCAGGATGCATGGCTGGCCTCGCTGGATGGTGGCGAACAAGGTCTGCATGGCGTCCTTGCGCGCCGTGCTGTCGCGGTCCACGCGCAACACCGGGTACTCCGGGAACAGGATGCTCAGGCGCTCTTCGGCGCGCTCGGTGCCGGCGCCGACCGGGCGCAGGTCCACATGGTTGCACTGGGGGCACTGGTGCGGGATGCGTTCTTCGTGGCCACAGTGGTGGCAGCGCAGCAGCCCCGAACGCTGGTGCACGGTCATGCGGGCATCGCAGCGTGGACAGCCGGACAGCCAGCCGCAGTCGTGGCATAGCAAGGTGGGCGCAAAGCCGCGTCGGTTGAGGAACACCAGCACCTGCTGTCCGGCCGCGAGGGTCTGACCGATGGCCTGTTGCAGGGGGCCGCTGATGCCGCTGTCCAGCGGCCGGCTCTTGACGTCCAGGCGCAGGAAGCGTGGCTGCCGGGCACCACCGGCCCGCTGGTGCATGCGCAGCAGGCCATAGCGGCCAGTGTGAGCATTGTGCAGGCTTTCCAGCGACGGGGTGGCCGAGCCGAGCAGGATCGGCACGTCTTCCTGGCGTGCACGCACCAGCGCCAGGTCGCGCGCGTGATAGCGCAGGCCTTCCTGCTGTTTATAGGAGCCGTCATGCTCTTCGTCGATGATGATCAGGCCAGGGTGTTTCATGGGCGTGAACAGCGCCGAGCGCGTGCCGATGATGATGTCCGCCTCGCCATCGCGCGCCGCGAGCCAGGCATCGAGCCGTTCGCGGTCGTTGACCGCCGAGTGCAGCAGGGCAATGCGTGCGTTGAAGCGCTGCTCGAAACGCGCCAGGGTCTGCGGCCCCAGGTTGATCTCGGGGATCAGCACCAGTGCCTGCTTGCCGGCCTCGAGGGTTTCGCGGATCAGTTGCAGGTACACCTCGGTCTTGCCGCTGCCAGTCACCCCGGCCAGGAGAAACGCCTGGAATCCGCCGAATGAGGAGCGTACGGCATCGAACGCGGCACGCTGTTCCTCGTTCAGCGGCAGTTCGGGCTGGGCGAGCCAGTGTTCGTGACGCGCCACCGGCAAATGGCGGCGCAGCTCGATCTCCACCAGTTGCTTGGCCAGCAGCAGGTCGAGGCTGTCCTTGCTCAGGCCCAGCTTGCTCAGCACCGCATGGGCCACGCCGTGGGGGTGCTGCGCCAGCGTCTGCAAGGCTTCGCGCTGGCGGGGCGCTCGGGCGATGCGCGGATCGTCCAGGCGCGCCCCAGGGGCGATCTGCCAGAACCGTTCCTGGCGCATTTCGGCCGGCTCGCCCTGGCGCAGCAAGGTCGGCAGGGCCCAGTTGAAGGTATCGCCCAGGCTGTGCTGGTAGTACTGCGCCGTCCACAGGCACAGCTTGAGCAGAGACGCGGGCAAGGGCGACACCGGGTCGAGCAGCGCCGTGGCCGGCCGCAGTTTGTCGGCCGGCACGTCACTGGTGTCGGTCACCTCGACCAGGATCCCGATCAGCTCCCGGCGGCCGAAGGGTACGCGCAGGCGCATGCCCGGCACGAAGGTCTTGCCCGAGGTGCCCGGCGGCGCACGGTAGTCGAACAACCTGCGCAGCGGCGAAGGAAGGGCAAGGCGCAGGATGACGTCGGGCACGCGGCAGATCTCTGAAGAGGACACGAAAGGCCTAGCGAGCCTAGGCTATGTACGTAAAGTGCCTGCGCAACGATTATGCTGCGTTGAAAACAGGCTCAGAATGCTCATTTACAAGGCGTAAACTCCGCTTCCTCGCCTGTTTTCGCCTTGCCTAATCGCCGCTCGGCGACTTTTCGTACAAAGCCTAGCACGACGGTCGGTGGGTGCGGCAACTTGCGCTGGCGCATGGCTCTGCTATCATACGTCGCCTGATTCCGTGCGGTATTCAACAATGGTGTTGGATGGCGGCACGCAGCCGAGGAAGTGACCATGAAAGCAGATATCCACCCGAATTACGAAGTTGTAGAAGTGACCTGCAGCTGCGGCAGCAAGTTCGAGACCCGTTCGACCCTGGCCAAGCCGCTGGCGATCGACGTGTGCTCGCAGTGCCACCCCTTCTACACCGGCAAGCAGAAAGTCCTGGACACCGGTGGTCGCGTACAGAAGTTCGCCGACCGCTTCGGCATGTTCGGTACCAAGAAGTAAGCAGGCGCATGGCGAACCCTCTGGGCTTCGCACCGCTGCACCAGAAGGCGCCCCTCGTGGGCGCCTTTTTCATGGCCGCGATCTGGGGGTGGCCTGCCCAGGCCGAGGTACGGTGTGCCCCGCCGGGTCGGGTGCAGCAGGCGATTGTTCGCCAGGTCGTGGACGGCGATACGCTTCGCTTGACCGATGGGCGCAGTGTGCGCCTGATCGGGATCAATGCGCCGGAGATCGGTCGTCGTGGTCAGCTCAGCGAACCGTTCGCCGAGGCCGCCCGGCAGCGGCTGCGGGCGCTGGTCAAGGCCAATGGCGGGCGTCTCGGCCTGGTGGTGGGCAAGGAGCGCACCGATCACTACGGCCGGCTGCTGGCCCATGCCTATGGCCGAGATGGCCAGAATCTCGAGGCCCGGTTGCTCAGCGAAGGCCTGGGCTACCGCGTGGCCATCGCGCCCAACGTGGCGCTGAACCGCTGTCACCGACAGGCCGAGCGCCAGGCCCGGGAGGCAGGTGCCGGGCTGTGGCGACGGGCGGTCGTGCGCCAGGCCGCCGAGCTACGACGTCCCGGCTTTGCCGTGGTCGCCGGCCGTGTCGTGCAGGTGCGGCGTCAACCCTCGGGCGTGTCGCTGGTGCTCGATGACCGGCTGGTGGTGAGGGTGCCGGACCGTCTGCGCGATCGGCTGTCGATGAGTACGCTCGAGCGCCTTCGAGGGCGCCAGGTGGAAGTACGGGGCTGGGTGCGCGAGCGCGCCGGCGTCGGTTCGAGCAGGCGCAGTGGTCCGCGCTGGGGCATGTCGCTGACCGACCCGAGCATGCTCGAGGTACGCTGAAGGGCGCGCCTGGCAGCCTGGTGACCTGCCCGTTCAGGCATCGAACCTAGCGTAAAGTCGTAGGACGAGGGTCTTGACACAAGTGACCGGGCAGTCTTGTCGCTCCCTGGCTCTTTGCGTATCCTCGGCGGTCCGTCAGAACAGTCCAATTAGCGGAAAGCCCTCATGTCAGATCTCAAAACCGCCGCCCTCGAATACCATGCCCAGCCTCGCCCAGGGAAACTGAGCGTCGAACTCACCAAGCCGACCTCCACCGCGCGTGACCTGTCCCTGGCCTACAGCCCAGGTGTCGCCGAGCCGGTACGCGAGATCGCCCGTGACCCTGAGCTGGCCTACACGTACACCGGCAAGGGCAACCTGGTGGCGGTGATCTCCGATGGCACCGCCATTCTCGGCCTCGGCGACCTGGGCCCGCTGGCCTCCAAGCCGGTCATGGAAGGCAAGGGCGTCCTGTTCAAGCGTTTCGCTGGCGTGGATGTGTTCGACATCGAAGTCGATGCCGAAAGCCCCCAGGCCTTCATCGACACCGTCAAGCGCATCTCCATCACCTTCGGCGGCATCAACCTGGAAGACATCAAGGCGCCGGAATGCTTCGAGATCGAGCGCGCGCTGATCGAGCAGTGCGACATCCCGGTCTTCCACGATGACCAGCACGGCACTGCGATCGTCACCGCAGCCGGCATGATCAACGCCCTGGAAATCGCCGGCAAGACCCTGGAAGACGCGCAGATCGTCTGCCTGGGCGCTGGCGCTGCCGCCATCTCGTGCATGAAGCTGCTGGTCAGCATGGGCGCCAAGGTCGAGAACATCTTCATGATCGATCGCACTGGCGTCATCCACGCCGGCCGTGAAGACCTGAACCAGTACAAGGCCCAGTTCGCTCACGCCACCGACAAGCGCACCCTGGCCGATGCCCTGCAAGGCGCCGACGTGTTCGTCGGCCTGTCCGGTCCGAACCTGCTGAGCGCCGAAGGCCTGGCGTCCATGGCGGCGAACCCGATCGTCTTCGCCTGCTCCAACCCGGACCCGGAGATCAAGCCCGAGCTGGCGCACGCCACTCGTGACGACGTGATCATGGCGACCGGTCGCTCCGACTACCCGAACCAGGTCAACAATGTCCTGGGCTTCCCCTTCATCTTCCGTGGTGCCCTGGACGTACGTGCCAAGCGCATCAACGAAGAGATGAAGATCGCGGCTGCCATCGCCCTGAAGGACCTGGCCAAGCTGCCGGTGCCCAAAGAGGTCTGCGAGGCCTACGGCGTCGACTCGCTGAGCTTCGGTCGCGAGTACATCATTCCCAAGCCCATGGATGCACGCCTGATCACCGTGGTCTCGGATGCCGTGGCCAAGGCCGCCATCGAGTCCGGCGTCGCGACCCTGCCGTATCCGAAGCACTACCCGCTCAAGAGCGTGGATGACGTGTTCAACGGCTGATCCACCGGGCGTGTCATGAAAAAGCCCTGGTGCGTGAGCGCCAGGGCTTTTTCGTTCATGGCCGATCGCGTCTGGGCGCCCGGGTGACCGGGCCCGAAGGCCCCTCGACGCCCGCGATCAGAACAGGTCCATCGGCGTCGCTTCGTCGGCCGGCAGCGGGCTGCCCGGTGCCACGCCATTGCCCAGCTCGCCAGATGACGGGGGCGAGTCCTCGGCCTTGAACAGCTCGAAGTAGGCGTTGGGCGTGTCCGGTCTGGCCGCACGACCACTGACCGGATCAACGCGCAGGCTCAGGATGCCGTCCGGTTCGGCCGGTGGATGGCTGGGCTTGCCCTTGAGCGCCGCCCCCATGAAGTGCATCCAGATCGGCAGCGACACGGTGCCGCCGTACTCACGGCGACCCAGGGTCTCGGGTTGATCGAAGCCGGACCAGACCGTTGTCATGTAGTCGGCGTTGTACCCGGAGAACCAGGCATCCTTGGACTCGTTGGTGGTCCCGGTCTTGCCGGCCAGGTCGTCACGGCCCAGCGCCAGGGCGCGACGCCCGGTGCCGCGCTTGATGACGTCCTGCAGCATGCTGGTCAGGATGTAGGTGGTGCGACCGTCGATGATGCGCTCGGCGATCTGGGACAGTGGCGGGGTGGCGGCCAGCTGGGTATTGGCGGGTGCGGCTTCCCCTGGCAGCTGGACGTCGAATGGCTGCTCCGGCGCAGCGATACCTGCCTGGTCCTGCTGGGTGTGCGGCACGCGCGCCGGGTTGGCGGTGAACAGCGTTTCGCCCGAGCGACTTTCGATGCGCTCGATCAGGTAAGGGCTAATCTTGTAACCCCCGTTGGCGAAGGTGCTCCAGCCGGTGGCGATCTCCATGGGCGTCAACGTGGCGGTGCCCAGCGCCAAGGACAGGTTGCGTGGCAGGTCCTGCTTGTTGAAGCCGAACTGGGCGATGTAGTCGATGGTCTTGTCCACGCCCATCGCCTGCAGCAGGCGGATGGACACCAGGTTGCGCGACTTGTACAGCGCCTCGCGCATGCGGATCGGGCCCAGGAACGTGTTGGTGTCGTTCTTCGGGCGCCAGACCTTGTCGACGGACGGGTCGACGAAGACGATCGGCGCATCGTTGACCAGGCTGGCGGCGGTGTAGCCGCTGTCGAGCGCCGCGCTGTAGATGAACGGCTTGAAGCTCGAGCCTGGCTGACGCTTGGCCTGCACCGCGCGGTTGTAGTTGCTCTGCTCGAAGGAGAAACCGCCGACCAGGGCGCGGATGGCGCCGCTGGTGGGATCAAGGGTCACCAGGGCGCTTTGTGCGCCCGGCACCTGGCTGAACTTCAGCGTGCCGTCGGCCAGCCGCTGCACGCGAATCAGGTCGCCGGCTTGAGCGACGTCGGCCGGTGAGGTGGGCGCGCGGCCCAGGCTGTTGACGTTCAGGTGCGGCCGCGCCCATTTGAGGGTGTCCCAGGCCACCTGCTCTTCCTTGCCGCCTCGAGTCATCACCAACAGGCCGGTCTTGGTGACTTGCATCACGATGGCCGGCTCCAGGCCGCCCAGGTTGCGTTGCTTGCCCAGCACGCGCTGCCATTCGGCGAACGTCTTGCCGGGGTAGCGGGCTTCCGGACCGCGGTAGCCGTGGCGCTCATCGTAGGCGGTCAGGCCGTCGAGCACGGCACTGTTGGCCATCTCCTGCAGGTCGCTCGGCACGGTGGTGGTGACGCGGAAACCTTCGGTGTAGGCCTCGCTGCCATAGCGGCCGACCATTTCCGCGCGCGCCATCTCGGCGATCCACGGCGCGTTCACTTCCGGCGTCGGCACGTGGTAGCTGGCATTGAGCGGCTCGGCCAGGGCGGCCTGGTAGCTGGCCTGGTCGATCTTGCCCAGGCGGTACATGCGGCCCAGGATCCAGTCGCGGCGTTCCTTGGCGCGCACCGGGTTGGCCAGCGGATTGAAGCGCGAAGGCGCCTTGGGCAGACCGGCGATCATGGCCATCTGCGCCAGGCTCACGTCACGAATCGACTTGCCGTAGTAGACCTGTGCGGCAGCCTCGATCCCGTAGGCACGGTTGCCCAGGTAGATCTTGTTGACGTACAGCTCGAGGATCTCGTCCTTGGTCAGCTCGCGCTCGATCTGCAAGGCCAGCAGGATCTCGGTGGTCTTGCGCGAGAAGCTGCGTTCGCTGCTCAGGAAGAAGTTCTTCGCCACCTGCATGGTGATCGTACTGCCGCCGGTCTGGATGTGCCCGGACTTGACCAGTTGGGTGGCCGCGCGCATCAGGCTGCTGGGGTCGACCCCATAGTGGTTGAGGAAGTTATCGTCCTCGGCTGACAGAAGCGCCTGAATGAACTGTGGGGGAATTTCATCGAAGCGGATCGGCGAGCGACGCATTTCGCCGAATTCGGCGATCAGCTTGCCGTCGCTGCTGAAGACCCTCAGCGGTATCTGCAACTGGATGCTTCGCAGCGCGTCGACCGAAGGCAGGCTCGGGCTAAGGTAGAGAAACGCACCGCTTACACCGAGTACCAGCGCACAGATGACAGCGACGAAAGACCACCAGAAGAACTTCAGCAGGCGTATCAAGGCTTTTGGGTGTCCAGGTTGGGAAATGGAGGGCGCGCGGGGGCCGGCGAACAGGAAAGATCGCTGGGCATTATAAGCATTTTTCACCTGGCAGGGTGACCGGCCGACGGGCTTGGCCTGGGCTCCGACAGGTGCAATGCCTGAACCAGAACACGCACAAGGACGTCACGATGCTCGGATGCTTCAACAGGGGGTGCAGTTCCGTCGTAGGGCTGGAAATGGAGGGCGACTGTGTACGCATGGTGCGCGTACGCAGGCATCAGGGGCGTGTTCATCTTCAAGGCTGGGCGATCGAATCCTGTCCCGGCACGCCCGTCACGACGCCCGGTGCGCCGGTGACCGACTCGACGGCCATGGCATTACGGCAGGCGCGCCAGCAGGTCGGCGAGGGCCGGCTGGTGGTGTCGCTGCCTGCCAGCCAGGTGATCGTGAAGCCACGCCAGGTGCCGCAGGGGCTGGACGAAGACGCCATGGAGGCATGGTTGCTGGCCGATGCGGACCGCTTCGTGCCATTTTCGCTGGACGAAGTGGCCTTGGACTTTTGCATCACGGACGCTTCGAGGTCCGCCTCGGACGGCCTCGAGGTCTGGGTCGCGGCCTGTCGGCAGGCGCAGCTCGATGAATTGACGAGCACGCTGGACGGCGCGGGACTCAAGGCGTCGATCGTGGAGGTCGACGCGGTGGCCTTGTGGCGCCTGACGAACGGGTTGCCTGGGCAGCGACCTGCGCTAATGCGCCTTCAAGAACGGCGGGCGACGTTGTACGCCTGGCCCGTCGAACAGGCGCCGCAATCCTACGTGCTGGCCATGGACGAGCAGGGCAACTGGCTTCAGGCCGCTCGTCACTGGCTCGCGCCTCGCCTGGATTGGCCGGGTGTGGATGCCCTGGGTGTCCTGGGTGCTGACGCTCGGCGATACGAGGCGATCGCCGCACAGCTGGCCGTCCCCTGCTGCCCCATCGATCCTTGGGCAGACGTTGTCCTGGACGGCGTCGAGCGACCCCAGGGTGGGAGCGAGGCCCTGTCCTGCCTGGCCCTGGCCAGTTGCCTCGCCGTGCGAGGGCTGGAGCGATGACAACGTTCAACCTGCTGCCATGGCGAGCGCAACGGCGCCGCGCTGCCCTGCGGCAATCCTTGGCCATGCTGACTGCCGTCTGCCTGCTCGCGATGGCGATGCTGGCGGTGTGCGAACGCCATCAGCGTCAGCGCCTGCAGCAGCAGGAGCAGGCCAATGCGTCCTGGGAGGCTCGCCTGCAGATGGTCGACACGTCTCGGCAACGGGCCAGCGACGCAAGGGCCCTGCTCACGGACTTGGCGCGGCAGCAGGCCGAACTGTCCGCGTTGCGTGCCAGCAGTACAGGCATGCCTGCCCTGCTCGGACAGCTCGAAGCCGCCATGCCGGCCGGTCTTCGATTGACGGAGCTGACGTTCGAGCAGCAGCGCCTGCACCTGTCCGGACAGGCACCGTCGGGTCTGCTGGTCGCTGAGCTGATGCAAGCGCTCCAGGCCCTGCCGGAGGTGGGGGCGGTCACCTTGCACGACCTGCAGGCACGGGGCGACACACAGGTCTTTCGTGTGTCGCTGGACATGCGCTGGAGTCGTTCATGAACCCTTGGCGCCGACGCCTGGAGCATGTGGCCACGTTTCCATGGCCGCTCAGGCTGTCATGGTGGGGCAGCGTTCTGCTTGTGCTGCTGGGCGCAGGCTACCCATTCAGTATCGGCCCTGGCCTGGAGCGGCTTCAGCATGCACGCCTGATGGGGGAGTCGCTCATGGCGCGGCATGCCGCCGAGGTCGCCGCCCTCGAGCCGTCGCGAAGGCTCGACGAGCAGGTTCAGCAGGCCCGTCAGGCGCTGCAGGAGATGCATTGGCAACTGGCGGCTGGCGACGGAACCAGTGAGCTGATCGCGCAGCTGGCCAGTCATGGGCACCGGTATGGGCTGCGCTTCGAGCGTATCGACGTCAAGGACGAGCAGGCCGGTGAAGGCTACCGTGTGGTGCCCGTGCACCTCGAGGTGGCAGGTGCCTACCCGATGCTGCGCCGGTGGCTGGACGAATGGTTGGGCCAGTTACGGCTACTGCGCGTGGAACGGCTTCATGCACGACCGATCGACCCGGCAGCGGCGACGACGACGCTGCGCTGGCAGATGGTGGTACACGCGTACCAGAGTGAGCAGACCGCACTGCCCATGCCTGCTTCGCTGGCGCACCAGCCTGCTCGTGCAGACGAGCCTTGGGCAGGCAACGATCCTTTCCAGGCAGTCGGCTCACACCGGGCGCACGGTTTGACCCGCCTGCCGCTGGAACAGCTGGAGATGGTCGGTGTGCTGGCGCGACATGGCCAGTACCAGGCGATCCTAGACGAGAAAGGGTACTTGCACCGGGTCGCCGTCGGCGCTCGCCTGGGGCGCGAAGGGGGGCGCGTGCTGAGCATCGACGCACAGCGCGTGGTGGTGGGCGAGCCGGTGAGCGAAGGCTGGGAAGGTCAGCGCGAACGCCGGCGCGAGTTGCGGTTGCGCGATGGCAAAACCAAGGATGAAACGGATGAATGGACGCGGATGGGCGATGGGCGCAGTGATGATGGGGGCCATGACAGCAAGTCTGGCCGACGTTCGGGATGAGCCGTTGACACTGCATTTTCAGGACGTGGAGGTGCGCGCGGCCTTGCAGGTGCTGGCAGATCACGCTGACATCAACCTGGTGGCCAGTGACGCGGTCCAGGGGCAGGTCACCTTGCGCCTGCAAGACGTGCCTTGGGAGCAGGCGCTGGACCTGATATTGAGCAGCAAGGGCCTGGGCCGTCGGCTGCAGGGCAACGTGTTGCTGGTCGCGCCGTTGGCGGAACTGGCCGAGCGCCGGGCCGACGTCAACGTGGGCAGGGACCTGGAGCCTCTGGAGCGGGCGTTGTTGCCCATCCATCATGCCAAGGCCAGCGAACTGGCCAGTCTGGTGTTGGCGGCCTTCGAGGAAGAGGGGCTTCTGT
>NZ_JAAMQJ010000028.1 GCF_013523125.1 Pseudomonas entomophila | reverse complement strand
CACCCGACCTCGTCAGACATTGGGCTGGAAATTCCCTGTTGAAGTGTTGACGGATCATCTGCAACTGCTGGCAACCAATCGGCTCAACATTATCAACTGACTGTTGCACTTGGAACCTGAGGCCGCCATGCCTCAAGCACAGAGTTTTATCAATCGCAAAACGCAGTCATACCAATCTTTAAAAGCCAGCATTTCCATGTCTGGATATGCCCAGAGCAAGTTCGACATACTCAACTCCCATATTGCAAACGGGGTGGTCCTCGCTGGAGAGCTGGTCATTTTGGCTGACTCTGATACACCTTCCTGTACCGGTCACGAAGCTTTTCTAATGACCAACGCCATTCAGGTCCATAGGGACCTGCTGTCGAATGGAGTTGAAGCGGATGATTTTTTTCTAGAACACTTCGACCTACTCCAAAGCTTGCTAGCCAACGCATCGTTGGGGGCAGGCGCAGCCAGCGATGGATGGAGCAGATACCTTGACAACATCAAGAATACGCTAGAAGAAATAGAACAGCTGCACCGTGACTATCTTAGATCCGGCACACTTAGAGCGCGTGATGAATTTTTTGCAAAACGCACTGCATTATTCATGAAGCTAGAGGAACAATTAGAGCATATCGCTGCTTACGGCTCAGGTTTACGCAAACAAGGAAAAACCAAAAACACACTTGGCATTTCGACAAAAAGTTATCTTCACCAAGGTGAAATATCAGGATATACCGAAAAGGTGTCCGGTGTCGCCAGGGCCTCAAATTTAGTTAAACGAGGCACTTATCTGGGTATGACCCTAGATGTCGCATCGACAGGTCTAGCGATCCATAAAGCCTGCACGACCGGTCGGGAAACGGAATGTCGACGTGCTAGATATGTTGAGGGTTCCTCTTTGATGGGTAGTTTAGCGGGCGGCAGCGCCGGAGGGTACGCAGGAGGTTTAGCAGGAGCGGCCATTTGCACTGTCTTAGGGGTCAGTACAGGAGGGCCCGGAGCCCTTGTCTGCGCAGTTATCGGCGGCGCGGCGGGTGGCAAGGTTTTTGGTGACTATGGTAGCCAAGGCGGCGAGATGCTAGGTGATTTTTTATATAACGAGGTATCAGAATGAATGACGTGCATCCGGGGTTCATTGCGCTGCTGATACTGACCCCGATGATGCTCGCCATGATCGTGCAGTGCTATATCGCGCACGCTTACACCGAGCGCTTTGAGTCGCATTTGAAAAACTGCACATTCGTGAATGACAACAAAAGAACGTTCCAGCATGCGGGGCTGCTGGGAAAGCTCATGCGTACGGGCTTGATCTCGATGATCGTGGCAGTACCCAGAGTGTTTACGCGCAGAAACCTTATCGACCCAGCCGAAGTCGCACGATTTCCTGCAGGCATGAAACGATTGCTGGTCAGCCTGTTGACCATTCAAATCCTGCTGTTGACTGCCTTGGTTGTGTTTCACCATACACATCATTAAAAGGCCAAAGCCGCATGCACGTCCATCAGTCCATTAGCCCATCACACAACAGTGGTGAGCGCAGCCTGGCGTCTGAAGTCCAGAACAAGCATCACTGCTGTCGGGGCTGTTCATTGCGGCTCCAATCCAACAACAGACTATACGCCACCGCCAACAACGTCGGCCCGATGAACAGGCCGATGAAGCCAAACGCGAGCAGGCCGCCGAACACACCCAGCAACACGATGACCAGCGGCAGGTTCCCGCCCCGGCTGATCAGGTAGGGCTTGAGCACGTTGTCCACGCCGCTGATGACGAAGGTCCCCCAGATGGCCAGGAAGATGGCCATGCCGTAGTGTTCCTGCCAGACCAGCCAGGCCGTGGCCGGGATCCAGGCCAGCGGTGGGCCCATGGGCACCAGGCTGAGCATGAAGGTGACGATCCCCAGCACCAACGCCCCGGGCACGCCAGCGATCAGGAAGCCGATCAGGGCCAGCAGGCCTTGGGCGGCCGCCGTGCCGATCACGCCGTTGACCACCCGCTGCACCGTCCCGGCGACCAACGTCAGGTAATAGTCGGCGCGCTCGCCGATCAGCCGCTGCAGCAGGCGCAGCACGAACGCCGCCAGGCGTGGCCCGTCGCGGTAGAAGAAGAACACGAACACGATGCTCAAGGTCAGCTCGAGGATGCCACCGCCGATCTGGGCGCTGCGCGCCAACAGCCAGTTGCCGACCTGCCCCAGGTAGGGCTTGAGCGACGCCAGCAGCGCCGCGCCCTGCTGATCGAGGGTGTTCCAGCCATCGACCAGACGCTCGCCGATCAGGGGCATGCGGCCCATCCAGGGCGGCGCGGGCGGCAACCCTTCGACGCGGATGTCGCGGATGAAGAGCGTGGCATCGCGGATATGGTCGGCCAGATTGAAGCCGAGCCAGACCAGGGGCAGTACCACCAGCAAGGTCCAGGCCCCGGTCAGGAGCGCGGCTGCCAGCGTCTCGCGTCCACCCAGCCAGCGCGTCAGCACGCGCATGGCCGGCCAGCTGGCGAAGGCCAGGATCGCGCCCCACAGGAGCGCAGAGATGAATGGCGCCATGACCCAGAGGCCTGCGCCCAGCAGCGCCAGCAGGAGAATCTGGATCAGCAATCGGTCGTTGTTGGGCAGGATGGGCGTGCTCAGCGGATCAGCTCCACATGCAGGCCCTTGTCGGCCGTCTGGTTGGCTTCCAGCCGGGTACTGCGCACGCCGGCGTCGATCAACTGCTGGCGCCAGGCCTCGGGCTGTTCACCGCCCAGTACGACCCTGAGCGTGCTGTCGAGGTTGAGGCTGCGCGCCAGCAATGTCGCCCAGGTCGGCCGCACCGCGCCCAGATCCGGGTAGTCCAGCTGACCGGTGTCACGCAGCTCGCGCAGGATCGTCGCTGGCGTCGGCAACAGCTCGCCCAGGGGCGTGTCGGCGACGAATTCCTCGACATGCAGGTAGGCGCGCCCGTTGCCCCGCGTGACGCTGTACAGCGACACCAGGGCATCGGGCTGCTCGGCGGAGCGGCGCAGCAGGATGAACGCCTGGCGCTCGTCCCCGCCGTTGAGGCGCGCGTTCTTGAACACCTCGTTGGCCCACAGGCTGGCTTCGCCACAGTCGCGACTCTGGCACCAGAACAGCGGATACCCCCCTTCGCGCTGCAGCTGCTCGCGTGCCGCGGTGAACGCCTCGCGGGCCGTGCGCTCCTGGGGCAGCTCATAGGTGATCGAACTGACCTGGCCACGGCCTTCGACCTTGCCTTCCATGCGTAGCCGACCGCTGATCTTGCGCAACGCGCCCAGCGGATAGACACGCTCCTGCTGCACCGCAGGCCGCTGGTCCACGACACGTGCATCGGCCGGCGTGGGCAATGCGTCCGCCTGACACACCACGGCGGACAGGGTCAGCGTCAGGCCCGCTGCCAGGCGTGTTGCGCAGCGCCTGCTCATCGATTGCCTGCTAGGTATGGCTGGCCGCTCGGGCCGTATGGACTGTCTGGCATGTACATGGTCGTCTCCCTGATGAACCTGGCAAGCCTCGGCACTTGCCCGGCTCAAGTCAAGCAAACCGCAGGAAACGATTGAAACAGTCTGCAACAAGGCTTGCGCCGAGTTCATCGTTCAGGTGCAGGTGATGCCCGCCTGGCAGCGTCACCTGCTCGAACGGCAGTTGGGCTAGCAGGTCGTGTTCATGCGCCAACAGGCCGTCGGTCGCGACGATCAGCTGAGTCGGGCAGGCGATGCGCTGGACGAACGACAGCGCCTGACCCTGGGTGAGACGAACGGGCGAAGGCAGGGTCAGACGGCTGTCGCTGCGCCAGCTGAACCCTTCCTGCACGGGCTCCAGCCCGCGCAGCGCCAGCCGTTCGGCAGCGTCGTGACTGACCGGCACCTGACCGTTCATGCGCGCCCTCACGCCCTCTTCGAAACTGGCGTAGACCCGCTTGCGGCCCGGCTGTCGGCGCAGGCATGCCTGCAAGGCCATGCCCAGCCGGCTGGCCGCTTCCTGCTCGTGTGCCACGGGTGGAAGCACGCCATCGATCAAGGCCAGTCGATCGACGCGCTCGGGCAATGCACCGGCCAGTTGCACGGCGATCACGGCGCCTAGCGAGTGGCCTAGCAGCCCGAAGCGCTGCCAGCCCAGGCGGTCGGCGACGCCCAGGACATCCTCCACATAGCCTGAAAGGTGATAATCGCCACCCGGTGGCCGATGCCCGGAACAACCATGCCCGGCCAAGTCGAGCGCAACGATGCGCAGGCCCTCCAGGCGTGGCGCCAGGCGGACGAAACTGTCGGCGTTGTCCAGCCAGCCGTGCAGCGCCAGCATCGGCACACCGTCCGCAGGCCCGTACGCGCGCGCGGCCAGGGTCAGGTGGCCCAGGTCCAGGCTCAGCTCGCTCGATACCGGGCTCATGCCTGGCCCCAGCGGTCGCACAGGCCCTTGATCAGGCTGGCAGTGTCCACCGGCCGTTCCAGCGGGAACATGTGCCCGCCTGGCACGGTGTGGTATTCACCCTTGGGCATCGCGCGCACGGCCAATGCGTGACGCCGCCGTACCACCCGGCTCTGCCGCCCGCCGATCATCGCCACCGGCACCTCCAGCGGGCGGCCAGGCATGGGCAACTCGTGGGGTACGCTTCGGTAGATGCCGATTTCGGTCGCGGGATCGAATCGCAACTGCCAGCCCTGTGCGGCTTGCGTCAGCCCATGTTCCAGGTAGGCGTCCAGGCACTCTGGATCGAAACCTTGGAACAGCGCCTTGCTGGCGAAATAGCGGCGGGCGGTTTCAGGGTCGGGGAACGACGCCCGCCGGCCCAGGGTCTGCCCTGCGGGCGTGATGCGATCGATCAGGCCGACCTGCTTGGCGCCCCGAATCAACCAGCGCTCGACGCGGGTGAACAGTGGCGAATCGAGCATGATCACGCCCCGGTACAGGTCCGGCCGGCGCATGGCCGCGTGCAGGTGCAAGACGCCGCCCAGCGAGTGGCCGACGCCCCACACGGGCGCCGGCTGGCCCTGCACATGGTGCAGCAGCTCATCGACCAGGCCGCGCCAGTTGTCGTCCACCGGAAAGCGCGGATCATGCCCCTGGCACGCCACATGACTCACGCTGTAGTCCGGCGCGAGGGCAGCGAACAGCTTGCCATAGGTCGCGGAAGGGAACCCATTGGCATGGGCGAAGAAGATCGGCTGAGGCATGGCCATCTCGGTTGTCGGCAACGAAGCGGTCATTGTCGAGGGACCGCCTGGCCCGAGCAACGTCTGGACAAGTCATCGTCAAGGGCGATCAGGTCAGGCCGATGATTTCACGGCCGACAGCGAGCGGCGCAAACAGGCCTGCAAATAGACCATCTGCTGGTCGAGGGCCTCGTAGGCCAGCCGACGCTGCTCGGCCGACATTTCCAGGCGCCGCACCAACAGGCAACTGGCTTGCAGTGACTGCGCCATGCGCTGGGTCGCCTGGTGCAGCGCTTCGAACTCGCCATGCTCATGGAACGCACGCACCAACTGGTCGAGCCGGGCAGCGGCGCTGTCGCGCAGCACCCCGTATTCGGCGAAATCCAGGACCGTGTGGTCGCGCACCTTGTCCTTGGTGCTCTGCAGGTTCAGCGAGCGCACCAACCTCAGGTCGTGAATGGTCATCCTTAGCCCCCCGGCTCGTCATCTGACTCGAACGTTAGCAAGGGGAAAAAGACCACCACAACTGACAGAAGTGTCAGGTTGTCTTGTCAGTCGGGTTGGTGCAGGGCGCGCAAGGTCATGCCTCCGGCCAATGCCCATGCCCCCTCCAGCTCGGCCAGGCTGGCCGTGGAAAAGCCTACGGGCTGCTGCACATGGCCCTGTTCGAGCAGGCTGACCAGCTCACCCACCAACGGCTGGTGGCTGACCAGCAGCACGTGCTCCAGGGCCAGTGCATCGAGCTGGTCCAGCACCTCGCGTGGATCGCCGTCAGGCGTCAGCCAGGCGCCAGTGCGAACCGAGACGGAGGTGGCCAAGGCCTGGTGAACCAGCGCGGCCGTCTGTTGAGCGCGCACGTAGGGGCTGGCGATGATCGCCTGCAACGGCTGGCCGGCCAGATGCGTGGCAGCCCGCACGGCCTGCGCCTGCCCGTGGGCGGTGAGCCGGCGCTCGGCATCGCGCGCAGCCTGTGGCTGGGCTTCGCCGTGACGCAGGATCCAGACCTTCACGGCTTGGGCCGGTGGCGGTTCGTCGAGGCGCCGGGCATGTGGGGCGCTTCACCCTCCGGCGCGCGCGGTGTCGGCCAGTCGGCGAACGGCCAAGGTTTGCTGTCGGTCTGGAACATGCCGAAGCGGCCGATCTGCGCCAGGTACTGACTCAGGCTGTCGCCCAGGTTCATCAAGCCGGCATTGGGCGCGCCATACACCAGGCGATAGATCAGCTGCGCCAGCACCAGGGCCGCCAGCAGCAGCTCGGCCAGTTGCCAGACGACGAGAAAGAGCAGCATCCACAGGACGCGCAGGAGGATCGATTCGTGCTGCTCGGGACGGGAAGATGGGTTCACGGGGGGCTCCAAAGATCAGTTGAAATCGCTGGTGGAGATGAAGTCGACATCGGTCTTGGGTTCGGCGCGCATCAACCACTCGATCACCTGGTCGAGGGTCCGCCCCTCGAAGAGGATCGCGTGCAGCCCGGCGACCAGCGGCATGTACACCTCGAGCGCCTCGGCCTTGGCCTTGAGCACCTTGAGCGTGTTGACGCCCTCGGCCACCTCGCCCAGTCGGCTGACGGCATCGTCCAGGCTCAACCCCTGCCCCAAGGCATGACCGACCTGGTAATTGCGGCTCTTTGGCGACGAACAGGTGACGATCAGGTCGCCCACCCCTGCCAGGCCCATGAACGTCATGGGGTTGGCGCCCTGGCTGACCGCGAAGCGCGTCATCTCGGCCAGTGCACGGGTGATGAGCATGCTCTTGGTGTTTTCGCCCATCCCCAAGGCCACGGCCATGCCGGCGATGATGGCGTACACGTTCTTCAGCGCACCGCCCAGTTCGACGCCATGCCGGTCGGCACTGGCATAGACACGGAAAGTACGCCCGTGCAACACCGCCTGGACGCGTTGGCAGAGGGCCTCGTCCTCGCTCGCCACGACCGTGGCGGTGAGGGCCTGTTCGGCGATCTCGCGCGCCAGGTTGGGGCCGGACAGCACGCCGATCCGCGCCTTGGGCGCGATCTCTTCGAGGATCTGGCTCATCAGCTTGAAGCTGTGCGCCTCGATGCCCTTGGTCAGACTGACCAGCATGCGTCCGTCGAGCAGGGCGGCGTGGGGCGCCAGCACGCTGCGCAGCGCGCTCGAGGGCAACGCGACGAACACCAGGTTGCAGGCCTGTAGCGTGTTCAGCAGGTCAGTGACCGGCTCGACGTCGTCGTGCAAGCGGATGCCCTTGAGATAGCGAGGATTCTCACGGTGAGTACGCATGGCCTCGGCTTGCACCGGGTCACGCATCCACTGCAGCACGTGCACCCCGTTTTCAGCCAGCAGGTTCGCCACGGCCGTGCCGAAACTTCCTCCCCCCAACACCGCTACAGCTTGCTGTCCAGTCATGTTCCATCCGTCAAAAGCGCTGTCGATAGGTGATGGGGGCATTATACGGAGCCTGCACGGCAGGGCCAGCGACAATCGCCGCTGGGCGGCGCTGGCAAAAGCGGCCACGTCGGTTAACATGCCCGCCCTCACACTGACCAAGATCACACCGTGCGCGCAGGCTTTCCTTCCCGATCCCTCCTGCTGGCCGCTGCCCTGTGCGGGCCGACGCTGGCCGATGACCTGTTCGTCGACGACCAGGCGCTGCCCGAGGTGCTGACCGCGACGCGGCTCAGACAGTCACCGGCCACGGTGCCCGGCAGCATGACCGTGCTCGACAGCGCACTGATCCACGCCAGTGGCGCCCGGGACATTCCCGAACTCATGCGACTGGTGCCAGGCATGATGATCGGCTATGGCGCCGGCAACCAGCCGACCGTCAACTACCACGGCAGCAACGTCAGCGATGCGCGTCGCATGCAGGTGCTGATCGATGGTCGCTCGGTGTATCGCGCCGGCTTGGCGACTGTGGACTGGAGCGACATTCCCGTCGCCCTCGAAGATATCGAACGCATCGAGGTCTTTCGCGGGCCGAACACGGTCAGCTACGGCGCCAATGCGTTGATGGCGGTGGTGAACATCCTCACCCTCCATCCTGCCGACAGCCATGGCACCCGAATGAAGGTGACCCGTGGCCAGAACGGGATCGCCGACTGGTATGCCAGTCAGGGGCTGGGCTGGGACGGCGGCGACGCACGGCTGTCGCTGTCGGGTGCGGCGGACGACGGCTTCGACCACGATGCGTCCGGCCATGACTACCGCGACAGCCGACGCCTGACCCGCTTCAACCTTAGCGCCAGCCAGGCCCTGGCACCTGGGCAGCGCCTCGACTGGCAGCTCGCGGCCAAGCATGGCAGCAATCAACGGCCCTACACCTACCAGGCCGTCTTTCCCAACGTCGCCGCTGCCGGCAAGGATGCGGACGTCGAGGCCGACGACTATGCGGGCTCGTTGCGCTGGAACATCGACTTCGACCCACGGCACAGCCTGCATGTACAAGCCTCCGCACAGCGCTTCGAGCGACGCCAGCTCTGGCGAGCCTGCGATGCCGCGCTGTCGTTCAGCCCGGAGCTGACTCGCCTCTGGCAGTTGGACCCCGGCTTCGCCGAGCAGGTCGCCCGTGGCATCGCCAACCCGCCCGACAGTTCCGACCCGGTACGCCAGGCGCTGCGCGATCAGGTCAAGGACCAGTGGGACCACCAGGGCGGCAGCCAGGTGGTCTGTGGCGATGTCGACCAGAGCACCCGCGAGTCGCGCTATGACCTGGAGCTGCAAGACACCCTGAGCCTCACCGACAGCCTGCGACTGCTCAGCGGGTTAGGCTACCGCTACGACCGTGCCGACTCGCAGACTTACTTCGACGGCAGCCTGGACGACCAGACCTGGCGGGCGTTCGGCCAACTGGAATGGCGCCTCGACGACCGCTGGATTCTCCAAGGAGGCGCCATGCTCGAGGACAGCCGCCTGTCCGGGGAGTCGTTCACACCCCGTGTGGCGCTCAATTACCTGATCAACCCGCGGCACGGCCTGCGTCTGGTATACGCCGAGGCGGTGCGCTCACCGGACATGTTCGAGAACAACGTCAACTGGAGCTACCGGGTCAACCACCTGACCCCTGCCGCGTTCGGCCAGCGACAGGCCGAGTACTTCGTCAAGACACGTGGGCCGGGCGACCTGGAGCAGGAGCGCATGCGCTCGCGCGAGATCGGCTACAACGGCTACTTCACCGCCCTGGACCTGAACGTCGACCTCAAGCTGTTCCATGACCAGATCACCGGCATGATCAGCGAACCCTTGCGCAACAACCAGTACATCGCCAGCAACGCCAACCGCGCGCGGTTCACCGGGAGCGAGGCGCAGCTCGACTGGCAGGCGACCCTCGAAGACCGGCTGCGGGTGACCTACGCCTACGTCGACGCCTGGGCCAGCAATCCTGCCGATCGCCAACTCACGGCACGCAACAGTGGTTCGGTCGCCTGGCTGCGCGAATGGGGTGACGGCTGGTCGAGCGGGCTGTTCTACCTCGGCGACGACGCGCTCAATGGCTACCGCTACGAACGCGCCGACCTGCGTCTGGCCAAGCGCCTGCAATGGCAGGGCACCCGCCTCGAACTGGCCGCACTCTGACAACAACGGCTGGACGACGAGCCGACCACGCTCGTGCAGAACCGCTACGACAGTCGCCGGCGGTTGAGCTTCAGCGCGGAGCTGCAGTTCTGATGAAGCGCTGGGTGTGTGCAGCCCTGCTGACATGGGTCTGCCCGCTGGGCGCGCTATCGGCGCACGAGGTGCTGGTGGTAGGCGCCCGCGAGGAACCCAGCATGCGGGCGTTCACCGATGCCCTGCAAGCGCGTCGCCCGGCCGACCACGTGCGCTTCGAAACCGTGACGCAGCTGCCCCGCCCCGCCCGGCTCATGCCAGAGACGCGCTTGATCCTGCTCGATGCCGACGCCCTCGACTGGCGGCTGGGCGAAAGCGCCGGCCCATCGGCCCTCGCCCTGCGCGTCAGCCGTGTCCAGGCGCAACGCCGCCTGGGCTCGACGCGGCCAGGGTTTCTCAGCCTGCTGTGGAGCGATCCACCGCTGGACCGGCAACTGCGTCTGGTGCGCTATCTGCTGCCGACGGCACGCCGGATCGGCGTGCTGCACGGCGACGATAGCGGCTTTCTGCTGGCTGAACTCAACCGCGCCGCCGCACCGCTCGACCTGGAAATCGTGGCCCAGCCTTGGCCACAGCCGACCGACAATCGCCCGCTGCAGCAGGTCTTGGCCAGCAGTGACGTCCTGCTCGGTCTGGACGATCCCGATGTCTACAATTCCAAGACCGCGAAGAACGTGCTGCTGAGCAGCTATGGCCGGCAATTGGCGCTCATCGGACCCAGTGCCGGCTTCGTGCGGGCCGGCGCACTGGCCACCACCTACAGCGACCAGCAGGACTGGCTGAGCGAGCTCGACTTCTTGCTGGACCAGCCACCAACGACCTGGCCACGCAGCCATTACCCCGCCCACTTCGGTGTGCTGGGCAATCAACAGGTGGCCCGGGCGCTTGGCCTGAGCCCCATCGACACGACGGCTGCCGAGCTGGCCCTGGCAGAAGAAGGCACGCCTCCATGAGCCTACGCCTGAATTGGAACATCCAGACGCGCACGCAGATCATCAGCCTGGGACCGGCCCTGCTGCTGACCTTGCTGCTGATCGGCTTCTTCACCTTCGTGCGCATTCAGGACTTGCGTCAAGAGCTCAATCACACCGGACAGCTGATCGCCAGCCAACTGGCGCCGGCGTCGGAATACGGGGTGATCTCCGGCAACAGCCAGGTGCTCGACAGCCTGATGCGCGCGACCCTGAGCATCCCGCATGTGCGCTTTCTCGAAGTGCAGGACAGCCGCAACCACATCCTGACCTATGTCGAACAGCCCGGTGAGGGCAACCAGCGGCCGCAACGCGTCGAAGTCTTCCAGGCGCCGATCCGCCTACAGCGCATCGCCCTGGACAACGATTTCCTGGGCCAGGGCAAATCCCCCCCGCCCCAGGTGGGTGACGACTACCTGGGCCGTGTGATCGTCGGCATGTCGGACGATGCGTTCAACGAGCGCCAGCAGGAAATCGTCATCAAGGCGATCATCCTGGCGCTGTGTGCACTGGCATTCACCTTCGTGCTCGCCCGGCGCCTGGCGCGTAGCCTGGCCCAACCGATCAGCGACATGGCGCAGACCGTCAAGGCGCTTCAACAAGGCGACTTCGACACGCCCCTGCCCGTGCTGGACGACACCGAGCTGGGCCGCCTGGCGCGCCACATCAACAGCCTGGCCAGCGCCCTGGACCATGCCAGCCGCGAACAGCAGCAAGCGATCGCCCAATTGGTCCAGGCGCGTGAGGAAGCCGAACAGGCCAACCGCGCCAAGTCCGACTTCCTGGCCATGATGAGCCACGAGCTGCGCACACCGATGAACGGCGTGCTGGGCATGCTGCAATTGCTGCAGACCACGTCCCTGACCCGCGAACAGGCCGAATACACCACGGTCGCCAGTGAATCGACCGGCCACCTGCTCAAGGTCATCAACGATATTCTTGATTTTTCTCGGCTGGAGCGCACGGGCGTGGCGCTGGAGTCGGTCGAGTTCGCACCAGGCGAACTGGTCACCCGTTGCGTGCACGCCTTCCAGCACCTGGCGCGTGCCCGCGACCTGCACCTGGAGACGCATCTGGCCGACGGGGTAGACGCACTACGGGTCGTTGGCGACCCGACCCGTATCCGGCAGATCCTGCTGAACCTGATCGGCAATGCGCTTAAATTCACCGAGCAAGGTCGAGTCACCGTCGACGTGCGGTGCCAGCCGCTCACGGCCCGCACCGTCGAGCTGACCTGCACGGTACGCGACACGGGTATCGGCATCGACCCTTCACGCCTGGAGGCGATGTTCGTGGCCTTCCAGCAGGCGGACAGTTCGATTTCCCGGCGTTATGGAGGGACCGGCCTGGGCCTGTCGATCGCCCGTACGCTCGCCGAATGCATGGGCGGCCAGCTGCAGGCGCAGAGCCGTGAGCACCAGGGGTCGACGTTCATGCTGACGTTGCCCCTGCGCCTGGCCCCCGTCGACGCCGCCTTCGGCGAGCCTGCCGAAGGCGAAACCGCACTGGCGCAGGACCGCGAGGTGCTGGTGGTCGAGGACAATGCCGTGAACCAGACCGTGACGCTCGCCATGCTGCACAGCCTGGGCTACCGCACCCAGATCGCCAGCGATGGGCAGCAGGCGATCGACGCCGTCACGCAGCAGCGCTTCGACGCGATCCTGATGGATTGTCGCTTGCCCGGCATCGATGGCTTCGCTGCGACACGGCGCATCCGACACTTGCCCCATGGTCAGCAGGTACCGATCATCGCGCTGACGGCCAGCGCCTTGCAGGGCGATCGCCAGCGCTGCCTGGATGCAGGCATGGACGACTACCTGGGCAAACCCTTCCAGCGCAGTGATTTGCGACGTGTGCTCGATCGCTGGACGCCCGCCGGGACTGCCGCGACTGGCGATAAATGCTAAAGTGCGGCAGTCTTAAAGACTGGACAGGATGCACGTCGCGCCTGAAAATACGTCTTTTCAGTGCACACTTGTACTGGATCACCGATCCACTGTGACTTTCACCACAACGCAATAGTCTACCTGTAGGCTGCCGACCCGATGCTCACACGCTCGGGCCAGGCCGGGAAGATTGCCCCCCGCCACCTTGGGGATTATTGAGGAGCTCGCATGACCAAACAAAACGCCTTTACCCGGGAAGACCTGCTGCGCTGCAGTCGCGGTGAGCTGTTCGGCCCAGGTAATGCGCAACTGCCCGCCCCCAACATGCTGATGGTCGACCGCATCACGCACATCAGTGCCGAAGGTGGCAAGTATGGCAAGGGTGAGCTGGTCGCCGAGCTGGACATCAATCCTGACCTGTGGTTCTTCGCCTGCCATTTCGAGGGCGACCCGGTGATGCCAGGCTGCCTGGGCCTGGATGCCATGTGGCAGCTGGTCGGTTTCTTCCTCGGCTGGCAGGGCCTGCCGGGCCGTGGCCGTGCGCTGGGTTCGGGCGAGGTGAAATTCTTCGGCCAGGTCCTGCCGACCGCCAAGAACGTGACCTACAACATTCACATCAAGCGCGTGCTCAAAGGCAAGCTGAACATGGCCATCGCCGATGGTTCGGTCAGCGTCGACGGCCGCGAGATCTACACTGCCGAAGGCCTGCGGGTCGGCGTGTTCACCTCCACTGAAAACTTCTAAGGGTTATTCGCATGCGCCGCGTCGTTATCACTGGTCTGGGCATCGTGTCGTGCCTGGGCAATGACAAAGCTACCGTCACCGAAAACCTGCGCAACAGCCGTCCGGGCATTCGTTTCAACCCGGAATACAAGGAAATGGGGCTGCGTAGCCAGGTGTCCGGCTCGATCGACCTCAACCTCGAAGAACTGATCGACCGCAAGGTCTTCCGCTTCGTTGGTCACGCCGCCGCCTACGCCTACCTGGCGATGGCCGACGCGATCAAGGACTCGGGCCTGAGCGAAGAGCAGGTGTCGAACCCGCGCACCGGTCTGATCGCCGGCTCCGGCGGCGCATCGACCCTGAACCAGATGGAAGCGCTGGATATCCTGCGCGAGAAAGGCGTCAAGCGTGTCGGCCCGTACCGGGTCACCCGCACCATGAGCAGCACGGTTTCGGCCTGCCTGGCCACGCCTTTCAAGATCAAGGGCCTGAACTACTCCATCGCCTCGGCTTGCGCCACCAGCGCGCACTGCATCGGCACCGCCATGGAGCAGATCCAGATGGGCAAGCAGGACATCGTCTTCGCCGGCGGCGGCGAAGAAGAGCACTGGAGCCAGTCGTTCCTGTTCGATGCCATGGGCGCCCTGTCGAGCAAGCGCAACGAGACGCCTGAACTGGCCTCGCGTGCCTACGATGCGGACCGCGACGGCTTCGTCATCGCCGGTGGCGGTGGCATGGTCGTGGTCGAGGAGCTCGAGCACGCCCTGGCCCGTGGCGCGAAGATCTACGCCGAAATCGTGGGCTACGGTGCCACCTCCGACGGTTACGACATGGTCGCCCCAAGCGGTGAAGGCGCCGTGCGCTGCATGCAGATGGCCCTGTCCACCGTCGACGCACCGATCGACTACCTGAACACCCACGGCACCTCCACGCCGGTGGGCGACGTCGCCGAGATGAAGGGCGTGCGCGAACTGTTCGGCGACAAGGCACCGAAGATCAGCTCGACCAAGAGCCTGTCCGGTCACTCGCTGGGCGCTGCCGGCGTACATGAGGCCATCTACTGCATGCTGATGATGGAGAACAACTTCATCGCCGGCTCGGCCAACATCGACGCGCTGGACCCCGAGGTCGCCGATCTGCCGATCCTTCGCAAAACCGAGGAAAACGCCAAGATCGACACGGTCATGAGCAACAGCTTCGGTTTCGGCGGGACCAACGCCACGCTGGTACTCAAGCGCTGGCAGGGTCAGTAACAGCCCTCCGGTAACACGCAACGCCCCGCCTGGTTCGCGACCTGAGCACCCTGCTCACGCGAAACAGGCGGGGCGTTTGCGTTTCAGCCTGCCTGCGACAGGTCACCTGGCCTTGGGCAGCAGCGCCAGGAAATTGTCCTTGGCGACCTGGCGCGCCACGGGCTCGGGCAGCGCATCGAGGAACACGTCGAAGCCGTGCATCTGCTCACCCAGGCTGTCGAAGCGCCCGACCACGTCCGAGCCCAGCATGAAGCGATCGGGAAAACGCTTGACCAGGTCGACCCAGGCCTGGCGAGGCTTGCCCTGCTCGTCCAGCAGATAGGGTTCACGCACGCTCCAGGACAGGTCGATGAACAGGTTGGCATGCTGTTCCAGCAACCGCGTGAGCTCGGGCAACAGGAAATCCATCTGCGTCTGGTGACGGTGGATTTCCAGGCTGGCACCGGCATGGGCCCAGATGAAGCGCGTGTTCGGGTGCTTGCCCAGCGGTTCTTCGATCTCGGCCAGGTACAACGGGTTGCGCTCGCGCTTGGAGGTGATGTTCGAGTGCACCAGCACGGGCAGGTCACGCTTGGCGACCAACGCGTAGATCAGGTCCATCGCCTCGTTGTTGGCGCGTGGCGTATCGCCGCTGGTCAGGGCCGTCAGGTCGTCATGCCGCGTGAAGACCTCGCCCAGGCCCTGCCACAGGTCCGGATACAGGTCGAGCATGCGCTCGACATGGGCAGCCGCATTCTTGTCGACAGGGTTGAAGCCGCTCAGAAAGGGATGAAAGCGCCGACGCTGCTCGGGCGACAGCCCCTGCAGGGCAGCCGCCACGTACACATCCGTGGCGCTGTACCAGTACGCCGCCGCATCGTCCCCGGCGTAATAACGCGGACGCTTGGGCTCGTCCTCGTGCCACTTCTTCGCCACCGGAATGCCCGAGATCATCGAGTGTTCGATGCCAGCAGCGTCCATGGCCTTCAGCAGCGCTGGCATGCCTTCGCTTTCCTGAAAGAAATCCACGTAATGCAGGTGGGCGTCACTGTAGCGATACTCACGCCCCAGCGCCGGCTGGCACAGCAGGATGGCCAGTGCCATCAGGGTCAGGTTCTTGCCGCGCATGCCTTGGTCCTCAGGGATTTACCGCTGGGATAGACCCAGGGAGGCACGAGTCGGTTCAGCCGTGCCGGCAGGCTCATCCGGCCACCTGACCGCAGCCTCAGTCGACCAGGCCAGCCTCCTTGAGCGCCGTCAAGGCGGCCAGCCAGCGCGGCTGTGCACGGTAGTCGGTACCTGCGGTGCCACGGCCGCGCATGCGTGCGATACGGGGCGAAGGTTTGACGCCGAGACGCTGGGCAGCGGACAAGGCCAGCTCGGCCGCTGCACGGTCATTGCAGACCAGCCCCATGTCGCAGCCGGCCGTGAGCGCAGCTTCGATACGGCTGGCTGCATCGCCGACCACGTGGGCACCGGCCATCGACAGGTCGTCGCTGAAGATCACACCCTCGAAGCCCAGCTCACCGCGCAGGATGTCCTGCAACCAACGGCGCGAAAAACCTGCCGGCTGGCCATCGACCTGAGGATAGATGACATGCGCCGGCATCACGGCCGCCAGTTGACCGCCCAGCCGGGCGAACGGCAGCATGTCGACGGCGCGTAGCGTCTCCAGGCCACGCTCGTCGGTCGGAATGGCCACGTGCGAATCCGCCTCGGCCCAGCCATGCCCGGGGAAATGCTTGCCACAGGCCGCCATGCCCGCTGCCCCCATCCCGCGAATGAACGCGCCGGCCAGCTCCACCACGCGTTGCGGCGACCCTTCGAAGGCGCGGCTGCCGACCACGGCGCTGCGCTGATGATCGAGGTCGAGCACGGGTGCGAAGCTCAGGTCCAGGCCCACGGCCAGCACTTCGGTCGCCATCAGCCAGCCACAGGCTTCGGCCAACGACGCGGCATTGGCGCATTCGCCGAGGGCGCGCATGGCGGGCAACCGAACGAAACCTTGGCGCAGACGCTGGACCCGCCCTCCCTCCTGGTCGACGGCCAGGATCAGATCGGGGCGCACGGCGCGGATGGACGCGCACAATTCACGTACCTGCCGCGGGCTGTCGATGTTGCGTGCAAAGATGATCAAGCCTGCCACTTCGGGTTGACGCAGCAGATGCCGGTCTTCGGCGGTCAGCCAGGTACCGGCGATGTCAACCATCAGTGAGCCTTGCAGGCCATTGGGCATGTGGAATCCTTAGCGCGAAACGCAACGTACGAGAATGGAGAGGCGCCTGCCGCGAACGAAAAAGCGCCGCCGCGCAGCTTATCCGAGCCAGGCGGCAACGCCCAGCCCTGCAGCGATACGCGGCGTGGGGGGATCAGGCCTTGGCGGGGGTCGATTTGCTGCGGGGTCGCACCTGGGCCGCTGCCATGGCGGGGTCGGTCACCCCGCTGTCGGCGCGCATGCCCGCAGCGAGGAACGGCACCATCAGGCGCATCACTTGCTCGATGGACGTGTCGACCCCGAACTCGGTTTCGGAAATGGCGCGCAACGCCTTGATGCCGGACATGCTGAAGGCGGCGGCACCCAGCATGAAATGCACCCGCCAGAACAGTTCGAGGGGGGGAATACGCGGGGCGGCGTCGTTCACCAACTGCATGTAACGGCGAAACACCTTGCCGTACATGTCTTCCAGGTAACGTCGCAGGTGTCCCTGGCTTTCGCTGAACGCCAACCCGAGCAGGCGCATGAAGATCGACAGGTCGTTGTTGCTGCGCGGCTGCACGGCCAGCGCCTGCTCGACCAGCAGCTCGAGCAGCTCCTCGAGGCTGGCCTGCCGCTCGGGCCGGGCCTGTCGCTGCTCGAGTTCACGCTCCAGGCTTGCGCAGAACGGCCCCAGGAAACGCGAAAAAACGGCCTGGATCAGCGCCTTCTTCGAGCCGAAGTGGTAATTTACTGCAGCCAGGTTGACACCGGCCTTGCTGGTGATCAGGCGCAAGGAGGTTTCTGCGAATCCCTTTTCCGCGAACAGTTGCTCTGCCGCATCGAGAATGCGTTCGACAGTTTCCGATTGAGCCATGACCTTTCCACCCGCAAACAGTTGTTTGAAACATACGTTTCATCCCCCGCCCCTGTCAAGGCCGGGTGACTGCCAAGTCAGTGAACCCGAAGGCGCGTCGGCGCACGCTGATTCTTCCCCCGAACCCCTGAATCGGACGACCGTTCGCAAGTTCGTGCTTGCAGCGACCTCACCCCTGTATATAATCCCAGTCACTGTATAAAAAGCCAGAGCCCACGCCATGCTGAAACTGACGCCACGCCAAGCCGAAATCCTGGCCTTCATCAAGCGCTGCCTTGAAGACAATGGATTCCCCCCCACCCGCGCCGAGATCGCACAAGAGCTGGGGTTCAAATCGCCCAATGCTGCCGAAGAGCACCTCAAGGCCTTGGCCAGAAAGGGCGCTATCGAAATGACCCCGGGGGCTTCCCGCGGTATCCGCATCCCGGGCGCCGAGCCCAAGGAAGAGCCCGGCCTGCCCGTCGTCGGCCGGGTGGCGGCAGGCGCGCCCATCCTGGCCCAGCAGCACATCGAGCAGTCCTGCCACATCAACCCTGCATTCTTCCACCCACGCGCCGACTACCTGCTGCGAGTGCACGGCATGAGCATGAAGGACGTCGGCATCTACGATGGCGACCTGCTGGCAGTGCACACCTGTCGCGAAGCCCGCAATGGGCAGATCGTCGTGGCGCGCATCGGCGACGAGGTCACGGTCAAGCGGTTCAAGCGCGAAGGGACCAAGGTCTGGCTGCTGGCGGAGAACCCGGACTTCGCGCCCATCGAGGTGGACCTCAAAGACCAGGACCTGGTGATCGAAGGCTTGAGCGTCGGCGTGATACGCCGCTGACAGGAGGCACCATGCAACCCACCGCACAATCGGCCAGGCCTACACAATTGCCTTTGTTCGAAGCCTTCTTGGCACAGCCGGTACTGCCCGGTTTCAAGACCCGGGAGCCCATCGCCCCCGAGTACCGGCCCGAACACTTCAGTGAACTGGCCTTGCGCGGTGCGCAGGCCCACTGCCAGAGCCTGCTCGCGCCAGTCCTGCGTGAGCTCAGCGAAGAGCAGGATGCACGCTGGCTGACGCTCATCGCGCCACCCGTCAGCCTGACCCATGCGTGGTTCAGAGACGCGGGACTGAACCGCGAGCGTATCCTGCTGCTACAACCCAGAGGCACACAGAACGCCTTGCAACTGGCCAGCGAAGCCTTGCGTCTGGGCCGTAGCCATACCGTGGTGAGCTGGCTGGGCAACGTCAATGCCACCGCGCGCCAACAGCTGATTCGCGCGGCCATGACAGGGAATGCACAAAGCCTGAACATTCGCTTCGGCTGAGGCTCGGGCGCTTACGGTAACCGAGCGTCGTTTCGAAGCGGGCGTGGGGCGTCCAGGCCCCACTGCCTCAATGCAGAACGCGCGGGCCTTCTTCCTGCTCCAGCTCGCCTTCCACCAGGCGACCGGCCATCTGCACGCCAACGCTCAACATTGCCTTGGCGACTTCGACATGCTGGCCTTGCAGAAAGACCTTGGCATCCTCGGAGAAATCCAGGATGACCAGGGATCCTTCATCTTCAGCACGGCGCAGCTCGATGCGGCCATCCGGCAATTCGACAATTTCCAGAAACGACGTTGACATAAAAGGCTGTTCTCCACGTAAGGCGGGCATTGTAACAGCCAGCGTTGCCCTCAGCACTCACTGAGCGCGTCACGAAAGCGTCGAACCACGCCCTTCAAACTGTGGCGCCACTGCTCCAGATCCTCGCGCGACAGCGTTGGCGATGCCGGCTCATCCAGGTTGACCGCCTGGATCAGGGGCTGGGTCACATCCCCTTTGGGGATCTTCTTCGCCTGCGCCGGCAGGTAGAAACCGTTGTAGGTGCGCAGCAGGCAGGCCAGCCAGGTTTCGCGGTTGTGGGCCAGCTCGAGCAACTCGGCCACTTCGGGAATGGCGAGGTCACGCAGTGCCGGCTCGGCCAGCAGCGTTTCGACACGAGGCTCTGCGGACGGCGTCAGACGGTAGAAACCGGCAATCTCCTGACACAACCCCAGCAAGGCGCCGTACAGGTGGAAAACGGCTGCTTCCCGCTCGGCCTGAACCAGGCCCTGGGCGTTCATGGCCTGGCTCGCCTGGGCCTTGGCCATGGACTCCAGGGCCAGCCCTGCGAAGAACAGTTTCTGATTGGTACGGGTGTAGAGTTCCTGGGCCATGACGGTGCCCTCCTGGGGCTTCGAGCGATGAGCCAGTGTCGATGATCAGGCGGCGTGCAGGCAAGCGTGGATGCGACCTGTACAGGTCAGGTCGACCCAACACCAGGCGAGAGGAAAGCGGCAGGAAAGCGGGCGGTCACGCTGACGTGACCGCCCGAGGGATTCAACGCTTGTCTTCGACCTTCCACGCACCACCGTCGTAGAACGCCTTCCACCCGGTGGGCTTGCCGTCGACCTCGGATTGCACGTACTGCTCCTTGGTCTTGCGGCTGTAGCGGATCACCGTCGGGCGGCCCTCAGGGTCTTTCTGCGGCGCTTCGCAGAGGAAGTGGTACTTGGGGTCGATCTCGTCCTTGTGCGGAACGATCTCCATCACCAGTGGCGCACGGGTTTCACGGTTCTTCGGGAACTGGCTGGCCGCCAGGAACAGGCCCGAGGCGCCATCACGCAGCACGTAGGTGTCATCGACTTTCTCGCACTTGAGTTCCGGCATCTTCACCGCATCCATCTTCGGCGGCGCCGCCTCACCACTCTTGAGCAGCTTGCGGGTGTTCTTGCACGCCGGGTTGGTGCAGCCAAAGAACTTGCCGAAGCGGCCCGTCTTGAGCTGCATCTCGCTGCCGCACTTGTCGCACTCGATGCTCGGGCCTTCGTAGCCCTTGATCCGGTAGCTGCCCTCTTCGATCTCATAGCCTGGGCAATCGGGGTTGTTGCCGCAGATGTGCAGCTTGTGCTTCTCGTCGAGCAGGTAGGCATCCATGGCCGTGGCGCAGATCGGGCAACGGTGCTTGCTGCGCAACACGCGCGATTCCGACTCACCCTCGTCGTCCTCGGCGATCTCGTCACCGGGCACCAGGTTGACGGTCGCCTTGCAGCGCTCCTTGGGCGGCAGGCTGTAGCCCGAGCAGCCGAGGAACACGCCCGTGGACGCGGTGCGGATCATCATCGGTCGACCACACTCCTTGCACGGAATGTTGGTCAAGGTCGGCAGGTTGGCACGCATGCCGCTCTCGGCGGACTCGGCGTGCTGCAGCTTCTTGCTGAAATCGCCGTAGAACTCGTCGAGGACGTTCTTCCAGTCGCGCTCACCCTGCGCGACATCGTCGAGGTTCTCTTCCATGCCCGCGGTGAAGCCGTAGTCCATCAGGTTGGCGAAGCTTTCGCCCAACCGCTCAGTGACGATGTCGCCCATCTTTTCCGAGTAGAAACGACGGTTGTGCAAGGTCACGTAGCCCCGATCCTGAATGGTCGAGATGATCGCTGCATAGGTGGAGGGGCGGCCGATGCCGCGCTTTTCCATTTCCTTGACCAGGCTGGCTTCGGTGAACCGCGCCGGTGGTTTGGTGAAGTGCTGGCTCGGATCAAGCTGAAGCAGCTCGAGCGTCTCGCCCTTGGTCATTTCGGGCAGCACGTCGTCCTCGCCAGGACGGCTCTGCTGCGGCAGGACACGGGTGTAACCGTCGAACTTGAGAATGCGGCCCTTGGCGCGCAGCTCGAAGTCGCCGGCGGCCACGGTCACGCTGGTCGACAGGTATTGCGCCGGCGGCATCTGGCAGGCCAGGAACTGGCGCCAGATCAGCTCGTAAAGGCGCTCGGCATCGCGCTCCATGCCGCTGAGCTTGCTCGGGTGCGTGTTCACATCGGACGGGCGAATGGCTTCGTGAGCCTCCTGCGCGCCTTCCTTGCTGCCATAGACCACGGGCGATTCCGGCAGGTACTGCTTGCCGAACTCCTGCTCGATGTACTCGCGCGCCATGCTCACGGCGTCGACCGACAGGTTGGTGGAGTCGGTTCGCATGTAGGTGATGTAGCCCGCTTCGTACAAGCGCTGCGCCATCATCATGGTCTTCTTCACGCCGAAGCCCAGGCGATTGCTCGCCGCCTGCTGCAGGGTCGAAGTGATGAACGGCGCCGACGGCTTGCTGCTGGTCGGACGGTCTTCACGCTTGACGATGCTGTAGCTGGAGGCCTTGAGCTTGTCCAGCGCGGCCATGGCCTGCGCCTCGTTCAACGGCCTGAAGGCTTCGCCGTTCTCACGGGCCACGTCGAAGCGCACCTTGGCGCCGCGCTCGGTCCCCAGGTCGGCGTGGATTTCCCAGTATTCCTCAGGGTTGAACGCACGGATCTCGCGCTCGCGCTCGACCACCAGCTTGACCGCCACCGATTGCACGCGCCCGGCCGACAGTCCACGGGCGATCTTCGACCAGAGCAGAGGCGAGACCATGTAGCCCACCACGCGGTCGAGGAAGCGACGCGCCTGCTGGGCATTGACCCGGGCGATGTCGAGCTCGCCAGGTTGGGCGAAGGCCTCCTGGATGGCTTTCTTGGTGATCTCGTTGAACACCACGCGCTTGTAGCGGCTGTCATCACCACCGATCGCCTCGCGCAGGTGCCAGGCGATGGCCTCCCCTTCGCGGTCAAGGTCGGTCGCGAGGTAGATGGTGTCAGCATCCTTGGCCAGACGCCGCAGCTCTTCGATGACCTTTTCCTTGCCCGGCAGGATCTCGTACTTGGCTTTCCAGCCATGGTCCGGATCGACGCCCATGCGGTTGATCAACTGCTTGCGGGCCTTTTCCTTCGGCGACAGGACCGGCCCGTCGGCCGCGGCCTTGCCGCGCTTGGCGGCCGGCTCTTTGGACGCGCTGGCCGAACCGCTGGTGGGAAGGTCGCGGATATGGCCGATACTCGACTTCACCACGTACTGGTTGCCCAAGTACTTGTTGATGGTCTTGGCCTTGGCCGGGGATTCCACTATGACCAGCGATTTGCCCATGGATCGGATTATTCCTGAAAAGCTGAAAAGAAACGCGCCAGGTGCTCGACGCGGCACCGCTATATATAGTGGCAACAGAGTGAGGTCAAGCGCGGGAGTTCAACCGATCGCCTTGTCGAGTGTCGCCAAAGGGCTCTCCTGCGGCTCGATCAGCGCAAAACGCGCCACCGATTCCCCATCGACCTCGACCTGCTCCTGGAACATGGCCAATGGGCGCACCCACAGGCCGAACTCACCATACAGCGCCTGGTAAAACACCAGCCACTCTTCGGTTTCAGAGTGTTGCGCGGTGCCGAGCACGCGGTACTCGGGCCCTTTGTAGTGACGATAGATGCCTGGCTGGATGTGCATGCTGTATTCCCGTGAATCAGATCGAAAAAAAACCGGGGCATCGAGCCCCGGTCATGGTCACACCGCGGTGATCAAACGCGTTCGAACACCGTGGTGATGCCTTGGCCCAGGCCGACGCACATGGTCGCCACGCCCAGCGTGCCGCCCTTCTGCTTCATGACGTTGAGCAGCGTGCCTGAAATACGGGCACCGGAGCAACCGAAAGGATGGCCCAGGGCGATTGCGCCACCGTGCAGGTTGACCTTCTCGTCCATCTGGTCGAGCACCTTGAGGTCCTTGAGCACCGGCAGGGCCTGCGCGGCGAAGGCTTCGTTGAGCTCGAAGAAGTCGATGTCGGCAATGGTCAGACCGGCGCGCTTGAGCGCTTTCTGGGTCGCCGGGACCGGCCCGTAGCCCATGATCGCCGGATCCACCCCGGCCACCGCCATCGAGCGGATCACCGCCATCGGCTGGATGCCCAGGTCCTGGGCGCGTTGGGCCGACATCACGATCATGCACGAGGCGCCGTCGGTGATCTGCGAGGAGGTCCCTGCTGTCACGGTGCCACCCTTGGGGTTGAACGCCGGCTTGAGCGCGGCCAGGCCTTCGAGGGTGGTTTCCGGACGGATGGTCTCGTCGTAGTCGAAGACCTTGAGGAAGCCCTGCTCGTCATGCCCCTGCATGGGGATGATCTCGTCCTTGAACTTGCCCTCGACCGTGGCCTTGTGCGCCAGCTGATGCGAACGCAGACCGAACAGGTCCTGCTGCTCACGGGTGATGCCGTGCATCCGGCCCAGCATCTCGGCCGTCAGGCCCATCATGCCCGAGGCCTTGGCCGCGTGCAGCGACAGGTGCGGGTTGGGATCGACGCCGTGCATCATGCTGACGTGCCCCATGTGCTCCACCCCACCGACCACGAACACATCGCCGTTGCCGGTCATGATGGCCTGGGCGGCGGTGTGCAGCGCACTCATGGAAGAGCCGCACAGGCGGCTGACGGTCTGCGCGCCGCTGGTGTGCGGGATCGGCGTCAGCAGCGAGGCCATGCGGGCGATGTTCCAGCCCTGTTCCAGGGTCTGGTTGACGCAGCCCCAGATCACGTCCTCGACTTCCTTGGGATCGACCTTGGCGTTGCGCTGCAACAGCTGGGTGATCAGGTGGGCCGACATGTCTTCGGCCCGGGTGTTGCGGTGCATGCCGCCCTTGGAGCGGCCCATGGGGGTGCGACCGAAGTCGACGATTACCACGTCTCTTGGATTCAGGCTCATACGTTATCTCTCGCTCAGTCTCGAAGGGTCGCTCAACCAAAGAACCGCTGGCCGGTGCGGGCCATGTCGCGGAGTTTCTCGGTGGGTTGGTAAAGCGGCCCAAGCTCGGCATAGCGGTCGGCCAGGGCAACGAACTCGGCGACGCCGATCGAATCGATGTAGCGCAGCGCGCCTCCGCGGAAGGGCGGGAAGCCGATGCCGTACACCAGGCCCATGTCGGCCTCGGCGGCGGTCTCGACGATGCCGTCTTCCAGGCAGCGCACGGTTTCCAGGCACAGCGGGATCATCATCCAGTTGACGATGTCCTCGTCGCTCAGCTCGCGGTGCTCGGTGATGATCGGCTGCAGCACGTCGAGCACCGCCGGGTCGGCGACCTTCTTCGGCTTGCCGCGCTTGTCGGTTTCGTAGGCGTAGAAACCCTTGCCGTTCTTCTGACCCAGGCGCTTGGCGTCATAGAGGGCATCGATGGCGGTACGCTGGGTGTCCTTCATGCGGTCGGGGAAGCCTTCGGCCATCACGTCACGACCGTGGTGGCCGGTGTCGATGCCGACCACGTCCATCAGGTACGCCGGGCCCATCGGCCAGCCGAAGCGCTCCATCACCTTGTCGATGCGCACGAAGTCCACGCCGGCACCGACCAGGCGAGCGAAGCCGCCGAAATACGGGAACAGGACGCGGTTGACCAGAAAGCCCGGGCAGTCGTTGACCACGATGGGGTTCTTGCCCATCTTGCGCGCGTAGGCGACGGTGGTGGCGACCGCAACGTCGCTGGACTTTTCGCCGCGGATCACTTCCACCAGCGGCATCATGTGCACCGGGTTGAAGAAGTGCATGCCGACGAAATTTTCCGGGCGCTTGAGCGCCTGGGCCAGCAGGTTGATGGAAATGGTGGAGGTGTTGGACGCCAGGATCGCATCCTCGCGCACCTGTCCTTCCACCTCGGCCAGCACGGCCTGCTTGACCTTGGGGTTCTCGACCACGGCCTCGACCACGATGTCGACGTGACCGAAGTCGCCATAGGAGAGCGTCGGGCGAATGGCGTTGAGCGCCTCGGCCATCTTCTCGGCGGTCAGACGACCCTTCTCGACACGGTTGCCCAGCAGTTTGGACGCTTCGCCCAGGCCGAGCTGAATGGCCTCTTCGCGGATGTCCTTCATCAGGATCGGCGTGCCTTTGACCGCCGACTGGTAGGCGATGCCGCCGCCCATGATCCCGGCGCCGAGCACGGCGGCCTGCTTGACGTCATGGGCGATCTTGTCGTGGACCTTGGCCTTGCGCTTGAGCTCCTGATCGTTGAGGAACAGCCCGATCAGGCTCTCGGCGACCGAGGTCTTGGCCAACTTGGCAAACCCGGCCGCTTCGATCTCCAGGGCTTTGTCACGACCGAAGTTGGCGGCTTTCTGGATGCTCTTGATCGCCTCGACCGGTGCGGGGTAATTCGGCCCGGCCTGCCCGGCGACGAAGCCCTTGGCAGTCTCGAACGCCATCATCTGTTCGATGGCATTGAGCTTGAGCTTTTCCAGCTTGGGCTGGCGCTTGAGCCGGTAGTCCAGCTCACCGTCGATGGCACGCTTGACCAGGTCCAGGGCAGCCGCTTGCAGCAGCTCAGGAGCGACCACGACATCGACAGCGCCTACTTTCAGCGCATCCTCGGCACGGTTTTCCTTGCCGGCGGCGATCCACTCGATGGCATTGTCGGCACCGATCAGGCGCGGCAGACGCACGGTGCCGCCGAAGCCCGGGTAGATGCCCAGCTTCACTTCCGGCAGGCCGATCTTGGCCGTGCTCGACATGACGCGGTAGTCGGCCGCCAGGCACATTTCCAGGCCACCGCCCAGGGCGATGCCGTTGATGGCTGCCACGGTGGGTACCGGCAGGTCCTCGAAGGCATTGAAGATCCGGTTGACGTCCAGGCTGCCAGCCACCAGCTCGGCCTCGGGCAGCTTGAAATTCTCGACGAACTCGGTGATGTCGGCACCGACGATGAACACCTCCTTGCCACTGCTGACGATCACGCCCTTGATGGAAGCGTCGGCCTTCACCGCCTCGACGGCCTGGCGCAACTCGTCCAGGGTCAGGCGGTTGAATTTGTTGACGGACTCACCCTTGAGGTCGAAGCGCAATTCGACGATGCCGCCTTCGAGCGCCTGAACCGTGATGGCTTTACCTTCGTAAATCATCAACTGATCTCCAATATGGAAGCTGAACGTTACGCGTCGACCGCTGGTGGGGCGGGCGTTGCCTGCCGTGGCACCAGGTGCACCCATCGCCGCGCGAATCGGGTCATGGCAGAGCGTCTCACCGACAAACGCTCAATTCATACGCCCGTTTGACTTGGGGTGCGCACACATTCTCCGAAATGCGGAGGCTTGTCAAATGCAGGCGGATGCAGACGGTTTGCGACCTTTTGGTCACGTTATGTCTGGCAAGACACGATAGCGGCTGAGGGACAATGTGTCAGCGTGCATGGGGGCGAGGATGGTTCGTTGCCAGGCCAAGCAGCGGTCTGCTTACCCTGGAACGTCATGTAGACAGGCGGGCCCTGTGGGCCCGATCGCGGCACAGGGGCCGCTTACCTGTCGCAGTGGCGTAGGCAATCACGGTCCCTGTGCGGCCCCTGCCGGGGCGCCGGACCGGCCGCGATTGGGCCCGCAGGGCCCATAAATCAGTCACACCGTGTGTCAGGCCAACGTGCCTGAACCACCTATGAAAGCAGGCATGCGCGCGACAAGGTCGGCATTGGCGCCTCTCTTTCAAGCGCTGACCGCTCGCTCGTGCAGACGCTCAGGCCAGGGTCTCCAGCGCCCAGGCGATGTCTTGCAGCACCGCCTCGTCGCCGCGCTCCGACCAGCACAAGGCGATCATGCGCGTATCGGCTTCGAACTTGTAGACGCTCTCGGGCAGGCGCGCCAATACGTCCATCACCCGCGGATCGGCGCACGGCTCGCGCCAACGGTCGAGCCAGGTGCCTGGCGTGACCTGCCAATAACACCACTGATCCTGACGCCCCCGGCGGCGGGCACGGTGATATTGCGGGCACGGGCTCGGCGCGTCCCGCTCCATCCAGTGCGGCCACGGCTGAGGGGCCAGTTGCATGACCATCCCCCGGCGCCGGGCCTCCAGGCGCAGGCTCATCTGTTCGCTCTGCTTGCGCGACGGGCGCAGCCAGGCCAGCGGACTGAGAATCAACGCGAGGATTGACACAACCAGCCATACCGTCATATCTGTACGTCCTACAATGCGTTGTGAATGAGCGGGTTAGCCAGGCCTGACCACGGTCAGCAGCCACCGACTCTACTGGAATCATTGCACTTGCCAGGAGCACCTACCATGTCTTACACCCACCTGCTGGTCGCGGTCGACCTGACCGAAGAATGCGACCCCGTGATCAAGCGCGCAATGGCCATTGCCCAGCCCTCTGGCGCCAAGATCTCCCTGGTCCACATCGTCGAACCCATGGCCATGGCCTTTGGTGGCGACGTGCCGATGGACCTGTCGCAACTGCAGCAGCAACAGTTCGACCAGGCCAAGGCCCGCATGGATCGTCTGTTCGGCAAGTACCCTGACATCGTCCGTGGCGACTCGCATCTGAAATATGGGCAACCGCGCCAGGAAATCCATGACCTGGCCAAAGAGCAAGCCTGTGACCTGATCGTGGTGGGCAGCCATGGCCGTCATGGCCTGGCCTTGCTGCTGGGCTCGACCGCCAACGACGTGTTGCACGGGGCACCGTGCGATGTGCTGGCGGTGCGACTGCTGAAGGACTGAAGGCACATGGCCGACCCGGTACGCACCAGGTCGGCGAATTCACTCAAGCCTCGAGCTCGGCCCAACGCTCGACCAGCGTGTCCAGCTCGGCCTGCAGCGCTTCGAGACGCGCCAGCACCGCCGACGTCTCGCCGATCGGACGCTGGTAGAACGCGGCACTGCCGACCTCTTCCTGCACCTGGGCGATCTGCTGCTCCACCGCATCGATCTGACCCGGCAATGCCTCCAGCTCACGCTGCAGCTTGTAGCTGAGCTTCTTCTTGGCGCCGGCCTCGGCAGGCGCAGGGGCCGATGCCTCGGCCACCTCGGCCACCGGCTTGACCACCGCGCTGTTGAGCTCCGACTTGCCGGACTTGCTCTCGGCCACGCCCAGCAGCTTGGCCGAGCCACCCTGACGGATCCAGTCCTCGTAACCGCCGACGTATTCACGCACACGGCCCTCGCCTTCGAACACCAGGGTGCTGGTCACCACGTTGTCGAGGAAGGCCCGGTCGTGGCTGACCATCAGCACGGTGCCCTTGTAGGCCGACAGAACCTCTTCGAGCAGTTCGAGGGTCTCGACGTCCAGGTCGTTGGTCGGTTCGTCGAGCACCAGCAGGTTGGCCGGCTTGCTGAACAGCTTGGCCAGCAGCAGACGCGCACGCTCGCCACCGGACAGCGCCTTGACCGGCGTACGCGCGCGCTGGGGGCTGAACAGGAAGTCGCCCAGGTAACTCAGCACGTGCCGGTTCTGCCCGTCGATCTCGATGAAGTCGCGCCCTTCGGCGAGGTTGTCGATGACGGTCTTCTCGAGGTCGAGCTGGTGACGCATCTGGTCGAAGTAGGCCACTTCCAGTCGCGTGCCCCGCTCGATCTTGCCGCTGGTGGGCTCCAGGTCGCCCAGCATGAGCTTGAGCAAGGTGGTCTTGCCGGTGCCGTTGGCGCCGAGCAGGCCGATCCGGTCCTCGCGCTGCAGGACCATGGAGAAATCCTTGACCAGGTACGGGCCACCCGGATGGGCGAAGCTCACGTGTTCGAGCAGCATCACCTGCTTGCCGGATTTTTCTGCCGACTCGATCTGCAGGTTGGCCTTGCCCTGGCGTTCGCGTCGCTGGCTACGCTCGACACGCAACTCCTTGAGCGCGCGCACGCGGCCTTCGTTACGGGTGCGGCGCGCCTTGATGCCCTGGCGGATCCACACTTCTTCCTGGGCCAGGCGCTTGTCGAACAGCGCGTTGGCGGTCTCTTCGGCGGCCAGCATGGCCTCCTTGTGGACCAGGAAGCTGGCGTAGTCGCCGTTCCAGTCGATCAGCCCGCCGCGGTCCAGTTCGAGGATGCGCGTGGCCAGGTTCTGCAGGAAGGAACGGTCGTGGGTGATGAACAGCACCGCGCCGTTGAAGCTGCTCAAGGCGTCTTCGAGCCAGGCGATCGCTCCGATGTCCAGGTGGTTGGTCGGCTCGTCGAGCAGCAGCAGGTCGGGCTCGGACACCAGCGCCTGGGCCAGCAGGACACGGCGACGCCAGCCGCCGGACAGCTCGGCGAGGGTCTTGTCGGCCGGCAGCTGCAAGCGGCTGAGGGTGCTGTCGACCAGTTGCTGCAGACGCCAGCCATCACGCGCCTCGAGCTCGGTCTGCACGCGCATCAGCTTGTCCAGGTCGTCGTCGCCCTGGATGTTCTGGCTCAGGTGATGGAACTCGGCCAGCAGGGCGCCGACGCCATCCAGGCCTTCGGCGACCACGTCGAACACGCTGCGGCCATCGGCCACCGGCAGTTCTTGCGGCAGCTCGCCGATCTTCAGCCCAGGGGCGCGCCAGACGTCGCCGTCGTCGGGCTTCTGCTCGCCCTTGACCAGGCGCAGCATGCTCGACTTGCCGGTGCCGTTGCGGCCGATGATGCACACCCGCTCACCACGGGCGATTTGCCACGATACCTTGTCCAGCAGCGGCATCGCGCCGAAGGCCAGGGACACATCGCTGAATTTGAGCAGGGTCATGATTCTCTCCAGAAACCGGGCGCGCATTCTACCTGACTTGGGCGCGCGAGGCATTACGCCACGCTGGACGGCCAGGCCTGTCGACACCTGCAGTAAAACCATTGCGCCAGATACCGGCACAATGCTTTCTTCCAGCCTCGGCAACCAGCTAAGCTAAGGCCCGACCTATTTCACAGTGCTGGCCTGGCCGTCACTTCCCTGCCTTCCCTGCCTGGACGTATCATGCGCAGCCGTTTGCTCACCCTCGCTTCATGCCTGCTCCTGACCGCCGCCGCTGGTGCGCAGGCCGCAGACCTCACCCTGCAGCGTCAGTACTACGACGAAGCCAAGCGTGCGCTGGCCAAGGGCGACAAGGGCCCGTACCTGCGCAACGCCCAGGCCCTGAGCGATTATCCGCTCACGCCTTACCTGGCCTACGACGAGTTGACCGCGCGCTTGAAAAGCGCCAGCAACGCGGAGATCGAAGCCTTCCTCGCGGCCCACGGCGACCTGCCCCAGGCCAACTGGATGAAGCTGCGCTGGTTGCGCTGGCTGGCCGAGCGTGGCGACTGGGCGACCTTCGCCCGTTATTACGACCCGAAACTCAACTTCACCGAACTCGACTGCCTCAACGGGCAGTACCAGCTCGGCCACGGTCAACGCGCCGAAGGCCTGGCCACGGCCGAGCGCCTGTGGAACGTGGGCAAGCCCCAGCCGGCCGCCTGCGACACGCTGTTCGGCTTATGGGCGGCCGAGGGCCAGCTGACCGAGGCACGTCGCTGGCACCGTGCCAAGCTGGCGGCCCAGGCGCGCAACTACGCGCTGGCCAACACCCTGGTCAACGGCCTGAGCACACTCGGCTCCCAGGGCCGTCTGCTGATCGAGGTGGCGCAGAAGCCGGAGCTGCTCAACCAGCCTTCGCGCTTCGCGCCGGTCGACGACGCCATGGCGGACGTCGTCGGCCTGGGTCTGCGGCGCCTGGCGCGCCAGGATCCGCAACAGGCCATGAGCCTGCTGGACGACTATGCACAGCGCATGCATTTCTCCAAGGACGAGCAGGTGGCCATCGCCCGCGAGATCGGCCTGACCCTGGCGCGCCGCTACGACCCGCGGGCGCTGGAACTGATGACGCGCTACGACCCGGAGCTGCGCGACGACACCGTCACCGAATGGCGCCTGCGCCTGCTGCTGCGCCTGGGCCGCTGGGACGATGCCCATGCCTTGACCCAGCGCCTGCCCGCCTCGCTCGCCAGCACCAGCCGCTGGCGCTATTGGCAGGCGCGCACGCTCGAACTGGCGCAGCCGAAGAACCCCCAGGTACCGCGGCTGTACAAGGCGGTGGCCGACGAGCGCGACTTCTACGGTTTCCTGGCTGCCGAACGCGCGCACACGCCCTACCAGCTCAACCACAAGCCGCTGGTGCTCAGCCCGCAGCTGATCAAGAAGGTGCGTACCACACCGGGCATCGAGCGCGCCCTGGAATTTCATGCGCGTGGCCAGATCGTCGACGGGCGCCGCGAGTGGTACCACGTCAGCCGCCACTTCAGCCGCGACGAGATGGTGGCCCAGGCTCGTCTGGCCTACGACATGCGCTGGTACTTCCCGGCCATCCGCACCATCAGCCTGGCCAAGTACTGGGACGACCTGGACATCCGCTTCCCGATGGCCTACCGCGACACGCTGGTGCGTGAAGCCAAGGTCCGGGGATTGCACCCGAGTTGGGTGTTCGCCATCACCCGCCAGGAAAGTGCCTTCATGGAAGACGCCCGCTCCGGCGTGGGCGCCAGCGGCCTGATGCAGCTGATGCCGGCCACGGCCAAGGAGACCGCGCGCAAGTTCGACATTCCGCTGGCGTCACCGGCGCAGGTGCTCAACCCGGAGAAGAACATTCAGTTGGGTGCGGCCTATCTGAGCCAGGTCCATGGCCAGTTCAACGGCAATCGGGTGCTGGCCTCGGCCGCCTACAACGCCGGCCCGGGACGTGTGCGGCAGTGGCTCAAAGGCGCCAAGCACCTGAGCTTCGATGTCTGGGTGGAATCGATCCCGTTCGACGAAACGCGCCAATACGTGCAGAACGTGCTGTCGTACTCGGTGATCTACGGTCAGAAACTCAACATCCCGCAGCCGCTGGTGGACTGGCACGAGCGCTATTTCGACGACCTGTGACGGCCCCTGCTTCACCCGAGACCGAAGGCCTGCCCAGCAGGCCTTCGTGCCGTCTGGGCGCTGCGATGGCGGTCAGGCAGAAGCTTGATCGCGCAGCAGGCACTCGCGCACCACGTCCACCAAGCGGTCTGGCTGGAATTTCGACAGGAAATTGTCGCAACCCACCTTCTTCACCATCGACTCGTTGAAGCTGCCCGACAGCGACGTGTGCAAGACCACGTACAGACCGCGCAAGCGTGCATCGCCGCGGATCTCGGTGGTCAGGCGGTAGCCATCCATTTCCGGCATCTCGGCGTCGGTGAACACCATCAACAGCTTGTCGCAGACGTTCTCGCCGGCATCGGCCCAGCCCTTGAGCAGGCGCAGCGCCTTGAGCCCGTCGCTGGCCATGTGCAGCTTGACGCCCAGTTGCGACAGCGTATCGCGCAACTGCGCCAGGGCCACGCTGGAGTCATCCACCAGCAGCACCTCGCGCCCACGGGCCCGCGCCAGGATCGGGTCCTCGAGCCGGGCCTGGGACACCTTGACGTTGTAGGGCACGATCTCGGCCAGCACTTTCTCGACGTCGATCACTTCGACCAGCTTGTCATCGACCTTGGTGATGGCGGTCAGGTAGTGCTGCCGCCCGGCGCTGGCCGGGGGTGGCATGATCGATTCCCAGTTCATGTTGACGATGCGGTCCACACCCCCGACCAGGAACGCCTGCACCGAGCGGTTGTACTCGGTGACGATGATGGTGCTGTCAGGGCCTGGTTGCAGCGGGCGCATGCCGATGGCCTGGGACAGGTCGATCACCGGCAGCGTCTGCCCGCGCAGGTTGACCACGCCACAGACGAACGCGTGACGCTGCGGCATCAGCGTCAGCTTGGGCAGTTGCAGGACTTCCTGGACCTTGAACACGTTGATGGCGAAGAGCTGCCGCCCGGCCAAGCGGAACATGAGAATTTCCAGACGGTTTTCGCCGACCAGTTGTGTGCGTTGATCGACCGTGTCGAGAATGCCGGCCATGGAGCCCCCAGGGTGTGGTAGCGGAGTGAAGGTGATACGGCTGTATCGGCGCGAGGGGGCAGAGCTTGATGGGAAATTGCAGGGTTCGTCCTGCTGGCAGGCGATAAGGGTATTCGGGGGCCTTCTGGCCCCCGTGCTTCAGGTCGCGTCAGGCAGCCCGGCCGCCTGCGCCTGCCCGAGCAACGCCGAGGCGGGCGGCAGGTGCAGGCGCAACGCCCCTGGACGTGCTTCGAAGCGCAGCTGTTGCGCCTGCAACGGCTCGCCATCCAGGTTGATGTCGACCCCTTGCGAGCTGCGGATCTCGACCCACGGCAGCCGCGCACGCACGTACAGGCCCTCACCCGAAAGCAGCTCGCGCAGGGCACCGACCACCTCCTGAGGCGCCGGCAGGATGCTGACGTCCAGCAGACCGTCATCGATCACCGCCTCCGGACACAGCTCATGACCGCCCCCGGCCTGACGCCCATTGCCGATGCCCATGGCCAGCAACTGCCCCTGCCAGTGGAAGTCCGGCCCGGTCAGCTCGACCGACGCCGATTGCAACTCGCTGAAGCGGCTCAGCCCGGTCAGCATGTAGGCAGCGGCCCCCAGCACTTTCTTCAGGTCCTCGGACGTGTTGGCGGTCACGGTGCTGCCAAAGCCGCCGGTGGCCATGTTGAGGAAGATCCGCTCCCCCGCCGCCCCCAGGTCGACCGTCCTGGCTGGCTGCTCCAGCAGCAGCAAGGCTTCCTCGGGCTCCAGGGGCACCCCGGCGGCGTGGGCGAAATCGTTGGCCGTGCCCAGCGGCAACAGCGCCAGGCTGGCCGAAGCGCCCGCCATAGCCTGGGCCACGTCGCGCAAGGTTCCGTCACCGCCCCCGGCGATGATGTGCGGGTAGCCCGCCGCCAATGCCTCCTGAACCAGACGTTCGGCGTCACCGCCCTCCCAGGTCAGCCGCACGTCGAGCGTCCAGCCGCGCTCGCGCATCTGCTTGACCGCTTCGCGAACCGCTTCATTCGTTGCCTGCTTGCCGTGCAGCACCAACATGGCCTTTCGAACGTTCATCGTGCGTCTCCTCCGTCGAGCGTGCGCAGATCTCGACCACGGTGTTGGCGGATAGATTCCGCGTTTCGCGAAAAAGGGCCGTCAGCCCAGCAACTCGCTCAGCGGGATGAAACGCACCGGATCGCCGACCTGCAAGGTGCGGCCCTCAGGCACCTCCACCAGGCCATCGGCCCAGGCCGCGCTGCGCAGCACGCCCGAACTCTGGTTCGGGTACAGGCGCGCCTGCCCGTTCTCCAGCCGCGCACGCAGGTACTCACGGCGGGTGCCGGCACGTGGCCAGTCGAAACCGGCCGGCACCTCGATACCCAACGGCGTGACGGCTTCGACGCCTTGACGACGCAGCAGGTAGGGCCGCGCCAGCAGCCCGAACGTCACCAGGGTGGAGGCTGGATTGCCGGGCAGGCCCAGCACCGGTACGCCTTGCCAGTGGCCGAAGGTCAGTGGCTTGCCGGGCTTGATCGCCAGCTTCCACAGATCCAGCTCGCCGGCCTCGCGCAAGACGATGCCCAGGTAGTCCGCCTCGCCGACCGACACCCCGCCGGTGGAGAGGATCAGGTCGATACCCCGGAGACCGGCGAGGCATGCACGCGTCTGTGCCAGATCATCGGCCAGGATGCCGATATCCACCGGCTCGCAGCCCAGGCGCCACAGCCAGCTGATCAGCAGTTGCCGGTTGCTGTTGTAGATCTGCCCCGGCCCCAGCGGCTCGCCGGGGTCGACCAGTTCATCACCGGTGGACAGCACCGCAACCCGCGGGCGACGTACCACGGACAACGTCGGCACGCCCAGGGTCGCGGCCAGGGCCAGTTCGATGGGCCCCAGGCGCGTACCGGCGGCTAGCACCTCTTCCCCGGCACGGGTTTCCTGCCCTTGCGGGCGAATGTTCTGGTCGGCGGCGAGCGCGCGGGTGAAATGCACGCGACCATCGTCCAGCACCTCGACGTTCTCCTGCATCTCGACGCAATCGGCCCCTTCGGGGACCGGCGCGCCGGTGAAGATGCGTGCACAGGTGCCTGGCTGCAAGGGCGCCGGCGCCTGGCCTGCGAAGATGCGCTGGCTGACCACCAAGGGCTCGCCCTCGGCCTCTGCGCGACGCACGGCGTAACCGTCCATGGCACTGTTCGGCCAGGGCGGCAGGTCCAGGCTCGCTACCAATGGCTGCGCCAGGACGCGACCATCGCAGTGCGCCAGTGCGAGGGATTCGGTTTCACGGATCAAGGCAGCCGCGGCGAACGTCAGCAGGCGCTCGAGAGCCTCCTCCACCGGCATCAGGGCCCGGCCCTGGGTCGCCTCAGCCACGGCTTTCACACGGCGCGGCCTTTTTCAGGTGCGGCACGAAGTTGCAGGGGCGGTGGCGTGCATCGAGCTGCTCGCCGAGGATACCGTCCCAGCCCGTGCGCACGGCGTTGGTCGAGCCTGGCAGGCAGCACACCAAGGTGCCGTTGGCCAGTCCGGCCAGGGCGCGGGACTGCACGGTGGACGTGCCGATGTCGGCGATCGAGATCTGGCGGAACAGTTCGCCGAAACCTTCGACCTGCTTGTCGAGCAGGCAGGCGACGGCTTCAGGTGTGCTGTCACGGCCGGTGAAGCCAGTACCGCCGGTGATCAGCACGACCTGCACCACGTCATCGGCGATCCACTGCGCCACCTGGGCGCGGATCTTGTACAGGTCGTCCTTCAGCAGGACACGCTCGGCCAGGGCATGGCCCGCGGCCTTGAGCCGGTCCACGTACAATTGGCCCGACGTATCGGTCTCGAACGTGCGCGTATCGCTTACCGTCAGCACGGCGATATTGAGCGGAACGAAGGGCGTATCGGCCTTGGCTTTCATAAAGGGCACGGGCTCCATTGCAGGGAAGACAGGCCACGGGTTATATCACAGCCCAAGACGGATCGGCGGGCGTGCATGACGATCCGCACCCAGCGCGCTTGGACAAGGAACTTGTACCGTTCGTCCGCGTCTCAATGCCATCTTTCCACCTTCGCCTCGGAGAAACACCATGGCCCAACGTATCGTTCCCGCTTTCCTGCTCGCCCTCGGTCTGGCCACCCTCGCCGGTTGCGCCTCGCCGACCGTCATCACCCTGAACGATGGCCGCGAGATCCAGGCCACCGACAAACCGTCCTACGACGAGGACTCCGGCTTCTACGAATTCGAACAGCTCGACGGCAAGAAAACCCGTATCAACAAGGACCAGGTACGCACCGTCAAGGAGCTGTGATACGACGGTTTAACCTGTCGCATCAGGGGCTTGCACGGCATTTTCGCGTCGAGTAAGATCCCGTTCATCGGAGTGTAGCGCAGCCAGGTAGCGCGTCTCGTTCGGGACGAGAAGGCCGCAGGTTCGAATCCTGTCTCTCCGACCAGTTCTGCCCTGTCAGCGATGTCCACGACGCCCTGACAGCATGAAAAAGCCCAGTGCCAAGCACTGGGCTTTTTCGTTTCCACGTACGGCGCCGCGTCGATGCGCGACAGGCACGGCCGAGGCCGCCCTGCCCGCTCGCACGATTTAGAAGTCGTCCTCGACCTCGCCATCCTTGACCCTGAATTCGCGATTCTGCAGATAGGCGTTGCGGATGAAGATGTACTTGTCGCCGGTGATCAGCTTCTCGGCCGACAGCAGGTTGGCCCGGGTATCGACCACGTTCAACGCGAACACCGAATTGCGCACCGGCACGTCGTCGACATAGCGATAGGGTCGGGTATAGGTGTCCGGGTACTTGGCTACGGCATCGCGCACGGTGCTTGGCCCCAGGAAAGGAATCACCACGTACGGCCCGCTGCCGACGCCCCAGTAGCCCAGGGTCTGGCCGAAGTCCTCATCGCTGCGGGTCAGGCCCATGTGGGTCCCGACGTCGATCAGGCCGCCCAGGCCGAACGTGGTGTTGACGATGAGCCGCGCGGTGTCCACACCGGCTTCGTAGGGCTTGAGCTGAAGGACGTTGTTGGCCAGGTTGGTGACGTCGCCCAGGTTGTTGAAGACGTTGTGGATGCCGTCTTCGACGAACTGCGGGGTGACGGCCTGGTACCCCTTGGCCAGCGGCTTCAAGGCATAGGTGTCGAGGAAGTCGTTGAACTGGAAGATCGGGCGATTGACCGCCTCCCACGGATCGTCTTCGGTCGCCGCCTGGCTCGCCGTCCAGGGCGCCAGGACGAGGCCGGCACACACGCAGGCCTGGGTGATTCGCTGCATCACGCCGGCAGCAATCGCACGCATAACATATCTCCATCGAGTCACGGATCACGCGCCGGGCGCGTGGCTGATAAGGCATCAGTATAAAGACTGCGAGGTTCGAGAACAGTTTTACCTGTACGTCATGATCTTCCGCGAGGCGCGTACCTGCCCGATGGTCGCCTGGCACCGGGCGAACGAGGCAAACCCCTTGGCCTTGGCATACGCTGTGAACAGCCGTGCAAGAACCTTTGTCCTGCCGGCGAGGTCCATGGCTGTGACCATTTCATTGAGGGAGACGCCCCATGCCCGCCCGCGAACTGCAAGAGCAACTCGATAGCCTGCGCGAGCAGTTGAAGACCAATGCGCCTCTGTCGTTCGAAGAACGCGACAACCTGCACGAGCTGATGGAGCAGATCGAGACCCAGCTCGCGCTGGAGACGGAGACCCAGGCCCAGGACTCGAACATCGCCGACGGGGTCAACCTGGCAGTGGAACGCTTCGAGGCCGCCCACCCGGACCTGACCGCCACGCTGCGCAACATCGCGACCCACCTGCACAGCATGGGCATCTGACGCCGCGCCGGGCCAGTAACGGCCCGGCCAGCGCGCCTGTCACTGCCTGGCCAGTCGTCCGTTGTCGACCGTCAGGGCTTCGGTGCTGCGGTAAGGGTTGATGTCCAGCCCGCCCCGGCGCACATAACGCGCATAGACCGTGAGCGATGCCGGCTCGAGCAGGCGCTGAAGGTCCAGGAAGATGCGCTCGACGCACTGCTCATGGAAATCCGAGTGCTGGCGGAAGCTCACCAGGTAGGCCAGCAGGCTGGCCGGGTCCAGGCGACGTTCGGCGCGGTACTGCACCACCACGCTGCCCCAGTCCGGCTGGTGGGTCACCGGACAGTTGGACTTGAGCAGGTGGCTGTGCAGCACGTCCTCCGTACCCGCACTCGGCTCGCAGCGCAGCAGCGAAGGCCGGGGTTCGCTGTAGTCACTGACCTCCAGGTCCAGTTCATCGATGCACTGCCCCGGCAGAGCGACGAAGCCCTGCGCCTCCACGTCCGCCAGGCTGCGGATGCGTACCTGCACCGGCTTGCCGGCCACGGCCGACAGGTCCTGCTCGAGGCAGGCCTGGACGGCGGCCGAGGTAGCGAAGGCCGTCTGGTTCAGCGAATTCAGGTACAGCTTGAAGGACTTGGACTCGATGATGTTCGGCGAGTCGGCCGGGATGGCGAACTCGCCGATGGCCACCACTGGCTTGCCGGATGGCAGCAGCCAGGACAACTCGAAGCAGTTCCAGTAGTCGACGCCCTGCCACGGCAGGGTCTGGGCGGTGACGCCCAGCTCGGACCACTTGGCCTCACGGGGGATCGGGAACAGCAGCGACGGGGTGTACGTCGCGACGTACTCGCTGGTCTTGCCCAGCGGGGAGTGTTCGGCAGCAGGGTGCATGGCTCTGACCTGGTCAATCGAAACGTGCCATTCTACCGGGTTTTCCCCCGGCGCTGGCACCTGCCGTCACTCGATGGTCACAGGGCCGACCATGCCCGCCTGGTAATGCCCCGGCACGTTGCAGGCGAACTCGATCGGCGCCGAGCCGCGGAACGTCCAGGTCAGCTCGGCGCGTTTGCCGGGCATGACCAGCACCGTGTTGGCGGCGTCGTGATCGTGCGCCGTGCCGCCGTGTACATGGCCTGCCATCGCCAGCATCTGCTTCTGGTGCTCGACGTGCATGGCCTGGTCGCCCAGGTTGAATTCATGGGGCAGCTGTCCTTGGTTGATCAGCACGAAGCGGACCGTCTCGCCGGCCTTGACCTGCAACCGATCGGGCTCGAACGCAATGTCCTTGAGCAGCACCTCGACCGTACGGTCGGCCTTGGCAGGGTCGCCCGGTTCGCCGAATGCGTAGGTGTGCGCCGGGTCGGCGATGGCCGCCGTGCAGGTCAGGGTCAGCGCACAGGCCAGTAGCGTGGATTTCATCGAGCGCGCTCCAGAACGGGGGAATGACGACAGTCTGACAGGCCAGCCTGGCAGCCACCTGACACGTGCATTACAAGATTGTCAGCTTCGCGCAGCCGTCGACGCCTGGCGTATCATGAGGCCCTGACGCGGGCTGATACCCTCGCCCCCCTGCCCCTGACACGAGCGTTGCCATGAGACTGCTAGTCGTCGAAGACCAGCCCAAGACCGGCCACTACCTGCGCCAAGGCCTGAGCGAAGCGGGCTTCGTCACCGACCTGGCCGACGATGGCGACACCGGCCTGCACCTGGCGCTGACCGGCGAACACGATCTGTTGATCCTCGACGTGATGCTGCCCGGGCGCGACGGCTGGCAGATCCTCCAGGCCGTGCGCGGCGCCGGGCTGGAAACGCCCGTACTGTTCCTGACTGCCCGCGATGCGGTGCAGGACCGCGTACACGGGCTGGAACTGGGTGCCGATGACTACCTGGTCAAGCCCTTCGCCTTCGCTGAACTGCTGGCGCGGGTGCGCACCCTGCTCAGGCGTGGCAGCACCCCCACCCAGGAACCCTCCTTGAGCCTGGCCGACCTGCGCCTTGACCTGATCCGCCGCCGGGTCGAACGCGCAGGGCTGCGGGTCGAGCTGACCGCCAAGGAATTCGCGCTGCTCGAACTGCTGTTGCGTCGACGGGGCGAGGTGCTGCCCAAGTCGTTGATCGCCTCGCTGGTCTGGGACATGAATTTCGACAGCGACACCAATCTGGTCGAAGTCGCCATTCGCCGCCTGCGTGCCAAGATCGACGACCCGCACGAACACAAGCTGATCCATACCGTGCGTGGCATGGGCTACGTGCTGGAGGCACGCGCGTCTTGAGCCATCGCCTGTCCCTCGGCAGCCGCCTGGCCGTGCTGTTCGCCGCCTGTACCGCGCTGGTATCGCTGACGGCCGGCGTGCTGTTCAGCCGCGCCAGCGAACAGCACTTCATCGAGCTGGATCAGCAGTGGCTGTCCCCTCGTCTCACCGCGATCGTGACCCGCCTGGCAAACGTGCAGCAGCCCGAGGACCTTGCCGACTACCTGCCGGCGCTGCGCCAGGACCTGGGGCATCCGGCCGAACTGGCCCTGCGTATCCAGGCCAGCGATGGCACGCCGTGGTTCGACAGCCGCCCTGACCTGCCCGCCACGCCTGCCGGCGCGGGCCTGACGACCTTGCACGCCGGCGGTATCGACTACCGCAGCCTCGCCGCGCCCTTGCGCCCTAGCGAAGCGGCATCCCCCCAGGTGACGCTGCTGTTGGACATCACGCACCACCAGCACTTTCTGCAACACATGCAGCGCCTGATCTGGCTCACGGTCGGGTTGTCCGCGCTGGCCACCGCGTTGCTGGGCGCCTGGGCCGTACGCCGCGGGCTGCGCCCCTTGCGCCAGATCGGACGGATCGCCGCCGGCGTATCGGCCCACTCGCTGACCACACGCTTGCCGGCGGCGCACCTGCCCGAAGAACTGGCCCGCCTGGCCGAGGCGGTGAACGCCATGCTGGCGCGCCTGGAAAACGCGTTCGAACGCCTGTCCGGGTTCTCCGCCGACATCGCCCACGAACTGCGCACCCCTCTGTCGAACCTGCTGACCCATACCCAGGTCACGCTGTCGCGGCCGCGATCCCTGGAAACCTACCGCGAAACGCTGCACGGCAACCTGGAAGAGCTGCAATGGATGGCGCAACTGGTCAACGACCTGCTGTACCTGGCCAAGTCGGACCATGGCCTGCTGGTGCCTCAGCGTCAGCCACTGGCGCTGCACGAGGAGCTGGATGCGCTGCTGGAGTTCTACGCACCCCTGGCCGAGGAACGCGAGGTCGAGCTGCGCCGGGTGGGACAGGGCGAGATGACGGGCGATCGGCCCATGCTGCGCCGGGCGTTCTCCAACGTGCTGGACAATGCTCTGCGCTTCACGCCCGCCCAGGGGCAGGTCGTGGTGACGGTGGACAGCGTCGACGACCTGTCACGCGTACGCATCGCCAACACCGGCCCGGCGATCTCGGCCGATCGGCTGCCGCGTGTATTCGACCGTTTCTACCGTGTCGACCCGGCGCGCCGGGAGGGTCAGCAGGAGCACGCCGGACTGGGCCTGGCCATCACCCGCTCCATCGTTCAGGCCCATGGCGGACGCGTCCGGGCGCACTGCGAGGCAGGTTGGACCACGTTCGTTCTCGAATGGCCGCAGGTCTGAGACCGACGTGCCTGCTGCATCAGCCAAACACGTCAGGCTGCCGCCGCATGGTCTGCGTCAAGGCCTCCTCCACCTCCAGGCCGGCGCGGATATGCTCGGCGAACGCCTGCAAGGCAGCGGGTACGGTGGCACGCGCCAGGCTGGCGGTGACGAACCGGATGGCCAGGGCCTCCAGCCGAGCCTCGGGCTCACCACGCTGGCCCAGCTGTGCGAACAGCGCCAGCACCTGATCACCCGTGCTGTACTCATCGATGTCGAAGCGTGCCAGGAACACCATGCCCAGTGCACCTGCGATGTGCGGTTCCGGTCGTGACCAGTGGTTGCGCAGTGTATGGCTGGGTTCGGCGAGCTCCAGTTGCTTGCGCAGCTTGCCGGGCAATGTCGCCGCCGCCTTGGCGTGGTTGTAGTAGCTGCGGCTGGCCAGTGCCGCGGCATCCCGAACGATCTTCCAGCTCATGGCCCACACCTGGGCCACGCTGTAGGTGTGCAGGGCCTGGCGGATCGTACCGACCAGCTTGTCGACAGCCTCAGGTTCTGGCACCAGGTTGTGCACGTCGCACTGCCCTTGCAGATAGCGCAGTACATCCTGGGTGGCATAGTCCAACCACAGACGCGTCAGCGCCTGCGTGTCGCACAGGGTGCGGTCCATCAGGGCGTCGAGCGCCTGCTCGGAGCGACCCAGGTCAGCGTCGGGCGACAGCCGATAGCGCGCCTGGTGCTTCTTGACCCACACCTGGTCCCCTTTCAGGAAATAGGCACTGGGCATGACCGTGGGATCGTCCAGCAGCACGCCCTGTTCGCACAACCGATCGATGAAGTCATCCGCGCCCAGGGCGGTCAGCTCGCTGCAGTCCGCGCGGGTGAACGTTCCCTGGCTCAAACGTGGGCCGATCAGGGCGCGGATGGCCTGGAGCACCAGGACCACATCGTCCGGCAGCTCGGCGTAACACACGGTATGGGTCTGCAGGTGCTCGAGGTAAGGCGCCAGCTTCTGGGTCAGGGCGGTGCGCTCCTCGGCTTCGCGCTGAAGGCGCGCGAGGTGCTCACGCGCCTGGCAATCAGGGCAGCCCGTGCGGGCAGGCTGGTACGTCCGGCGTGCCTCGCTGCGCCCCTTGATCCGCACAGGCCCGTCGCAGCGAGGGCATGCCTGGTTTTCATCATAGGTCTCGCAGAACGTGCGCAGGTAGGCCGCCAGGCTACCGGCCTGGGTCACCTCGCGAAACGGCAGCAGGTCACGCACCCGCTCCAGGAACAGGCCCTCCTCGTCCATCGCCCAATAGCGTTTGGCCAATGCGATCTGTTCGGGGTCTGTGGTGTGAAAGTCCAACCGGACGGCCATGGTGTGCCTCTTCGTGTTCCAGTGATCGATGTTCCCAGGGGGCTGGGTGGAACGAAGCCTAGGCAGCGTCAGCCGGCTACACAATGCAAACAGGCCGCCGGGACGATCTTTGGGAAATGCCCTACGTCGGGCGAGGAAAAGCGGAAGCAAGATAGAGACAAAGCCGATGGACGGGTGCCGTCAATCATCTTTGTGTCGAGTCACCAAAGGGGCTGAAGGACATGGGTTTTTACCTTCGACCGGCACTGTCCAACGCCCACCGTCGATCAACACAAGGGCACTTAACCGTTGAGCGTGGTTCCAAGTTGAACGCGCGGATCCCCCTGCGCCGTTCACTGGAGGCCGTCATGGACATCAACCCCAACGCACCCGGCAACATCTCGCAAAAAGGCAAGGCAGGCGCGACCGACAATGAAACCGGGTTCGATCCCACTTCCGAAACGCATGTCGAGTCCACGGTCGATTCGCGGCACCCGGCCGAGAACACCCGTGACCCGAATACGCGCAAGTACGACGTGGATGACAGGGACGGGCCGAATCCGGGCGATGGCGCCATCTGACAGCTCATCCCGGTCATTGGCCTGTGGGCGCGGGCTTGCCTGCTCCCACACGCTGGACCACACTGCTGACCTGGCAAACGGGCGCGATCTTTCTGGAGCGGCCCCTGTGCCGCAGTTGGTCCTGGAAGCCTGTAAAACCACGTCCTCTAGAATCAAACGATAGCCTTTGCTTCTGAGTGCATCAGGATCGGTCGAAACCGCCGCTCTTGAAGTGACTTGAGTGAAACTCGCTCAACCCGTCATATTCCCGAGCGCATTGCAGCCCTGCTACTCGAGCCTGGTCATACGCCCTCGCCAATTCTCCCGCTCGCGCATCAGCCCGTGCGAGCAAGTCGGAGAGCACCAGGGCAGCGCGGGTGGCTGCCTGGCCTCGGGCGACAGCGGCGGAATCCGTGCCGGGGCAACGGACGATGGTGGCGAACTGGTCGGCGGCGTGCTGCAAGCGCTGGCCAGCAGCATCGGCGCCAGCAGCGCCAGCGTCAGCCACCTGGTGTTGTTCGTGTGCATGGGCCCTCGCCTCCTCCTGCGCCTGGGCGCGTCGTCGTTCTTCCTGGCGCGCCTCGCGCTGGCCCCGGACCTCGGCCAAGCGATCATCGCTGTCGCGCCGCGCCCAGGCAGCCTGAGCCTCGGCGCGTGCCACCGATCGACCGTGCTGGTAAGCGCCCCAGCAGGACGTCAACACCAGTGCCAGCAGAACAGTCCGTACTGGCCAGGTCATGCCAGCGCCCGTCGTACACCTTCGTCGATGACCGACGGCAGGTACGGGTTGCCGCCGTTCTCATGGACGATGATGCCCAGCACCATACCGCGCAGGGTGACGGGATCCTGGATGTCGATCGGTGCCATGGGATGCCCCCCGAGACGCGTGGCCACGGCCTGGGCATAGGCCTGGGTATCGTTCTCGTTGCTCGGCGCCCAGCGGGCGATGGTCTCGAGTACCGTGTCGATGCCCGGCCCGCCGACACCGGGCAGGCCGTCCTTGCCGCGGTAGTTGATCAGCAGCTTGCCCAGGGCGCGGATGCCGTTCTCGGGGGAGTCGAAGCGGGCGAAGCGCGGGTTGGCCACGCCCTCCTCCAGGCCAAGCTGGCCGACCCAGGCGTTGCGGGGGTTGTAGTCGATGTTGCCGGGGTTGTTGTTGCGAATGCCGCGTGCGGTCATGGGTGTTCTCCAGATGTGAAAAAGTCCGCGCGGGGCGGGCTGATGTGTCTTTTCATAGGCGGGCTCGTCCAATCTCTACTCATCGAGAAGGAGGCGGGTTATGAGAAAGGGATTCTTTGCACTTGGAATCGCGAGCTGCTTGATGGCGGGTTGCAGTCACTATTCCGGCGGATATGGGGAAGATTCAACCAGCGCGAACGCGCTTTCGTGTGATACCTACCCCTTGAACCAGCCAGGTTGCTATGACCGACGCCCGACCATGAAGGAAGTGATCCATCAACTGGGTGATCTTGTTCATGGAAGAGGCTGAACGTCGGCTTGGGCTGAGAATCTCAGCATCAGCCATCGGCAATGCACATCGGTCCATCAGGCGCTGCCTCCCATGCGCGGCCGCAGCCGGGCGATCTCTTCGCTCTGGGTGGTGACCTTTTCGGTCAGGCGCTCGACCTGGCCGGTCAGCGCTTCGATCTTGCCTTCCATGCGGCCCACGGCGGCGGCCAGTTCGTTGCGTTCCTTGGCGAACTGATCGGCACGCGCCTCGGCCTGCAGGCGCGCCTCGCGCTCGGAGTCGAGCAGCTCGTTGAGGCGCCGCACCACGCCGATGTCGGCCGTGTCCATGGCCCGGTCGGCGGCATCCTTGGACAGGAACTTGCGCAGCCAGAGAAAGCCGCCCAGCAGGACGGTGCCCGTGCCGCCCAGCCAGGTGGCTGTGCCCGGGCCGAAATCGGAAGGGTCCATGGGGTCTGTCCAGAAGCAGGGACTGCGCTGGGCAGTCGAGAAAAAGAAGCGAGCCTGTGGGCGCGCTCGAAGACGTGCACAACAAGGAGCGGCTTGGCACCCCTCGCCTCTGCCACACGAAGGGCCGAGCCTTTTCGCAGGCACAAAAAAACCGGCTCGTCGGCCGGTTTCTTGATCCGCTTCGCGCTGGGCGAAACGTCGAAAGTGAGGAAATCTTGCCACCAGCCGCACCGGAGCGCAACCCCCTTCACGCACTTTTTTTCATGACCTGCAACGCGTCCATGACCGGCGCCAGCACCACGGCATCGAGGTCCTCGCAGCAGGCGAAGATCAGGCTCACGGCGCCGCCCCAGTTGCGCGTCCAGTTGGTCGACTCCAGCGCCACGCCGTAATGCGCATCCAGCCAGGCCCGGAAGGCTTCCGGCGCAGCCAGCGGGTCGGCGTTGGCCGATTGCCCCCCCTGGTGCATGTACCGATAGCGGGCCATGACTCCCTTGACCACGTATTCGAGCTGCTCGCGCTTGGCGGCCGTCATGCGCGGCGAGCGCTGCTGTACCAGCGTGAACACCACGTCCTGGGCGAGCTCCTGGGTGTCGATGTCCAGGTGCGGGCAGTACAGGAAGTCACCAAACGCCTTGAGCGGACGGCGCAGCGTCGCGATGGCGGCCTGGACCCTGCCGGCCAGGGCCTGGTGAGCCGCACGACCGGCGCCGCGCTGCCGGGTGGTGACCTGCACGCGCGCGCCCAGCGCGCCGAGCCGTTCGAGGACACGACCCTGCTGGTCGGAAGGGGTGTGGTAGCAGTCATGCCAGGCTTGCCGTGCGGTGTTCAGGCGCATGTCGAGATCTCCAGAACTGGGCGATTCGCTCGGGCGCAGGAGCGCCGGGAGCAGAGGCCAAGTGGACGCCAGGGCGTCACGGGGTAAATGGGGCTCATGGACAGGGGCCGAAAGGCACCTTGATAAGCATGCTTATACTGTAGAAAGAAGCGTGCTTATTGGCAAGATGATAAGCAAACTTATACACTGCCCCCATGAAGACACTCGCCGAACGCATCAAAGCTGCCCGTCAGCATGCCCAGCTCACCCAGAAGGCCCTGGCCCAGCAGGTGGGCGTGGAGCAGCCGGTCATCTCCCAGCTGGAAACGGGCAAGAACCTGCAGAGCGCCCATTTGCCCAAGATCGCCCACGCCTGTGGCGTGAGCGCGATCTGGCTGTCCGAGGCGCTCGGCCCCATGCTGCCCGAGCGCGCGGCGTCTGCGCCGCAGGCCAACGTCGCGTCGACCGAGCAACCCACCCTCACCTTTCGCTACCCGGTGATCAGCTGGGTCGCCGCCGGGGCCTGGGCCGAAGCGGTCGAGCCGTTCCCGCCCGGGTTTTCCGACCGGTACGAATTGTCCGAATACGATGCCAAGGGCACCGCCTTCTGGCTGGAGGTCAAGGGCGATTCGATGACGGCGCCGGTGGGCCAGAGCATTGCCGAAGGCACGCTGATCCTGGTCGACACCGAGGCCGATGCGCAGCATGGCAAGCTGGTCATCGCCAAGCTGGCCGACAGCAACGAGGCGACGTTCAAGAAGTTGGTCGAAGATGGCGGGCGGCGCTACCTCAAGCCGTTGAACCCGGCCTACCCGACGGAAATGTGCGCAGGCGACTGCCGGATCATCGGGGTAGTGGTGCGCGCCCTGATGAAGCTCTGACGGCGAACGCGAGGCAGGTTGCGATCTCGGCCACCTGGCGCCTTGACCTGTCTGGCGCGGACCTTGCGCCTTGCTGGCGGCGTACCGTTTCCACACGCTGATTCGAGCGCTTAAACAGTCCTACATTTCCATTGCCAATTTCCTACACCTTCACTACTGTACGCATATACAGCAGTAGAAATGGAGGTTCACATCATGCTTCACCAGCCCGACTTCACCCAGACCAAGCCCCGCACCTATGAACAGATCGGTCACCGCGTCCAGCGGCTCATCGCCGACCCGCGCGTCCAGCGTATCCAGAGCATCACGGTGTCCAGACTGCCCAACGAAGACCCGGCGGACTGGCGACGTGTGTTGCAGGAGTTGACCGAGACTGCCGGCGTGCGTGTCGACGAAGTGGAGAACGGTGCGGTGAAGATCGGCTGGCGCGACTACTGCGAAGCCTGAAACGCTTCAGACCTCAGGGGAGGCGTCAGGACGTCGTCACACGACGTCCCGGCGCCCTGCTCTCACACCTTGAAACGCCCTACCAGGGCTTGCTGCTGCTCGGCCAAGCGAGCCAGCTCGCGACTGGTCGCCGCCGTCTGCTCGGCACCGGCGCTGACCTGAATCACCAGATCATTGATGTCGTTGACGTTGCGGCTGATCTCTTCGGCCACCAGGGTCTGTTCCTCGGCGGCCGACGCCACCTGGATATTGCGATCACTGATGGTGGCGATGCCTTCGGCGATCTCCACCAGGCGTTGGCCCGCACGTTCCACGTTGCTGGCACCGGTCTTGGCCTTGTCGAGGGTGTCCTGCATCGAAGAGGCCGCTCGGTCGGAGCCGTTCTGCAGCTTGCCGATCATCGCCTGAATGCTGACGGTCGACTCCTGGGTCTTCTGCGCCAGGTGCCGGACCTCGTCGGCGACCACGGCAAAGCCCCGGCCCTGCTCGCCCGCGCGGGCCGCTTCGATGGCCGCGTTCAGCGCCAGCAGGTTGGTCTGCTCGGCCACACCGCGGATCACGTCCACCACCGAGGAGATCGAATCGCTCTCGCGCTTGAGCTCGTCGATGATCGTCGCCGTCTGTTCGGCCTGCTCCGACAACGCCTGCACCAGTTGCACCGAGCGCTCGATCTCGCTGCGGCCCTGGGCGGTGTTGGCGTTGGCCTGCTGGGACATTTCCGAGGCTTCGGTGGTGCTGCGCGCCACGTCCCTGACCGTCGCGCTCATCTGGTTGATGGCGGTAGCGACCTGATCGGTGCCGGTGCGCTGCTGGGCCACGTTCTGGCTGGTCTGTACCGCCACCGCCGACGCCTCCTCGGCCGCGGTCGCGACCTGCGAGGTGGCATTGCCGATCTCCTGGATCACCTGGCGGATCTGCACGGCCATGTTGTTCAGGTTGCTCGCGATCTGGCCGAACTCGTCACGGCCCTGGTACTGCACGTGGGCGGTCAGGTCGCGCCTGGACAACGCCACCAGTGCCCCGTTGATGTCGTTCACCGCACGGTTGATCTCACGGATGATGACGAACGACAACACCAGCACCACGCCCAGCACGATCAGCACCGCGCCCAGGGTCAGCCACAGGCTGTGAGCGGCGGCATCGCGGGTATGCAGCGCCAGCTGGCGCACGCTCTCGCTCTGGTTGACCTCGACCTTGCCGATCTGATCGATCCGCGCGGTGGCCAGGTTGAACCACGCTTCGGGTTTGACGTTGAGCGGATCCCCTAACGGGGTGGTATAAGCCAGCTGTTGCAAGCGTGCCACTTCCAGAGAGTCCGGCTGCTGCAGCACGGCGTCGAGCTCGGCCCGGACCTGCGCCGTGGCGCGACGTTTAGAGGTGTCCAGGTAGGCGGAGAATTCGCCGAGGTTGCTGGCGAAGCGCGATAGCAGACCGGCGTCGAAGCGGTTCTGGCTGAAGGCCAGGCCCAGCAGCACACGTTCGCGCCCTGCCCGCTCCTTCATTTCGATGAACTGGTTGAGCGTGCCCATGGCGCGCAGGATCGTCGAGTTCTCGACACCGGTTTCCAGGGAATGGGTGAAACCGATCAGCGCCTTGATCAAGCCGGTGAAGCGCGTGCCGGACTCGGTGTTGTTGATCGCCTGCCCATCGACCTGCGACCGCAGACTGGCCAGCCCGTCCAGCGCGCGGTACGCCTCGGCCAGGTCTGCATCGGCCGGTACCGACCCTTGGCGCACGGCCTGGACTGCGGCATCGGTCTCCCGACGGTAGGTGACCAGCTTGTCCTGCATGGACGTGCCGCCGCTGCCGAGGAAGACACCGCTGGCGCCACGTTCACGCTGCAGGGAGGTGATCAGGTGGCTTAGCCGCTGCGCCGTCGCGGTGGCTTCGACGGTCTGGTTCATGGTGGTGAGGGTCTGGAACTTGCCCACGACATTGCCGCCGGCGAAGAACAGCAGCCCGAGCAAAGGGAAAACCAGAATGAGCAACAGCTTCGCGCTCAGAGGAGCGTTCTTTAGCATACACAGGCCTTTACGGTAGACAACTGCGGGTGGCGTGCCCTGGCCGGGCCAGAGCCGCCGGAATCGACGGATGACCGGGCCCGCGCAGGGCCCCTCATCGTTCGCTGCCTAACATGTCGGCGGCCCGCCCGTGAACTTGACCCGCAGGTCACAGCCTTTTGCCACTACGCCATCGCGACATGTTCTGGTCGCCGTGAACGCATGCCCTCAATGGCTCGAGGCATCCTTGCTGCGCAGCCGTTGCGGCAGGGCCCAGAACAGCAAGGCTGCCGCCAGCAGGCTGGTGACGCCGATCACGTACAGTGCCGGGGTGGTGCTGCCAGTGACGTCCTTGATGTAGCCCACCATCACCGGGCTGACGATGCCACCGAACTGGCCCAACGTGTTGATCAGCGCGATCCCGCCCGCAGCACCCGCTCCAGCGCCGGCCAGCAGCTTGGGCGGTAGCGCCCAGAACGCCGGAATCGAGGCGATGATGCCTGTCCCCAGCAAGGCCAGGGCGACGATCAGGAAGGTGGTGTGCTGGGCGAAGATGCCGGCGCTGAAGAAACCGATCGCGCCCAGGCTGACCAGGCCGCAGACGAACAGGCGCCGCTCGCCCGTGGCGTCGGACAGCCGCCCGATGACCACCATGCTGATCGCGCCGCAGATGTAGGGGATGGCGGTGAGCAGCCCGATGGCCACCGGGCTTTCGGTGCCGGCACTGCGAATCAGCTGCGGCGCCCAGAAGTTCAGGCCATAGGAGGCGACCTGGATGAGGAAGTAGATCAGCCCCAGCATCAGGAAGCCAGGCAACCTGATGGCCGCCAGCAACGAGCCGTGCGTGTTGGCTTCATGGCGAGCGATGCGGCTGGACAGCAAGGTCTTTTCCGCCGTCGTCAGCCAGGGCGCATCGGCGACACGGTCCTTGAGCACGCCCAGCACCAGCAACCCCAGCAGCACGCAGGGCACGCCGCCGAGCAGGAACAGCCAATGCCAGCCGCGCAGGTCGAGCCATCCGTCCATGTGCCCGAGCACCAGCCCGGACACCGGCGCGCCCAACAGCCCGGCGAAGGCCGAGGCCAGGAACAACGTCGAGGTGATGCGCCCGCGGTAGCTCTGCGGGAACCACAGCGTCAGGTAGTACAGCACCCCAGGGGCGAACCCGGCTTCCATGGCGCCGATCACGAAGCGCAGCACGTAGAACTGCCATTCGGCGGTGACGAAGACCATCAAGGCCGTGGCGACGCCCCAGGACATCATGATCCGCGCGATCCAGCGGCGTGCGCCGACCTTGTAGAGCATCATGTTGCTGGGCACCTCGAACAGCACGTAGCCGACCACGAACAGCCCGGCACCCAGCCCGTAGGCCGTGTCGCTCAGGGTCAGGTCGGCCTGCAACTGGAACTTGGCGAAACTGATGTTGATGCGGTCGAAGAAGGCGAACAGGTAGCAGATCATGATCAGCGGCATCAGGCGCCAGGCCACTTTGCGCACGATCGCCTTTTCGGCGCTGACATCGTCGACGATGCCGCCGGTGGAGGTAGCGGACAGACTCATGTGATTCTCCAGAAGGCTTCCCCGTGGGGTGCCCGATTGTTGTTGTGTCTGGAAAGGACGCGGTGCCGACGCCAGGCAGGGGCTGCCCGGCGTGCGGCGTCACGTGTCCAGGTAGCGCGAGGCGTCGTGCAGGTCGCCGTTGCGTCCGGCCTTCGCCACCTGGCCAGGCAGCTCATGGCCCAGCAGCGCCGGCAGCGTGCGCGACAGGGTGATCAGGTGGGCCAGGTCGATGCCGGTCGGGATGCCCATTTCGTCGCACAGGTTGACCAGGTCTTCGGTGCAGATGTTGCCGGAGGCACCGGGTGCGAACGGGCAACCGCCGAGCCCGCCGAGCGCGGCATCGAAGCGCCGCGCGCCAGCCTCGTAGGCGGCCAGCACGTTGCACAGCCCGAGGCCGCGGGTGTTGTGAAAATGCAGCGTCAGCGCCGCTGCCGGTACCCGTTCGAGCACACGCGTCACCAGGCGTCTGACCTGGCGGGGGTTGGCCATGCCGGTGGTGTCGGCCAGCGTGACCCCGCCCATGCCCAGCTCGAGGTAGCGGTCCACGATCCGGCAGACGTCGTCCTCGTCGATCGGCCCTTCGAACGGGCACCCGAAGGTGGTGGCGATCGAGCCGTTGAGGCGCTGTGGCGTGCCACGGACCGCCTCGACGATGTCGCCAAAGGCCGCCAGCGACTGCTCGCGGGTCATGCGCAGGTTGGCGCGGTTGTGGGTCTGGCTGGCGGACATCACCAGGTTCAGTTCGTCCGCGCCCGCCTGCACCGCCCGCTGCGCGCCCTTGAGATTGGGCACCAGGGCCACGTAGATCACCCCGGCACGCCGCTGGATCCCGGCGAAGACCGCCTCGCCGTCGCGCAGCGCCGGGATGGCCTTGGGCGAGACGAAGGAGCCGGCCTCGATGCGCGGGAACCCGGCCTGCGACAGCTGATCGATCAAGGCGATCTTGTCGGCGGTCTCGACCCAGGTCGGTTCGATCTGCAGCCCATCGCGCGGGGACACTTCCTGCACGATCAGCCGTTGTCCGTCATCCGCAATCATTGCACCACACCCTCTTGTCTGAACCGTTGAATGTCCGCGTCGCTGAAGCCCAGCGTGCCCAGCACGTCGTCGGTGTGCTGGCCCAGTGCCGGACCTTGCCAGTTGACCTGGCCCGGCGTGTCCGACAGCTTGGGCACGATGCCTGGCATCTTCACCTGCGCACCATCCGGCAGCGTGGCCTCGAGCAGCATGTCACGGGCCTGGTAATGCGGGTCGGCGACGATGTCGGCCGCCGAGTAGATGCGCCCCGACGGCACCTCGGCCTGGGCGAGCACGTCGAGCACCTGGGCGATGGGATGCGCCGAGGTCCAGTCGGTGATGGCCGCGTCGAGCATCTCGCTCTGCGGTGCCCGGCCGTCGTTGCGGGCCAGGTCCTCGCGCTCGGCCAGGTCGGGCCGGCCGATGGCCTGCATCAGCCGCTTGAAGATCGGGTCGCTGTTGCCGGCGATGACCACGAAGGCGCCGTCGGCGGTCGGGTAGGTATTGGACGGCGCGATGCCTGGCAGCGCCCCGCCGGTCCGCTCGCGGACATGACCGGACAGGGCGTACTCGGGTACCAGGCTTTCCATGACGTTGAACACGCTCTCGACCAGCGAGACGTCCACGACCTGACCGTCGCCCTGCCCGGTCTTGACCCGCAGCACCGACATCAGGGCGCCGATGACCGCGTGCATGGAGGCCAGCGAATCCCCCAGGCTCACGCCGACCCGTGCCGGCGGGCTGCCGGGGGTACCGGTAGTGTAGCGGATGCCGCCCATGGCCTCGCCGATGGCGCCGAAGCCAGGCCGGTCACGGTAGGGGCCGGTCTGCCCGTAACCAGAAATCCGCACCAGGGTCAGTTTCGGGTTGAGCGCATGCAGGACCTCCCAGCCAAGGCCGAGCTTTTCCAGCGCACCGGGACGCAGGTTCTCGATCAGCACGTCGGCGCCTTCGACCAGTTGCTTGACGATGGCGATGCCGTCCGCCGACTTCAGGTTGAGCGCCAGGGACTGCTTGTTGCGCGACTGCAGGTACCACCATAGCGACGTGCCGTCGTGCATCATGCGCCAGGTGCGCAGCGGATCGCCCGTCCCCATCGATTCGATCTTGATCACCTCGGCGCCGAATTCGCCCAGCAGGCGCGCGGCGAAGGGCGCCGCGATCAGGGTGCCGATTTCGATGACGCGAAGGCCACTGAGTGCCGTCATGGCTGCTCCCTCGTTGTTCTTGGAATGTGCGGCCAGCCTAGGCGAAATCGCAGGGATCGGACCAACCGTAAATCCGCAAGCCGCCTTCGCGAAACACGAAGGCTTGGCTCAGCCCTCTTGCAGGTGCTGGTAAAGCAGGCGGCTCACAGGCGACAGCTCGGCGGGCTCGCGTACCACCAGCAGCAAGGTGCGCACGGCCCAGTCGTCGTTCAAGGCCGCGGCGGTCAGCCCCAGGGGCCGGCCGATCAGCTCGAAGGCCTTGCGCGGCAGCACGCCGATGCCGAGGTTGGCCTGGACCATGCGGCACACGGCATCGAAACCGGGTACGTGGATGCGCAGCCGCAGCGGCTTGCCACAGGCGCGCGCGGCTGCCTGGGTGCGCAGGTTGATGAAGCTGTCGGCGTGCAACCCCACGTGTTCGAAAGCCAGGGTCTGGGCGAAGTCGAGTCGCGACTCGACGGCCAGGCGGTGCTCGGGCCGCATCACGACCACCAGTTCGTCCTGGCGGTAGGGCACGGCCAGCAGCCCTTCGATCGCCGTGTCGGCCGAGCAGATGCCAAGGTCGGCGAAGCCATCGAGGATGCCCTTGACCACGCCGGCGCTGGGCCGCTCCTCGAGGTTGATCCTGACCTGCCCATGGCTGGCGATGAAGGCCTGCAGGTCCTCGGGCAGGAACTCGATGATCGCGGAAATGTTGGCCAGCATCCGCACATAGCCTCGTACTCCGTGCAGGTGCTCGCCGACGTCGACGCTGATTCTCTCCAGATCGCCCAGGATGCGCCGGGCGTAGTGCAGCAGCGTCTCGCCCGCAGCGGTCAGCCGCATGCCCTTGGCATTGCGCTCGAACACCTCGATCCCCAATGCCTGCTCCAGGTCGTTCAGGCGCTTGCTGGCCGCCGACAGCGCGATCATCTCGCGGTCGGCGCCACGGGTGAGCGTGCCTTCCTCATGGACCGAGACGAACAGCTGCAGGGTGACGAGGTCGAGGCGGCGGACGAGGTGGCGTGAGAGCATGGCGGCGTCCTGGGCGAAAAAAGGGCCTCATCCTGCCACAGGGACGTAGCCTTGGGCGATCACTGCTCTGCACGGGACGGCGAAGGCGTCTGGCGCTGTGGCAGCCTTGTACAAACCTGATCGGAAAGGCCAAAAGTTGTACAAACACGGCCATTGGTCCGGGCAAGACAACTGACGAGCGGTCATCGGCTCAATCGTCTATCGATTGTCTGGCTTACGCTTATGGAAAACACGTCTGTACTGATCATCGAAGACGAGCCCTCGCTGCGTGAATTTCTGGTCACCCTCGTCGAGGACGTCGGTGGCTGCGCCGTCGCGGTCGATACGGCCGACGCCGGCCTCAGCCTGCTGCCTGGGCAGCCCTGGCGCCTGCTGGTCACCGACGTGAACACACCCGGCCGGAGCGACGGCTGGGACGTGGCCTGGGCAGCCTACAAGCAGGACCCCACCCTGCCGGTGCTGGTCACCAGCGGCGGCAACGGCGACCTCAACGGCACGCTGCCGCCCACGGCGCTGTTCGTGTCCAAGCCATGGTCGCTCGAACAGATGACGGCGCTGTTGAAAAGCCGACTGTACAGGCTGGACGTGCCGCGTGAGCCTGCGTTCCACACGCCTGAGCAGTAAGGGGTGTGTCGGATCCGTCTTCGCTCACCCCTTCACAGGGCCTCGATACCGCTGCGCGGCCGGGTCCGAAGCCAGCAGGCTGTACTGATGCAGGGACAGGAAGCGTCCATCCTTGATTTCCACGTCCCGGAGCGTGCCCTCCAGCTGGAAACCGACCTTGCGCAACAGCGCGCAGCTCGCCGTGTTCTCAGGCTCGACGTCGGCATGGACCCGGTGAATCTGCAAGTGGTCGAAGGCGTACTGAAGAATCCACGGCAACGCTTCGGACAGCAGCCCCTTGCGCCAGTGCTCGGGCATCAGCCAATAGCCGAGGTGCGCATGGCGGTGGGCGTGCGGCATGGGGTACTCAGGCGGCAGTCGTCGGGCAGGTCAGTGTGCCATCGCAGGTCGGCACAGGGTATCGGATGGCTCGATATCCTGTGGCCGATCAATGGCCATCGTAGTAGCGTGACGCTTCACCGACCTCAAGGAGTGCGCCATGACCATCCGCAGTTTGGCAAAGCATCTGCCGCCCGATCCTGAACGCACGGGATGGGTGCTGGGCTGGGGCGTGTTGCGGGATCGGCATCCCTGGCATTTCGTGGACGTGTATGCCGACCGGCAGACCGCCTGCGTCGAGGCGGACCGGCGCGGCGAGGGGTATGTCGTGGAGTACGGGTCGCATCGGCTTGGATCGACCGAGTTCATCTGTGGGGTGAGTCTGCCCGAGGGATGATGCACGACCTCGCGCTGCCGGAGGCGTCTGGCTCAGGTGAGGCGGCCCTTCTTGTCTTTCTGCCTTGATCGACGCTGCGCTGAGCGTTTCCACTGCAAGGACCGCTCAAATGCGTCCGGCCAGCGAGAGCAGAGAGACGATCAGACCGCCGAACGTCATGGCGAAAGACGCGATGATCGCCAGCACGAGGCAGACCAGCGTCAAGGGCGGCACATGGGGCGCCACTTCCAGCTGATACGTCGCGCGTATCGTCTCCGGATTGAGGCAAGAGACCACGACATCGCCCGGCACCGTGCAGTCGAACGCGCCCAGGGGCATGGATTGGTTGCCGGACATGTCTGATCGCTGGACGCTGAACAGCGAACGGCCGTAGGAACGGTACGCCAAAGAGGCACCACCGGGCGAGGTGGTGACGGAGAACCGGGCGGCGAAATGCGCCACCCCTGTGAAGAAGGTCAACGGCGGGATCACGAGGCTGATCACGTAGCGGCCTGGCTGCGGCAAGGTCAGCGCGTAGGGGGTGGCACTGGCTGAAAACCGGATGCGCACTGCCGGGAAGATGACCCGTCGCGCCCATGCGATGCAGCGCACCAGGCAGTAGAGGCCGAGGAGCATGATGACGGGGGCCAACAGGTGGAGTACTGCGTTCGGGACTGCCATGGACAATCTCTGTAGAGAGGGATCGCCATCGTAGTGACGTCATTCGCTCGAGGCAATCACGTGCGAGCACTGCGTGACGGCCAATGGAAAACCTGGGAGACAGCCTGGGATAAAACGACGGGCAAAGAAAAGCCCGCTGGGGAGGGCGGGCGAATGTGTTTCACGGATGTGGCTTCATCGTGCCAAGGCCCAGGTGAAAATGTCGTGAAGAGGGTGTCGCAAATGTCTGGAATCGAAAAAATCATGGCGCCCTCCTCGCCTTTCAATCCGCAAGGCTCATCTCGCCCGGCACATCTGCTTCGCCCTCGTATGCACAGTTGTCATCCATGGATGAATGCAGGTGGCTCAACCCTCGAAGCTGATCACCATGCGACCCTTGATCTTGCCTTCCAGCATCTCATCGAAAATGTCGTTGATGTCTTCGATCGGGCGCAGCGTCACCTTCGGCACCACCTTGCCTTGCGCCGCGAATTCGAAGGCTTCGAGCAGGTCCTGACGCGTACCGACCAGCGACCCCACCACTTCGATGCCGTCGAGCACCAGTCGCGGGATGTTCAGGTTCATGGCTTCGGAGGGTAACCCGACGGCTACCAGCCGCCCTCCCGCCCGCAGCGCATCCACTGCCGAATCGAAGGCGTTTTTCGACACGGCCGTGACCACGGCGGCATGGGCGCCGCCTGTCTTTTCCTGAACGATCTTGGCCACCTCCTCGCTGCGCGGGTTGAGCACCAGGTCTGCGCCCATCTCGCGGGCGAACGCGAGCTGCTCGTCGTTCACATCGATCGCGATGACCCGGGCGTTGAAAACGTTCTTGGCGTATTGCAGGGCCAGGTTGCCCAGGCCGCCCAACCCATAGATGGCAATCCACTGCCCCGGGCGGATGTTGGAGGACTTGACGGCCTTGTAGGTGGTCACCCCGGCACAGGTGATGCTGCTGGCCGCTGCCGAATCCAGGCCGTTCGGCACCTTGACCGCGTAGTCGGCCGATACGATGCAGAATTCGGCCATGCCACCGTCCACGGTGTAGCCGGAGTTCTTCACCTGACGGCACAGGGTCTCGTTACCGCTGTTGCAGTACTCGCAGTGCCCGCAGCCTTGGTAGAACCACGCCACGCTGGCCCGGTCGCCCGGCTTGAGCGAGGTCACCCCAGGTCCGACCTCGGCCACGATACCGATCCCTTCATGGCCAAGCACCACGCCGGTCTTGTCGCCGAAATCGCCGTTTTTGACATGCAGGTCCGTGTGGCAGACGCCGCAGCACTGCATTTTCAGTAAGGCTTCACCGTGCGCCAACGGCCGGAGGGTTTTTTCTACCACCTCGACGCGGCGATCTTGGGTAACAACTGCAGCTTTCATGGATGCTCCTTGCTTACCTGAGTGGGCTTGAGTTGGAGGCGTCAGCATAGAGGTGATTGGGGTGAAGGGATTGCTTCAGGTCAATAGGTGGTTGCTCAGTCCAGATCCAGCATCCAGGTCCACACCGTACTTGGTTTCGCCCATGCTGTAGTCATGCAGCAAGCACTTGCGTTGTGATTGGCGAGCCTTGCCAAGACCATGGTGCGGCAATGCCGACAAGGATGTCTGTGCAACGTGGCCCACTGGCGCGCAGGTTCTGGCCGAAGGAGGTCAAAGCAGGCATAGAAGAAAAGAAGAAAAGTCTCATGAACATCACACACATAAAAAAGGCCACCCCTTCGGCGGCCGTTCAATGAGGCGCAAGTTGTAGTCGCGCCTCATGCAGGACGATGCCTCACAGCATCTTGGAACGCCCTCGAATCAAGGCGTCCAATGCCCACCCTCGACGATCACCGAATTGGGATCGGTCCCGTCTGCCAGATCCTTACGCACATACTGGTCATAGAGTGCGAGCAAGTACTTTTCTTCACCCAGCCTGGCCAATTCGGCGTTCACCCAGTCACGCAGCTCGATATTGCCCTTTTTCACCGCCGGGGCGATCGGCGCTTCGTCACCCAACTTCTGCGGCAAGACACGGTAGCCCGGATTCTGTTTAGCCCAGTTGAACAGTACCAGGTTGTCCTGGGCGTAGGCATCGCCACGGCCGTTGGCCAGCGCCTGCAGCGACTCGGAGTTCTTCTCGAACTTCAGCACTTTCCAGTCCGGGTGGTTCTGGGTCAGCCACAGATTGGCGGTAGTGCCAGTGGTGACGATGGTAGTCTTGGCCGCCAGGTCATCGACGGTCCTGACTGGGCTGGCCTCCGGCACCAGCGCCTGCACTGCAACACGCAGGTTGGGGTTGGTGAAGTCCACGACCTCGCGGCGTTCGGGGGTGACGGTCATGTTGGCGAGAATCAGGTCGACCTTGTCGCTCTGCAGAAACGGAATGCGGCTGGCCGGTTCCACGCTGACAAACTCGATGCGTTTTTCATCGCCCAGCAAATCCTTGGCAAAGCGCTTGGCAAGGTCGGTGTCGAAGCCCACGTATTCGCCCTTTTCGTCGACGAAACCGAACGGCGGCTTGTCGCTGAACACGCCGACGATCAGCTTGCCACGGGTCTTTATAGTCTCCAGGTAGCTGTCGGCGGGTTTCGGCGCGGCGGCGGCTGTTGGTTCGGCAGGTTTGTCGCAGCCCGCCAGCAGGCTCAGCGCAAACAACGGTACAACAAGGGCAGTTCTAACCTTCACGATGCTTTCCTTTTTGGCATGTTTTCCACGTATGAGAACCTTTCCAGGAACTGCTGCGCACGTGCGGTCTGCGGGGCACTGAAGAAAGATTCGGGGTCGTTCTGTTCGGCGATACGGCCGCCGTCCATGAACACGATGCGATCGGCCACGGCACGGGCGAAGGCCATCTCATGAGTGACGATCAGCAGGGTCATGCCGTCTTGGGCGAGATCAAGGATCACCTCCAGCACCTCCTTGACCATCTCAGGGTCAAGGGCGGCGGTGACTTCGTCGAACAGCATCACCTTGGGGTTCATGCACAAGGCGCGGACAATGGCGATGCGTTGCTGCTGACCACCGGACAATTCGCGCGGGAAGGCGTCGCGCTTGTCAGCCAGGCCGACCCGAGCCAGCAGTGACTCGGCCTGCTGGCGGGCCTTGATCGGGTCTCGCTTCTGCACCCGCAGGGGGCCAAGCAGGATGTTGTCGAGCACGCTTATGTGCGGGAACAGATGATAGCTCTGGAACACCATGCCCACCTGCTGGCGAATCAAGCGCCAATCGGTGCGCGCGTCAAGGCTTTGGCCTGCGAAGATCAAGCGCCCCGAGTGTCCCTCCTCCAGGCCGTTAAGACAGCGCAGCAAGGTACTTTTGCCGCAACCACTGGGGCCAAGGATCACCACCACTTCGCCCTCTTGCACCTCCAGGTCGACATCACGCAGCACGGTTGTGTCACCGAAGCGCTTGTTGAATACGGACAGTTCGATCAATGCGGTCATCAATGGCTCCAGCGCCGTTCCAGCACGCGCGAGGCGGCCGACAACGGATAGCAGACGAAGAAGAAAAACAGGAAAAGAACACCGTAGATCAGCACCGATTCGTAGGTACGTTCGATGATCTGCTGACCGACCTTAGTGATGTCGACCACGCCGATCAGCACGGCCAGGGAGCTGGTCTTGATCAACCGTGTGTAGACGTTGATCACCGGAGGCGTGAGGCGCTTGAGCGCCTGTGGCAAGAGCACCCAGCCGTAGAGCTGGGCAGTGCTCAGGCCGATCGCCAAGCCAGCTTCGCGCTGGCCGCGGGGGATTGAGCGCAAGGCGCCGCGCACCACTTCGCCGACTTCGCTGGCGCCCCACAACGACAGCACCAGGACCGCGCACCAGAACGCCGGAATGCTCACGCCAAGAAAGATCGGCAAGCCGAAAAAGAACAGGTACAGCCACACCAGCACCGGGATGGCCCGAAACAGCTCCAGGTAGACCCGCAACACATAGTCCAGCCACGGCTTGCCGAGGTTGCGCAAGATGCCATAGAGAAAACCGCCCAGGCTGCTGATGGCGATCGCCCAAGCCGAGATGCCCAGCGTGCGCCCTGCCCCGGTCAGCAGTTGCGGCGCCGACACCCACAGCAGATCAAGACCCGAACTGGCCATGTTGAAGCCTCCTTTCCAGTACACCCAGCAGTAACGACAACGGCAAGAACAGCAGCACGCAGAGACCGGTCATCACCGCAAGCATTTCGTAGGTCTTGTAGTACAGGGCGATGTAGCTCTTGGTGGTGTAGAGAATTTCCGGCACCGCCACGGCGGAGACCACGGTGGTTTCCTTGAGCAGGAACACGAAGTTGGCGAATAGCGCCGGCAGGCTGAGGATGCCCGCTTGTGGCAGCACCACATGGCGTAGCAGCTGCCAGCGCGACAGGCCGATGGAGAGCCCCGATTCGATCTGCGCCTTGGGCACGGCGTCGATGCCAGCGCGAAGGATTTCGGTGAGGTAGGCGCCACCGAGGAAGGTCATGGCGATCACTGCCGAGCTGAAGCCCGACAACCGCAGGCCGATGGTCGGCAACGCAAAGTAGATGAAGAACAGCTGGATCAATAGCGGTGTATTGCGCGCCAACTCCACATACAGCGGCACCAGGCGCCACAGCAGTGGCACACGGAAGGTGACCAGGCAGGCGTTGGCAATGGCCACCAGTAGTGACGTGGCAATGGCGATGAAGCCCACTTGCAGGGTAACGCCGACGGCCTTGAGAAACGCAGGCAGCGTAGACAGCGCGAAGGAGTAATCGAAGGTCATGGCAGGCCGATTAAAAGGAAAAAGTTAGGGTGACCGATCTCATTTCCTTATATCTTATATTTGTATTAATTTATTTTGATAATAACTTTTAAATATAAGAATAGGCCTGCAGTGCAGCTGCATTACGGTGCACAGCGCATGGGATCAGTGCTTGCCTGATACCTGCTGACTGCGGCACGAGACACGCCCGGTCGGGCGTCAAGCATCGCAAATCACTGCTCGGACACAAGAACGGCAGCATCACTAGTCATTATTCAGGCGCTGAGTTGGGCAACGTGGTTGAAGCTGCGAATAGGGTATCGACAACAGACTTGCGTAGGCCTGTGCTGACGATCCTGAAGAGGGGGAATGGAATGATAAAAAGGCGAAGTCACTCGAAAAGTCACTACGCCAGAAATGAAAAAGCCACCCGAAGGTGGCTAAGTCATTGGGATTAGTTGGTCGGGACGGAGTGATTCGAACACTCGACCCCTTGCACCCCATGCGTGCGGCAACATCGAAACACCTGTGAAACCAATGCTTTAGGCGGGCGCTCGCTGCAAACGGTGCCGCACTGAGGTTTTCCGGTTTTCACCATCCCCCGAAAAAGTCCCCCGAGGCTTCGGCCTGTCTCCGGCGTTCTGCCGACACGTCAATTCATCCCTATACCCAAGCTTTCCTCGAATCCGTCCGTTGAAAGGATCCCCAGCGCCCAGGCCTCTTCCTGCTCGTTGAGCGCCCACCACCGAGCCGCGTCAATCAGCTCGAGCATGTCGGCCATCTGGTCATAGGTCACCTGCTGGTCCCTGTAGCAGGCATAGGCCAGATTCCGAAGCGCAGCAGCGCGCGCGTCTGGATCGTTGATCAGCTCGACGCGGTCGCCCAGTTCGGCAATCCAGGCCTGTGGATACGGCAGCTTCAAGAGCAGTTTCATAGCGGGAACTGTATGGAAAAACAGTATCGTAATGGCTGTCGCTGCTGCTGGGCAATCACCGGTCAGCGGCACGCACCGGCGGCAGCCGCCAGCTCCTTCTCGTAGCCAATGCGCTGTCGGCGCTCAGCCAGCAG
>NZ_JAAMQJ010000027.1 GCF_013523125.1 Pseudomonas entomophila | reverse complement strand
GGGGTGGGTACTGGGGCGGCCCGATGTACAACGAGACACGCAGCGTCGACTACAAGGTCGCCACGCTTCAAATCGACCTGTTCGACGGTCGCGACGGCAAGCTGGTCTGACGTGGCAGCGCCGAGCACGTCGTCGACGAATCCGCGTCCGGGCCGCAGGTGCGCAGCCAGGCCATCCAGAAGGAAGTCGGGCAGATCATGGCGCAGTATCCACCGCGTTGATTCGCGCCTGATGTCTCAAAGCCATCGTCTCAGGTTTTTTACATGCCTTGCAGGCTCGCGCCGCCGAAGCGGTCTACCCTGAAAACAAGGCTGCCGTCAGCCTGAACCGATGACCAACCTCAAGCGTGGTACTGGATCGATGCAGAGCATTGTTCTCTTGATGTGGCTGGCCATGTGTACCGAACAGGACATCCGCGGACGTCAGGTGGCCGATACCCTGACCGTCGGCGTCGCCCTGGGCGCCCTGGTCTGGTTGTTCGCCACGGGGCATACCTGGATCGGTGCCTCGGCCAGCGATGCGGGGTGGGGGCTGGCGATCGTCATGGCGATGACGCTGCCGGGGTATTGGCTGGGGCATTTCGCTGCCGGGGATGTGAAACTGCTGGGTGCCCTGGCGCTGGCGACCAGTCATGACTATGTCCTGGGCACCTTCATCGGTGCAGGCATTGCGCTGCTGGTCTGGGTACTGGGGCGCCGTCGTCTGTGGACGGTGCTCAATGCCCGGTTCAAGCAGCGTGTGCGTCAGGTGGTCGAGGGTTTGGGGGACAAACAGCCTTTGGCGCCTTATGTGCTGGTCGGATTCGTCTGGACGGTGCTGTGGTTGTCGTGAATCATGGCTGTGCTGCGGGTCTTCTTGCAGTCACGAGCCGCCCGCCAAGGGCACAGGAGCGTTACCGTCGACAAGGAGTTGAACGTGAGTCCGTGTAGCCATGAAGTGAAAGTCTTGATCGTCCACGATGGCGTGTGCGCCATCGATGCCATGGGTGCCCTGCTCATGCGCGACGGTCATCCCCACATGATTGCCGATAACTCGGCACAGGCCCTGACGCTGTACGCGGCCGACCCCGACATCGGCCTGATCATCTGCGCCGTACAGACACCCAACGCCGAGCACTGGGGCCTGGTCCGCGCCCTGGAGCACGCTGGCGGTTCGCAACGCGCCTTCAGGACCATGCTGATCAGCGAGGCTGACGACACCCCCACCGTGCTCAGGGCCATGCGGGCAGGGTTCGCCGACTATCACGCGCGCCCTCTCGACCTGGACGAGTGGCTGGCGGGCCTGCACCGCCTGGAACGCGAAGTGCTTCAACGGCGCCGGGCCCAGCAGGAAGTCGAGCACCTTGCCCAGCGCCTGCAGGACCTGGGCGATTTCATCGACCACTTGCATCAGGACCTGGAACGCGCACGCGGCGGCAACCTGTCGCGCCGCTCGACCGACCTCGACGTGGACGTGGAGACCGATCTCGACCTGCTGCCGGCCGTGTTCGGCGCCCTGTCGCCCCGGCAGCTGGAAGTCGCCCGTCTGGTGGGCCGCGGCCAGACCAACCACCAGATCGCCTGCGCGCTCGGCATCACCGAGAACACGGTCAAGCTCTACGTCTCGCAAGTGCTGCGCCTGACGCGCATGCACAATCGAACCCAGCTGGCCCTGGCCCTGACGCCCAGCTCGTCACCGGTAAGGCAGCGGTTGACCAATCACTGAGCGCGCAAGCGGCCAGTGACGTTGCCTGCGAGGAAGGTGGCGACGAGCCGGACGCCATCGCGGGCAAGCCCGCTCCCACAGGTGGCTGCTCCCACAGGTTGCTTCAGGCAGGCAGTACAGTTAGCTGCCTCAGATGGACAGCACAATGATGCCCATCGGTGCCTGTTTCCAGCAGGCATCAGCATGTTGGCTCCTACAGGTTGCTGCTTCAGACAGGCAGTACACTGACCCGCACCGGTACCTGTTTCCAGCAGGCAAAAACAGGCTGGCTCAGCATCCTGTGGGAGCGGGCTTGCCCGCGATGGCGGTCGTGATTTCACCTCATCGGTCAAAGGCTGTCTTGCCCTTCACCGACGCTCACTCCCGCACCTCGAACGCCACCCGGGCCGTCTGTCCGCTGTCATCCAGCACACTCAACTCGAACGACCCGACGCGTGTCAGCGCCACCATCAGTTCCTCCTGCCCTGCCGTCTCTCCGACCTGCCCGCCATTCAGGAACCACCAGCGCTGACCGTCGCCACCCAGTGCCGACACGCGCAGACGCAAGGGCTCCCCGCTGGCAGCCGGACGGCGCAGTTGGTCGGCAGGTCGAATACCGACGATCGACAGCGGCGCCGCAGGTGGAGACTGCCGTGGCGGACACGTGGGATCGACCGCTGGCAGGCGTGCGGCACGGCGCTCGGCTTTCGGCAGCCAGGGTTCCACGGGGGCCGGCCACAGCGCGAGGGTACGCGGCGTCGCTCCCGGGCAATCCTCATTGACGCGCAGCCCCTGGGCATTGACCCACAGCGTGTCCCGTAGCCCCAGACCCAGTGGCTGATCGCTGGCCTGCAAGGTCGGCGGTACCGTGCCGTCCAGGGTCCAGGCGAAGCGCTGGCGCCGGCAATTGGGATCGGTGCGCTCCAAGGGCTGGCCCAACGGCCAGCAGATCGCCGCCACGCCGACACTCGCCGGTTTGCGCGGGGCCGGCTGACTCAGGCCGCGCTGGCGATCGCGGTTGCTCAGCAGGTCGTGCACCTGCAGCATGAGCGGCGCCGCCGACGCCAGGCCGAACTGCCCCGGCACGGGCGTACCGTCCGGTCGGCCGATCCACACGCCGATCAGGTAACGCGGCCCGACCCCGATCGACCAGGCGTCACGGAATCCGTAACTGGTCCCGGTCTTCCAGGCCAGGGGAACCGGGGCACTCAGGTCGGCATGCGGATCACGGTCCGGACGCGCCAGGCCTGAGAGGATCCGCCGGGTGATCCAGGCGGCGCCGGGCGACATCAGCCGCCGTTCGACCAGCGGATCCTGCGGCTGAAGGCGGATCTGCGCCGCCTTGCCTTCGCGCGCTAAGGCCGCATAGCCGCCGACCAGGTCTTCCAGTCGGCTACCGACGCCACCCAGGATCAGTGCCAGGTTGGGCTCGGCCAGCGGCGGCAGCGCCAGCGGTACACCGCCCATACGCAGTTGCGCGGCGAAACGCTTGGGTCCATAGGCTTCCAGCAGTTGCACCGCCGGAAGATTCAGCGACAAGGCCAGTGCTGCACTGGCCGATACCGGCCCGCTGAAGCCACTGGAGAAATTCCCTGGCCGATAATCGCCGTACCGCCGCGGCACGTCCTGCAACAGCGACTCGGAATGGATCAACCCATCGTCCATCGCCATGGCGTACAAGAACGGCTTGAGCGTCGAGCCCGGCGAGCGCAGCGCATGGACCATGTCGACATGACCGAAGCGTCGCGCGTCGTCCAAGTCCACCGAGCCCAGGTAGGCGCGCACCGCCATGGTCTGGGCCTCGACCACCAGCAGCGCGGCAGACGTGCGCTCCGGCAGCCGGGCACGCCACCCCAGCAGCAGGTCTTCCAGACGCCGTTGCAATGCCGCATCGAGGGTGGTGCGAATCAGCGGCGGGCTGCCGGGACGGTTCAGGCGTCGGGCCAGCAAGGGGGCCAGCGCGGGCTCCTGGCGCGGCGCCAGCAACAGCGGCTCCTCACGGGCCTCGGCGATGCGCTGGGCTGGCCAGGTGTGGTACTCGGCCAGGCGCTCCAGCACCTTGTCACGGGCCTGCCGCGCACGCAGCGGATGGCGGTCCGGTCGTAGCCGGCTGGGCGCCTGGGGCAGCACGGCCAGCAGTGCGGCTTCGGCCGGCGTCAGATGCTGCGGCGACTTGCCCAGGTACGCCCAACTGGCGGCCGCCACGCCTTGCAAGGTGCCACCGAACGGCGCGCGGTCCAGGTACAGCTGGAGGATCTCGCGCTTGGACAAGTGCCATTCCAGCTGCACGGTGCGCGCCATCTGCCGTAGCTTGCCCGGCAAGGTGCGCGGGTGGGGCTCGAGCAGTCGCGCCACTTGCATCGACAGCGTGCTGCCGCCCGACACCACGCGCCCGCCGTGCAGGTTCAGCCAGGCCGCACGCGCCAGTGCCAGAGGGTTGATGCCCAGGTGGTGATAGAACCAGCGGTCCTCATAGGTCAGCAGGGCCTCCAGGTACAGCGGTGACACCTGCTCGGGGCTGACGGGGTAACGCCACACGCCCTCGGCATCGGCGAACCGCCACAGCGGCGTGCCGTCCTCGGCGACCACCACCCGTGCCAGATCGTCACCTGGCAGGGGCAAGGGCCACAATCGGTCGGCGAGCCACAGCAGGCCCAGCAGCGCCAGCGACGTGCCGACCAGCACGCGCAGCCAACGCGGCACACGCCTCAGGTGACGCATCGGCGCCCCCGGGTCAGGGAACCGAACCGCTCGATCGGCAGCCAAAGTGTGGGCAACGGCAGCGACGCCGGCACTTTCATCAGGAAACGACTATGCATGTAGAAGGCTTTTTCGAATGGCTGGGCCAGGCGCTGGGCGCGTTGATCCGGGTGGTCGTGGACGCGCTCAGCGGCGTGTTCAACGGGCTGGCCAATGCCGGTGGCAACTTCGTCGACGGTCTCTCGCGAACGCTGGGGATGGACACGTCGCTGATCAGCATCCTGGCCTTGATCGTCGGCCTGGCGCTGCTGTACTCGGCGGTGCGTGCCTTCATGCGTGCGTCGGTGATCGCGGGCATCATCTGGGCCTTGCTGGGGGTGTGGGTGCTGAGCTGGGTCGTGCACTGAGGCACGTCCCTGCTCGGGGGCCGGGCCTTGCCGCCCGGCCCCGTCCACCCTGCCTCAACGCCCCTTGATCACCATCGGCGCCGCGGACGCGCCGACCGCTTGCAGGTTCGGTCGGTACATCGACTCCACCTGCGGCGGCGGCACCTGGTAGCTGCCCGGCGTGACCGCGCGTGCCAGGTACAGCAGGTGCGTGGTCTGCTGGGCCTCGAGCTTGAGTGCCGCCACGTAGCGATCGTCGCGGAACTCCTGGTGCACCAGGTTGGCGTTCTGCATCGCGTCACGCCACTCGCGCACGGTACCGCTGGCGTTGTCCAGGCTGGCCGAGCTCTGCGCCAGGTTCTGGTTTTCCAGCTCAAGGCCCGCCGGCAGCAGGTCGACCACCAGGGCATCCGGCACCTGCGTGGCGGCTTTCACCGCCAGGTGGACCAGGACCAGATCGCCACTGCGCAGGTTGCGCAGGTCCAGCGGCTGGCCATTCAGGCCCAGGTAGTCGCGCTGGATCTGCAGGCCATGGCTGCTGGCCGGCGGCGCCTGACGCGGGTAACCGGACAAGGTCAGTTGCTGGTAGAGGGTCTGATCGCTGTCATTGTGCAGGCTCAACGGCGCGGCCAGCTGCGAGCCTTCAAGGGTCAACCCGGAGGCCGCCGGCGTCAGCTCACGGACGTCGTCGCCGGTTTCCAGGCGCGCCTGCCAGTCGCTTTCCGGCTTGCCGAGCAATTGGCGGCCGGCCAGGAACAGCGCGTTGCGCTCCTGGGTCGACAGCCAGGCGTTGCCAGCCAGCGCGTCGGACAACGCGAACAGCCGCTGCTCGACCTGATCGCTGGCCAGCTTGTCTTCCTGAAGCAGCGCCAGGATCAGCGCCTGGTCACGCACCTCGCTGCCATAGTCGGCCATCCAGTCCTGGCCGCGCTTGACGTTCAGGCCGGCATGCAGGGCTTCCTGGGCACGCGGTTTGTCGCCCATGGCCTCCAGCGCGACCGCCAGTTGCACCAGCGGCAACCCGGAACGGGCATCGGCCCGGCGCTCGAACAGGCTGCGCAGGGCACCCAGGGGCGCCTGTTGGCTGCGGGCCAGCACCAGCCCGGCGTACGCCTGGACGGCGAAACGGGTATGGTCGATGTTCTCGCTGTAATCGGCCTCGATCAGGTTGCGTTCCTGCACGTAGCGCAGCAGGCGCTCGCTGGCCTTCTTCAAGGCCTCGGCCGGAACCCCATAGCCCTGGTCGCGCGCGCGCAGCAGGAAGTCGGTCACATAGGCGGTCAGCCAGTACTCCTCATCGCTGTCGGCGCTCCACAGGCCGAAGCTGCCGTTGTAGCGCTGCATGCCCAGCAGGTGCTCGATGCCCATCTCGATCTTGCGCTTGCGCGCCTCGGCCGGTTCGCCCTTGATGCCCAGGCGTTGCAGGCTCTGCGGGTCGGCGTAGAGCGAGGGGTACAGGCCGCTGACGGTCTGCTCCAGGCAACCATACGGGTAGGCTTCGAGGGCACGGATCTGCTCGGCCAGGTTCAAGGGGGGACGGCTGGACAGTGCCAGTCTGGCCTGTAGACCGGCCGGTTCGAAAGCCTCCAGATCGCCCGGCGGCAGGGTCCAGGACTGATCCTTGAGAGCGACGCGGTAGTGCTTGAGCGTGGCGGGGTACGCCGGGCGCACGCCGAGGGTCCAGTGCCGCTCGAAGGCGCCGAACGACTCGCCCGGCAGCGTCAGACCGTTGATGCGTACACGCACCGTGCCCTGACCCAGCCCGCCCTGGGCGTGCACCGGGATCATCAACGTGGTGCGCTGGCCTTTTTCCAGGGTCAGCGAGCGTTGCGCGGCGCCGTCCAACGCCAGCTGCCCTTCGGCGTCGAGCTGCACGCTGAGCTGCTGGGCCTGGCCGGACTGGTTGGCCAGGTCCAGGGCCAGCTGGGTCTGATCACCGCTGGCCATGAAGCGCGGCGCCGACAGCTCGGCGATCAGTGGTGCGGCGACCACGGTGGTGGCTTCGGCCACACCGAACTGCTCGTCGCTCCAGGCCTGGGCCATCAGCCGCAGTTCGCCGTTGAAGTCCGGGATGTCCAGCGAGACCTGACCTTCGCCCTGCTCGTTCAAGGTGACGGGCAGGCTCTGCAGGGCAACGATGTTGACGGTCGTGTTGGGCCGCTTGCCGCCCTTGGCCATGGCCGCGTCGCCACCGAACGCCAGGCTGGCCAGGCGGCCCTGGCCAGCCTCGATCAGTTGACCATAGATGTCCAACTGGTCGGCGCCGTAGGCCTTGCGCCCGAACAGGCCGGTGAACGGATCCGGCGTCTTGAACTCGGTGATGTTGAGGATGCCGACGTCCACCGCCGCCAGCAGCACGTGCACCTGCTTGGGCAGCGTGCCCTCGGCCGTGCTGGCCTTGAGCTTGACGGTCAGCGGCTGCTTGGGGCGCATCTGCTGCGGCGCCTGGAGGGCCAGGTCGAGCTTGCGCTGCGCCCGGGCCAACGGCAGGTGCAGGATGCCCACGGCACGCTTGGGCGTGGCATTGGCCTTGCGCTCACCGGGGCGGATGACCAGCGCGCTGACGTACAGATCGTGCCGAGCCCAGCTCGGGTCCAGGCGCACATCGAAGGTCTTGCCTTCGGCAGGAACGTCGATCGGCTCCCACCACAGGGGGCCATCGCTGGATTCGACCATCAGGTAGCCACTGCCGGCGGCCGGTGGCGTGACGGTGACCTTGGCGGTCGCGTCATCGGCGTACGCCGGTTGATCCAGCGCCAGCTTGACCTGATCCGGCCGCACGGCGCCGCCTTCGGCGTTGTCCTGGGCGCGGTAGCCGGCCCAGAATCGTTCGCTGGTCACGATGCCGGTTTCCGGGTCCTCGACTTCGACGCGGTAAGGGCCCCATTCGACCTGGAAGTCGACCTTGGCGGTGGCACCGGCGGCCAGGTTGACGGTCTGCTCGCCTTCGTCGAGGAATTTCTCGTTGTAGGCGTAGCTCCAGCCGTCGCTCTGGGAGTAGTTCCAGTAGTAGTCGCGGCGCTCACGGATCAGCCGGACCTTCAGGCCATCGACGGCCAGCTTGTGCCCGTCACGGTCGGCCACCAGCACTTCGAAGCTGACCGGCGCGTCGCTGTCGGTTTCCTCACCGTCGAACAGACCGCGTACCCCCGGCAGCCGCTCGGCTGGCCAGATCGGCTGCTCCAGGCGGCGAGTGATGGGGCGACCGCCCGACTCTTGCAAGCTCGCCTGCACGGTCAGTTGCAACGGCGAACGTGCTTCGGCCCAGCGGCTCTCGATGGCCAGGGTGGTCTTGCCGGCCTGGTCGAGGGTGACTTCGTCGAGTTCCAGGTCCTGGCTGAGTTCGCTCTCGGTGACCGACCCGAACTGGTAGCCCGGCAGCGCCTTGACCGCCTCGCGCAAGGGCCGCAGGTAGGCCTGGCCACTGAGCCGGTTGCCGGCGGCCGGTGCGCCATAGAGGTAGCGTCCTTCGACACGGACCTTGGCGGTCTGCTCCGGGCTGATCGGCTGCTCGCTGCCCTTGAGGTTCAGCGCCAGGCGCTCGGGCAGGAAGTCTTCGACCAGGAATTCGTGCACTTGCTTGCGCCCGCCGCCCAGGTCGAACAGCAGTTGCCAGCGCCCGGTCGGCGCCTCGTCGGCCAGTTGCAACTGGTACTGGTACAACCCGCTGTCGCCGGCCTCCCAGACGAACTTGCGGCTGACCTGCTCGTCGGGGCGGCGCACTTCGACGCTGACCGGTTGGGCCTTGACCGGCTTGCCGTCCTGGTCGCGCAGCAGGCCGTTGAGCAGCACCGTCTCGCCAGGGCGATACAGGTCACGCGGGCCGAACACGAAGAACTGCAGCGGGTTGGACGGTGGCCCGGCGATGTCGAACTCGGCCAGGTCCAGTGCGGCGCTGTCCAGGCGCAGCAGCGTGGTCTCGCTGCCCTGGGTGGCGATCAGGGTGTTGGCCTTGGCCGTGATCGGCAATTGCGCATGGCCGTCACCGTCGGTCTTGGCCTGGGCCAGCCTCTTGCCCTTGTCATCACGCACCTCGATGTCGACGCCGCTCAGCGCCTTGCCACCCTCCAGCGCCTGGGCGAACACGTCCAGGCGGTCACGGTAGCGGTGCGCCGACAGGCCGATGTCGCTGAGCGTGAACAGTGTCGCCGGCTGCGAATAGTCGTAGGTGCCGGCTGCGCGCATCACCGCCAGGTAGACGCCCGGAGCCTGCAGCGGCTTGATCCCGGCGATGGGCAGCAGCACGGTGTCGCGGGTGTTGCGCGGCGAGTCGAGGTCAAAGCGGCCGCTGTAGACCAGCTCGGCCAGGTCCAGCAGCTCTTTGGACTGGTAGTACTCCAGGCTGCTGTTGCGTCCCCAGTTGACCAGGAAGGTCGAGAGCGTCTCGGGTTTGACGCGGAAGAACTCGACGTCCACCTTGTCCACGTTCAACGCGATCACCGGCAGCCCTTCGGCCAACCGCGTCGGCAGCAGCGAGCCACGGCTGGCGAAGCCGACGGTCGGTTGCATGTCGCGGGTCTCCAGGCGCGTCACCGATTCCTCGGCCAGGCGCTTGCCAGTCACCGCCAGCAGGCCCGGCTCGACGGTCAGCACCAGCTTGCGCTGAGGCTCCAGGTGCCGCAGGCGCAGCTCCATCTGGTTGTCGGACAGCTCCCAGGCGCCGTCGACCTTGCCCTTGACCGTGTCGACCAGGTGAACCTTGGCGGCGAAGTCCTGATTGGCGTCCAGCGGGGCCGTGAAGCTGATCGACAGGGCGGCCGCGCCATCGAGCTGGATTTCCGAGGCGTCCGCCACGGTCAGTTCGCGGTCGGCGTAACGCTTGGCCAGCACCGCCAGGTCCTGGCGCACGGGCGCCTTGGCCTGGGCGGGTGCGGTAGCGTGCGCGGTCGGCGGCGCTGGCGGCGCGCTCGATGAACCACTGTCGCAGGCGGTCAGCAACGCCAGCGCACAGGCCAGTAACAATCCTTTGTCCAACATGGAGGGCAACTCTTCGGCAGGGAGGTCGTGAGGGCTGCCATCATAGCGCACCTGTGGCCGCGCGTAGCGCTCGACTTTCGCCTAGCGGCAGACGGCAGGCCCCGTGTTCCGTGGCCTGTCGACCGGTATACTGGCGCCTCGTCACAGGAGCCTGCATGTCCGTCACATCCCACGACTGGCGCCATCGGCGCACCCACCGCCAGGTCTGGGCCCTGGCCGCACCCATGATCCTCTCCAACGTCTCGGTGCCCCTGGTGGCGCTGGTCGACAGCACGGTGGTCGGGCACTTGCCCCATGCCCATCAGCTGGGCGCCGTGGCCGTGGGCGCGACCCTGTTCACCTTCATGATCGGTCTGATGACGTTCCTGCGCATGGGCGCCACCGGCTTCGCCGCCCAGGCGGCCGGGCGCGCCGACGGCGATCACCTGCGCCAGGTATTGGCCCAGGGCCTGCTGCTGGCGCTCGTGTTCGCCGGGCTGCTCGGCAGCCTGGCACTGCCCTTCAGCCGTCTGGCCCTGCACGTGATGCAACCGAGCGCCGCCCTGGGGCAGGCCACCGAGGCGTTCTTTCACACGCGCCTGCTGGGCCTGCCGGCGGCACTCGCCACCTATGCGCTGGTGGGCTGGTTCCTCGGCACACAGAACGCTCGTGCGCCGCTGGCCATCCTGTTGACCACCAACGCCCTGAACATCGTCCTCAATCTGTGGTTCGTCCTGGGCCTGGACTGGGGCGTCTTGGGGTCGGCACGGGCCTCGGTGATCGCCGAGTGGAGCGCGGCGTTGCTGGGCCTGGCCCTGACGCGACCGGCGCTGCGAGCCTACCCTGGACGCCTGGCCTGGGCCACGCTCGGACATTGGTCGGCCTGGCGCCCTTTGCTCAGCGTGAACCGCGACATCTTCGTGCGCAGCCTGGCGCTGCAGGGGGTGTTCCTGCTGATCGCCCTGCAAGGCGCCCGACTGGGCGAGGCGACGGTCGCGGCCAATGCCTTGCTGCTCAATGGCCTGTTGCTCACGGCCTATGCCCTCGATGGCCTGGCCCATGCCGTCGAAGCGCTGTGCGGCCATGCCATCGGCGCACGTGACCGCACCGCGCTGCGCCGGTCCCTGGTGGTCGCCTGTGGCTGGTCGTTGATCGTCAGCCTGGGGTTCGCCATGGTCTTTCTGCTGGTCGGGCCTGTGTTCATCGACCTGCAGACCGACATCGCCGCGGTGCGCGATGCGGCTTATCCCTTCCTGCCCTACCTGGCCGTGCTGCCACTGGTGGCGGTGTGGAGCTACCTGCTGGACGGGCTGTTCATCGGCGCCACCCGCGCGCGGGACATGCGCAACGCCATGCTCTTCAGCGTGCTGCTGATGCTGCCGGCGGCCTGGGGGCTGAGCGGGTTCGGCAACCACGGGTTGTGGCTGGCATTTCTGGGATTCATGGCCGTGCGGGCGCTGAGCCTGGGGTGGCTGGGCTGGCGGCTGGCGCGACGTGGGGCGTGGGTGGGGTAAGGCAAGGTTCGCAGCTGATCGGCGGACTCCAGGCCCAGTCGCCGCTGCATCGCGGGCAGACCCCACAAAAGGCTGAACCATCACGCTGCTGTCTGCTTGAAACAGGTGCCTGTGGGAGCTGGCTTGCCAGCGATAGGGCCTGACCAGTCGCCGCCTGCATCGCGGGCAAGCCCCGCACTGCGAGGAGGGCAGCCTGCCAGATCAACGCTGCAAGTCCGAGCAGTACCCCCACCTGCCGCCCATGAAAAACCGCAGCTCAAGGCTGCGGTCCGAAGGCATCGCGGTCAGGGGACGGACCGGACAAGCGGCAGCCCTGCCCTGTCAGGAAGACAGGTAGGACGACCGCGTCAGGCCCAGCCGCAAGGCGTCCAGGTACTGCGTACGCTCACGCGCGGTGATGCGGGCGCTGGCGACCTTGTCGCGGTAGTGGGTCATCAGCTCTTCCGGCGACAGGTGCACGTAGCGCAGCATGTCCTCGATGGTGTCGTGGGTCTCGATCCCCGCGTGGTAGACGCTGCCGTCGGCACGCTGGTAGATGTTCACCGAGTCGGTGTCACCGAACAGGTTGTGCATGTCACCGAGGATTTCCTGGTAGGCGCCCACCAGGAAGATGCCCAGCAGGTAGTCCTCGCCCTCGCGCACGGCATGCACCGGCAGGCTGGTCTCGATGCTCTGCTCGTCGACGTACTGGTTGATCTTGCCATCGGAGTCGCAGGTCAGGTCCTGCAGCACCGCGCGGCGCAGCGGCTCCTCATCCAGACGGTGCAGCGGCAGGATCGGCAGCACCTGGCCGATCGCCCAGGTGTCGGGCAGGCTCTGGAACACCGAGAAGTTGCAGATGTACTTGTCGGCCAGCTTGTCGTTGAGTTCGTCGAGCACCTGACGGTGCGAGCGCTGACGCGCCTTCAACGAGTTGTACAGGCGCCGGCAGACGGCGTAGTAGCACTGCTCGGCCAGGGCTTTCTCGGCCAGCGTGACCTTGCCATCGGCATACTGGGCCGCCACGTCGCCGATGTAGTGCGTCGCGCGCCAATAGGTCTCGGTGACCATCTCGATGTCGGTCGGCCCCAGCAGGTCGACCAGCCACTGCACGGTCTCCGGCAGGCTGTCGCGGTTCTCGATCAGCGGCATCTCGTCGTTGTGGCGCTCGACGTCGGTGACCTGCACCACCAGCATGGCATGGTGCGCCGTGAGCGCCCGGCCGCTTTCGGAGAAGATGTGCGGGTGTGGCAGGCCCTGCGCGTCGCAGAACTCCTTGAGCATGCCCACGACCACGGCCGCGTACTCGTCGATGTCGTAGTTGATCGAACTGGCGTTGCGCGAATGGGTGCCGTCGTAGTCCACGCCCAGGCCACCGCCCACGTCGATGTGATCCACCGGCAGGCCCAACGCGCGCAGCTCCCCGTAGTAGCGGATGGCTTCCTTGAAGCCGTGCTGGTAGTCGGCCAGGTTGGCGATCTGCGAGCCCATGTGGAAGTGCAGCAGGCGCACGCCCTGGTCCAGGCCGGCGTCGCGGAAGCGTTGCACCACCGACAGCAGCTGCGCGGCCGACAGGCCGAACTTGGACTTCTCGCCGCCGGTGTCGGCCCATTTGCTCGAGGCCAGTGACGACAGGCGCACGCGCAGGCCGACCTGTGGCTTGACCTTGAGGTCGTTGGCCTCGTCGATCACCAGGGCGACTTCGGACTCTTTCTCGATGACGATGAACACGTTGTGACCGAGCTTCTGGCCCATCAGCGCCAGGCGGATGAACTCGCGATCCTTGTAGCCGTTGCAGACGATGGTGCCGCCCTTCGGCGCCAGGGCCAGCACCGCCAGCAGTTCCGGCTTGGAGCCGGCTTCCAGGCCGATGGAGACGTTCTCGGTGGCGATGATGTTCTCGACCACGGCCTCCTGCTGGTTGACCTTGATCGGGTACAGGGCCGTGTACTGGCTCTGGTACTCGAGCCGCGCGATGTTGGCGTCGAACGCACCGGTCAGCTGGCGCACCCGGTCCTGCAGGATGTCGGGGAAGCGTACCAGCAGCGGCAACGACAGGCCGCTCGAACGCAGTTGCTCGACCTGCTCGTACAGGTCGATCGGCGAGCTGTCCGGACCATTGGGACGCACTTCGACACGCCCGGCCTCGTTGATCGCGAAATAACCGGCGCCCCAGTGGCGGATACCATAGACACTGCGGCTGTCGCCCACGGTCCACTGGCTGCCATCGTCTTTGCGTGTGCGTCGTACGGACATTCAAGTCCCCTATAAGAAAGTCGAAGACACGGCGGGCGAAACCCTCGGCCCACCGTGCAGAAACTGAAAATGACGAGTTCCCGTGTCAGGAATAGACCCTGCTCACCGGAGCGAGTTTAGAACCGGCCTGGCAAAAAGCCTGTGACAGCGCTCAGCCGCCGGACTTCTTGGCCTTGAATCCCTGGCGGATCAGCTCGGCCAGCAGCAGCTCGACGTGATCGCCCTGGATCTCGATCACGCCGTCTTTCAGCGCGCCACCGGTCCCGCAGCGGCGCTTGAGCGCAGCGGCCAGGTCCTTGAGCTGGTCGGGTGGCAGCGGTACGCCGCTGACCGAGGTGACGGTCTTGCCGCCACGCCCCTTGGTTTCACGGCGGACCCGGGCGATCCCGTCGCCTTCGGGGATTACCGCCTGGCCGCAGATGCAGGCATCGAGGGGCTTGGCGCAGGTCGGGCAATGGCGCCCGGCGTCGGTGGAGTACACCAGACCGCCCAGGGCGGCGAAGGATGAGGCTTTCTTGGCCACTTTTGTGCCTCTTGCTGAGGACAAAAAATGATCGACCCCTGGCACCAGGATCGACCGCGATGCCCCACTCTGGCAGGGGCGGCGCTACCGTCGCATGCAGTGCGTCGGCCCGAAAAGGTCGCGCAGTGTACCCAGATTGCGCGCGCTTGCTAAGCCGGGAATGCGCCATTTCCTGAAGCTGTCGCGACGTCAGCCACGCCGGTCCAGCACGTGCTGCAGCGCGACCAGAGAATCGGGGCAGTAAGGCTGCCAGCGGCAGTCGGTCGCGACCTGCGCCAGACTGAGAAAGCGCGCCTCGCTGACCTCTTCGGGCTGCAGCCGCAACGGGCCGTCCCAGGTCGCCGAATAGACCGCGCACCACACCCGGTTGCCGGGCTGGTCGAAGAAGAACGTGTCGTGAAACTGCAGCGCAACACCACTCACCCCCAACTCCTCGCGCAACTCGCGCGCAGCCGAATCGTCGTAGTGTTCTCCGGCGCCGACCATGCCACCGGCTGCCACGTCCCAGTAGCCTGGGTAGATCGCCTTGCTCAAGGTGCGTCGGTGCACGCACAGCTCACCGGCGCGGTTGAACAGCAGGATGAAGGTGCAGCGGCCGATCAGCCCACGGGCACGCAACTCGGCACGCGGCAGGCTGCCGAGCACCTGGTCGTGCTCGTCGACCCAGGCGATGGACTCGGCGTCGGAAGCCGCCCGGTGGGCGGCTTCACGGGCGGAGGGTGTCATCAGCCCTGGGACAGCAGCTGACGCAGGTCGATGACCGCGGCGTTGGCGCGCGAGATGTAGTTGGCCATGACCAGCGAATGGTTGGCCCACATGCCGAAGCCGCTGCCGTTCAGCACCATCGGGCTCCACAGCTGTTCCTGGGAGGCTTCCAGCTCACGGATGATCTGGCGCACGCTGACGGTGGCGTTCTTCTTGGCCAGCACGTCGGCGAAGTCGACTTCGATGGCACGCAGCAGGTGCGACAGCGCCCAGGCCTGACCACGGGCTTCGTAGAAGACGTTGTCGATCTGCAGCCACGGCGTCTCGACCACTTCCTCGTCGACCTGCGGCGCCTGGCCAGCGACCACGGCTTCGGTCTTCAGGTTGCTGTTGAGCTTGACCCGACCGACGCTCGCCGACAGGCGCTGGGACAGTGAGCCCAGACGGGTGGCGACGTCGCCCAGCCAGTTGTTCAGGTTGTCGGCACGGGTGTAGAAGATCGCGCCCTTGTCGCCCGAGGCCAGGCGCGCCTGGTAGCGGCTCAGCGACTGGATGCCCTCGCGGTATTCGGATTCGCTCGACGGCAGGATCCAGCTCTTCTGGTCGAAGTTGAAGCGCGGCTCGGCACGGGCCAGGTCGGCGTCTTCGGTGGATTGCGACTGCGAACGGGCGAAGTCCTTGCGCAGCGCGCGGGACAGGTCACGAACCTGAACCAGCACGCCGTATTCCCAGCTCGGCATGTTGTCCATCCACAGCCCAGGCGGGAAACGGTCGTTGCTGATGTAGCCGCCTGGCTTGGTCAGCAGCGTGTCGGCCACGGTCTTGAGGGTTTCGATGGTGGTGTAGCCCACGACCATCTGCTGGTTGTTGCGCTGCGCTGCCGACTGGGCGTTCTGCTGCACCGGGAACAGTTCCGGCTCCTGGCTCCAGTACCAGCTGAGGCCAATGCACACCAGCAGGTAGAGACCGATCAGGATGGCCAGCGCCTTGCCCCACAGGCCGCCGAGGTAGGTACGGGTGGCGGTGCCCCGGGCATCCACGCGCTCGCGCGGCTCGGCTTGGCCCTTTCGGTTTTTCCAGTCCAGCATGGCAGTGTCCTTTTTAGTCACGACGATTCAGGGGCTTGGACCACGCGCACCGGCCAGGGTGCCACGGCAAGCATGGCCGAACTATAAAGCAAGCGTGCCCAGGAACATAAGCGGCAAAGGCCTGCCGCGCCTGCGGGTCGCTGCCGCATCGGGCGGCGTCGTTTCCACGAAACGCCCCCGGTGTTCGGCGCTGGCCGACGCCCCTGGCGGCCAATAGCCACTTCTTCTTGGAGTGCTGTGCATTTCGTCATCACAGCGTCACAGAAACGCCCTAGGTTCAGCGACCTATCGTTGACTCCCAAGGCAGAGACGGCAATGCGTCTGAAATGGCTGACCAACCTCACGACCGTGCTTCTGCTGGCTGTCTGCCTGGCCTTGGCGGCTACCTTGTGGTGGTCGCAGCGTGCCCTGGAGCAGCCCTATCAAGGGATGGAGCGCTACCTGGCCCTGTCACAGCAGTTCCAGAACCAGGTCGTCCGAGGCGTCGAGGCCTACCAGCACACGGGCGATGCCGTTCGCCATGCGGCGGCCATGGAAGCTGCCCAGCAGGCATCGACCAGCCTGGACGACTGGCCCGCCTCACTGGCCGACCACGTGCGACCGAGTCTCGAGGCGCTGCACAGGTTCATGGGCGGTGAGCTGCTGGCCGCCGGCAAGCTCGCCGGCGACCCGCAGGCCTTGCTGTTGCAGGCCGAACGCGAACTGGGTGCCACGCTCGAACAACTGATGAATTATGCCCGCGACGGCGGTACGCCAGGCGAAGCGTATCGCGCACCCCTGCTCGAGGCCATCTTGCACCTGGGTCGACTGTCGCTGGCGCGGGACAAGCTGGTCAGCAGCGGCCGTGCCGAACTGGCCGAAGACGTCGTGCGCGAGGTGGCGCTGGTCCGGGCACAGGCCGAAGTGATCGACGGGCTGCCGCTGCTGGGCGTGACCCGCGCCAGCGAATCCGGCGCCGACGACTTTGCAGCGCTGATGGGCCTGCACAGCCAGGCCAGCGTTCGGCAAGAAGACGTCGCCGTGCCGTTGAAGCGTGAGCTGCTGAGCCTGCTCAACCGTTACCCGGCCGAGCTGCAGCGCACCCGTCAGCAGATCGAGCAGCGCACGGTCCTGACGGTGCGCACCACGCAACTCATCGACGACGTGCGCCAGGCCCTGGCGACGCTGGAACCGGAGGTCCGCGCCCAGCATGCGCGGATCCAGGGCGACGTGCGGCTGATCCAGGGCCTGATGATCGCCTTGATCCTGGGCATCGCCTTGCTGGTGGATACGCTCCAGCGGCGCCTGGTCCGTGTGCTGACCCGTCTGGCGCCGGCCCTGTCGCGCTGGGCGGAAGGCGACTTCGGCCAACCGATCGACCTGGGCAGGAGCCACCGGGAGCTGCAGGCCATCCAGGGCTCGCTCAACCGCCTGCGCGATTACCTGCTCGACCTGGTCGCAACCTTGCGTCATCAGGCCGAGCAGGTAGCCGACAGCAGCCATGCCCTGGCCGGGGTGAGCAGCGCGCTGCACGCCGGTGCCGAGCGCCAGGCGGGCGACACCGGGCAGATTCGCGACGCGCTGGGCGCGCTGGAGGCGACCATCCAGCAAGTGGCCGGTGATGCCCGTGCGGCCGCCCACGCCAGTGGCGACGCCGGTCAGGCCGTCGAGCAGGGCCAGGTGGTGATCGGCCAGAGCCTCGAAGGCTTGCGCTCGCTGGTCGACGAGGTGCAAGGCAATGCCCAGGCCATCGAGCAACTGGCTGAAGAGTCGGCAACCATCGGCAGCGTACTCACGGTGATTCGCGCCATCGCCGAGCAGACCAACCTGCTGGCCCTCAACGCCGCCATCGAGGCGGCTCGGGCAGGGGACATGGGGCGCGGTTTCGCGGTCGTGGCCGACGAAGTCCGCTCGCTGGCCCAGCGCACCACCGGGGCAACGGGCGAGATCCAGGCGCTGATCGATCGCCTGCACGTGGCGGCACAGCGGTCCGTGCACGGCATGCGCGCCCAGCTTGTCCGCGCCGAGGCTACGGCCGGGCAGGCCCAGGCAGCCGACCAGGCACTGGCGCGAATCGTCGGTGCGATCGGCACCATTGCCGACACGGCGGTACGCATCGCCGAAGTCACCGGGCAGCAGACCGGCGCGGTGAGCGAGATCCGTGGCCACAGCGAACGTATTCATCGCCTAGGGGAAGACAACCTGCAGCGCATTGGCGAAGGGCGTGAGCAAGGCGAGCATTTGCTCAGGCTGGGTGGGGCGCTGAATTCGGCGGTGTTGGCGTTCAAGGTCTGAGGCCGGCATCGTGGTGACGGACTTTGTGGCGGCCCCTGCCGGGGCGCAGGACCGGCCGCGAGTAGGCGGCGTTGTGCCTGGTTGGCTCAGGTAGACACCTTCTGTGGGAGCAACTGTCTTTTCTACTCGGTACATGCCCGACCGCATGCGGCGCCTGGCAGGGCCCTATCGCTGGCAAGCCAGCTCCCACCCTGACCTCTGCAGCCATCCATGTAGTCATGGCTGCGCAAGCAGCTTGTGGGAGCCGGCTTGCCGGCGATGGCGTCCGCGAGGTCGATGCCGGTCGGGGAGTCCGCCCGGCTACGATGAGCCCCGCGACCGCCAGACTTCGCTATCATGCGCCCACGTTCCACCGTGCGAGACCACCATGCGCCGCCTGTTCTTTCTGCTGCTCCTGTCGCTGGCCCTGCCTGTCTGTGCCGCCGGCCTGCTCGACAACCGCCCCAGCGCCACCTTGGGTGCCGCCTCCCAGAGCGGTGCGGACTTCCTCCCGGTGCGTGAAGCGTTCGCGCTCAGCCGGGTCGACAGCGATGACCCGCAGACCCTCAAGCTGCGCTTCGTCGCCAGCGAAGGGTATTACCTCTATCGCCACCGCCTGCAATTCAAGACCGAACCGGCGGACATCGCCCTGGGCACCCCTCGCCTGCCGCCAGGCGAGGCCAAGCACGACGAGTTCTTTGGCGACGTCGAGGTCTACCATGGCGTGCTCGACGTGGAGATCCCGCGGCCGGCCGACGAGACGCGTCCCTTCACCCTGCTGGTGACCTACCAGGGCTGCGCCGACAAGGGCCTGTGCTACCCGCCGGAAACCGAGCGCCTGACGATCGACGGCAGCGCAGGCACTACGGCCACGCCGCCCGCTGTACCGGCCGAGGGCTGGCGCTGGCGTTCGCTGGCCCTGTTCTTCCTGGCCGGCCTTGGCCTGACCTTCACCCCCTGTGTCCTGCCGATGCTGCCGATCCTGTCGGGGGTGGTGTTGCGCGGTCAGAACGGTGGCCTGCGTGGTCTGAGCCTGTCGCTGGCGTTCGTGCTGCCGATGGCCGCCTGCTTCGCGCTGCTCGGCGCGCTGATGGGCGTGTTCGGCGCCGGCCTCAACCTGCAGGCGCGCCTGCAGTCGGCCTGGGTCCTGGTGCCCTTCTCGCTGTTCTTCGTGGTGTTCGCCCTGGCCATGTTCGGGTTCTTCGAGCTGCGTCTGCCACGGCGCCTGAGCGACCGTCTGGACCAGATCGCCCACCGTACCCAGGGGGGTTCACTGCTCGGTGCGGCGGTGCTGGGGGTGCTCTCCAGCCTGCTGGTGTCGCCTTGCGTCTCGGCGCCGCTGGCCGGTGCGCTGCTGTACATCAGCGCCAGTGGCGATGCCATCGGCGGTGCGCTCAAGCTCTTCGCCCTGGGCCTGGGCATGGGCGCTCCTCTGGTGCTGATCGCCGCAGGTGGCGCCGCCTGGCTGCCACGCAGCGGCCCCTGGATGGGCACGGTGAAGAACGCCATCGGTGTGCTGCTGCTGGGCCTGGCCATCGGTCTGCTCAGCCGCGTGCTGCCCGGCCCGCTGACGTTGCTCGTCATCGGCCTGCTGGCGGCCGGCGTGGCGCTGTTCCTCGGCACGCTGGAGTTCGGCAGCAAGACGCCTGTGCAGCGCCTGGCGCAACTGGCTGGCCTCTGCCTGCTCTTTTATGCGCTGGTCTGCTGGTACGGCGCCTTGAGCGGCCAGAGCGATCCACTGCGGCCTCTGTCCACGGCCACGTCAGCGGCCAGCTCCACCCAAGCGCAGGCCGCTGCGCAGGACTGGCAGACGGTAGAGACCCCCGAGGCCCTGGCGGCCGCCCTCGCCCAGGCCAAGGCCCAGGGGCAACCGGTGGTGCTCGACTGGTACGCCGACTGGTGCATCAGCTGCAAGGTGATCGAACGCGACGTGCTGACCGACGCTGCCGTCAAACGTGGTTTGCAGGGCTTCAGCCTGGTGCGCCTGAACATGACCCAGAGCACCGCAGCGCAGCGGGCGTTGCTCGACCGCTATCATCTGTTCGGCCCGCCTGCATTATTGTTCTTTGCAGCGAACGGCAGCGAACTGACCGCCGATCGGGTGATTGGCGAGATCAATGCCGCCGAATTCGCTGCGCACCTGCAGACCCTGCGCACGCACCTCGCCCTGTAACCGCCCGTCCGGCAGGGATTTTTCACCTGGAATGACCAAAGCCGTCATTCCGGTCACATACTTTCCACGATTCTCGGGCAACGTGCGGGCTATTGCCGGGAACTGGACAGTCGGTGCCGCTTGCGGCATAGTCGCCGCGCTACGTCGACTTGCCCTACACGATCAAGGAACTGCGGATGGCGACCTTCCTGGTGCTGCATGGCCCCAACCTGAATTTGCTCGGGACCCGTGAACCCACGGTCTACGGTGCCACCACCCTGGCGCAGATCGACCAGGGCCTGGTGCAGCAGGCGCGCGCCGCCGGTCACCACCTGCTGCACCTGCAGAGCAACGCCGAGTACGCACTCATCGAGCGCATCCATGCCGCGCGCGACGAAGGCGTCGACTTCATCCTGATCAATCCGGCTGCCTTCACCCACACCAGCGTCGCATTACGTGACGCGTTGCTGGCGGTGAGCATCCCATTCATCGAGGTGCACCTGTCGAACGTGCACAAACGCGAACCGTTCCGTCACCACTCCTACTTTTCCGACGTGGCGGTGGGCGTGATCTGCGGCCTCGGCGCCACCGGCTACCGCCTGGCGCTGGAGTCGGCGATGGAGCACCTGGCTGCGCGCGTACAGCCCTGATGCCACACGACCCCGGCCTTGAAGGGCCTGGGTCTCAAGAAACGTCTTCGCTACGTTTTCAATTCAATCCCTGACCAAACTTGGGAGCTGCTGCTCAATGGATATCCGTAAAGTCAAGAAACTGATCGAGCTGCTGGAAGAGTCTGGCATCGACGAGCTGGAGATCAAGGAAGGCGAAGAGTCCGTCCGGATCAGCCGTCACAGCAAGACCCCAGCCGGTCAGCAGTACTTTGCCGCCCCTGTCGCCGCACCGGCACCTGCCGCTGCGCCAGCACCCGTCGCTGCCGCTGCACCTGCCGCCGAAGCCGCCGCACCTGCCCTCAAGGGCACCGTGATCCGCTCGCCGATGGTCGGTACCTTCTACCGCAAGCCGTCGCCGACCTCGCCGAACTTCGCCGAAGTGGGCCAGACCCTGAAGAAGGGCGACACCCTGTGCATCGTCGAAGCCATGAAGATGATGAACCACATCGAAGCCGACATCGGCGGCGTCATCGACGCCATCCTGGTAGAAGACGGCCAGCCGGTTGAGTTCGACCAGCCGCTGTTCACCATCGTTTGAACCGCGGAGAGCCTCCGATGTTGGAAAAAGTTCTGATCGCCAACCGCGGCGAAATCGCCCTGCGGATCCTGCGCGCGTGCAAGGAGCTGGGCATCAAGACCGTCGCCGTCCACTCCACGGCCGACCGTGAGCTGATGCACCTGGGCCTGGCCGACGAGTCCGTGTGCATCGGCCCGGCGCCGTCCAAGGATTCCTACCTGCACATCCCGGCGATCATCGCCGCGGCCGAGGTGACCGGCGCCACCGCCATCCACCCAGGTTATGGTTTCCTTGCGGAAAACGCCGACTTCGCCGAGCAGGTCGAGAAATCCGGCTTCGCCTTCATCGGTCCGAAGGCGGACACCATCCGCCTGATGGGCGACAAGGTGTCGGCCAAGGACGCCATGATCAAGTCGGGCGTGCCGACCGTGCCGGGTTCCGACGGCCCGCTGCCGGAAGACGAAGAGACCGCGCTGGCCATCGCCCGCGAGGTCGGCTACCCGGTGATCATCAAGGCCGCCGGTGGCGGTGGTGGTCGCGGCATGCGCGTGGTGCACAAGGAAGAGGACCTGATCTCCTCGGCCAAGCTGACCCGTAACGAAGCGGGCGCTGCGTTCGGCAACCCGATGGTTTACCTGGAGAAGTTCCTGACCAACCCACGTCACGTGGAAGTGCAGGTCCTGTCCGACGGCCAGGGCAATGCCGTGCACCTGGGCGACCGCGACTGCTCGCTGCAGCGCCGCCACCAGAAGGTTCTCGAAGAAGCGCCGGCCCCCGGCATCGACGAGAAGGCCCGCCAGGAAGTCTTCGCCCGCTGCGTGCAGGCCTGCATCGAGATCGGTTACCGCGGTGCGGGGACCTTCGAGTTCCTGTACGAGGACGGCAACTTCTACTTCATCGAGATGAACACCCGTGTGCAGGTGGAGCACCCGGTGTCGGAGATGGTCACCGGGATCGACATCGTCAAGGAGATGCTGAGCATCGCCGCTGGCAACAAGCTGTCGTTCACCCAGGACGACGTGGTCATCCGCGGTCACGCGCTGGAATGCCGGATCAACGCCGAAGACCCGCGCAAGTTCATCCCCAGCCCAGGCACCGTCAAGCACTTCCACGCGCCAGGCGGCAACGGCGTGCGGGTCGATTCGCACCTGTACAGCGGCTACACGGTTCCGCCGAACTACGACTCGCTGATCGGCAAGCTGATCACCTACGGCAAGGACCGCAACGAAGCCATGGCGCGCATGCGCAATGCCCTGGACGAGATCATCGTCGACGGCATCAAGACCAACGTCCCGCTGCACCGGGACCTGGTGCGCGACGAAGCCTTCTGCAAGGGCGGCGTCAACATCCACTACCTCGAGCACAAACTGGCTGACCAGGCGTGATCGACGGGTAGGCGTCAGGGCACCTCGTCCTGGAGCGTGAGGCTGTTCAGCTGAACAGCGCGCGTCCAGGCGAGGCGTTTCGAAAAATCCGGTACCAGGCTCTGGTGCCGGATTTTTTTATGGCTGTCTCTTGGCAACCCTATTCGACTGATGCCCTGGCAGGAGTGGCAGCTTGTCTGCAATAAACGCGATCATTCCTGCTTCGATCGATCGCTACCCACCTAGAACTGTTTTTGACAGGTATAACACCTGGTGGTACATTTGATCGCCAGGAGGACCTCTACCGATGAAGGTGTTCAAAACCAAAGCGTTTGCTACTGCGGCAAGGAAAGCTGAGATACCTGATGGCGAGTTATGTAAGGCGATCCAGGAAGTCATGAAGGGACAAGGCTCTGACCTAGGCGGTGGCGTATGGAAAAAACGGTTGAACGAAAATCATCACCGGTCAATCATTCTCGCTAGAGGTAGAGGATACTGGGTCTATCAGTTCCTGTTCGCCAAACGCGACATGGACAATATCGGCAAGAGGGAGCTGCTTGCATTCAGAAAACTGGCAAAGGTCTACGAGGTCTTGAGTAGCGAGCACATCAACCTTCTGCTCGATCAGAAGGAATTCGTGGAGATCTGCAATGACGAAGACATTCAAAAGTGAAGCGCTAGCATCCATTCACGATTCCGCACGTGCATTGCTGGCCATTGGCGCCATCGACAAGGCCACCATGCGTGAATTCGATGAATCCTGCATTGCAGCAGTGCCTGAGATTGGGGCTGCGCAGATCAAGCAAATCCGCCTGCGCAGTCACGTCAGCCAGCCCATTTTCGCGCGGTACCTGAACACCAGCCCATCGACCGTCAAGCAATGGGAGACCGGTGAAAAGCGCCCAAGCGGCATGGCCCTCAAGCTGCTGGCTATTGTTGAAAAGCACGGTATCGAAATCTTGGCCTGATCTGTCCGGGTTACCCATAACCCCGGTGCCCTCAGGCATGAGAGGGGGCTTTGTCGTGGGATGTGAGCCGCACTTCAACTCAAGTGGTCTACGGCCTGTGTGGGGCCGCTAAGCCGACAGCCCCCTACTCTACTCCTGTGCACAAACCCCCTGCACTCAAGTAGACTGCACGCCTCTGGCAGCCTGGCGCTGCCCTTCTCGAATCTGTCACAGGTACCCGCCATGCCCTGGCTGCAAGTACGCCTGGCCATCAGCCCGGAACAAGCCGAAACCTACGAAGATGCGCTGCTGGACGTCGGCGCCGTCTCGGTCACCTTCATGGACGCCGAGGACCAGCCGATCTTCGAGCCAGACCTCAACACCACGCCGCTGTGGAGCAACACCCACCTGCTGGCGCTGTTCGAAGCCGACACCCCGCCCGACAGCGTGTTCGCGCACCTGCGCCTGCTGACCGATGCCGAGCTGCCCGAGCATCAGGCCGAGGTGATCGAAGACCAGGATTGGGAGCGCAGCTGGATGGACAACTTCCAGCCCATGCGTTTCGGCCGGCGTCTGTGGATCGTGCCGAGCTGGCACGAGGCACCGGACGCCGAGGCGGTGAACCTGCTGCTCGACCCCGGCCTGGCCTTCGGCACCGGCACGCACCCGACCACGGCGCTGTGCCTGGAATGGCTCGATGCGCAGGCGCTGGACGGTGTCCAGGTCCTGGACTTCGGCTGTGGCTCGGGGATCCTGGCGATCGCCGCCCTGCTGCTCGGTGCCCGCGAAGCGATTGGCACCGACATCGACGTGCAGGCGCTGGAAGCCTCGCGCGACAACGCCGGGCGCAACGGCATCGCCGACGCGCGCCTGAGCCTGTTCCTGCCCGAGCAACTGCCGGCCCTGCACGCCGACGTGCTGGTGGCCAACATCCTGGCCGGCCCCCTCGTCTCGCTCGCGCCTCAGTTGTCCGGCCTGGTCCGTCCCGGTGGCCTGCTGGCCCTTTCCGGTATCCTGGCCGAGCAGGGTCAGGAGGTCGCCGACGCCTACGCAGAGGCCTTCGACCTCGACCCGATCGTCGAGCGCGACGGCTGGGTTCGCATCAGCGGCCGTCGCCGCTGATCCCTTGGCCTTGCACCCCAGCAGACTCAGGACCGGCGTATGAGCGACAGCTTCGTCACCCAGTGCCCGCATTGCCAGACACGTTTTCGCGTCACGCATCATCAGCTCGGCGTGGCCCGAGGGGTGGTGCGCTGCGGCGCCTGCATGCAGATGTTCAATGCCGCCAAGCAGCTGCTCGAGGCGCATCGCACGCAGAGTGAGGCCGCCGAGCAGTCCGTTCAGGCACCTGCCCTGGACGCGCCGGCCCCGGTGACGTCCGCGCCTGCCCAGGCGGTGGTGCCGGCCCACTGGACCCACAGTACGCTGGACGAGGTCGACCTCGACGAGGAACTGGCGCGCCTGGAACAACGTGACCAGCCAGCCGAAACCCGTGCGCCACGTCAGGCGGCAAGCCTGCATGCTCGACGCGATGACCCTCGTGCCGAACCCCAGGACGAACGCCCGTTCGGCACGGCATCGGACGACACTCACGAGCCGGTCCATGCCACACTCGAGCATGACGACGCCTCGCCCCGCGAGGTGCCGGCCCTGCTCGAGCGTGACGAGCCGACCCTGAGCCTCGACGCCGCCGTGGACACGACGGTCGATGCCGACCAGCCCCGGCTCGGCGACCTGCGCGACACCGCAGAGCCCTCCGTGCCCCTGGGGTCGCTGTCGGCGGTGGACATCACGGAAACCGACGGTCGGCTCAGCGCCCACACTTTCTCCCCGGATGATGCAGACCGCATCGAGCCAGGCTTGGGCCAGCCCCTACGCAAGGAGCCGTTGATCCACGTGATCGACGACCCGCTGCGCCTGGACTGGCAGAAACCCAAGCCCAACTGGCGCAAGCGCATCCTGTGGGGCGTGCTGAGCCTGCTGGCCCTGGCCGGGCTGGCGCTGCAATACGTCGTCTACCACTTCGACGCGCTTGCTCGTCAGGACTCGTACCGCCCCCTGTTCCAGAGCCTCTGCCCGGCCCTAGGCTGCCAGGTACCGACGCGGGTCGACATCGAACGGATCAAGAGCAGCAACCTGGTGGTGCGCAGCCACCCGGACTTCAAGGGCGCGCTCATCGTCGACGCGATCCTCTACAACCGCGCGCCGTTCGCCCAACCGTTCCCCCTGCTCGAGCTGCGCTTCGCCGACCTCAACGGCCAACTGATCGCCAGCCGCCGCTTCAAGCCCACCGAGTACCTCAGTGGCGAACTGGCCGGGCGCGGCGACATGCCCAGCCAGACGCCCATCCACATCGCCCTCGATATTCTCGACCCTGGGCCCGCCGCGGTGAACTACAGCCTCAGCTTCCGTTCGCCCCAGTGAGTGACAAGCTGCAAGCTACAAGCTGCAAGTAAAAGCAGATCGCGGCGTTTTGCGAATCTGCTCTTGCTTGAAGCTTGAAGCTTGAAGCTTGAAGCTTGAAGCTTACCCCTTGCCACCCGAAGCACGTCACCCGCCCCGCCAATTGCTCAGATTTTATCCAATTCCATCTTTATCCAGTCATCGAGAGCGGGTATCATGCGATCCCTTTTTCGAACTCCCATGATCCGGCCCCACAACAGGGAACACCTATGTCGGCGGTACGCATCGGTCCTTACACCTTACGGAACAACCTGATCCTTGCGCCCATGGCCGGGGTCACGGACCAGCCTTTCCGTACGCTTTGCCAACGGCTGGGTGCTGGCATGGTGGTGTCGGAAATGGTGACCAGCGACCTGCGCCTGTGGAACAGCCGCAAGTCACGGTTGCGTCGCATCCACGAAGGCGATCCCGAGCCCCGCTCGGTCCAGATCGCCGGCGGCGACGCGCAGATGCTGGCGGCTGCCGCGCGGGCCAATGTCGAGTCGGGGGCGCAGATCATCGACATCAACATGGGCTGCCCGGCGAAAAAAGTCTGCAACAAGGCGGCAGGCTCTGCTTTATTGAGAGATGAAGCACTGGTCACCGAGATCCTGCACGCCGTGGTCGGCGCCGTGGACGTCCCGGTGACCCTGAAGATCCGCACCGGCTGGGACCGGGACAACAAGAACGGCCTGAACGTGGCGAAGATCGCCGAGCAGGCCGGTATCCAGGCCCTGGCGGTGCATGGCCGTACCCGTGCCGACCTGTACACCGGCGAAGCCGAGTACGACACCATCGCGCAGATCAAGCAGGCGGTGTCGATCCCGGTCTTCGCCAATGGCGACATCACCTCGCCGGCCAAGGCCCGCGCCGTGCTCGACGCGACCGGGGTCGACGGTTTGCTGATCGGTCGTGCGGCCCAGGGCCGGCCGTGGATCTTCCGCGAGATCGAGCACTACCTGCGCACCGGCGAGACGCTGCCGGTGCCGGGGCTGGACGAGGTGGAAAGCATCCTGCTGGGGCACCTGGCCGCGCTGCATGCCTTCTACGGGGATGTGATGGGCGTGCGCATCGCACGCAAGCATGTGAGCTGGTACCTGGCGACACAACCGGGCGGAAAGGAGTTTCGCCAGCGATTCAATGCCTTGGAAGAGACACAAGCGCAGTGCGCCAACGTTCGCGAATTTTTCGAGGAACGTCGACAGAGCCTTGAGACAACGGAAGGACCAGGGGTGGCCGCATGACGATGATGACCGAGACTTTAGTGAGTGGAACAACGCCCGTGAGCGACAACGTCAACCTCAAACAGCACCTCAACACGCCGAGCGAAGAGGGCCGGACCCTGCGCGGCAGTGTCGAGAAGGCGCTGCACAACTACTTCGCCCACCTCGAAGGTGCGACCGTCACGGACGTGTACAACCTGGTGCTCTCCGAAGTGGAGGCGCCGCTGCTCGAAAGCGTGATGAACTACGTCAAGGGCAATCAGACCAAGGCCAGCGAGATGCTCGGACTCAACCGGGGCACCTTGCGCAAGAAGCTCAAGCAGTACGACCTGCTGTAACCGAATCCCAACCAGAAAAGGCGACTCCCATTCGATGAGGTCGCCTTTTTTGCTGACTCCACCGCGTTATGGAATCCGAAATGACCGACCAGACTACCCGCCTGCCGATCCGCCGCGCCTTGATCAGCGTCTCCGACAAGACCGGTATCCTCGAATTCGCTCGTGAACTGCAACAGCTGGGCGTCGAGATCCTGTCCACCGGCGGCACCTACAAGCTGCTCAAGGACAATGGCGTCGACGCGGTGGAAGTGGCCGATTACACCGGCTTCGCCGAAATGATGGACGGCCGGGTCAAGACCCTGCACCCGAAGATCCACGGTGGCATCCTCGGCCGCCGCGGCACCGACGATGCCATCATGGCCGAGCATGGCATCCAGCCGATCGACCTGGTGGCCGTCAACCTCTACCCGTTCGAAGCGACCATCGCCAAGCCAGGCTGTGACCTGCCGACGGCGGTCGAGAACATCGACATCGGCGGCCCGACCATGGTCCGCTCGGCGGCCAAGAACCACAAGGACGTGGCCATCGTGGTCAACGCCAGCGACTACGCCAGCGTGATCGACGGTCTCAAGGCCGGTGGCCTGACCTACGCCCAGCGCTTCGACCTGATGCTCAAGGCGTTCGAGCACACCGCGGCCTACGACGGCATGATCGCCAACTACATGGGTACCCTCGACCAGTCCCGCGAGACCTTGTCCACCGACGCGCGCAGCGAGTTCCCGCGCACCTTCAACAGCCAGTTCGTCAAGGCGCAGGAAATGCGCTACGGCGAGAACCCGCACCAGAGCGCAGCGTTCTACGTCGAGGCCAAGAAAGGCGAAGCCAGCATCTCCACCGCCGTGCAGCTGCAAGGCAAGGAACTGTCGTTCAACAACGTGGCCGACACCGACGCCGCGCTGGAATGCGTGAAGAGCTTCACCAAGCCGGCCTGCGTGATCGTCAAGCACGCCAACCCCTGCGGCGTGGCCGTTGCCCTGGACGCCGAAGGCGGTATTCGCCAGGCCTACGAGCTGGCCTACGCCACCGACAGCGAGTCGGCGTTCGGCGGCATCATCGCCTTCAACCGTGAACTCGATGGCGCCACCGCCCAGGCCATCGTCGAGCGCCAGTTCGTCGAAGTGATCATCGCCCCGAGCATCTCCCAGGCCGCCCGCGACGTGGTCGCCACCAAGCAGAACGTGCGCCTGCTCGAGTGCGGCCAGTGGCCGGCCGAGCGTACCGCCGGCTGGGACTTCAAGCGGGTCAACGGCGGCCTGCTGGTGCAGAGCCGCGACAATGGCATGATCACTGCCGACGACCTGAAGATCGTCACTCGCCGCGCCCCGACCGAGCAGGAAATCCACGACCTGGTGTTCGCCTGGAAAGTCGCCAAGTTCGTCAAGTCCAACGCCATCGTCTACGCCAAGAACCGCCAGACCATCGGCGTCGGCGCTGGCCAGATGAGCCGCGTCAACTCCGCCCGCATCGCCGCCATCAAGGCCGAGCACGCCGGACTGCAGGTGCAAGGAGCGGTCATGGCCTCGGACGCCTTCTTCCCGTTCCGCGACGGCATCGACAACGCCGCCAAGGCCGGCATCAGCGCCGTGATCCAGCCAGGCGGCTCGATGCGTGACGCCGAAGTGATCGCCGCTGCCGACGAGGCCGGCATTGCCATGGTGTTCACCGGCATGCGCCACTTCCGCCACTGACTTAACGCAATCGGCCGCACTGAAGCAGGCATCTGCTGCGTTGGGGCCGGTTCCGCTGATGCTCATTGCCATCAACTTACTGCCGATCCCAGGCAAGCGGCGACCCTGTGGGAGCGGGCTTGCTCGCGAATACGAAGGTGCATTCACCGCCGCATTCGCGGGCAAGCCTGCTCCCACACCGTTCGTCGCCCGCCTGCGGATCATCTGATTTCGAGGGTTTGACATGAAAGTTTTGATCATCGGCAATGGCGGTCGCGAACACGCCCTGGCGTGGAAAGTCGCGCAAGACCCCCGCGTCGAGAAGGTCTTCATCGCCCCAGGTAACGCTGGCACCGCCACCGAAGCCAAGTGCGAGAACGTCGACATCGCCGTCACGGCGCTCGACCAGCTCGCCGACTTCGCCGAGCAGAACGTCGAGCTGACCATCGTCGGCCCCGAGGCGCCACTGGTGGCCGGTGTGGTCGACCTGTTCCGCAGCCGTGGCCTGGACTGCTTCGGCCCGACCAAGGGCGCGGCGCAGCTGGAAGGCTCCAAGGCCTTCACCAAAGACTTCCTGGCCCGTCACGCGATCCCAACCGCCGACTACCAGAACTTCACCGAGATCGAGCCGGCGCTGGCCTACCTGCGCGAGAAAGGCGCGCCGATCGTGATCAAGGCCGATGGCCTGGCCGCAGGCAAGGGCGTCATCGTCGCCATGACCCTGGACGAAGCCGAAGCCGCCGTGCGTGACATGCTGGCAGGCAATGCCTTCGGCGATGCCGGTTCGCGGGTGGTGATCGAGGAGTTCCTCGACGGCGAGGAAGCCAGCTTCATCGTCATGGTCGATGGCCACAACGTGCTGCCGATGGCCACCAGCCAAGACCACAAGCGCGTCGGCGACGGCGACAGCGGCCCGAACACCGGCGGAATGGGTGCCTACTCGCCCGCGCCCGTGGTGACCGCCGAGGTGCACCAGCGCGTCATGGACCAGGTGATCTGGCCGACGGTGCGTGGCATGGCCGAAGAAGGCAACGTCTACACGGGCTTCCTCTATGCAGGCCTGATGATCGACAAGGCCGGCAACCCCAAGGTGATCGAATTCAACTGCCGCTTCGGCGACCCTGAGACCCAGCCGGTCATGCTGCGCCTGGAGTCGAGCCTGGTGCTGCTGATCGAAGCGGCGTTCGCCAAGGCGCTGGACAAGGTCGAAGCCCAGTGGGACCCACGGCCGAGCCTGGGTGTGGTCCTGGCCGCCGGCGGTTACCCCGGCGACTATGCCAAGGGTACGCCGATCAGCGGCCTGGACGCTGCGGCTGCGCTCGACGGCAAGGTCTTCCACGCCGGCACGACGCTCAAGAACGGCCAGGTCGTCACCAGTGGCGGTCGCGTACTGTGCGCCACGGCGCTGGGCGACACGGTCGAGGCAGCCCAGCAGCAGGCCTACCGCCTGGCTGAGCAGATCCGTTGGGACGGCGGCTTCTACCGCAGTGACATCGGTTACCGTGCCATCGCCCGCGAGCGTGGCGAGCAGCACTGACCGTCTGCGAGCCGGTCAGCGCCAGCGGCGTCGCGCGCTGGCCTCGGTTCGTCGCAAGGCCCACCCCGGGCCTTGCCTTCAGCTTGGTATGCCACGCATAGTGGCGGCCCTGGCACCCAGCAAAGAAGGGAACTCGTCGTGCGTCGGCTTCGGATTGCCATTGTCCTGATCTTCAGTGCGCTGACCTTGCTCTGCCTGCCGCCGGCCACCGCCAACCAAGGCGACGGCTGGGCCATGCTGCTCGACGAGCAGGCCAACCTGCAGTTGAGCGACGTGCGTTCCGACCGCTACCGGCACCAGTTCAGCCCCTTGCGCCTGAACGAACTGGATGCCGCGTTGCCCGATCAGGCCCTGTGGCTGCATTATCGACTCGAACCCGGGCAGCAGGAACGCCTGCTGCGCATCTTCGCCCCCGACCTTTCACGCCTGGACCTGTACGCACTCGACGGTCAGACCCTCGTGCGCCAGTTGCACCACGGGCGCGACACAGCGGGCGGCAGCCCAACCCTGCGCAGCAGCGATCACGTGCTGGCACTGCCCAATGCAGACCGCTCCCTGGACATCTACCTGCGGCTGGTCTCCGAACACCAGCTGCGTCCGGCGATCAGCCTGGAGACCGCCGCGGTCGCCGCGGCCCACCAGTTCCAACCGCTGTTGTTCGGCATGCTGTTCGGTGGGCTGGTGATGCTGATCCTGCACAACCTCATCCGCTTCTTCCATTCGCGTTCCAGTACCTGTCTGGTGCTGGCGCTCTACCACGGGCTGATGCTGCTCAGCGCGCTGATCCTGCTGAACCTCAGCGGCCCCTGGTGGCACCTCTGGCACACGGCACAGACCCCGGCCGCCTACCTGACGCTGGTGCTGGCGGGCATGGCAGCACTGTATTTCACCCAGCATTTCTTCGCCCCGTGCCAGTCGGCGCGACTGAACCGGCTGCTGCAGGTCGAGATCCTGGTCGCGGGTATCAGCGGGCTGGTCCTGCTGTTCGTCGATACCCTGCCGCTGAACCTGATGACCTATGCCCTGCTCGCGCTCGGCAACCTGAGCACACTGGCGGTGGCGATCTACCATGGCCATCGCGGCTACGCCCCGGCTCGCCTGTTCATCGACGCCATGCTGGTATTCACCCTGGGCGGGCTGGTCCTGCTGCCGGCCCTGCTGGCATTCACCCGCACGCCCATGCCCTGGTTGCTGTGCATCCTGATGGGCATGACGGTGATCAGCGGCGTGCTGTTCAACATGGCAGTGGGCGAGCGCCTGCGCACGATCAGCCTGGCGCGCATCAGCGCCAGCCGAGCCCTTGCCGCGAGCGATGCCGAAATCAATGCCAAGGCCGAGTTCCTGTCCAAGATCAGCCACGAGATCCGCACGCCGATGAACGGGGTGCTGGGCATGACCGAGCTGTTGCTGGGCACGCCGCTGTCGGTCAAGCAACGCGACTACGTGCAGACCATCCACAGCGCCGGCAACGAACTGCTGACGCTGATCAACGAGATTCTCGACATTTCCAAGCTTGAATCGCAGCAGATCGAACTCGACGACGTCCAGTTCGACCTCAACGCGCTGATCGAGGACTGCCTGGACATCTTCCGTGCCAAGGCCGAGCAGCATGACATCGAGCTGATCAGTTTCATGCACCCCTCGGTGCCCAAGGTGGTGAGCGGCGACCCGACGCGCCTGCGCCAGGCCTTGTCGAGCCTGCTGGACAATGCCGTGAAGAACACCGAACAGGGCGAGATCCTGTTGGCAGTGGGGCTCGAGCAGCGTGGCGAGTCACCACGGCTGCGCATCGCCGTGCAGGACAACGGCGCACCGATGCCCGAAGCCGAGCGCGAGGCCCTGCTGCAGTCCGAGCTGCACAGCCGGCACTTCCTGTCCGATCACGAACTGGGCGGGCACCTGGGGCTGGTCATCGCCAAACAGCTGGTCGGTCTGATGCAGGGCGAGTTCAACATCAAGAGCACCAGCGGGCTGGGCAACACGCTGTGGCTGACCTTGCCGCTCGATCCGGCGCGCCTGCAACAGACGCCGACCGATCTGGACGAATCGCTGCGCGATGCACGGGTCCTGGTGGTCGACGACAACGAAACCTGCCGCAAGGTGCTGGTCCAGCAATGCAGCGCCTGGGGCATGAACGTCAGTGCGGTCGCCTCGGGCAAGGAAGCCCTGGCATTGCTGCGGACCAAGGCACACCTGCGTGACTACTTCGACGTGGTGCTGCTGGACCAGAACATGCCCGGCATGACCGGGATGAACCTGGCGGCCCGTATCAAGGAAGACCCGAGCCTGAACCATGACATCCTGGTGATCATGCTCACCGGCATCAGCAACGCACCGAGCCGGGTGGTCGCGCGCAACGCCGGTATCAAGCGCATCCTGGCCAAGCCGGTGGCCGGCTACACGCTCAAGACCACCTTGGCCGAAGAGCTGGCCCAGCGTGGCCGGGAGGCCGCCCTGCCGCTTGCCGCCGAGGGCGCGTCGTCGCTGGAATTGCCCAGCGATTTCCACATCCTGGTGGCCGAAGACAACAGCATCTCCACCAAGGTGATCCGCGGCATGCTCGGCAAGCTCAACCTGCAGCCCGATACCGCCAGCAATGGCGAAGAGGCGCTGCAAGCCATGCAACGCACCTGCTACGACTTGGTATTGATGGATTGCGAGATGCCCGTGCTCGACGGCTTCTCGGCCACTGAACGCCTGCGCGCTTGGGAAGCCGAGCAGCAGCGTCCGCGCACCCCGATCGTGGCCCTGACCGCGCACATCCTGTCCGAGCACAAAGAGCGCGCGCTGCAGGCCGGCATGGATGGCCACATGGCCAAGCCGGTGGAGCTGTCGCAGTTGCGCGAGCTGGTGCAGCACTGGGTCAGGCAGCGAGCCTACCGCGTGGGAAAGCGGGAGTCGTAAGACGCGGGCCGGGTGCCCGGGCGCCCTGCGGGCTCATCGCGGGCAAGCCCGCTCCCACAGGACCGGTTCACAAGCAACTAACCGCTGGGATGCAGGCTTGAAATGCAGCGCCCTGTGGGAGCTGGCTTGCCAGCGATGGGGCCAGACCAGCCGCTGCCTACCTCATAGGCCAGCCCCTCTCCCACAACCCCCATCAACAACCGATGTCACACCGCCCGACACTCACGGTTTGCTGCCATACCAGCGTGGCGTATACACCCACACCCCACTCTCGGCGCGTGGGAACGTGCAGGTCGTCGACGACCCCACCAGCACCATGGTGCGCATGTCCACCATCTCCGGCACCAGGTCGCCCAGGGTCACCACTCGCAGGGCCTGGGCCGGGCGGCCGACGTCGCGACCGAGCACGACCGGTGTGGCCGGGTCGCGGTGACGGCGCACCACGTCCAGGGCCTTGCCCAGCTGCCACGGGCGCGCGCGGGAAATGGGGTTGTAGAACGCCAGGGCCAGGTCGGCCTGGGCTGCGAGGTCCAGCCGGGTCTCGATGATCGACCAGGGCTTGAGGTTGTCGGACAATGACATCACGCAGAAATCGTGCCCCAGGGGCGCACCCGACAAGGCGGCGGTGGCCAACGAGGCGGACACGCCTGGCAGCACCTCCAGCTCGACCCTGGCCCAGGCCGGGTCGCTCGACTCATGCAAGGCCTCCATCACCGCCGCCGCCATGGCGAACACACCCGGATCGCCCGACGACACCACCACCACCGAGCGACCTTGCGCCGCCAGTTCGAAGGCATGCCGAGCGCGCTGCATCTCTTCACGGTTGTCGGTGCAATGCAGCACCTGGTCCGCGCGGAACGGGCCAGCCATGCGCACGTAGGTCTCGTAGCCCAGCACATCGTTGGCGCGGGCCAGCTCGGCCTTGACCGCGGGCACCATCAGGTCGGCCGCGCCCGGCCCGAGGCCGATCACCGCCAGACGCCCGCGGGCACGCCCTACCGTCTCAGGCATCACCGGCTGCGCGGCCACGGCCAGCGCGACCCCAGCGACCTCGGTCGTGACGAGACGTGCGTCCGGCATGGCCTGGGCCAGCAGCGCTTCGGCACCCGTGTCGCCGGCCACGAAACGCAACGGCACGCCCAACGCACGCGCAGCCTCGTGCAGGCTCGGCTCGGCCATGTGCTGCTCACAGGTCACCAGGCAGGCTACGGCCGGCTCGGCCAACGCGGCCTGGGCCAGCGCCTGGCGAACATCCGCAGCCAGCGTCGGCCCAGGGCCTTCGAGCGCGACCACCACCTGACGCGCATGGATCAACAATTCGTCGCGGTTCGCCGGGCGTGCCTCGCAGCCGACATACAGAGTACGCCGTGCCTGCGCGTCGGTCGGCAGCCGTGCAGGCGCCAACCAGGGAGCCTGCCCTTCGATGCGCAGCGCTTCGCCCCCGAGCAGGTCGGAGACGAAACGCTTGCCCTGTTCGAGATCGGCCAGCACATAGCCGCTCGGCGGGTTGAGCAGGCAGGTGCCGAAACGCAGCTCACCGCTGGTGGTGATCGCTGCCGGCACCGCCAGCGCCGCGCCGATCTCGCGGGCCATGACGTTCACCCCGCCCAACCCACCGAGCAACGGCACCACCGCGCTGCCGTCCTCGGCCACCGCCAGCACCGGCGGCTCGTGGTCCTTGTCGCTCAACAGGCTGGCCAGCGCACGGATCACGATACCGGCCGCGCACAAGGCGATGATCGGCGTGTCCTGTCGATACAGGGTCCGCAGTGTCTCGCCAAACGCCGTGTAGCCAAGGTCGGCCTGCTCCACGCGTCCGGTCAGGCCGTGCACCTGGGACTGTGGATACAGCGTCTGGATCTGTCGCGCCGTGGCCAGGCCGCCCTGACCCAGCACGACGATGGCTGGCGCGGTGCGCGTGGTTAGCCCTGCCATTTTTCCCCCGGCACGATGATCAGCGAGAAGTAGGGCGAAGACTGCGGATCGACCGCGTCGAGCGGCACGATCTTCTGGTTGCCCATGGTCGCGCGCTCGACGTACAGCGCGCGCCCGTCCAGGCCCAGCTCGACCAGCACCTGGCGGACCTTGACGAAGTTGCGGCCCAGTTTCATGACCACGGCCGCGTCGGCATCGGCCAGGCGGCGCTTGAGTTCGTCATGAGGCAGCACGCCTGACAGCACCGACAGGCTCTGGTTACGGTAGACCAAGGGCGCGCCGAGCACCGAGGCGCCGCCGAGCATGGAGCACACGCCCGGAATCACCTGGGTCTCGTACTGCTGCGCCAGCCGGTCGTGCACGTACATGTACGAGCCATAGAAGAACGGGTCGCCCTCGCAGATCACCGCGACGTCGCGTCCGGCGTCCAGGTGCGCGGCGACCTGTCGGCTGGCGTCGTCGTAGAAGTCGCTGATCACCTGCTCGTAGGACAAGGGCGCCGGCAGTGCCTCGGTGGTCACCGGGTACACCAGCGGCAGCAAGGTCTGCTCGGCCTGCAGGTGCGCCTCGATGATGCCGAAGGCATTGCCGCGCTTGCCCTTGGCGACGAAGTACGCCACCACGGCGACCTCGCCCAGCAGGCGCTGCGCCTTGACCGTGATCAGTTCAGGATCGCCAGGCCCGACGCCCAGTCCGAACAACCGTCCGCGCACGCCCATCACTCCACCTCCGTGGCCAGCGCGTTGACCGCTGCGGCGGCCATGGCACTGCCGCCCAGGCGCCCTTGCATGATGACGAACGGCACGCCCCGGCTGTCGGCCGCCAGCATGGCCTTGGATTCCGCCGCGCCGACGAACCCGACCGGGAAGCCCAGGATCAAGGCCGGTTTCGGCGCGCCGGCATCGAGCATCTCCAACAGGTAGAACAGCGCGGTCGGGGCATTGCCGATCACCACCACGCTGCCTTCCAGGTGCGGGCGCCACAACTCCAGCGCCACGGCCGAACGGGTGTTGCCCGCGGCCTTGGCCAGGCCCGGCACGCTGGGGTCGCGCAGGGTGCAGATCACCGGATTGCTGGCTGGCAGGCGAGCGCGGGTGATGCCTTCGGCCACCATGTGCGCGTCGCAGAGGATCGGCGCGCCCTTGGCCAGGGCATCACGCCCGGCTTGACCTGCGCCTGGCGAAAATTGCAGCCCGTCGATGGCGTCGACCATGCCGCAGGCGTGGATCACCCGGACCGCGAGTTTTTCCAGGTCGGCCGGAATCCGGTCGAGGCGCGCCTCCTCACGGATGATGCGGAAGGAATTGCGATAGATCTCCTGACCGTCGCGAATGTAGTCAATCATCGGGGTGCTCCGTCGGCAGGTCGAGCATGGCGCCTGCTCCGTTCAAGGTGAGGTCGCGTGCGCGCAGGGCACCGAAGCCCGGCAGGCGTGCATCGCGCAGGTACAAGTCATAGCGGCCCGGGGCGCGGGCCAGCAGGGTGGCAGGGGCGATATGGGCCGCTGCGCAGGAGCGGACACAACCGCTGAGGTGCACGCGGCCCGGCGCGCCCGTGGGCAACAGGTCTGCCAGAATCGTGGCATCGCCCTTGGTGTCGGCCAGCCCTTTGGCGCAGCCCACCGATCCAGTGCAGGCGATCAACTGCGCCAACGGCTGGTCGGGCCCGGTCAACAGACCGAGCTGGCGCGCCTGCGCCTGCGCATCGATCAGCGACGCAGACTCGGCATTGGGCACGACCAGGCTTTGCCAAGGAGTCACGCGCAGACTGCCATCGCCATGAAGACGCGCCAGGTGCGCCGCGCCGCGCAGCATGTCCGGGTTCAGCCGCCCCAGTGGGGGCGCCAGGCCCAGGGCTTGCCCGTGGCGCTGGGGCAACACCCCGAGCCAGCACGGCGCCTGGACCGGCCGCCGCCACGCGCGCACGGCCTGGTCGCCGCGCACGGGCAACCCGAGCCCTGCGACGAAGTGCGCGGCAGGGCAGGTTTCGAGCAACTGGCGCATACGCGTCTGTTCGGGGCTGGCCAGGTCGAGGAATCGCGCCAGTACCACCCGTACCAGGTCCAGACCCTCGCTCAAGGGCACCGCGCCCAGCGGCGCATCGGTCGCCGGGCAGCCGGCCAGACCGAAAGCCAGCCAGGGCTGCCCGTCGAGTTCGAGGCCCGACAACCACAGGTCATGGGGGTGTTCGAGCATCGCCAGGGCTTCGCCGGCATCCAGCTGCACGGCGAACTTGGCCGACAGCTGGTGAAAATGCGGCGTGCCCTCCAGCAGGGCCAGGATCTGCTCGGCCAGGGGCCGTGCGTCGAACAGCGCGGCCGGGTCCAGCCCCGCCAGCGGGCTGAGCATGAGGTTGCGCACATCGTCACCGCCAGCCTCACGTGGGCCCAGTCCGGCGGCCAGCACGTGCTCGACCAGGCCCTGATGGTCGGCACCGACCCCGCGAACCTGCAGGTTGCCGCGGTTGGTCGCCTCGATCACGCCTCCGGCGAACCGTTGGGCCGCGTCGGCCACCACCTCGGCCTGCGCGGCCGACAGCACGCCGCCGGGCAGCTTGATGCGGCAGATGCCGCCGTCGCGTGCGCCGACGATACGCCACAACCCCGGGCAGGCCGAGGGACGGGGTGAGGCGACGGGAGGCAGGACCGGCTTCAAGAGGGCATCCGACAATCGTGAAAGTGCGCTGGTGGGTAGAAAGGCGCGGTATTATGCCTGCTTTGTCCATCGGCATGAAAAGCCAGTGGTCGAAGAGGCGAATGAATCGGGGCACGCGCCCTTCTGGTGGACGAGGTACTGCAATGACGCCCTGGCTGACGGTGGTGGGGATCGGAGAAGACGGCTTCAGTGGTCTGGGCAAACAGGCACGGCGCGCGCTGTTGGCGGCGTCGCGCGTAGTGGGCGGCCCGCGCCAGCTGGCCTTGCTGCCCCGCCGCGTGACCGCCGAACGGCTGGAGTGGCCGCGCCCCTTCTCCCTGGCGCCGGTCCTGGCCTGTCGCGGCGAGCCGGTCTGCGTGCTGGCCAGCGGCGATCCGATGTTCTATGGCGTCGGCGCCAGCCTGGCGCGCGAGGTCCAGACCGACGAGATGCAGGTCATCGCCATGCCGTCCTCGTGCAGCCTGGCGGCGGCCCGGCTGGGCTGGCCCTTGCAGGAGGTGCAGGTGCTGTCGCTGGTCGCACGTCCCCTGGCCGCGCTCAATGCCCAGCTGTACAGCGGCGTGCGCCTGCTGGTGCTGAGCAACGACGGCCAGACGCCGGCCCAGGTCGCCGCGCTGTTGCGCGAACGCGGGTTCGGTCCGAGCCGGCTGCACGTGTTCGAGCACCTGGGCGGTGCCGACGAACGCCGGGTGAGCGACACCGCCGAAGCGTGGTCCCATGCCCAAGTCGCGGCGCTCAACCTGATGGCCATCGAGTGCGTGGCCGCCCTCTCGGCGTGCCCCCTGTCACCGGTGGTGGGCCTGCCGGACAGCGCCTTTCGTCACGATGGCCAGTTGACCAAGCGCGACGTGCGCGCCGTCACCCTGGCCCGTCTGGCGCCGCGTCCCGGCGAACTGCTGTGGGACGTGGGTGCCGGCTGCGGCTCGATCGGCATCGAGTGGATGCGTGCCCATCCCAGTTGCCGAGCCATCGCCGTCGAGGCCGATGGAGGCCGTCAGGCGCACATCGAACACAACCGCGATGCGCTGGGCGTGCCTGGGCTGCAGCTGGTGCGCGGCCATGCACCTGGCGCGCTGGAAGGCCTGCCGCGTCCGGACGCCGTGTTCATCGGTGGCGGTGTGACGGTCGACGGCCTGCTGGCGCAGTGCTGGGCGCAGTTGAAGCCTGGGGGACGCCTGGTCGCCAATGCCGTCACGCTGCAAAGCGAACTGACCCTGGCCCAGTGGCGTGCCGCCCACGGCGGCGAACTGACCCGTCTGCACGTGGCGCATGCCCAGCCACTGGGCAGCTTCGACACCTGGCGCCAGGCGCTGCCGATCACCCTGCTCGACCTGGTCAAGCCCCTCGATGCGTGAAGAAACCCGCGAACAGGCCGCGCCGCTGCGCAGCGGCCTGACCACCGGCAGCTGCGCCACGGCCACCGCCCTGGCAGCGGCGCGCCTGCTGCTGACCGGTGAGTGCGACGACGCGGTACGCATCACCCTGCCCAAGGGCCGCGAGGTGCAGATGCGCCTGGAGTTCTGTCGTCTCACACCCCTGGGCGCCGAAGCCGGCACCCTCAAGGATGCTGGCGACGACCCGGACGTCACCCATGGTGCGCTGCTGTACAGCGAAGTGCGGCTGAGCGCCGAACCAGGCGTGCGCTTCTTCGCCGGTGTCGGGGTCGGCACGGTGACCCGCCCCGGCCTGGTGCTGGCGGTGGGCGAGCCGGCGATCAACCCGGTGCCACGGCGCATGATCGGCGAACACCTGCAACGCCTGGCCGAGGCCTGCGGCCATGCCGGCGGCTTCGAGGTCATCGTCAACGTGCGCGATGGCGACGTGCTGGCGCTCAAGACCATGAACCCGCGCCTGGGGATCCTGGGCGGGCTGTCGATCCTTGGCACCAGCGGCGTCGTCCGGCCGTTCTCCTGTGCGGCCTACATCGCCTCGATCCACCAGGGCATCGACGTTGCCCACACCAATGGCCATACCCACCTGGCCGCCTGCACCGGCAATGCCAGCGAGGACACCATGCGCCGGGTCTATGGCCTGCCCGAGATCGCCTTGATCGAGATGGGCGATTTCGTCGGCGCGGTGCTCAAGCACGTGCGCAAGGTGCCGGTGGCACGCCTGAGCCTGTGCGGTGGCTTCGGCAAGATCAGCAAGCTCGCCGCCGGGCACATGGACCTGCACAGCCGCCACTCGAGCATCGACCTGCCGCAACTGGCCGGGTGGGCGGCGCAGCTGGGCGCCGATGCCGCGCTGCAGGCCGAGATCGTCGGCGCCAATACCAGCCAGCAGGCCCTGGCACTGGCGCGAGCGGCCGGCCTCGAGCTGGGCGATGCGGTCTGCGCCCACGCCTTGGCGTTCGCCCGCAGCGTGGTGCCGTCCACCGTCCAGGTGGAGGTGTTCGCCATCGACCGGCAAGGCGGCATCGTCGGCCAGGCGGGGGTGGCATGACGCCGCGCCTGCTGCTGCTCGGTGGCGTCACCGAGGCCCTGGCCCTGGCCCGCCGCCTGGGGCCCGAGCATATCTACAGCCTGGCCGGGGTCGGCCGGGTGCCCGAGGATCTGCCGTGCCAGGTGCGCGTGGGCGGCTATGGGGGGGCCGAGGGGCTGGCCGCCTACCTGCGCGAGGCGCGTATCGACCTGCTGATCGACGCCACGCATCCCTACGCCGCGCAGATCAGTGGCAACGCAGCACGCGCGGCGGCGGCCGTCGGCATCCCCTGCTGGGCGTTGCGCCGCCCGGCCTGGCGGGCACGGCCCGAGGACGATTGGCGCGAGGTGGCCGACTGGCCTGCGCTGATCGACGCGCTGGCGCCGTTCCGGCGACCGCTGTTTACCCTGGGCCGCGAGCCGCTGCGCCACCTGGACGAGATTCCGGCGCACCAGTTCTGGACCCTGCGCGCGCTGGAAACCTGCCCCGGCAATGCACGCTGCGAGGTGATCGGCGCCCGTGGGCCGTTTCGCTTGGAAGACGAGCGGGCCCTGTTTGCGCGGGGGCGGTTCGACGTGCTGGTGAGCAAGAACAGCGGCAGCGGCGCCACCGAGCCGAAGCTCGAGGTAGCGCGCGAGCGCGGGGTACCGGTGCTGGTGCTGGCTCGGCCCTGCCTGCCGGCAGTGGACCGGGCGTTCTTCGACGTCGAGGCGTTGGCCGAGGCGCTGGGCATCGCCTAGGGCGGCGCCTGGGCTGACGTCATCGCGGGCAAGCCCGCTCCCACAAGCTGCTTGCGCAGCCATGCCTACATTGATGGCTGCAGAGGTCTGGGTGGGAGCTGGCTTGCCAGCGATAGGGCCTGCTCACCCACCTCAGCGCTGACAGGCCAGCGCTCGACCTGTCGGCCATGGGGCAGGGTTGCCACCGCTATCGCGGGCCCGCTCCTGCCCGTAGGCGCATCGATGTGCTCGCAGACGGGCGCCCCCAGACTGTCCATCTGCTGGCGCCTGCATCGACGACCGGGCTCAAAGCAGGGAAATCTCCTACCCGGTTTTCGTCCCCTTCTCGTGGCCGGCCTTCCACCCTGTGCCGTACACTTCGCCCCCTCTCTTCAAGGAACCCACCCCATGGACATGCACTGGTGGATCTGGCTGGTGTTCGGCTTCGCGCTGATCCTGCTGGAGCTGGCCCTCCCGACCTTCTTCATCCTCTGGTTCGGCATCGGCGCCGTGCTGGTCGCCCTGATCGCGCTGGCCATGCCGACGCTGCAGCTGCCGGTGCAGATCCTGCTGTGGGTGCTGTTCTCGAGCCTCACCACCGCGCTGTGGTTCTGGCTGTTCCGCAAGGCCCCGGACGTGCGCTGGACCGCCGACAGCGCGCTGGGGGAGATAGGCCTGCTGACCGTGCCCGTCTCCCCCTTCCAGAAAGGCCGGGTCCGCTTCCAGAAACCCATCCTCGGCAATGAAGAGTGGGTCTGCGTGGCCGATACCGATATTTCCGCCGGAGCGCGCGTGCGCCTGACTGCCATCGAAGGCAACACCGCCCGCATCACCCAGGTCTGATCACCGTTACAAGGAGTTCACCCCCATGACCAGCCTCATCGTCGTCTGCACCCTCGCCCTCTTCGTGCTCGTGTCCGTGTTCAAGGGGGTGCGCATCGTGCCCCAGGGCGAGGAATGGATCGTCGAGCGCCTCGGCCGCTACCACAGTACCCTCAAGCCCGGCCTGAACATCGTCATCCCCTACATGGACGTGGTCGCCTACCGGCTGCCGACCAAGGACATCATCCTCGACGTCGAGCAGCAGGAAATCATCACCCGCGACAACGCGGTCATCGTCGCCAACGCCCTGTGCTTTGCCAAGGTGGTCGACCCGCAGAAAGCCTCCTACGGCGTGCAGGACTTCGCCTTCGCCGTGACCAGCCTGACCATGACCTCGCTGCGTGCCATCGTCGGTGCCATGGACCTCGATGAAGCGCTGTCGAGCCGCGAGCAGATCAAGGCGCGCCTGCGCGACGCCATGTCCGAACAGACCGAGGACTGGGGCGTCACGGTACGTTCGGTGGAGATCCAGGACATCAAGCCCTCGCCGAACATGCAGCTCGCCATGGAGCGCCAGGCCGCTGCCGAGCGTGAGCGAAAGGCCGACGTCACCCGCGCCGAAGGGGCCAAGCAGGCCGCGATCCTCGAGGCCGAGGCGCGCCTGCAATCGGCGCGGCTGGACGCCGAAGCGCAGATCAACCTCGCCGAGGCCTCGGCGCGCGCCATCACGCTGGTGCGCGAAGCGATCGGCAGCGAGACCACGCCGGCCATGTACTTGCTCGGCGAGCGCTACATCGGTGCCATGGAGCACCTGGCCGGCAGCGACAATGCCAAGGTCGTGGTGCTGCCGGCCGACCTGCAGGAAACCGTTCGTGGCCTGCTGGGCCGTGGCAAGGCGGCGTAAGACACACGCCCTTCACAGGCCCGGGGTGCGGCACGTCATCGCACCCCCGACGCTTTTGCGTATACTCGGCGTTACAATCTGCCCTGATTCCTGACCGGATCTCTCCATGCCCCCACGTCGGCACATCGCCTGGATAGCCTGCTTCGCAGTGCTGTTCAACCTGCTGGCCATGCCACTGTCCTCCGCCGCGTCTCGACATGCGGCGCAACAGCTGGTGTGGGGGGCGTTCTGTTCCAGCCTGTCGGGCACGGCCAAGGCCGACCGTCAGGTGTTGGCCATGCTCGACAAGGCTGCGATCGACCTGACGTTGCACGACTCGGGCAAGGCCGAACTGCATCACAGTTGCTGCCTGGGCGGGGCGCCCTTGCTCAGCCTGCCCAGTCATGCGCCGCAACTGCGCCACCCACCGCTGCGCTGGCTGGCCCATACCACGCCGTCACTCGGCGAACGCCCCACGCCTCGCCAGTTGTGGCCAGCGCTCAACCCTCGTGCCTCTCCCACGGTGTGAGCCTGCTGTGACACCCGTCATGTGCCTCACTCACTGGAGACCTTTCATGCTCAAGCACGCCCTGCTCCTGGCCGCCCTGCTGCTGCCCGGTGCCTTCGCCAACGCCCACGAATACACCCAGGGCGACCTGCACATCGCTCACCCCTGGTCGCTGCAGCTGCCGCCCAATGCGCCCAGCGTGGCGGCCTACTTCGTCGTGCACAACAACGCCACGACGGACGACCGCCTGCTCGGCGTGGACAGCCCGATCACCGATGACGCGCAGTTGCATGCGCATGTCCAGACCGGCGATGGCCTGATGCGCATGCAACCGGTGCCGAGCGTCGCGGTGCCGGCCGGCCAGGACCTGACCTTCGCGCCGGGTGCCTACCACGTCATGCTCATGCAGCCGAAGGACCGTGCCATGCTGAGCGACGGCCAGCGTTTCCCATTGACCCTGCACTTCGAAAAGGCCGGTGACGTCACCGTCCAGGTGCTGGTGCAGCGCGAGCCACCCAAGGCCGCCACGGGGCAGCCGCACATCCACTGACCATCCCTGACCCCTGCATGATGCGCCTGCCCCTCGGTCGACCCGCTCGACGCCGCGCCGATCACCACCGCGTGAACGGCAGCTGGCTGAGCCTGTTCGCCATGTGGATGATCTTCATCGGCCCGCTGATCGCTCAGTCGATGCCGATGAATCACCACGCCGGCATGGCCATGGGCGCAGGTATGGAAGGGCCTGCGCACGCTGCCCAGGCAGCCGACCCGCAGGCCCATGGCGCCATGCACCACGGGCGCCAGCACGACCCTCAGCTGCACGTGATCTGGGAGCAGTGCGGCTACTGCAGTCTGCTGTTCAACTGCCCCGCCCTGCCCGGCACCCTGAGCTCGCTGGGCAATCACAGCCTGCCACCTGCCATCGCCTCGGCCCTGCCGCCGTTGCCTGGCCATGCCACCGCCACCGTCTTCCCAGGCGCCAGAAGCCGCGCGCCACCCGTCTTGATCGACGTCTGAACCTTCGACCTGCGCCTACGCCTGTGGCGTGCGCGCCCGTTTCCGACTGATCGACTGGAATCCTCATGACCGGTTGCACGTACCTCTCTGCGCGACCATTGCGCACACCGCTGACGCTGCTCTGCAGCTCGCTGCTCGCCCCCTTCGCCCTGGCGGCAGGCCCGGACCCCGTTCCGGCCCTGCGCGGCAGCGACGAACTCAGCCCCACCGTCATCACCGCCGTCGCGCCCAGCTCGCCCCTGACCGTGGTCACCGACCCTCGCGAACCCCGCCAGCCCGTCCCGGCCAGCGACGGTGCCGACTACCTCAAGACCATTCCGGGGTTCTCGGCCATCCGCTCCGGCGGCACCAATGGCGACCCAGTGCTGCGCGGCCTGTTCGGTTCGCGCCTGAACATCCTCACCAATGGCGGCCTCATGCTTGGCGCCTGCCCCAACCGCATGGACGCACCGACCTCGTACATCTCGCCGCAGACCTATGACCGGCTGACGGTCATCAAAGGCCCGCAGAGCGTCATCTGGGGCCCTGGCGGCTCGGCGGGCACGGTGCTGTTCGAGCGCGACCCCGAGCGCTTCGGCGAACTGGGCAGCCGGGTCGACGCCAGCCTGCTGGTCGGCTCCAACGGCCGCTTCGACAGGCGCCTCGACGCAGCCGCAGGCCACCAGCAGGCCTACGCGCGCTTCGTCGGCAACCAGTCACGCGCCGGCGACTACGCCGATGGCCAAGGCGACGACGTACCGTCCCGTTGGGACAAATGGAACGGCGACGTGACCCTGGGCTGGACCCCGGACGCCGACACCCTGCTGGAGCTGACCGCAGGCCGGGGCGACGGCGAAGCCCGCTATGCCGGGCGCGGCATGGACGGCTCGCAGTTCAAGCGCGAAAGCCTGGGCCTGCGCTTCGAACGCTCCAACCTGGGCGAGGTGCTCGATTCGATCGAGGCGCAGGTCTGGTACAACTACGCCGACCACGTCATGGACAACTACAGCCTGCGGCGCCCGTCGGGCAGCGGCATGATGGGCCGGCCGATGGTCAGCAACGTCGACCGCCGCTCCCTGGGCGCACGGCTCAAGGCCACCTGGCGCTGGGACGACCTGCAGCTGATCGGTGGGCTCGATGCCCAGCGCAACGAACACCGCAAACGGGGCGGGATGGGCGTGGATGCCCACCGTGGCCAGGCCTGGACCCAGGACGCCGACTTCCACAACTATGGCGCTTTCGCCGAGCTGACCTGGCACGCCACCGACACCGATCGCCTGGTCAGCGGCGCCCGCCTGGATCGGGCCAGCGCCCGCGACTTCCGCCAGGCGGACGCCAGCGGCACCCGCGAACGTGCCGAGACCTTGCCCAGTGGGTTCGTGCGCCTGGAACACGACCTTGCCGCACTGCCCGCCACCGCCTATATCGGCCTGGGCCATGCCCAGCGCTTCCCCGACTACTGGGAGCTGTTCTCGCCAGGCGTCGGCCCGGTAGGTTCGCGGGACGCCTTCGAGGGTATCGCGCCGGAGAAGACCACCCAGCTCGACCTAGGCGTGAGCTACAAGGACGAGCGCCTGGAAGCCTGGGCGTCGGCCTACGCCGGACAGATCCGCGACTACATCCTGTTCGATTACCGGTCCGGGATGACCGGCGCGGCCCGCTCGCGCGCCAGCAACGTCGATGCGCGGGTGATGGGCGGCGAACTGGGCGCGGCCTACAGGCTGTTCGATCACTGGAAGGCTGACGCGACCCTGGCCTACGCCTGGGGCAAGAACAGCAGCGACGGGCGTGCCCTGCCGCAGATGCCGCCGCTGGAAAGCCGGCTCGGCCTGACCTATGCACGCGAGGCCTGGAGCGCCGGCGCCCTGCTGCGCCTGGTGGCGCCGCAGCGACGCATCGCCGAAGGCCAGGGCAACGTGGTGGGCAAGGACTACCGCGACAGTGCCGGGTTCGGCGTGTTTTCGCTCAACGGGGCCTACCGGGTGAACAAGCAGGTCAAGCTCAGCGCAGGGGTCGACAACCTGTTCGACAAGACCTACGCCGAGCACCTGAACTTGGCGGGCAATGCCGGGTTCGGATATCCGGCCAGTGACCCGACGCCCGTCAACGAGCCGGGCCGCACGTTGTGGACCCAGGTCGACCTGAGTTTCTGAACCCGTGGGCGCGGTCCTGTCACCGCGCCCCGTTTGATGCAGATGGGAGCGCTCCATGAGCGAGTCACGCGTTTCATTCTACAACCTGGCCTGGCGCTGGCATTTCTATGCCGGTCTGTTCGTCGCGCCGTTCATGATCCTGCTGGCAATCACCGGCCTGATCTACCTGTTCAAGCCACAGCTGGACCCGCTGCTCTACCGGGACCTGATGGTGGTCGAGACCGGCCATCATCGGCAAAGCGCCGATGCCCTGCTGGCGTCGGTGCAGCACACCTACCCCCAGGGCCACGTGGCGCAGTACCTGCCCCCGTTGAACCCGCAACGCAGTGCGCAATTCGTGGTGCACGATGCCGGCCGTGAGCTGAACGTGTTCGTCGACCCCTACCAGGGCACGGTGCTGGGCGCGCAGGACAGCAAGTACAATCTGCAGGCCATCGCCCGCGGCCTGCATGCCGAGCTGATGATCGGCACGACGGGCGATCGCCTGATCGAGTTGGCGGCCGGCTGGGGCACCGTGCTGGTGGTGTCCGGCCTCTACCTGTGGTGGCCACGCGGTCGGCGCACCGGTGGCGTGCTGTGGCCTCGTGCTGCCGCGCGAGGACGGGTGCTGTGGCGCGACCTGCACGCCGTCAGCGGCTTCTGGGGCGCGGGCTTCCTGTTGCTCCTGCTGCTCAGCGGCATGACCTGGACCGGCTTCTGGGGCAAGCAGTACGCGGACCTGTGGAATCGCTTTCCAGCGGCCATGTGGAACGCCATGCCCACCTCGGATCAGCAGGCTCGCGACCTGAACAGCGCCCACCGGCAGACTGTGCCCTGGGCCATGGAAAACACCCCGATGCCGCAGTCCGGCGCGCACGCCGAGCATGCCGGCCATCACGGCATGTCCAGCGGCCCTGCCGCACCGCAGGTCAGCCTGCAACACGTCCAGGATATCGCCACGGCGCGCGAGGTCGAGCCGGGCTACAGCATCACGCTGCCCACCACCGCCGAAGGCGTGTTCACCATTGCGGTGTTCGCCGACGACCCGCGCCACGACGCCACGCTCCACGTCGACCAGTACACCGGCAAGGTGCTGGCCGACGTGCGCTGGCGCGATTATGGGCTGGCGGCCCGTGCCACAGAAATGGGGGTGATGCTGCACCAGGGCAAGCTGTACGGCCCGCTGCACCAGGCGGTGGTGTGCCTGATCTGCCTGATGGTGCTGCTGGGGTCGGTCAGTGGTCTGGTGATGTGGTGGAAACGGCGGCCGGCCGGAGGCCTGGGGGTACCACCCCTGCGCCATGACCTGCCGCGCTGGAAGGTGGCCACCGGGGTAATGCTGGTGCTGGGCGTGGCCTTCCCGCTGGTGGGGGTGTCGATGCTGGCGATGTGGCTGGTGGACAAGCTGCTGGTACGCCGTCGGGTGCTGGCCAGCGCCTGAGTCGTCGGCGTCGCGGGCCTGCCAGGCCTCGACCCCGGTCGAGGCAATCCGTCGCGCACACTTGTCGGGGAGCCGTGGTAGCCTGTGCGGCTTTCCCTGACAAAAAGACTGAGCCTCGATGGAATGCAGCCAATGAACCGGACCCCTTCCCGTCCTGCTGACGACCAGCACCTGCAACGCAACCTGACCAACCGCCACATCCAGTTGATCGCCATCGGCGGTGCCATCGGTACCGGCCTGTTCATGGGCTCGGGCAAGACCATCAGCCTGGCCGGTCCGTCGATCATCTTCGTCTACATGATCATCGGCTTCATGCTGTTCTTCGTCATGCGCGCCATGGGCGAACTGTTGCTGTCGAACCTGAACTACAAGTCGTTCATCGACTTCTCCGCCGACCTGCTCGGCCCCTGGGCCGGCTTCTTCACGGGCTGGACCTACTGGTTCTGCTGGGTGATCACCGGCATCGCCGACGTCATCGCCATCGCCGCCTACTCGCAGTTCTGGTTTCCCGACCTGCCGCAGTGGATACCGGCGCTGACCTGCGTCGCAGTGCTGCTGTCGCTGAACCTGGTCACGGTGAAGCTGTTCGGCGAGATGGAGTTCTGGTTCGCCCTGATCAAGATCGTCGCCATCCTCGGGCTGGTCGCCACCGGCCTGTACATGGTGGTCACCGGGTTCGAGTCGCCGAGCGGCAGCACCGCGCAGCTGGCCAACCTGTGGAACGACGAAGGCATGTTCCCCCATGGGCTCATGGGCTTCTTCGCCGGTTTCCAGATCGCCGTGTTCGCCTTCGTCGGCATCGAGCTGGTCGGTACCACCGCCGCCGAGGCGAAGAACCCCGAGCGCACGTTGCCGCGGGCGATCAACTCGATCCCGATCCGCATCATCGTGTTCTACGTGCTGGCGCTGATCGCGATCATGGCCGTGACCCCCTGGCGCGACGTGGTGCCGGGCAAGAGCCCGTTCGTCGAGCTGTTCGTGCTGGCCGGCCTGCCGGCGGCGGCGAGCATCATCAACTTCGTGGTGCTGACCTCGGCGGCCTCGTCGGCCAACAGCGGCGTGTTCTCCACCAGCCGCATGCTGTTCGGCCTGGCCCAGGAAGGCGACGCCCCCGGCGCGTTCGGGCGCCTGTCGCGTCGAGCAGTGCCTGCCAACGGCTTGTATTTCTCCTGCCTGTGCCTGCTGTTCGGCGCGGTGCTGATCTACCTGATCCCGGACGTGGTCGAGGCCTTCACCTTGGTCACCACTGTGTCGGCGGTGCTGTTCATGTTCGTCTGGACGCTGATCCTGCTGTCCTACCTGAGCTACCGCAAGCACCGCGCCGCGCTGCACCAGGCGTCGATCTACAAGATGCCCGGCGGGCGCGTGATGTGCTACGTGTGCCTGGCGTTCTTCGCCTTCATCCTGGTGCTGTTGAGCCTGGAAAGCGATACTCGCGCCGCGCTGGTGGTCACGCCGATCTGGTTCCTGGTGCTCGCGGTGAGCTACCAGGTCGTGCGGCGCAAGCGGTCGTTCGACCGCTGATCGAGACGCGTCGAGCAGTGCGCCCTTTACACAGGGCGCACGCTTGGCTAGTCGGCTTCGATGCCGTGCAACACGGCTTCGGTCAACGCCAGGCCTTTCTCCAACGAATTCTCCGTCGCCATCAACAGGCTGCGCAGCGGTTCGTCCGCTTTCTCCAGGGCCGTGGCGTTGGCCTCGTATGCCGCCTTCAAGGCTGCGACGGCACACACCAGCGCATCTTCGCTGTCGATACCCGCGCGTACCATGAAGGTGGGTTCGTGGGCGTGGTTGCAGGTGCCGAAGGTCGAACACGCCGTGACGGGGCGCGGGGTACCAGGGTCGGGACGTATGAAGGATGGTGGTTTCATGAACGCACCTCTCGGCAGCAAGAGAGAGGCTTGATCGACAGGCAGGGTGGGTCTGGGAGGGCTTTCTCGAGCATGGGTCACTCCTTGCAACTCTCTGTGATGACGCTCCGTACCCATACGCCAATATAGGTGGGCGGAGCCGTGCGGGTTGGCGTGCCGGACAGAGGACCGGTGAGCCCGAAGGCTCCCGCACACGGCGCCGCCCATAGCGGGTGCAACCATGCAGGACACTACTGTCTTCAGCAGCCGTGTCCGATCTCTGTCTTGTCCGGGACGCCAATCCCGTGCCGCAGAATCTACTGCGGTGGCGCACGGTACTCAAGTCACAAGGGTGTGTCAAAATGTTCGGCGAGCGGTCAAGACGTGATCAGCCGAGTGTCCAGCCCAAACCGTTCTTGGCTCACCAGTCGATAGTGACCCTCGGCGAGCTCGCAGCTGATCAACAGGTTCCATGAGTGTCGGGTAACTGCAGAGGGAATCAGGACGAACGGATGCTCAGCGAGCAACGTATCGGCGAACTTCTGTTGGTTGGGCGAAGCCGCAGCGCTCGTCAGCCATACGGGATTGGGGACGTCCTCGGGTTGCACGACCTTGATCAGGCGGTGATCCAGTACTTCGAAGCAGGTGAGTACATGGGCAACGGTATCGAGCGTGTCGAAACCAGTATGCACGGCGACCTCAAGGATGGCAGTGGCCGGGTCGGCTGAGGCGTACACGACAGTACGACCCGGTGGATTCCACCGTCCGCCGAACGTTCGGGCTCCGATGCCACTGTCCCAGGACGCTTTGTAGACCTCACGATCGAGGCGCCAGGCACGCCAGGATGACGCCCAGGGCAATCCATTCATTGATAGACGCCCAAGGCAATTCGCTCCAGATAATCCTCGACTGCCTGAAAGCCGACCGGGTTGTCGATGACGTCGAGCGGCACGTCGCCATCCAGGTACTTGCATGGACGTCCCAGCCACTCCTCGGCAAGCGCCTGGGTTCCAAAGACAGTGATGGCGTGCTCGAGCACCTTGGCGTACTGGAACGCGATAGCGCTCTGCTGAGCGTTGAGCTGCGCGGGTTGCTCGGTGCTGCCCCGTCGCTGGAGCGTCCTCACGGACCTGCCAACGATACGGCTCAGGACTTTCTGAGTCGAATACAGAAGCGAAATGGAAAGCATGTCTTGTACGTCTTTGAGCGCGAACCCCTTGAGGGTCTGCTTGTAGATCATGACGTTGCTCAACTGGTCGGAATTGCCGCTGAGCAGGTATTCCGTGGGCCTGCGTGCAGCACCGGCCTTGGCGGTTTCGATGGACATCATGGCGCATCCTCCTCGCACGACATTTGGCGCAATTATAGCGCCAAATGTCGTATACCGTACGCTCACGTTGCCAGCAGTATGTTTCAAAGATGGTCAGATTTGCCCATCTGCCCTTACGTGCCCTGATTCAGATAGGCCAAGGCGCGTGTAGCGGGATGTGTTTTGCAAGACGACGTTCCTGCGCGTAGGCCCTGAGTATCCCATCTGGGCACAGGGTCTGGCGGTTGAACCTTCTGCTGGTCAGATAGAGTGGGTCAAGCTAGTGTGCAAACCTGCCACATGCCCATCCCTGGCAGTACCACCCCCATGCTGCTTGGCCTATTGTTCCCAGATCCTTCGTGAAGAACACCCATGACCTACCACCTGCGTGACGCACTGCCAGACGATCTCCCCGACCTTCTCGCCATCTACAACGATGCGGTACTCAACACCACGGCGATCTGGAACGAGACGCCCGTGGACTTGGCCAATCGCCAGACGTGGTTCGAGCTGCGTGCCGCACAAGGGTATCCGATCCTGGTGGCCGTCGATGACAGCGGCGTGCTGGGGTACGCCTCGTTCGGTGACTGGCGGCCGTTCGAGGGGTTCAAGTACACGGTCGAGCATTCGGTCTATGTGCGTGGTGATCAACGCGGCAAGGGCCTGGGGCCGGTGCTGATGGAAGCGCTGATCGAGCGCGCGCGCGCCTGTGGCAAGCATGTGATGGTGGCTGCCATCGAAAGTGGCAATGCGGCGTCCATTCGGCTGCATGAGCGCTTGGGATTCGTGGTGACCGGGCAGATGGCGCAGGTGGGGGTAAAATTCGGGCGGTGGCTGGACCTGACGTTCATGCAGAAGATCGTGGGAAAGAGTTGAATTCCAGGGGCTGTGATGGGCACATGCCTTGGAGTTTGGTGCTGATTCTGCCGAGGCGTTGATTGGCCCTGTGGGCCCTGCGGGCCCAATCGCGGCCGGTCCGGCGCCCCGGCAGGGGCCGCTCCAGGGGACGCGGCGGTCTGACAGGTCAGCAGCGCGATCCACACTGAGCGGCCCCTGTGCCGCGATCGGGCCCGCAGGGCCCGTAGCATCAGCCACACCGGACATATAGCTCACTCGACAGGCTCAGCCAAGCCCGCCCCTTACAGCCCTTCGAGAATGTCCGACATGTCGTCGGCGTGCTCTTCTTCCTGGGCCAGGATGTCTTCGTAGATACGGCGGGTGGTCGGGTCCTTGTCGCCGATGTACTTGATGATCTCGCGGTAGCTGTCGATGGCGATCCGCTCGGCCACCAGGTCCTCCAGGACCATCTCGCGCAGGGTGGTGCCTGCTACGTACTGAGCGTGGGAGTTGCGGCTCAGGTTGTCCGGGTTGAAGTCCGGCTCGCCCCCCAGCTGCACGATGCGCTCGGCCAGACGGTCGGCGTGCTCGGCTTCCTGGTTGGCGTGTTCGAGGAACTCTTCGGCCGCGATGCTGGCCTTGATGCCGCTGGCCATGAAGTAGTGGCGCTTGTAGCGCAGGGTGCAGACCAGTTCGGTGGCCAGCGACTCGTTCAGCAGGCGCAGGATCTCTTCGCGGTCGGCCGAATAGCCCTCGGTGACGGCGCCATTCTCCACGTGCTGGCGGGCACGTTCACGCAGGACGTGAATGTCGGTCAGTTCAGCGTTGCTCATCGTTATCTCCAGGAAATCAGGTCACGGTGCTCGCGGCGACTTGCAGGCTCAGGCGCCTGGGGTCGCTCTGCGGTCTTGCTCGCGTTCCTTGCAGGTCTTGAAGCCCTTGGCGTCCACATGGCCGGTGGCGTCGAAGCGCACGTAGTACGGCTGCTGCTGGCCTTCGTGGTTCAGGATGTAGTCGTTGCAGGTGCCGCCATTGGGCAGGTCGCTGACGAAGGACGGGCTACCGCCGATGGCGATGACGCGCTGCATGGTCATGCCATTTTCCACCTGTTTGACCAGCGGCTGGTCGCGGTAGGTGACGTAGTCCACCGGGTTCTCCGGGCGGCTGCTGCAGGCGGCCAGGGTCATGCCGGCCAGAAGGATTGCCAGGGTCTGCTTGTACATGGTCCGGTCCTTGTTCAGGTCTGTTTGGTTTGGAACCGCAGCGCGCGCCAGGAGTTCGATCGCGATGGCCAGCATTGGGCCTGTAGTTTGAAAAACCCTGAAACACCTTGGCGCAAGACGCTATGCCTGATGACTGAAGGCTGGCAGACTGCTGCCTTTTCGCCGCCCACAGCGAGGCCGTATGACCTTCACCCCCCGTCAGATCACCCAGGCCAGCTGGCTCATCGTGGGGGCTGGCCTGTTGCTGGCGCTGCCGTTGAAGCTGTTGCCGAGCCTGCTGGCGGGCCTGCTGGTGTTCGAACTGGTCAACATGCTCACGCCCCGGCTGCAACCGCTGATCGCCGGTCAACGGGCACGCTGGCTGGCGGTGGCCCTGCTGGGCACTCTGGTGGTCACCAGCCTGGCGCTGCTGTTCGCCGGGGCGATCAGCTTCGTGTTGCACGAGGCCGAGAACCCTGGGGCGTCGCTGGATCGCTTCATGGTGGTGGTCGACCGCGCACGCGCGCAGCTGCCGCCGTTCATCGACAGCTACCTGCCGGCCAGTGCGGCGGAGTTCAGGGTGGCCATCGGCGAGTGGTTCAAGAGCCACATGGGCGAGCTGCAACTGCTGGGCAAGGGTGCGGCGCACATGTTCGTCACCCTGCTGATCGGCATGATCCTGGGCGCCATCGTCGCCCTGCAGCGCCTGCCCGACGTCTCACGGCGCAAGCCTCTGGCGGCGGCACTGTTCGAGCGGCTCAGCCTGCTGGTCCAGGCGTTTCGCAACATCGTCTTCGCGCAGATCAAGATTTCCCTGCTCAACACGGCCTTCACCGGGATCTTCCTGGCGCTGGTGCTGCCCTTGTTCGGCGTGCACCTGCCCCTGACCAAGACCTTGATCGTGCTGACCTTCCTGCTCGGCCTGCTGCCGGTGATCGGCAACCTGATGTCGAACACCCTGATCACCATCGTCGGCCTGTCGCTGTCGATCTGGGTGGCGGTCGCTGCGCTCGGTTACCTGATCGTCATCCACAAGGTCGAATACTTCCTCAACGCCCGCATCGTCGGCGGCCAGATCCGCGCCAAGTCCTGGGAGCTGCTGCTGGCGATGCTGGTCTTCGAGGCAGCCTTCGGCCTGCCCGGCGTGGTCGCCGGGCCTATCTACTACGCCTACCTCAAGAGTGAGTTGCGGCGGATCGAGTTGGTGTGAGAGCGGCAAGCGGCAAGCGGCAAGCGGCAAGCGGCAAGCGGCAAGCCAGAGCGTCAGCCCTGTCTCAACGTCCTGTCAACACTTGACGCACCACACCACCGTCCGCTTGTAGCTTGTAGCTTGTAGCTTGTAGCTTGAGGCTCGCCCTCCCCCCTCACCCGTACCGCTTGCGCGCCTCGATGGCCAGGCCGCTGCCGATGCTGCCGAAGCGGTTGCCTTCCACGTGGCGGGCGCTGGGCAGCATGGCGGCGACGCTCTGGCGCAGGGCCGGAATGCCGCTGGAGCCGCCGGTGAAGAACACGGTGTCGACCTGGCCGACGCCCACGCCTGCCTTGCTCAGCAGATCGGTCACGCTGCCGCGCACCCGCTCGAGCAAGCCGTCGATGGCCTGCTCGAACAGAGGACGGGTCAGGTCGGCGGCTAGGTGCGGCTCGATGCGCCCAAGGTCGATGCGTCGGCTCGGTTCGTCGGTCAGGGCGATCTTGCTGGCTTCCACTTCCATGGCCAGCCAGTGACCGGCGCGTTGCTCGATCAGCTTGAACAGCCGGTCGATGCCCTGGGCATCCTCGATGTCGTAGCGCAGGCTGCCCAGCGCCAGCTGCGACTTCTGCGCATACACGGCGTTGATGGTGTGCCAGGTGGCCAGGTTCAGGTGGTAGCTGGTCGGCATCAGGGCCTGGCTCTTCATGCGGCTGCCATAACCGAACAACGGCATCACCCCGTGCAGGCTGAGCTGCTTGTCGAAGTCGGTACCCCCGATGTGTACGCCGCCGGTGGCCAGGATGTCGCTCTGGCGCTCATCGAGCTGATGGCGCTCAGGCGCCAGGCGCACCAGGGAGAAGTCCGAGGTACCGCCGCCGATGTCGACGATCAGCACCAGCTCCTCTCGGTCGATGCCCGACTCGTAGTCGAACGCCGCAGCGATCGGTTCGAATTGGAACGACACGTCCTTGAAGCCCAGCGTGCGGGCGACCTCGGCCAGGGTGTCTTCGGCTTCCTGGTCGGCCGCCGGATCATCGTCGACGAAGAACACCGGGCGACCGAGCACCACCTGGTCGAAGCTGCGTTCGGCCGACGCCTCGGCGCGGCGCTTGAGTTCACCGATGAACAGGCCCAGCAGGTCCTTGAACGGCAAGGCCGTGCCCAGCACGCTGGTGTCGTGCTTGATCAGCTTGGAGCCGAGCAGGCTCTTGAGCGAACGCATCAGCCGGCCTTCGTAGCCCTCCAGATATTCGTGCAAGGCCATGCGGCCGTAGGCCGGGCGCCGCTCTTCGAGGTTGAAGAACACCACCGACGGCAGCGTGATCTTGCCGTCCTCCAGCGCGAGCAGGGTGTCGCCGCCCGGTCGATGCCAGCCGACCGTGGAGTTCGAGGTGCCGAAGTCGATGCCGCAGGCGCGGGCCGGGGTGTGATCTGACATGCTTGCAGGTGTCCGGAGGCAAAAACGGCCGCGCAGTGTATGCGAGTGAACGCGAGAATCAAGACCGATCGTCTGCGCCAGATCCACCCATAGGGCACCTTGAAAGGCTATGCTTGATCCTTATCTTCAGCAGTAACGCCTATTTTTCGAGGGTGAGCCCTTAGATGGACTTCAAAGACTATTACACGATACTCGGTGTGGAGCCGACGGCGGACGACAAGGCGATCAAGGCCGCCTATCGCAAGCTGGCGCGCAAGTACCACCCCGATGTCAGCAAGGAGCGGGACGCCGAGGACAAGTTCAAGGAGGCCAACGAGGCCTACGAAGTGCTTGGCAGCCCGGAGAAACGTGCCGAGTACGACGAGATCCGCAAGTACGGCGGTCAGCATGGCCGACCCTTCCAGGCCCCTCCTGGTTGGCAGGGCCGTGGTGGCGCCGACAGCGGGTTCGAACAGGGTGATTTTTCGGACTTCTTCAGTTCGATCTTCGGCGCGCGCGGTGGTAACCCCTTCGGTCGTGGCCCACAACAGAGCGCGGGCAGACGAGGGCAGGACGTGGAACTGGAACTGGCGGTGTTTCTCGAGGAGACCCTGAGCAAGGAGTCCAAGCAGGTCAGCTTCCAGGTGCCGCAGGTCAATGCGCAGGGTCAGCGCACCGGCTTCACCACCAAGACCTTGAACATCAAGATCCCGGCCGGAGTGACCGATGGCGAGCGCATTCGTCTCAAGGGCCAGGGCGCGCCGGGCATCGATGGCGGGGCCAATGGCGACCTGTACCTGACGCTGCGCATGGCGCCGCATCCGCTGTTCGATGTCGAAGGCCACGACCTGATCATCACCGTGCCCCTGGCGCCATGGGAAGCGGCCTTGGGCACCAAGGTGGCGGTCCCGACCCTGACCGGCAAGATCAACCTGACCATCCGGCCCGACAGCCAGGCCGGGCAGCGCCTGCGCGTCAAGGGCATGGGCCTGGCCAACAAGCAGGGCGAGCGTGGTGACCTGTACGCCCAGCTCAAGGTGGTGATGCCCAGCCAGTCCAACGCCGATACCCGCGAATTGTGGAGCAAGCTGGCCGACAAGGCCGCATTCAACCCGAGGACTCAATGGAGTAGCTGATCATGAGCAGCACCCTGATCGTTCAACTGGACATGCGTACCCTCTGCCAGGAAGCCGATCTGTCGGCGGACTGTGTGATCGAAATCGTCGAACACGGCATCGTTGAACCGTCGGGGCGCACGCCCGACGACTGGCGCTTCGATGACCAGGCGCCGCACCTGGCTCGCCGGGCAGCTCGATTGCGTGACGAGCTGCAGCTGGAATGGGAAGGTGTGGCACTGGCGCTGGAACTGCTGCAGGAGGTGCGCGTGTTGCGCAGCGAGAACGATCGGCTGCGACAGCGGTTGGGGCGGTTCACGCAGGTGTGAGGCCGGTATAGCACTCGCTCAGGCGCCGGCTTCATCAAGGCACGTCGGTTTGAGGCACTGTGCCTGTACCGACGCTATCGCTGGCAAGCCAGCTCCCACACTGTCATTCGTAGCTGGGTGATCGAAGACAGCCCAGCGGGTGAATGGGTCATGGGCCCCTCAGATCCTTCAGATTTTCGCACGGCCCGTGTGGGAGCTGGCTTTGCCAGCGATGCGGCCGGGGCAGGCTCAAGCGCCCTTGCCTCTTCCGCGGCGCGCCTGCACTCCCCCTCGCCCTATTTCTTGCCCGCTTTCACCTTCTCCAGCAGCGGTCGGCACTGGTCCGGCACGTCGTCCCCTGGCGCGATCAGGGCCAGCAGCCCGGCGGCCGGGCCGACGGTGGCGCCGAGGGCCAGCATGCCGGCACCGCGCAGCGCCAGCGGTACGGCCTTCACGCCTGCATTGGGCTTGGCGAAGGTCCCGCGTACGTACAGCGGTGAGCGCAGGGAGAACAGCCGGAAGCCCTTCGACTCCGGCGACACTTCCAGATCCATCCGCTCGCTGGCCAGGTTGACGTTACCGTCGACGTAGATGATCGCGTTCTCGGTATCGAACACGAACACCCGCGTACTTGCCAGGCCCTCCTTGATCCCGACGTCGGCCGCCGCGCAGTTGATCTTCACCTCTTCGTCGCCGAACAGCTTGTCGACCAGGTAGTTGCCGACGTTCAAACCGGCGATTTCCATCAGGCTGCGACTGATCGCGCCGTCGTTGATCAGCAGGCGCAAATCACCATTGGAGCTGCCCAGCAACGCCGCCACCGAGTTGCCACGCCCGCGCAGGTCAGCATCGCCGTTGAGTTCACCGAAGCTGGTCTGCATCGGCGCAAAGCTTGGGAACAGCTGCTTGAGCTTGAAGCCGCGGGCGCTGAGCTTGGCATGGCCCTGGAGCGGCACGTTGCGCCCATCCAGACGAATACGCGACTCCAGGTTGCCGCCAGCGACACCGAAGCGCAGCGGGTTCAGGCGCAGCAGGCCATCTTCGAGCAGCACATGGGCCGACAGATCGTTGAACGGCAGCTCCTTGCTGTGCACGATGCGCTTGCCGGTGAACTTCACGTCGGCGTCCATGGCGCGCCAGCGTTCGGTGCGGAACTCCTCCACGGGCAAGACCTTGTCCGTCGGCTGCTTGCTGGCGCCACCGCGAGCCTTTTGCTCGGTGTTGGAGTCGGCACCGATCAGCGGGGCCAGGTCATCGAACAGCAGCTGGTTCGACACCAGCTCACCGCTGAGCTTGGGCCGTGGCTGGGTGGCGGCGTACGCCAGGGTGCCGTGAATGTCGCTGTTGCCGATCTTGCCGTTGAACCCTTCGTAGCGGAAACGCATGCCCTGCTTGTCCTGCAGGTTGGCCGTCAGGTGGCCGTCGGTGGAGTACGGTGGCGTGTCCGGCAGCGTCACGCCGGTCAGCGGGTACAGGTTGCCCAGGCTCTTGCCCGACAGGCGCAGGCGCAGGTCGAGCGCCCCCAGGTTGAGCGGGTCGGTCACGGTACCGGCCAGGACCACGCGCGTGTCGGCGGCACGGACGTCGGCCTGGATGGGGAACGGCTGCTCGCTGTCGCGCAGGGCCAGCAATCCACCGATCTTGCCGGTGCCGGAGACCGGCTCACCTTTGTAACGCCCTTCGGCCTTCAGGCCGAATGCGTAGTCCTGGGCATTTCCGGTTTTTTCCGCGCGCTCCTTGCCGACGATCTCGCTGAACGGAATCGGCTTGCCCAGCGGATCGATCTGCACCTTCACGCTCGCCTTGAGCATCTGGTCGTCGTAGCGCACGTTGCCCTGGTCGAAGCGGATCGAGCCGATGTCCAGCTCCCAGCTCGACGGCTCGGCGTTCTCATCCTTGGGCCCCAGGTCGAAGGTCCAGTTGGCCCGGCCATCGGCCAGACGGGTCAGTTGCGCATCGGGTTTGGTCAGGTCGATGCGCGGGATGGTGATGCGCTGCGCCAGCAGGGGCAAGGGCGACAGACGAAACTCCACGCGCTCCAGGCCGACCATGCGCGGCTCCTTGGCCCAGTCCGGGTTGCCCAGGGTCAGGTCGTCGGCGATGAACCGTGGCCAGGGCACCCAGGCGCGCCAGCCGCCTTCTTCAGGCTCGCGCTGCCAGCGCACAGCCAGGTTGCCATTGATGGCAAATGGTCGGTGCAGGGCCTCGGACACCTTCTCGTTGAGCATCGGCTTGACCCGATTCCAGTCGAAGGTGGCGATGATCACCACCAGTATCGCCAGCAACGCGACGAAGCTGGCAAGGGTCCAGGCGATGATTCGGGCAGGGCGCGTCATTGCGAAGTTCTCCTGATGGCGGGCCGAAGCCGAGGATGATGAAAGCGATCGTATTACGTCGGACTGACGAAAGCCCGCCGGGTTTTATCCAAGGCGCGAGATCACGGTTTTTTCGCCGTCGTCCCCCCCTTACAGGCTAGACCGCCCTGCCCATCCCCGTTCTGCAAGTGACCGCCGCCGACGCCAGACCCGCGCGCCAGAGCCTCTGCAACGATCATCATTGGTGTCGATGATCACCATCACCCGGATGAACTTCTCGTCACGCGCACGCGGCGTAGCATGGGCCTCGTTCCCCATTCACTTGCCCATTACAGGAGCATCCCCTATGAAATCGTTCTTGCTGCTCAGCCTGAGCCTGTCGCTGCTGTCGACCCAGGCCTTCGCCCTGCCCGCGCCGGATCAGCCCACGATCGGCGAAGTACGCTCGGCACCCCGTACCCAGGCCTTCCTTACCGAAGGCGGCGCCGACCGCCTGCTCGAACGCGCCGCACAGCTCGCCGAGGGCGGTGCCGATCGTCTGCTCGAACGCGACACTGCGGTGGCCGAAGGTGGCGCCGATCGTCTGCTCGAGCGGGCCGAAGCGGTGGCCGAAGGCGGCTCCGAGCGTGTGCGCAAGGCCGGTCATCTCGGCTGAGCGAGTTACGTCGAAGGACTTGTACACGCGATCCAGCCTGCATTGACCCGGCTCGGTGCTTTTCTCTAGAGTGCGGTTCCACATCAGCCACAGATTGCCCGCCATGCTGCCGCGCGCCGAACAGAAGCTTCAGACTCGACAGGCCCTGCTCGACGCCGCCTGCCAGTTGATGGAGAGCGGGCGCGGTTTCGGCAGCCTCAGCCTGCGCGAGGTCGCGCGGCTGGCCGGCATCGTCCCCACCGGCTTCTACCGCCACTTTCCGGACATGGACGCCCTGGGCCTGGCGCTGGTCGGTGCCATCGACGCCACGTTCCGCCAGACCATTCGCCTGGTGCGACAGAACGAGCTGGAAATGGGCGGCATCACCGATGCATCGGTGCGGATCTTTCTCGACGTGGTCGCGGCCCACCGTGCGCAGTTTCTGTTTCTGGCCCGCGAGCAATATGGGGGCTCACAGGTCGTGCGCCAGGCCATTGCCCGCCTGCGCCATGGCATCAGCTCGGACCTGGCCACCGACCTGGCACACATGCCGCGCTGGCAGCACCTGGATGCGCCGGCGCTGGCGGTGATGGCCGACCTGGTGGTCAAGACCGTCTTCGCCACCCTGCCGGAGCTGATCGACACCCCCGACGTCGAGTGGCCGGCGTCCTTGAGCGCCCAGGAAAAGATCATCCAGCAGCTGCGCTTCATCTTCGTCGGCGCGCGCCACTGGCAGGGCCTGGGCAACCCAGGCTGAGGCCGCGCAACGGCCGATTCTGCTACCATGGCGCACTGCCCGACCGTCCTGAGCGCCCTCATGTCCACGCCCTCGCCTGCCTTGTCCGACTTCGATGCCCGCCTGCACCGCTTCAGGCAGCACCTTGCCGATACCCTCGTGCCGTTGTGGCAAGGCCCGGGGTGGAATGCGGACATGGCCTTGCCCTATGAAGCCCTGGACGCCGAGCATCGCCCCTTGCCCGTGGTGCGCTACCGCGCCATGGCCTGCGCGCGCCAGCTGTACCTGTTCAGCAGCCGTCTGGGCGAGCCCGGTGCCGCTGAGCGTGCGGCCACACTGTTCCGCTCGTTGCGCACGCATTTCCACGATGCCGAGCACGGTGGCTGGTTCTACAGCATCGATGCGCACGGTCAGCCGCTGGATCGGCGCAAGGACCTCTACACCCACGCGTTCATCGTGTTCGCCTGCGCCCATTATTGGGGCCAGGTGGGCGAACGTCTGGTCGCGTCCACCCTCGAGGGTGCGCTGAGCGTCATCGCCGAGCGTTTCGCCCGTGACGACGGCCTGTACGAGGCCAGCCTGGGCGAGAACTGGTCGGACCTGGGCAGCGGCCCGCTGCAGAACCCGCAGATGCATTTGGCCGAGGCCTTTCTGCAGACCCTGGCGGTCAGGGCGGACGAGGCCGTGCAGGAGGCGCTGATCGGGCTGTGCGAGGCCTTGCAGCGCGACTTCGTCGACCCCGATACCGGCGTGATGCTGGAGCGTCCCAGGGGGGCACCGGACAACTGGTTCGAGCCGGGGCATCAGTTCGAGTGGTTCTTCCTGCTCGACACCTCGCCGCTGCTGCGCGACTCCGCGCTGCATGCCTCGATCACGCGCGGTTTTGCGCAGGCCGAGCGGTTCGGCGTGCAGGACGGCGCGGTGCTGGCAATGCTCGATGTCGACGGGCGGGTGATCGACGCGACCCAGCGCATCTGGGCTCAGGCCGAATACGTGCGCGCCCTGGCCCTGCGGCCCGCCTGGCGCGAGACGTTGGCGCGGCAGCTGCAGGTGCTGGAGACGCGCTTTCTCACCGCCGAGGGTTGGCATGAGTGCCGCGATGGTGCAGGACGGGTCAGCCGGCACGACATGCCTTCGACGACGCCTTATCACCTGGCGACCTGTCTGGCGGGGTTGCAGGGGTAGCGGCAAGCGGCAAGCGGCAAGCGGCAAGCGGCAAGCGGCAAGCGAATCTGGCGGGGCGTGAAGAAGATGCAAGCCTTTGGACACCGTCAGCCTGCTGCTCCGAGGTGCCGGGCTTTGCGGCTCCTGCGGAGCCGATCGCGGCACTGGGGCCCCACAGGTGACCGCTATAGCCTGCAACCCCGCGGTGGGGCTACGGGTGTAATTGAATGGACTCGCCCCCGCCGAGGCATCACAGTGCCACGGTGGCGTTTCTTGAACAGCCAACGGCAGCGAGGGCCAGTCCATGAGCAAGC
>NZ_JAAMQJ010000026.1 GCF_013523125.1 Pseudomonas entomophila | reverse complement strand
TACAAACAGATCGTCTGCGCGGCCATGCGCAAGCTGCTGCACCTGGTGTATGGCGTGGTGAAATCCGACAAACCATTCGACCCTCAGATCGCGCTTGCGAAGTGAGGATCAAGACGGTATCTACACCCGCCGCGGTGGTGCAGGCAATCATGGCTCATGCGGAGCGGCCCCTGTGCCGCGATTGGGCCCGCAGGGTCCATAAACCCGGGACCTTAATGAATGGGCCTGAACCTTCAGAACAGGCCCATCCAACACAGCTTGCAGCTTGCGGCTTGCTACTCGCCGCTGCTCTACTTCTCGCTGTGATAAGCCGCGTCGGCCTTCTCGAAGCGCGCGATCATGCTGGCGGTCGGACGACCCAGCTTGCTGACCAGGACGATGGCGAGGCTGGCGAGCAGGAAGCCCGGGATGATCTCGTACAGGCTGGAGATGGCCAGGTTCTTCCACAGGATGACGGTCAGCGCACCGACCACGATGCCCGCCAGGGCGCCGTTGCGGGTCATGCCTTTCCACAGTACCGAGATCAGCACCACCGGACCGAAGGCGGCACCGAAGCCGGCCCAGGCGTAGGCGACCAGGCCCAGCACGCGGTTTTCCGGGTTGGCGGCCAGGGCGATGGCGATCAGCGCCACGGCCAGGACCATCAGACGACCGACCCAGACCAGCTCACGCTGCGACGCACCTTTGCGCAGGAAGGCCTTGTAGAAGTCTTCGGTCAGGGCGCTGGAGCAGACCAGCAGCTGGCAGCTCAGGGTGCTCATGACGGCGGCCAGGATGGCCGACAGCAGGATGCCTGCAATCCAGGGGTTGAACAGGATCTTGGCCAGTTCGATGAACACGCGTTCGTGGTTCTCGGTGACCGGGCCGGCCAGGTCCGGGTGCGCCGAGAAGTAGGCGATACCGAAGAAGCCTACGGCGCAGGTACCGACCAGGCACAGGATCATCCAGGTCATGGAGATGCGGCGCGCCTTGGCGATCGACTTGACCGAATCGGCGGCCATGAAGCGCGCCAGGATGTGCGGCTGCCCGAAGTAGCCCAGGCCCCAGCCCAGCAGGGAGACGACGCCGACGAAGGTGGCACCCTTGAACAGGTCGAAGTGCGCAGGATTCTGCAGCTCGATGGCCGCGAACGTGGTGTCGAACCCGCCGGTGGAGATCAGCACGATCACCGGCGTCAGGATCAGCGCGAAGATCATCAGCGAGGCCTGCACGGTGTCGGTCCAGCTCACCGCCAGGAAGCCACCGATGAAGGTGTAGGCGATGGTCGCGGCGGCACCGGCCCACAGCGCGGTCTCATACGGCATGCCGAACGTGCTTTCGAACAGACGGGCCCCCGCCACGATGCCCGACGCGCAGTAGATGGTGAAGAACACCAGAATCACGATGGCCGAGATGATGCGCAGCAGCCCGCTCTGGTCTTCGAATCGGCTGGCGAAGAAGTCCGGCAGCGTCAGTGCGTCGCCATTGTGCTCGGTCTGCACGCGCAGACGGCCGGCGACGAACAGCCAGTTGAGGTAGGCACCGATGGTCAGACCGATGGCGATCCAGACCTCGGACAGGCCGGACAGGTAGATGGCGCCTGGCAGACCCATCAGCAGCCAGCCACTCATGTCGGAAGCGCCGGCGGACAAGGCGGTCACCACACTGCCGAGGCTACGGCCACCGAGAATGTAGTCGGAAAGGTTCTGTGTGGAGCGATAGGCCATGAAGCCGATCAGCACCATGACGGCGATATAGATCACGAACGTGATCATCAGCGGATTGAATGCGCCCATTGTTGTGCCCTGGCAATTTGTTGTTATCTCAGCAACCGGTCGAAAAGCCGGTTGCACCCAGGCGACGAATCCTATGCAACAACATGAATCAGGTGCAACCATTTTTCACTTGCCAGTTGCACCTGACCATGCATTTCGGATTAAGGCTACTTTTTTGCTCCTTTTTGGAGCAAAAATCGGAGTTTTCAGAATACTTCGCACCTTATTCGAGCCTTTTCCGACTGCGACAATCGGTATCGGACGAGTTGCACCTTCGATGTGAACTTTTTGGGTTGCACCCGGTTGCACCCGTAATGGCCGACCGCTAATCTTGGCGCCAGCTTAAGCCACACCGGTGGCAATAACGAGGACAAGAAAATGGCGACGACCACCCTTGGGGTCAAACTCGACGACCCGACCCGTGAACGACTCAAGAGCGCTGCGCAGTCCATCGACCGCACGCCGCACTGGTTGATCAAGCAGGCAATCTTCAATTACCTCGAGAAGCTCGAGGGTGGTGCTACCCTGACCGAACTCACCGCCCAGACCTCGGCCAACGCCGACGACGCCGGTGAAGTGCAGCCCGATCACGAGCACCAGTGCTTCCTCGAGTTCGCCGAGAGCATCCTGCCGCAATCGGTGCTGCGCGCGGCCATCACCGGTGCCTATCGCCGTCCCGAGCAGGAAATGGTCCCGATGCTGCTGGAGCAGGCGCGCCTCTCGGTCGAGCAGGCCGAGGCCACCAACAAGCTCGCCGTGCGCATCGCCGACAAGCTGCGCCACCAGAAGAGCGCCGGCGGCCGGGCCGGCATCGTGCAAGGTCTGCTGCAAGAGTTCTCGCTGTCCTCCCAGGAAGGCGTGGCCCTGATGTGCCTGGCCGAAGCCCTGCTGCGCATCCCCGACAAGGGCACCCGTGACGCCCTGATCCGCGACAAGATCAGCACCGGCAACTGGCAGCCGCACCTGGGCAACAGCCCGTCGCTGTTCGTCAACGCCGCCACCTGGGGCCTGCTGCTGACCGGCAAGCTGGTCTCGACGCACAACGAATCGGGCCTGTCCTCCTCGCTCAGCCGCATCATCGGCAAGAGCGGCGAGCCGATGATCCGCAAGGGCGTCGACATGGCCATGCGCCTGATGGGCGAGCAGTTCGTCACCGGCGAGACCATCGCCGAAGCCCTGGCCAACGCCAGCCGCTTCGAGTCCAAGGGCTTCCGCTACTCCTACGACATGCTCGGCGAAGCCGCGCTGACCGAGCACGACGCGCAGAAGTACCTGGCCTCCTACGAGCAGGCCATCCACTCGATCGGCAAGGCCTCGCACGGCCGTGGCATCTATGAAGGCCCGGGCATCTCGATCAAGCTCTCGGCGCTGCACCCACGCTACAGCCGCGCCCAGTACGAGCGCGTGATGGAAGAGCTGTACCCACGCCTGTTGTCGCTGACCCTGATGGCCAAGCAGTACGACATCGGCCTGAACATCGACGCTGAGGAAGCCGACCGTCTGGAGCTGTCCCTGGACCTGCTCGAGCGTCTGTGCTTCGAGCCGCAGCTGGCCGGCTGGAACGGCATCGGCTTCGTCATCCAGGCCTACCAGAAGCGTTGCCCGCACGTGATCGACTACGTCATCGACCTGGCCAAGCGCAGCCGTCACCGCCTGATGATCCGCCTGGTCAAAGGCGCCTACTGGGACAGCGAGATCAAGCGCGCCCAGGTCGAAGGCCTCGAGGGCTACCCGGTCTACACCCGCAAGGTCTACACCGACGTCTCCTACGTCGCCTGCGCTCGCAAGCTGCTGGCGGTGCCGGAAGCCATCTACCCGCAGTTCGCCACGCACAACGCCCACACGCTGTCGGCCATCTACCACATCGCCGGCCAGAACTACTACCCGGGCCAGTACGAGTTCCAGTGCCTGCACGGCATGGGCGAGCCGCTCTACGAGCAGGTCGTGGGCAAGATCGCCGATGGCAAGCTGAACCGTCCGTGCCGCGTGTACGCGCCGGTCGGTACCCACGAGACCCTGCTGGCCTACCTGGTTCGCCGCCTGCTGGAAAACGGTGCCAACACCTCGTTCGTCAACCGTGTGGCCGACCATACCCTGTCGATCCAGGAACTGGTCGCCGACCCGGTCGTGAGCATCGAGCGCATGGGCACCCAGGAAGGCCGCATCGGCCTGCCGCACCCGCGCATCCCGTTGCCGCGTGACCTCTACGGCACCGAACGCGCCAACTCGGCGGGCATCGACATGTCCAACGAACACCGCCTGGCGTCGCTGTCCTGCGCCCTGCTGGCCACCGCGCACACCGACTGGAAAGCCGCGCCACTGCTGGGCTGCGCTGCCAGCGAAGAAGCCGCTGCCCAGGTCCTGAACCCGTCCGACCACCGCGACGTGGTCGGTCACGTGCAGGAAGCCACCGTCGCCGACGCCGACAACGCCATCCAGTGCGCCGTCAACGCCGCGCCGATCTGGCAGGCCACGCCGCCTGCAGAGCGTGCCGCCATCCTGGAACGCGCCGCCGACCTGATGGAAGCCGAGATCCAGCCATTGATGGGCCTGCTGGTGCGCGAGGCGGGCAAGACCTACCTCAACGCCATCGCCGAAGTGCGCGAGGCCGTGGACTTCCTGCGCTACTACGCGGTGCAGGCACGCAACGACTTCAGCAACGATGCCCATCGCCCGCTCGGTCCGGTGGTCTGCATCAGCCCGTGGAACTTCCCCCTGGCGATCTTCTCCGGCCAGGTGGCCGCTGCGCTCGCCGCCGGCAACCCGGTACTGGCCAAGCCTGCCGAACAGACCCCGCTCATCGCCGCCCAGGCCGTGCGCCTGCTGCTGGAAGCCGGCATTCCGGAAGGCGTGCTGCAACTGCTGCCAGGTCGCGGCGAAACCGTCGGTGCACGCCTGGTCGGTGACGATCGCGTCAAGGGCGTGATGTTCACCGGCTCCACCGAAGTCGCGCGCCTGTTGCAACGCAACGTCGCCGGTCGCCTGGACGCCCAGGGCCGCCCGATCCCGCTGATCGCCGAAACCGGTGGCCAGAACGCGATGATCGTCGACTCTTCCGCGCTGACCGAACAGGTCGTGGTAGACGTGGTGTCCTCGGCCTTCGACAGCGCCGGCCAGCGCTGCTCGGCCCTGCGCGTGCTGTGCGTGCAGGAAGACGCCGCCGACCGCGTGATCGAGATGCTCAAGGGCGCCATGGCGCAGAGCCGCCTCGGCAACCCCGAGCGCCTGTCCGTGGACATCGGCCCGGTGATCGACGCCGAGGCCAAGCAAGGCATCGAGAAGCACATCCAGGGCATGCGTGCCAAGGGCCGCTCCATCTACCAGATGGCCCTGGCCGATGCCGAGGAATGCAAGCGCGGCACCTTCGTCATGCCGACCCTGATCGAGCTGGAAAGCTTCGACGAACTGCAGCGTGAGATCTTCGGCCCGGTCCTGCACGTGGTGCGCTACAACCGCCGCAACCTCGACCAACTGATCGAGCAGATCAACGCCTCCGGCTATGGCCTGACCCTGGGCGTGCACACCCGGATCGACGAAACCATCGCCAAGGTGGTGGAGAACGTCAACGCCGGCAACATGTACGTCAACCGCAACATCGTCGGTGCCGTGGTCGGCGTCCAGCCGTTCGGCGGCGAAGGCCTGTCGGGTACCGGCCCGAAAGCCGGCGGCCCGCTGTACCTGTTCCGCCTGCTGTCGACCCGTCCGGCCGATGCCATCTCGCGTCACTTCGAGCGCGTCGACGGCGACACGCCCCTGGACAACCCGGCCCGTACCCAGCTGCTCCAGCCGCTGCAGGGCTACAAGGCCTGGGCCAGCAGCAACCAGCTGAACGAGCTGGCAGCGCTGTGCGACAGCTTCGTCCAGCAGTCGCAGACCGGCATCAACCGCCTGCTGCCCGGCCCGACCGGCGAGCGCAACAGCTACACCATCCTGCCGCGCGAGCACGTGCTGTGCCTGGCCGACAGCGAAGCGGACCTGCAGGCGCAACTGGCAGCCGTCCTGGCGGTCGGCAGCTCGGCGCTGTTCGAGGACAGCGAACCGGGTCGCTCGCTGCGGGCGCGCCTGCCACGGGACGTGCAGGCCAAGGTCAAGCTGGTCGCCGACTGGCACAAGGACGACGTCGCCTTCGACGCCGTGCTGCACCACGGTGACTCCGACCAGCTGCGCGCGATCTGCGAGCAGGTGGCCAAGCGCGCCGGTGCCATCGTCGGCGTCCAGGGCTTGTCCAGCGGCGATCACCAGATCGCCCTGGAGCGACTGGTGATCGAGCGTGCGGTCAGCGTCAACACGGCAGCGGCCGGCGGTAACGCCAGCCTGATGACCATCGGCTGACCCCGACGGCGACACGTCGAAAGCCGAGGCGGCCCCAGGTCGCCTCGGCTTTTTTCGTTTCATGCCTGCGCCTTTCAGGCGTCGCGCTAAAAACAACGCCGACGCCCGGGTATCAGAAGCCGCCGCTGATGAAAGGCGCCTGAGGGGCCAGCAGTATCGGTGCCAAAGCAAGCGCCCATACCAGCAGACCCAGCACGATCCACACTCCATTGGCCCATGACAGCGCGCTGTTGCTTTCGCCTTCGGGGTCGCCGACGCAGAAGTTGATGGCCCGCTGAACCGTCAGGCTCCACCACACCCCGAACGCCGCACTCAGCACGATCGTGATCATTGCCCGAACGGGCGAAGGGTCGAGCACCTGGAGCATCGACAGGGCGTAATGCACGATGCACAGCAGCCAGATGGCGCAAGTCAGTAACAGGGGCGACCAGGCGTAGGTCCTGCCCGTCAGCTTGATCTGCCGATCGACCCGCTTGAGTAGGCCGTGGATGAAGAGGATCCCGAAAACCGTCCGCACCAGCGGCCAGAGCGGCTCACCGCTGTGACGCGTGTACAGGCGCCAGTTCCGGTAGAACCAGTACACCGTGTAGAAGTTGAAGGTCAGGATGCTCATGATGACCAGTTTGCGTGGCGAGACCACGAAGAACATCGGCTCATCGACCGATGTCACGGGTAGATGCTTGACGGTGTCGGCTGTGCTGACTGTGGACATGGAACGGCCCCCTCTGGAAATGAAGTGCCATTCAACCTCGCGTTCGAGGGGTTAATCTGCCCTACGCTTCCGAAACGGAGGCAGGAAGTTTCCGAAAAGACCACTAGCCCGGCCTGTATTCAGGTCACCCTTGCAGCCGGTTGGGTCATACTCCCGTCCACACCACTGTGTCGCGCTCGCTGCGCGTCCTTGCCAAGGAGGTCTGCATGTTCGAGTCCAGCGCCCCGTTGCGCCAGCGTTTCGCCGCGTTGCGCAGCACGGCCGAGGTCTTCTCCCTGCGTCACGTGCGCCAGTCCCAGCACAGCCTGTCGGTGCGCCGCAACGTCGTGGAACCGCCGTTCTTTAGCCGCGACGAAGGCGCCATGCTCACCGTGCGGCTTCAGGGCGTTGAAGCCTACGCCGCCACCGCCGACCTGTCCCAGGCGGGCTTGCAGGCCGCGCTCGAGCGGGCCGAACGGCTGGCGCGGCAGATCGCGCGCTTCAGCCTGCTCGACCTCAGCGGCCAACCGGTGTCCAGCGCACGCCACGACCACGTCTCGCCCAACCTCGACGCATCGCTGCCCGCGCTGGGCCACTGGCTGGAACTGCTGGCGACGGAGTCGGCCAGGGTGCCGAAGGACGACCGCCTGGTGGACTGGCAGGCCAGCCTGGGCATCACCGAGGTGGAGCAGATCTACCTGAACAGCGCCGGGGCCGAACTGCGCCAGGCTCAGCGCTTCCTGTTCCCGGGCATGAGCGTGACCGCCAGCGACGGCCGTGACAGCCAGAGCCGCAGCCTGGGCCGGGAAAACTTCGGCCAGCAAGGCGGGGCCGAAGTGGTCGAGCGCTGTGGCCTGATCGGTGCCGGCGCCTGGGTGGCCGACGAGGCCTTGCAACTGCTGCTGGCGCCCAATACGCCTAGCGGCGCCCGTGACCTGCTGCTGATGCCCGACCAGATGAGCCTGCAGATCCACGAATCCATCGGCCATCCGCTGGAGATGGACCGCATCCTCGGCGACGAGCGCAACTACGCCGGGACCAGCTTCATCACCCCGGCGGACTTCGGTCACCTGCGCTACGGCTCGCCCTTGCTCGACGTGACGTTCGACCCGACGCTGCCCGAAGAGCTGGCCAGCTACAGTCACGACGACGACGGCACGCCGGCCAGCAAGCAGTTCCTGATCCGCGCCGGCGTGCTGCTGCGGCCCTTGGGCGGCGCCCTGTCGCAAGCGCGCTCGGGCCTCGACGGCGTGGCCAACAGCCGCGCCTGCAGCTGGAACCGCGCGCCGATCGATCGCATGGCCAACCTCAACATCGAGCCTGGGACGCAGGGCCTGAAACAGCTGATCGGCTGCGTGGAGCGCGGCATCCTGATGCGCACCAACCGCTCGTGGTCCATCGACGATGCGCGCAACAAGTTCCAGTTCGGCTGCGAATGGGGCCAACTGATCGAGGACGGCGAACTCAAGGGCGTGGTGAAGAACCCCAACTACCGGGGTATCTCGGCCGGCTTCTGGCGCAGCCTGATCGGCGTGGGCGATGCCTCGACCCGGCAGGTGCTCGGCACGCCCAACTGCGGCAAGGGCGAACCCAACCAGGTGATCCGCGTCGGCCATGCGTCGCCGGCGTGCCTGTTCAGCCAGATCGATGTCTTCGGAGGCCAGGCCTGATGCAACGGACCCCACGCGATCGTTTCGACACCCTGGTCCAGGACCTGCACCAGGCCCTGCGGCCCGACGAGCACTTCACGCTCGGCTACGACGCCGAGTGCTCGCAGTTCATCCGCTTCAACCACGGCAAGGTCCGCCAGGCCGGACAGGTCGAACAGGCCACGGCGAGCCTTCGCCTGTTGCAAGCGAATCGCCAGGCGCACCTGACCTTCACGCTGTGCGGGGACGCAGCGCTCGACCGTGCCCGCCTGCACGAGGCCCTGGCACAACTGCGCCAGACCCTGCCCTTGTTGCCGGAGGACCCCTGGCTGAGCCTGGATGAGCGTGCCTGGCAGAGCCTCAGCGAACAGCTGTACCCCTTGCCCGACGCCGAGGCGGTCCTGAGTCAGTTGCAGCACGCAACCGATGGGCTGGACCTGGTCGGCATCTATGCCGCCGGGCCGATCAGCCGGGGCTTCGCCAGCTCGGCCGGTGCGCGCGGCTGGCACGAGGCGAGCAGCTTCAACCTGGACTGGAGCGTGTTCCACGCCAACGGTCAGGCGGTGAAAGCCAACTATGCCGGGCAGACCTGGTGCCCGGACACCTTCGCGGCGCGCCTGACTCACTGCCGCACGCAGCTCGAGGCCCTTGGGCGCCCGACCCTGACCCTCGCACCAGGTCGCTACCGTGCCTACCTGGCCCCGGCAGCGCTGGACGAAATCGCCGGTCTGCTGAGCTGGGGCGGCTTCTCGGCGCAGGCGCTGGCCAGCGGCAACAGCGCGCTGCAACGGCTGTACGCTGGCGAGGCGCACCTGGCGCCGATGGTGTCGCTGCACGAGCAGGTCAGCGGCTCGCTGAGCCCGGCCTTCTCCGACGAAGGCTCGCCACGCGAGGATGTTTGCCTGGTCGACCACGGCCGCGTGGACGGCCGCCTGGTCAGTGCCCGCAGCGCCGTCGAGTTCGCGCTGTGTGCGAATGGCGCCGACAGCGGCGAGTCGCCCTGTGCGCTCAGCCTCGCCCCCGGCACCCTGGCCCAGGCGGACATCCTCGAGCAGCTGGGTACTGGCCTCTACATCAGCAACCTCTGGTATCTCAACTACTCCGACCTGCCCGCCGCCCGCATGACCGGCCTGACGCGCTTCGCCACCTTCTGGGTGGAAGACGGGCAACTCCAGGCGCCGGTCTCCACCATGCGCTTCGACGACAGCCTGTACGACCTGTTCGGCGACCAGTTGGAGGCCCTGACCCGTGAGCGCGAGCTGATCCTCTCCACCAGCACCTACGGTCAGCGACAGACTGGATCGAGTCATCTGCCGGGTGCGCTGGTCAAAGCCCTGACCCTGACCTTGTGACCCCCTGACGACGAGGCCACCATGCCCGAACGCATCGCGCTGGACCCGGTCACCGCCCGCTGGATCCCGTGGGTGGTGGCCATCGCTTTCTTCATGCAGTCGCTCGACGGCACCATCCTCAACACCGCCCTGCCGGCCATGGCCACGTCGCTGGACGAGAACCCGCTGCGCATGCAGGGGGTGATCATCGCCTACATGCTCACGGTGGCCTTGCTGATTCCGGCCTCGGGCTGGATCGCCGACCGCTTCGGCACCAAGCGCATCTTCTTCAGCGCCATCCTGCTGTTCAGCTTCGGCTCGCTGCTCTGCGCGGCGGCCAACAGCCTGGGCTTTCTAGTGTTCGCCCGGGTGGTCCAGGGCCTGGGCGGCGCCCTGATGCTGCCCGTCGGGCGGCTGGTAGTGCTGCGCGCCTACCCGCGCTCGGAACTGGTGCGCATCCTGAGCTTCATCACCATCCCCGGGCTGCTCGGTCCGCTGCTCGGTCCGACGGTCGGTGGCTGGCTGGTGGAAGTGCTGAGCTGGCACTGGATCTTCCTGCTCAACCTGCCGGTCGGCCTCCTGGGCTGCTACGCGGTGTGGAAGCTGATCCCCGACCTGCGCGGCGCCGAACGCACGCCGTTCGACGGGCCGGGCTTTCTGCTGTTCGGCGCGGCCATGGTGCTGATCACCATCGCCATGGAGGGGCTGGGCGAGCTGCACCTGCCGCATCTGCGCGTGATGCTGCTGCTGTTCGCCGGCATGGCCTGCCTGGCCGCCTACTGGCTGCGGGCCGGGCGTGACCCGGACCCGCTGTTCTCGCCTCGACTGTTCCGCGTGCGGACCTTCGCCATCGGCATCCTCGGCAACCTGTTCGCCCGCCTGGGCAGCGGCGCCCTGCCCTTCCTGGTGCCCTTGCTGCTGCAGGTGGCGCTCGGTTACTCGCCGGTCGAGGCCGGCATGAGCATGATCCCGCTGGCCGCCGCCGCAATGCTGGCCAAGTCGGTGGCGCGGCCGATCATCGAGCGCCTGGGCTACCGCATCGTGCTCACCGGCAATACCCTGCTGCTCGGCCTGATGCTGGCAAGCCTGGCCCTGGTGGACGAGCAGACGCCCTACGAACTGCTGCTGGTGCAGCTGGGCATACTGGGGGCAATCAACTCGCTGCAGTTCACGGCCATGAACACCGTGACCCTAATCGACCTGGACGACGCCAACGCCAGCAGTGGCAACAGCCTGCTGTCGGTGGTGGCGCAGCTGGCGCTGAGCCTGGGCGTGGCCTGCGCCGGTGCGCTGCTGGGCGGCTTCACCGCGGCCGGAGGCGTCGATGCGGCCGAAACCACCCTGGGCGCCTTCCAGCTGACCTTCCTGACCATCGGCCTGATGTCGATGCTGGCGGCGGCGATCTTCCTGCAACTGGCCCCGACGGACGGAAGGCGTGCCCCCCGTCCGGAACCGGAGATCGAAGCTTAGAAACGGAGGTCGCGAGGCTGGTAGACTGTGCGGCATTTTTGCTCTCAGGCCTGTCTCGTGACCACTGAATCCACCGCCTTCGCCACCTTGCCGCTGTCCACCGCCATGCTGGCCAACCTGGACGCCCTGGGCTATGCGTCGATGACGCCCATCCAGGCACGCAGCCTGCCCGTCATTCTCAGGGGCCAGGACCTGATCGCCCAGGCCAAGACCGGCAGCGGCAAGACCGCCGCCTTCGGCATCGGCCTGCTCAACCCGCTCAACCCGCGCTATTTCGGCTGCCAGGCGCTGGTGCTGTGCCCGACGCGCGAGCTGGCCGACCAGGTCGCCAAGGAACTGCGCCGCCTGGCACGCGCCGAGGACAACATCAAGATCCTGACCCTCTGCGGCGGGGTCTCGCTCGGCCCGCAGATCGCCTCGCTGGAGCATGGCGCGCACATCATCGTCGGCACCCCAGGGCGGATCCAGCAGCACCTGGACAAGGGCACCCTGGTGCTCGGCGGCCTCAACACCCTGGTGCTCGACGAAGCCGACCGCATGCTCGACATGGGCTTCTACGACGCCATCGCCAGCATCATCGAGCGTACGCCTGCCCGTCGTCAGACGCTGCTGTTCTCGGCCACCTACCCGGCGGGCATCGAGCAACTGGCCGCCGCGTTCATGCGCCAGCCGCAGCAGGTGAAAGTCGAGAGCCTGCACGCCGACAACCAGATCGAGCAGCGCTTCATCGAGATCGACGCGGCGCAGCGACTGGAGGCGGTGACCCGTGTGCTCGGGCACTTCCGTCCGCAGTCCTGCGTGGCTTTCTGCTTCACCAAGCAGCAGTGCGAGGACGTGGTCACTCACCTGCAGGCCAAGGGCATCGTCGCCCAGGCCTTGCATGGCGACCTGGAGCAGCGGGACCGTGACCAAGTCCTGGCGCTGTTCGCCAACCGCAGCACCTCGGTGCTGGTGGCCACCGACGTCGCGGCGCGCGGCCTGGACATCGACGGTCTGGACATGGTGATCAACGTCGAACTGGCGCGCGATGCCGAGATCCACGTGCACCGTGTCGGCCGTACCGGCCGCGCAGGCGAGAAAGGCCTGGCCGTGAGCCTGGTGGCGCCGGCCGAGGCGCATCGCGCCCAGGCGATCGAGCAGTTGCAACGCCAGCCGCTGCGCTGGGAACAGCTCGACAGCCTGAAGAGCAAGGGCGGTGAGCCGCTGTTGCCGCTGATGAGCACGCTGGCGATCGCCGCCGGGCGCAAGGACAAGTTGCGTCCGGGTGACATTCTTGGCGCGCTGACCGGCGATGCCGGGATTCCCGGCAGCCAGGTGGGCAAGATCGCCATCTTCGATTTCCAGGCCTATGTGGCGGTGGAGCGTGGCGTGGCCAAACAGGCGTTGCAGCGACTCAACAGCGGGAAGATCAAGGGGCGGGCGCTGAAGGTGCGGATCGTGTGAAGGGCTAGACCCGAGACACCGGCTTTACGGGCCTTTCAGGCCCGATCGCTGGCAAGCCAGCTCCCACACGGGCATGCGCAGCATTGATCGCTTCATTCGAGCCAGCACCTTGTGGGAGCTGGCTTGCCAGCGATCGGGCCCACAGGGACCGTGAACCCGCCAACCCGATCGCTTGCCCCTCTGCCGAACCGAAAGACACGCCCGCCCCCACCTCCACCCTTTTCCTCACCAAGGACCTCCCGTGCAAACCACCGATGTCATCATCCTCGGTGCCGGCGCCGCCGGCCTGATGTGCGCCCACCTCGCTGCCTACCGTGGACGGCGGGTGCTGGTGCTCGACCACGCCAACAAGCCCGGCAAGAAGATCCTCATGTCCGGCGGCGGCCGCTGCAATTTCACCAACCTGTACACCGAGCCGGCCAACTTCCTGTCGCAGAACCCGCACTTCTGCAAGTCGGCCCTGGCGCGCTACACCCAGTGGGACTTCATCGACCTGGTGGCGCGGCATGGCGTGCCGTACCACGAGAAGAAGCTGGGCCAGCTGTTCTGCGACAACAAGGCCAGCGATATCCTCGAGCTGCTGCTAAGCGAATGCGACCAGGCAGGCGCCGAGCTGCGCATGAACACCCGGATCGATCAGATCGAGCGCCTGGAGGACGGTTATCGCCTGCAGACCAGCGCCGGGCCGTTCGCCTGCCAGTCGCTGGTGATCGCCACCGGCGGGCTGTCGATCCCGACCCTGGGCGCGACCGGCTTCGGCTATCAGGTGGCGCGGCAGTTCGGCCATACCGTGCTGCCGACCTGCGCCGCCTTGGTGCCGTTCATCATCACCGAGCCCCAGCTCAAGGCATTGTGCAGCGAACTGTCCGGCACGTCCCTGGATTGCACGGCCAGCTGCAACGGCATGAGTTTCCGGGAGAACCTGCTGTTCACCCACCGGGGTCTCAGCGGCCCGGCCATCCTGCAGATCTCGTCGTTCTGGAAGGCCGGTGACACCGTGGAGATCGACCTGCTGCCCGATCGCGACGCGCTGGCGTGGCTGCGCGAACAGCAGGCCGAACGGCCCAACACCGAACTCAAGACCGTGCTGGCCGAAGTCTTCACGCGCAAGCTCGCCCACCTGCTGGCCGAGCAATGGTTCGTGTCCAAGCCGTTGAAACAGTACACGCCCGCCGAGCTGGCGCAGGTCGCCGAGCGGTTGTCGACTTGGCAGCTGGTGCCGGCCGGCACCGAAGGCTACCGCACCGCCGAAGTGACCCTGGGCGGCGTCGACACGCGGGAAGTCTCGTCGAAAAGCATGGAATCGCTGAAGAGCCCCGGCTTGTACTTCATCGGCGAAGTGCTGGACGTCAGCGGTCACCTGGGGGGGTTCAACTTCCAGTGGGCCTGGGCCTCGGCTTACGCCGCCGCACAGGTGGTCTAGGCTTCGCGCTAGAATCGCGGGCTCACGGAACGCTTCTTGCTGGCCCGTGACCAAGAGGGTGTAACGCTCTCCTGACCCGCGATCATCGACCTTTGCCCAGCAGGCCACCATGCCCTTTTCTTCATTCCGCCATACCCTGCGCCGCCTCTGGGCGCAGGACAAGTTCAGCTACAGCATCCGGGTCACCCTCGCGCTCACCGGCAGCATGGCGCTGTGCTGGTACCAGGATGAGATGAGCCTGCTGATCCCGCTGTTCCTCGGCATCATCGCCAGCGCCCTGGCCGAGACCGACGACAGCTGGCAGGGGCGCCTGAGCGCGTTGCTGGTCACCCTGGTGTGCTTCGCCATCGCCGCGTTGGCGGTGGAGCTGCTGTTTCCCTACCCCTGGGTGTTCGTCGTCGCATTGGCGCTGTCGGCCTTCGCCCTGACCATGCTCGGTGCGCTGGGCGAGCGGTACGGCGCCATCGCCTCGGCCACGCTGATCCTGGCGGTCTACACCATGATCGGGGTCGACCAGCGCGGGGGCGAGGTCAGCGACTTCTGGCACGAGCCGGCGCTGCTGGTCGCCGGCGCGGCCTGGTACGGGCTGCTCTCGGTGCTGTGGCAGGCGCTGTTCTCCAACCAGCCGGTGCAGCAGAGCCTGGCCAAGCTGTTCTGGGCGCTGGGCCGCTACATCAAGCTCAAGGCCAGCCTGTTCGAGCCGGTGCGCAACCTCGACGTCGAGGCCCGCCGGCTGGAGTTGGCGCAGCAGAACGGCAAGGTGGTGGCGGCCCTGAACGCGGCCAAGGAGATCATCCTGCACCGGGTCGGCAACAGCCAGCCCAACTCCAAGGTCAGCCGTTACCTGAAACTGTACTTCCTGGCCCAGGACATCCACGAACGCGTCAGCGCCTCGCACTACCCCTACAACGCGCTGGCCGAGACCTTCTTCCACAGCGACGTGATGTTCCGCTGCCAGCGCCTGCTGCGCCAGCAGGGCAGCCTCTGCCAACAACTGGCCGAGTCGATCCGGCTGCGCCAGCCCTTCGGTGACGACAGCGGCTTCGCCGAGGCGCTGGACGACCTGCATGCCTCGCTCGACTACCTGCGCCAGCAGAACAACCCGGCCTGGCGCGGGCTGCTGCGTTCGTTGCGCGCGCTGGCGCACAACCTGGCCACGCTGCACCGCCTGCTCAACGCGGCGAGCAACCCCGAGACCCTGGCCGAGGCCACCGACAACAGCCTGCTCGACCGCTCACCGCGCGGCCTGCGGGAGATCTGGAAGCGTCTGCGCACTCAGCTGACGCCAACCTCCCTGGTGTTCCGTCACGCCCTGCGCCTGCCGCTGGCGCTGTCGATCGGCTACGGCATGGTGCACCTGATCCACCCGACCCAGGGCTACTGGATCATCCTCACCACCTTGTTCGTCTGCCAGCCCAACTATGGGGCGACCCGGCGCAAGCTGGTGCAGCGCATCATCGGCACCGCCATCGGCCTGACCGTGGGCTGGGCGCTGTTCGACCTGTTCCCCAATCCGATCGTCCAGTCGATGTTCGCGGTGATCGCCGGCGTGGTGTTCTTCGTCAACCGCACCACCCGCTACACCCTGGCGACTGCAGCGATCACGCTGATGGTGCTGTTCTGCTTCAACCAGGTCGGGGACGGCTATGGCCTGTTCCTGCCGCGTCTGGTCGATACCTTGGTGGGCAGCCTGATCGCGATCCTCGCGGTGTTCCTGTTCCTGCCGGACTGGCAGGGCCGCAAGCTGAACAAGGTGCTGGCCACGACCCTGGCCTGCGCCAGCGAATACCTGCGCCAGATCATGCAGCAGTACGCCGAGGGCAAGCGCGATGACCTGGCCTACCGGTTGGCCCGGCGCAACGCGCACAACGCCGATGCGGCCTTGTCGACGACCCTGGCGAACATGCTCATGGAGCCTGGGCACTTCCGCAAGGAGGCCGACCTGGGCTTTCGCTTCCTGGTGCTGTCGCACACCCTGCTCAGCTACCTCTCGGGCCTGGGCGCGCATCGCGATACCAGCCTGCCGGCCGAAGTCCACGAGCACCTGATCGACGGCGCCGGGGCCAGCCTGGCCGCCAGCCTGGACGAAATCGCCACCGCCCTGGCAGCGCGCCAGCCGGTGGCGATCCACAGCGAGCAGGAGCAGGCGCTGGCCAGCAGCCTCGAACAGATGCCCGACGACCTCGACGAGCACCAGCGCCTGATCCAGAGCCAACTGGCCCTGATCGGCCGGCAACTCGCCCCGCTGCGGACCCTGGCAGCGCACTTGGGCAAGGCGACGCCGACCTGACTGCCGCGCGGGGTCGCCTTCATCGCGCACATTTGCGATGATCGACGCCCCGCCACAGGAGCCTTCCCATGTCCCTTGAATGGATTTGCACCCACCACAGCGACCTCGACAAGGAGCAGCTGTACGCCATCCTGCGCTTGCGGGTCGAGGTGTTCGTGGTCGAGCAGCAGTGCGCCTATCAGGAGGTGGATGGCCAGGACCTGAGCGGTGATACCTGCCACCTGATGGCCTGGGAAGACGGCCAGTTGATCGCCTACCTGCGCCTGCTCGACCCCCAGTCCCAGGGCGGCGACGTGGTGATCGGCCGGGTCCTGACGGCCACCTGTGCCCGTGGCCGCGGCCTGGGCGAGCACTTGCTGCTCAAGGGGCTGGAGTGCGCCTCGCACTGCTGGCCGCAGACACCGGTCTATCTGTCAGCGCAAGCGCACCTGCAAGGCTTCTATGGCCGCCAGGGGTTCGAAGCGGTGGGCGACGAATACGTTGAGGACGGCATCCCGCACATCGGCATGCGCAAGGCCTGACGCACGGACGCTCACGGGTACCCCAGCACCCCGCGAATCTGCGCCAGGTGCGCGCCGACCCACTGTCGATCGATCGCCCCCCAGTCACTGATGCGGTAGTGGCCGGCGTGATGACGGGCACCTTCCTGCTGCTCGAAGGTGCAGACGATATCCAGTTCGGCCAGGGCGGCGATGGTGTCCTGGGCCGTGCGCCGGGGCATGCCGGTTGCCTCCATGAGGGCCGGGACGCTGCTCGCCTGCTGGCTGTCGATCAGCCAGGCGACGTACAGGCGTCGGTAGAAGCTGCTGCGGGTCTTGCTCGTCACGTCGTTCACAGGGGGTCTCCTCAGGCAGAGCCGGGCAATTCCTGGTAGGTCAGGTAGACCCTCAGGTCGAATTCCAGTTGGTGGTAGGCCGGCTCCATGTGCTGGCACAGCTGGTAGAACGCCTTGCTGTGATCGCGCTCCTTCAGGTGCGCCAGCTCATGCACGACGATCATGCGCAGGAATTCCGGTGCCGCGTCCTTGAACAGCGAGGCGATGCGGATTTCCTTCTTGGCCTTGAGCTTGCCGCCCTGCACCCGCGAGACTGCCGTGTTCAGCCCGAGGGCGCGGTGGGTCAGGTCGAGTCGACTGTCGAACAGCACCTTGTCGGGGCTCGGCGCGTTGCGCAGGTAGGCCTGCTTGAGATCCTGGGCATAACCGTACAGCGCCTTGTCGCTCTGCACGGCATGCCGGTCGGGGTAACGCTGGCGCAGGTAGTCGCCGAGCCGGTCGGTGGCGATGAGCTGGCGGACCTGCTCCTGCAGGTGCGGTGGGTAGGCTTGCAAGTAGCGCAGTACGGTCATGACGAACGATCGGGCAGAAAGAGGCGTCAGTCTACCAAGCACAGGCCCGGCCAGGAAAACCGCTCTGGGAAATCCTGTGCATCGTCCGCGGTCAGGGGGCGCGCCACCAGGAAGCCTTGCACGTACTGGCACCCATGCGCCTTGAGCCACTGTGCCTGGGCCTGGGTCTCGACGCCTTCGGCGATCACGGTGATGCCGTACTCCAGACAGAGTGCAATGACGCTGCTCACCAGCGCCGCGTCGGCCACCGAGTCGGGCAGCCGGGCCACCAGGTGCCGGTCGAGCTTGAGGGTGTCGATGGGCAGGTCACGCAGCATGCGCAACGAGCAGTCGCCTGCGCCAAAGTCGTCCAGGGCGATGCGCACCCCCAGGCTGCGCAAGCGTTGCAGCTGCTTGATGGCCGCATCGATGTTGCTCATCAACGAGGTCTCGGCGACCTCAAGCTCCAGCTGCCGAGGGTCGAGCCCCTGGTCGTCGATCACGTGCCGCAGCTCGTCGGCCAGGCCCGGCATGGCGAATTGCGCCCGGCCCAGGCTGATCGCCAGGATCAGTTCATCGGGGAACCGGGCGCCCCACGCGGTCCGTTGCGCCACACCCTGACGGTAGATCCAGCTGGCCAGGCGGTTGATCAGCCGCGCCTCTTCGAGCAAGGGAATGAACAGCCCGGGCGGGACGTCACCGACGCTGGGATGGCGCCAGCGCAGCAACGCCTCGAAGCCGCGCAGGCATCCGTCGGCGAAGGCCACCTGAGGCTGGTAGACCAGGCTGAAATCGCGCTCCTCGATGGCCGTGCGCACGCTGTCCTCGAGCATCAGCCGGGAACGGGCGCGGCCATTGAGTTCTTCGTCGTAGAAACGGTACTGCTGCCGTCCGGCCTGCTTGGCCGCATACATCGCGGTGTCGGCCGCGCGGATCAGGCTGTGCACGCTGTCACCGCACTCCGGGTAGGTGGCGATACCGATGCTCACCCCCAGGCAGATGTCCATACCGTCGATCTGCTGGCACGCCGACAAGCGCTCGAGCACGTTCTCGGCCAGACGCCCGGCCTGTTCGAGGTAGGGCAATTCGTCGAACAACGCGGTGAACTCGTCGCCACCCATGCGCGCCAGCAGGGCCTGGCTGCCCAGGCAGTCCTTCAACTGCTCGGCGACCCAGCACAGCAAGCGGTCACCGGCCTCGTGGCCGAGCGAGTCGTTGACCCGCTTGAACCCATCCAGGTCCATGTACATCAAGGCCTGGGCGCGCTCCGAGCGTTCGTGGCGGATCAGCGCACTTTCGGCGGCCTGCTGAAACCCGCGGCGGTTGAGCAGGCCGGTCAGCGGGTCGGTGATGGCTTGGTTTTCCAGTTGTACGTGCAGGCTGCGCACGACCGACATGTCCAGCACAGTCACCACCATGGCCTGCCGTTCCTCGGGCAAGGGCGCACAGGACAGCGCCACGGGCACGGGCTGACCGCTGGAGGTGCGCAATTGCGCGTCGTGCAGTCGCAGGATGTCGCGTCGCTGGTAGGCCGTGAACAGCTCCGACGCCTCCCACGGCAAGGCACTGGGCAGTTGCAGCAGGTCCAGCAGGTGCATGCCCTGCAAGCAGTCGACCGGGGTGTCGAGCAGCCGGCTGATTTCCGGGTTGGCGAAACTCACCTTCCCGTCGGCCTGAACAACCAGAATGCCTTCGGCGGCGTGCTCCAGGATCGAGGCGCTGAAGGCCCTGGCCGACTCCAGGTCGCGGCTCAGGCGCTGCAGCATGCGCTGGTTGCACTGTTGTTCGAGCAAGGCCTGGATCTTGGGCTTGAGCACCTCCGGGTCGAAGGGCTTGAACAGGTAGTCGACCGCGCCGCTGGCATAGCCACGCGCGATGGCGGCCTGCGAGTGCTCGGTAGCGGTGAGGAAGATGATCGGCGTCAGGCGCGTGCGCTGGCTGCCGCGCATCAGGCGCGCGACCTCGTACCCATCCATTTCGGGCATCTGCACGTCGAGCAGCACCAGGTCGACCTCGTGCTCGAGCAAGGCGCCCAGCGCCTCCATGCCGGAACTGGCCGTCAGCACCTGCCAGTCGTGCCGATCCAGCAACGCACGCATGCTCACAAGGTTTTCGGGGTAATCGTCGACCACCAGAAGGACTGGCCCCCTGTCCGACGGGTGAAGGTGAGCGCCATCCATGCTGTCTCGAGACTCCGCAGCCACTGCCAAATCATTGGATCCGATGATTGACTTTAGCGCGCACCTGGCCGAAATGCCCGGTTGTTTCGACAAAATGTTCAGGGACACCCGACGGTCGGTTATAGGGCGCGGACGACATGCTGCAAGCTGCAAGCTGCAAGCTGCAAGCTGCAAGCTGCAAGCTGCAAGCTGCAAGCTGCAAGCTGCAAGCTGCAAGCTGCAAGCTAGAGCATCAGCGCCACCTCAACGCTCTGTCAACACTTGGCGAACCGCACTACCGTCCACTTGTAGCTTGCCGCTTGCCGCTCGAAACCGTCTCCTCCACCCTCCCATCAGGTACCGCCCATGACCCCACGCCCTCCTCTGCCCCCCTTCACCCGGCAAACGGCCCTCGAGAAAATCCGTCTGGCGGAAGACGGCTGGAACAGTCGGGACCCGGCCAAGGTGGCCTTGGCGTACACCCTCGACACACGCTGGCGCAACCGTGTGGAATTCATCACCAGCCGCGCCGAAGCTCAGGCCTTCCTGACGCGTAAATGGAACCGAGAGCTCGAATACCGGCTGATCAAGGCGCTCTGGGCATTCACCGACGATCGCATCGCGGTGCGCTATGCCTACGAATACCATGACGACAGCGGTCAGTGGTTCCGGGCGTATGGCAATGAGAACTGGGCCTTCGATGAGCACGGTCTGATGCACACGCGTCACGCCAGCATCAACGAGCACCCGATCAGCGAGGCCGAACGCCAGTTTCGCTGGCCGTTGGGCCGGCGTCCGGACGATCACCCAGGGCTCGACGAACTGGGCCTCTGAACGGGGCCTGTCGCATGGCTGCGCCAATGGGTCTTGAGGCAGGTCTCGCGCGCGAAACGGAGGGCGAGCGTCACGCCAATGAAAATGCCCGCCTCTGGCGAGACGGGCATCGGTGCTGACGACGCGAGCCGGAGCCTGAACGCTCAGGCCCTTGGCTCACCTCAGGCGTGGCGCCCGATCAGTTGATCTTGGCGGCCAACTCACCCTTGGCGTAACGCTGGAACATGCCTTCCAGGGAGATCGGCTTGATCTTCGAGGCATGGCCGGCGGTGCCGAACGCTTCGTAACGGGCGATGCACACGTCACGCATGGCCTTGACCGTTTCGGCGAAGAACTTGCGTGGATCGAACTCGCTCGGGTGCTCGGCCATGTAACGACGGATGGCACCGGTGGAGGCCAGGCGCAGGTCGGTGTCGATGTTGACCTTGCGCACGCCGTACTTGATGCCTTCGACGATCTCTTCGACCGGCACGCCGTAGGTTTCCTTGATGTCGCCGCCGTACTGGTTGATGATCTTCAGCCACTCCTGCGGCACCGAAGACGAACCGTGCATGACCAGGTGCGTGTTGGGGATGCGCTTGTGGATTTCCTTGATGCGATCGATCGCCAGGATGTCACCGGTCGGTGGCTTGGTGAACTTGTAGGCGCCGTGGCTGGTGCCGATGGCGATCGCCAGGGCATCGACCTGGGTCTTCTTGACGAAGTCGGCGGCCTCTTCCGGGTCGGTCAGCATCTGGCTGTGGTCCAGGGTACCCTCGGCACCGACGCCGTCTTCTTCACCGGCCTGACCGGTTTCCAGGCTGCCCAGGCAACCCAGCTCACCTTCGACCGACACGCCGCAGGCGTGGGCGAAGGCGACGGTCTGCTGAGTGACGCGCACGTTGTACTCGTAGTCGGACGGGGTCTTGCCGTCTTCCTTGAGCGAGCCGTCCATCATCACCGAGCTGAAGCCCAGCTGGATCGAGCGCTGGCAGACGTCAGGGCTGGTGCCGTGGTCCTGGTGCATGCACACCGGGATGTGCGGGAATTCTTCGATCGCCGCCAGGATCAGGTGACGCAGGAAGGGTGCACCGGCGTACTTGCGGGCACCGGCAGACGCCTGGACGATGACCGGGGAATCGGTCTTGTCGGCCGCTTCCATGATGGCGCGCATCTGCTCGAGGTTGTTGACGTTGAATGCTGGCACGCCGTAACCGAACTCTGCGGCGTGGTCCAACATCTGGCGCATGCTAATGAGTGCCATGGTGTATCTCTCTCCCGACAAGCGTCGTGTGTGCGTGCGACCTGCCGCTGTCGGCGGCCGCAGTTCAAGTAATAAAGGGCCGCCAGGGCGGCCCGGCCCGTCACGGTGCCGTGCGGCGCCCGCTCAGTCGGCCGTCCGGACGCAGGTCACGGACAGCCCGGCGCGAGGCGCTGGTGGTCTTCGTCGTACTTTTCCAGGGCGGTCGGACCGAGCCGCTTGTTGATCACCGGCACGGTCTCGGCCTGCCATTCGGACTGATAACAGCCACCGTTCGGCACCGCCGGCGCCTCACCGTCCTGCGAAGCTGGCGAGCCCGAGCAGGCGCCCAGCATCGCAGCCATCGCCAGGATGGGCAATCGCTTGATCATCGAGCCGTTCCTCCGCTCGGCCCCTGGCCGGTTCAGGCCTTGGCCCGCTGTTCCAGGATCTCCACGGCCGGCAGCACCTTGCCCTCGACGAACTCGAGGAAGGCACCGCCGCCGGTGGAAATATAGGAGATCTGCGAAGCCACGCCGTATTTGTCGATGGCTGCCAGGGTGTCACCCCCGCCGGCGATGGAGAAGGCGTCGCTCTGGGCGATGGCCTTGGCCAGCACTTCGGTGCCCTTGCCGAACTGGTCGAACTCGAACACGCCGACCGGGCCATTCCACAGGATGGTCTTCGACGACTTCAGCAGCTCGGCGAAGTGGGCCGCCGTCTGTGGACCGATGTCCAGGATCATGTCGTCGGCAGCCACGTCGGCGATGGCCTTGACGGTGGCCTCGGCGTTCTCGGCGAAGGCCTTGGCAACCACCACGTCGACCGGCAGCGGGACGCTGACCTTGGCTGCGATGGCCTTGGCCGTGTCGACCAGGTCAGGCTCGTACAGCGACTTGCCCACCGGATGACCCGCGGCGGCCAGGAAGGTGTTGGCGATGCCGCCGCCCACGATCAGCTGGTCGCAGACCGCGCTCAGGCTGTTCAGCACGTCCAGCTTGGTGGACACCTTGGAACCGGCGACGATGGCCGCCATCGGCTTGGCCGGTGCCTTCAGGGCCTTGCCCAGGGCGTCGAGCTCGGCGGCCAGCAGAGGGCCCGCCGCCGCCACCTTGGCGAACTTGGCGACGCCGTGGGTCGAGCCCTCGGCGCGGTGCGCGGTGCCGAAGGCATCCATGACGAAGACGTCGCACAGCGCCGCGTACTGCTGGGCCAGCTCATCGCTGCTCTTCTTCTCGCCCTTGTTGAAGCGAACGTTCTCGAACAGCACCACGTCGCCGGCCTTGACCTCGACACCGCCCAGGTAGTCGGCGATCAGCGGTACGTCACGGCCCAGCGCCTTGGACAGGTACTCGGCCACCGGTTTGAGGCTGTTCTCCTCCGAGAACTCGCCTTCGGTCGGACGCCCCAGGTGCGAGCAGACCATCACCGCCGCGCCCTTTTCCAACGCCTGGCGGATCGTCGGCAGGGCCGCCTGGATGCGCGCATCGCTGGTCACCACGCCATGCTTCACCGGCACGTTGAGGTCCTCGCGGATCAGTACGCGCTTACCGTGCAGATCGAGATCGGTCATCTTCAAAACGGTCATCAATGCAATCCTTCAGAGCTGTTTGCGAGTGGAGCGGTGTGGTGGACGACCTGCAGGAAGTGCCCTGCAACGTCGAGCATGCGGTTGGCGAAGCCCCATTCGTTGTCGAACCAGGCCAGCAGGTTGACCAGGCGTGGACCCGAGACACGGGTCTGACTGGCATCCACGATCGCCGAATGCGGGTCATGGTTGAAATCGCAACTGGCGTGCGGCAACTCGGTGTAGGCCAGCAGCCCGCGCAGCGGCCCGTGCAGGGCAGCCTCGCGCAGGACCTGGTTGACCTCGGCAGCCGAGGTGTCGCGGGCCGTCTGCAAGGTGATGTCCAGGCACGAGACGTTCACCGTGGGCACGCGTACGGCTTTGGCCTGAATTCGCCCGGCGAGTTCCGGAAGCAGGCGCTCGATGCCGCGCGCCAGGCCGGTGGACACCGGAATCACCGACTGGAAGGCCGAACGGGTACGACGCAGGTCGTCGTGGTGATAGGCGTCGATGACCGGTTGATCGTTCATCGCCGAATGGATCGTGGTGATCGACACGTAGTCGATCCCGAAGGCGCGGTCCAGCACCCGCAGCAACGGCACACCGCAGTTGGTGGTGCAGGACGCATTGGACACCAGCCGCTCGCGGCCGGTCAGGTCGTGCTGGTTGATGCCGTAGACCACCGTGGCATCCACGTCCGCCTCGCCGGACATCGGCTGCGAGAACAGCACCCGCGGCGCACCGGCATCGAGAAACCGCTGGCCGTCGGCCCGGGTGTGGTACGCGCCGGAGCACTCCAGCACCAGGTCGACGCCCAGGGCGCGCCAGTCGACCCCTTCCGGGGTGGCGCTGCGCATGACCTTCACGCAGTCGCCGTTGATGTGCAGGCAATCCCCCTCGACCCGGACCTCGCCCGGAAAACGACCGTGAGTCGAGTCGAACCGGGTCAGGTACTCCAGGCTGGCCTGGTCGGCCAGGTCGTTGAGCGCGACGATCTCGACGCCCGTGTCGGCGCCTCGCTCGACCAGGGCGCGCAGGACGCAGCGGCCGATGCGGCCGTAACCATTGAGTGCAACCTTGTAGGGACGCGTTGGGTGCATGAGTGACTCACGTGGCGATGACGTTGATACGGCGGTCGCAGATCGGCCCCGGCCCGCGCCCGCCGGTGCACCTTCAAGGTGCATGGCGAACGCGCGCGGGGGCCGGTCACACGATCAGGGAGGGCCGAATCGACCCTCTCGATCGCACATCAGTCTTCCAGCAGTTCCTCAGCGGTGCCCAGGATGTTCTCCAGGGTGAAGCCGAACTCTTCGAACAGCGCGGCGGCCGGTGCCGATTCGCCGTAGCTGGTCATGCCGATGACGCGACCTTCGAGGCCGACGTACTTGTACCAGAAGTCGGCGTGCGCTGCCTCGATGGCGATGCGCGCGCCCACTTCCAACGGCAGGACCGACTGCTTGTAGGCGGCGTCCTGGGCATCGAAGACGCTGGTGCACGGCATGGACACCACGCGGACCTTGCGGCCCTGCTCGGTCAGGGCGTCGTAGGCCTGCACGGCCAGGCCGACTTCCGAACCGGTGGCGATCAGGATCAGCTCGGGCTCGCCCGCGCAGTCCTTGAGCACATAGCCACCACGGGCGATGGCGGCGATCTGGCCGGCATCACGCGGCTGGTGCTGCAGGTTCTGACGGGAGAAGATCAGCGCCGACGGACCGTCGTTGCGCTGCAGCGCCTGGGCCCAGCAGACCGCCGACTCGACGGCGTCGGCCGGACGCCAGGTGTCCAGGTTCGGCGTGCTGCGCAGGCTGGTCAGCTGCTCGACCGGCTGGTGGGTCGGGCCGTCTTCGCCCAGACCGATGGAGTCGTGGGTGTAGACATGGACGACGCGCTGCTTCATCAGGGCCGACATGCGGACCGCGTTGCGGGCGTATTCCATGAACATCAGGAAGGTCGCGCCGTACGGCACCAGACCACCGTGCAGGGCCAGGCCGTTCATGATCGCGGTCATGCCGAACTCGCGCACGCCATAGAACAGGTAGTTGCCGCTGGCGTCCTTGGCGTCCACGCCCTTGCAGCCCTTCCACAGGGTCAGGTTGGAGCCGGCCAGGTCGGCCGAGCCGCCCAGCAGTTCCGGCAGCAGTGGGCCGAAGGCGTTCAGGGTGTTCTGGCTGGCCTTGCGGCTGGCGATGGTTTCACCCTTGGCGGCGACCTCGGCGATGTAGGCCTGGGCCTTCTCGGCGAAGTCGGCCGGCAGCTCACCGCTCACGCGACGCTTGAATTCGGCCGCCAGCTCCGGATGCGCCTGGGCGTAGGCGTCGAAGCGCTGGTTCCAGTCGGCTTCGACCTGCGCACCGGCCTGCTTGGCGTCCCACTCGGCGTAGATGTCGGCCGGGATCTCGAACGGACCGTGGTTCCAGTTCAGCGCCTGGCGGGTCAGGGCGATTTCGTCGTTGCCCAGCGGTGCACCGTGGCAGTCTTCCTTGCCCTGCTTGTTCGGCGAACCGAAGCCAATGGTGGTCTTGCAGCAGATCAGGGTCGGACGATCGCTCTTGCGGGCGGTGTCGATGGCGGTCTTGATCTCGTCGGCGTCATGGCCGTCGACATTGCGGATGACCTGCCAGTTGTAGGCCTCGAAGCGCGCTGGGGTGTCGTCGGTGAACCAGCCATGGACTTCGCCGTCGATGGAGATGCCGTTGTCGTCGTAGAAGGCGATCAGCTTGTTCAGGCCCAGGGTACCGGCCAGGGAAGCCACCTCGTGGGAGATGCCCTCCATCAGGCAGCCGTCGCCCATGAACACGTAGGTGTTGTGGTCGACGATGGCGTGGCCGTCACGGTTGAACTGGTCGGCCATGATCTTTTCGGCGATGGCGAAGCCCACGGCGTTGGCCAGGCCCTGGCCCAGTGGGCCGGTGGTGGTTTCGACACCGGCGGTGTAGCCGTACTCGGGGTGGCCCGGGGTGCGGCTGTGTAGCTGGCGGAAGCCCTTGAGGTCGTCGATCGACAGGTCGTAGCCGGTCAGGTGCAGCAGCGAGTAGATGAGCATCGAGCCGTGCCCGTTCGACAGCACGAAGCGATCGCGGTCGGCGAACTGGGGGTTGCTCGGGTTGTGCTTCAGATAGTCGCGCCACAGAACTTCGGCGATATCGGCCATGCCCATCGGGGCACCGGGGTGGCCGCTGTTGGCTTTTTGCACGGCATCCATGCTGAGTGCACGAATTGCGTTAGCACGCTCACGACGGCTAGGCATCGCTGATCTCCTGGGGCTTTGTAAAAGGTGATGAAACAAAATGACGCCCATTTTCGCCCACGTTGCCCCTCGGGAGCAATGACGGATGGTCGCACCGCCGCAATTATCCGGTCTGGCGGCCCCACGAACGTCTTGAGGACGTCTCGAAAGAGCGCCTTTCCAGCACCGCAACGTCAATATCAAAAAGTTTTGATATTGACGTTGCGGTGGCGTCCGCCTCTGTCTAGACTGCGACCCCATGAGCCTTTCGACCCTAGCCCCGCCCCTTCGGCACCGCGACGACCTCACCGCCCTGTGCAAGGCCGGTGGCGATCCGTTGCGGCTGAACGTGCTGCGCGCCCTGGCCAGCGATTCCTTCGGCGTGCTGGAGCTGGCGCAAATCTTCGACATCGGGCAGTCCGGCATGAGCCATCACCTCAAGGTCCTGGCCCAGGCCGACCTGGTGGCGACCCGGCGTGAAGGCAACGCCATCTTCTACCGACGCGCCTTGCCCGACACGGCGCGCGCCGGCGGCCGCCTGCACGCGGCGCTGCTCGACGAAGTGGACGACCTGGCCCTGGCCCACGAGGTGCAGGCGCGCATCGCCCAGGTGCAGCAGCGCCGCGCGCTGACCAGCCAGGATTTCTTCCTGCGCGTCGAAGAGCGCTTCCGCGCCCAGCAAGACCTGATCGCCGGCCTGCCGCAGTACCGCGAGAGCCTGCTGGCCCTGCTCGACAAGCTGGCCTTCGACGGCACGGCCAGCGCGCTGGAAATCGGCCCGGGCGATGGCGGCTTCCTGCCGGACCTGGCACGCCGCTTCGCACAGGTCACGGCCCTGGACAACAGCCCGACCATGCTCGAGCTGGCGCGCCAGGTGTGCCTGCGCGAGCGGCTGGACAACGTCGAGCTGCGCCTGGGCGATGCGCTCACCGTCACCGAGGTGACGGCCGACTGCGTGGTGCTGAACATGGTGCTGCACCATTTCGACGACCCGGCACGCGCCCTGGCGGCCCTGGCCGGGTGCGTCAAGGCCGGCGGCAGCCTGCTGGTCACCGAGTTGTGCAGCCACGATCAGGCCTGGGCCCGCGAGGCCTGTGGCGATCTGTGGCTGGGCTTTGAACAGAACGAACTGGCCCGTTGGGCCACGGCAGCAGGGCTGACGCCGGGCGACAGCCTCTATGTCGGACTGCGTAACGGTTTCCAGATCCAGGTCCGACACTTCCAGCGACCTGCTGGCGACACTCACCATCGGTAAATTTTAGGAACCCGTCGAGATGAGCGAATACTCCCTTTTTACATCCGAGTCCGTGTCTGAAGGCCATCCGGACAAGATCGCCGACCAGATTTCCGATGCGGTGCTCGATGCCATCATCACCCAGGACAAGTTCGCCCGCGTGGCCTGCGAGACCCTGGTCAAGACCGGTGTCGCCATCATCGCCGGCGAAGTCACCACCTCGGCCTGGGTCGACCTCGAGGACATCGTGCGCAAGGTGATCGTCGACATCGGCTACGACAGCTCCGACGTCGGCTTCGACGGTGCCACCTGCGCGGTGATGAACATCATCGGCAAGCAGTCGGTGGACATCGCCCAGGGCGTGGACCGCTCCAAGCCGGAAGACCAGGGCGCAGGCGACCAGGGCCTGATGTTCGGCTACGCCAGCAACGAGACCGACGTGCTGATGCCTGCGCCGATCTGCTTCTCGCACCGATTGGTCGAGCGCCAGGCCGAGGCCCGCAAGTCCGGCTTGCTGCCGTGGCTGCGCCCGGATGCCAAGTCGCAGGTCACCTGCCGCTACGACGGTGGCAAGGTGGTCGGCATCGACGCGGTCGTGCTGTCCACCCAGCACAACCCTGAAGTGTCCCAGAAGGACCTGCAGGAAGCGGTGATGGAGCTGATCGTCAAGCACACCCTGCCGGCCGAGCTGCTGCACAAGGACACGCGCTTCCACATCAACCCGACCGGCCAGTTCATCATCGGCGGCCCGGTGGGCGACTGCGGCCTGACAGGTCGCAAGATCATCGTCGACAGCTACGGCGGCATGGCCCGTCACGGTGGCGGCGCGTTCTCCGGCAAGGACCCGTCCAAGGTCGACCGCTCGGCCGCCTACGCTGGCCGCTACGTGGCCAAGAACATCGTCGCCGCCGGCCTGGCCGAGCGTTGCGAGATCCAGGTGTCCTACGCCATCGGCGTGGCCCAGCCGACGTCCATCTCGCTCAATACCTTCGGCACCGGCAAGGTCTCCGACGAGAAGATCGTCCAGCTGGTCCGTGACTGCTTCGACCTGCGTCCGTACGCGATCACCACCATGCTCGACCTGCTGCACCCGATGTACCAGGAAACCGCGGCCTATGGTCACTTCGGCCGCGTGCCGCAGGAAAAGACCGTGGGTGACGACACCTTCACCACCTTCACCTGGGAACGCACCGACCGCGCCGAACAACTGCGCGCGGCCGCTGGCCTGTAAGCCGGCTGCCGGGTCCCGAAGCCCCCTGTCGAGCGATCGACAGAGGGCTTTTTCGTGTCATATCGCCTGACAACTTCGCCCTGCGCATCGGCAGGCGAGCGGCTAGCCTGAATGGCCTCGACCACAGGGCAAGGATGCCATGTCATGGAATACCTCCGGCTGCTGACGTTCTGTACAGCGCTTGCGCTCTTCCCCGCCTGGGCCGCGGCCTGCCCGGCCTGGCCGACGCCACGAGCGGAGGCCGAGGTCCAGCGGCTGCGCGACACCCTCAGGCAATGGGACGATCAGTACCATCGACTGGGCCAGACGCCGGTGGCCGATACGCTCTACGACCAGAGCCGTCAGCGGCTGGACCGGCTGGCGCGCTGTTTCGACCTCGACGTTCGTGACATGCCACTGGCCAGCGCACGTGGGCCGATCGCCCACCCCGTGCCGCACACGGGCGTCGACAAGCTGGCCGACGAGGCGGCGGTGCAGCGCTGGCTTCAAGGCAAACGCGGGGTCTGGATCCAGCCCAAGGTCGATGGCGTGGCCGTCACCCTGGTCTACCGCCAGGGCAGGCTGGCCCGTCTGATCAGCCGCGGCGACGGCCGCCATGGGCATGACTGGAGCCGGCACCTGCCTCACCTGTCCGCCCTGCCCCAGCACTTGCCCGAACCCCTCGACCTGGTGGTGCAGGGCGAGCTGTACGAGTCCCTGCCCGACCACGTCCAGGCCAGGGCGGGCAGCCTCACCACACGCAGCCGTGTCGCCGGGCTGATGGCGCGTCGACAGATGACCGAGGCCGAAGGCAGCAAGGTCCGGCTGTTCGTCTGGGAGTGGCCCGACGGTCCCGAGACACAGACCGAACGTCAAACCCGCCTGGCTGCGCTGGGCTTCAACGACAGCACGGGGTTCAGTCTGCCGGTCAGCGACCTGGCCCAGGCAGCGTACTGGCGCGACCGCTGGTATCGCACGCCGCTGCCGTTCGCCACCGATGGCGTCATTCTGCGCCAGGGCGTTCGCCCACCTGCCGCGCGCTGGCAACCCGGCACGTCCCACTGGGTCGCCGCTTGGAAGCACCCCATTGCCCAGGCATTGGCCGAGGTACGCGCCGTCGACTTCAGGATCGGTCGCACGGGGCGGATCACACCCGTCCTGCAGGTGATCCCGGTGATCCTGGACGACCGCCGCGTGACCCAGGTCAGCGTCGGTTCGCTGGCCCGCTGGCGTCGCCTGGACATCCGCCCGGGTGATCAGGTCGCCATCGGCCTGGCCGGGCTGACCATTCCACGCCTGGACGAGGTGGTGCATCGCAGCATCGAGCGCACGCCCGTGCGCGTGCCGGATCCAGCGCACCACCACCCCTTGAGCTGCTGGCAGGCCAATCCGCCCTGTCGCGAGCAGTTCCTGGCGCGCCTGACCTGGTTGACCGGCAAACAGGGGCTGGACCTGCCGGGCATGGGTCGCAGTACCTGGGCGGCCTTGGTCGAGCACGGCCAGATCGTCTCGCTGGTCGACTGGCTCTCCCTGGAGCGCGAGGCGCTGTTGCGCGTGCCGGGGATCAGTGCCGCGCGAGCCGACCGTTTGCTGGCGGCATCCGCCAAGGCCCGGGCGCAGCCGTTCGAGCGTTGGTTGCGGGCACTGGGCGTACCGGCGCCAGCGACACTGCCCCTGGCGCCGGACTGGCGACGCCTGGCAGCGCAGACCCCGGCGCACTGGCGTGCCAGCGAGGGCATCGGCGAGGCACGCGCACGGCAACTGCACGCTTTTTTCAACGATGACCAGGTCGCCGTGCTGGCAGCGCAGCTCAAGGCGCAGGCGATCGAGGGTTTCTAATTTCGGCGGATCAGGGCAGCATTCGTCTCTTTGCCGCCCCGTTCGACTGGAGCCTCTCATGACATTGCTTTCACGCTTCACCCTGTCCGCCCTGCTGGGGCTGCTCGCCACGGGCGCGCTGGCCGCCGAGCCCGAGTCGGACTCGACAGGGTGTACAGCCAAGCGTCAGGCCCTCGAGACGCGTATCGAGCAGGCGCGTGCGCACGATGACCAGGCCGGGCTCGACGGCCTGCAGCAGGCCCGCGACCAAGTCGAAACGCACTGCGCTGACAGTACCTTGCGCAAGGCCCGTGAGCAGCAAGTGCTCGATGCCCGACACGAGGTGGCGCAGCGCAAGAAGGACCTGGACAAGGCCATGAAGAAAGGTGATCCGGAGCGGATCAACAAGCGCAAGGAAAAGCTGTCGGATGCCAACAAGGCGTTACAGGATGCGCTTCAGGACCTCGAGCGCTGAGCCAAGCGCACCCCCGCCTCGCTCTTGTAGGATTATTCTGAATAAGCTTTGGGGTTCGTCCACATGGCTAGAAGCGCGTCTAGAATCCAAGCAGGATCTTGAAAAGTCTTGTCAAACTTGCCTGAACCGGAGGCGCGCATGAAACGCTTATCTTCTCTGTTGCTGGTCACCCTGATGGGCCTGGGCGCAACGTCGTTGCAGGCGGCAGAGCCTGCCCCTGGCTTGACGGGCTGTGAGGCCAAGCGGGACGCCATCGAAAAAGAAATCCAGTACGCCAAGGACCGGGGCCTGCTGTTCAAGGTGTCCGGCTTGCAGAAGGCCTTGAAAGAAAACCAGGCGCATTGCACCGACGCTGGGTTGCGGCAATCGCGTGAGGCCGAAGTGCGCAAGGCGCAGGCCGAGATCGAGGAACGCGAAGCTGATCTGGCCGCGGCCCAGGCCAAGGGCGATGCGCAGAAGATCGAGAAGCGCCGGCAGAAGCTCGAGGAGGCGCGCGCCGAGCTGGAGGCGGCCAAGCGGCAGCTGGACCGGTAAGCCGCTCGGCTTCCGGTCGTCGCCCGACCACGGGTTGCGTACCATTCGAGAAGCAGGGCGTCGAGGCTTGCGCTGGCCAAAGGGTGCGTTAGGATCGTCAGGCCAGCGGCCGTCGTGTGAAACCGCTGGCCTGACGATTTTCCCCGACGAACGACAGCGGCAGGCCATGTCCATGCCCGCTCAAGGAAGCCTCCATGATTTCTGTTTTGCGCCCCTTGGCCTGGGCGCTTCCCGCGCTGGCCCTGTTGGCCGGCTGCAACGGCAACGACAACGACAAGCCCCCAGCCGAACCCCATGCCATCGCCACCTATGTCCCGGCCAGCTGGCAAGACCTGCCGGCTGTCAGCGAGGACGACCTGCTGGCGGGCTTCCAGGCCTGGCGCAGCGGCTGCGAGAAACTTACCCGCAATCCGGTCTGGTCGCCGGTCTGCGAAGCGGCGAGCGCCGTACCGAGCGAGCCTGCCCAGGTTCGCACCTTCATGCAGCAGCATCTTCAGGTGTATGGCATGCGCTCGGCGCAGAACAGCGCCGACGGCCTGATCACCGGTTATTACGAACCCATCTACTACGGCAGCCTGGAAAAAGCGGGAGCCGCCAACGTACCGGTCTACGGCGTACCGCCTGACATGGTCACCGTGGACCTGGCCAGTGTCTACCCCGAACTCAAGGGCAAACGCCTGCGCGGCCGGCTCGAAGGCAACGTGCTCAAGCCCTACGACACGGCCGATACGATCTACCGTCAGGGCGCACAGGCACCGATCCTGGCCTGGCTGACCGATCCGATGGACTTGCAGTTCTTGCAGATTCAGGGGTCCGGGCGCATCCAACTGGCCGATGGCCGACTGCTGCGCGTCGGCTATGCCGATCAGAATGGCCACCCGTACCGCCCGATCGGTCGCTGGCTGGTCGAACAAGGCGAACTGAAGAAAGACGACGTGACCATGGGCGCCATCCACGCCTGGGCCCAGGCGCACCCCGAACGCGTGCCGGAACTGTTGGCGAGCAACCCCAGCTATGTGTTCTTCAGCACACGCCCGGACAGCAACGAAGGGCCCCGCGGTTCGCTCAACGTTCCGCTGACCGCCGGCTACAGCGTGGCCATCGACCGCAAGGTGATCCCGCTGGGGAGCCTGTTGTGGCTGTCGACCACGCGCCCCGACGGCAGCCCGGTGATCCGCCCGGTGGCCGCCCAGGACACCGGCGGCGCCATCACCGGCGAAGTGCGCGCCGACCTGTTCTGGGGCACTGGCCCCCTGGCAGGGCAACTGGCCGGCGACATGAAGCAGAAAGGTCAGATATGGCTGCTGTGGCCCAAGGGCGCGCCGCTGCCGGACGTGCCCACGATGCCTTGACGACGGGCGGTCAGGCCGAGACGACGAAGAAGGCCACGACGATGGCCAGCCCCGCGGCCCAGACCAGCGAACGCAGCATGGCCCAGTCGGCCAGGTAGCAGATGATGTAGAGCAGGCGGCTGGTGATGTAGAGCACGCCCAGTACGTCCTGGGTGACCTGGTCCGCATTGCCGACCAGGTCGGCCACCAGCACGGCGGCGATGAAGGGCGGCAGCGCTTCGTGGCTGTTCTGCTGCGCCGCGTGGGCACGGCGGGGCAACCCTTCCAGCGTGTCGAGAAAACCACGTGGGTCATGGTTGTCCTTCATGCCGAAACGACCACTGCTGAGCTTGGCGATCAGCGTGCAGACCAGCGGCAGGACAATCGCGACCAGCACGCACCACAGGGCAACGGTCATGGCAGAATCCTCGTTGAAACGGGTAGGAAAACGGGCAGCGCAGTCGTTGAGACCTGCTTGCAGCTAGGAGTACTGGCCGACGAAAAAGGTTCTAGCGGCGTGTTGAAGCTGAACGTTCCGTAGGATTCTGGTCATAAGCTGTGCCCCGAACCGTGGTTAAGGTCATCCAACGATTGCCTGAGTCATTCGGGCAATGAATTGGAACCCTCTGTTACAGGAACCGGGATGCTCGAACTTGTCGCTGCGTTTATCTGCCTGACCACCCTCCTCACCTACGTCAATTACCGGTTCATCGGTTTGCCGCCCGCCATCGGCGTGATGGTCACGGCCTTGCTGTTCTCTCTGGGCCTGCAAGGGCTCAGCCTGATCGGCTACCCAGGGCTGGAGACACGCGTCGAAGGCCTGATGAACCAGATCGACTTCAATGACCTGTTGATGCACTGGATGCTGGCCTTCCTGCTGTTCGCCGGCGCCCTGCACGTGAACCTGGCTGACCTGCGCAGCTACCGCTGGCCGATCGGCCTGCTGGCCACGGTCGGCGTACTGATCGCCACGGTGGTGATCGGCTACCTGGCGCACTGGGTCTTCGCCCTGTTCGGCTGGCACGTCAGCCTGATCTACTGCCTGCTGTTCGGCGCACTGATCTCGCCGACCGACCCGATCGCCGTGCTCGGTGCCCTGCGGACCGCCAATGCGTCCAAGCCGTTGAAGACCACCATCGTCGGGGAGTCGCTGTTCAACGATGGCACGGCGGTGGTGGTGTTCACCGTGCTGCTGGGGATCATTCAGCTGGGCGAAACGCCGAGCGTGGCCGATACGGCGCTGCTGTTCGTGCGTGAGGCGGTCGGCGGGATCGTCTTCGGGGGCGTGCTGGGCTACATCACCTACCGCATGATCAAGAGCGTGGAGCAGTACCAGGTCGAGGTGATGCTCACCCTGGCGCTGGTCATCGGTGGCTCGGCGATGTGCTACGAGCTGCACGTCTCGGCGCCGATCGCCATGGTGGTGGCGGGGCTGATCATCGGCAACCTGGGCCGCCACCTTGCGATGAACGACATGACCCGGCGTTACATGGATGGCTTCTGGGAACTGATCGACGACATGCTCAATGCCCTGTTGTTCGCGCTGATCGGCCTGGAGCTGTTGCTACTGCCGTTCAACTGGCTGCACGTCGCGGCGGCAGGCGTCCTGGCCGTGGCCATCCTGCTCTCGCGCCTGCTCACCGTGGCCCCGGCGATCCTGCTCCTGCGCCGCTGGCGCAGCGTACCCCAGGGCACCATCCGCGTGCTCACCTGGGGCGGCCTGCGTGGCGGGGTGTCGGTGGCACTGGCGCTGTCGTTGCCGATGGGCGAGGAACGTGACCTGCTGCTGAGCATCACCTACATCGTGGTGCTGTCGTCGATCCTGGTGCAGGGGTTGTCGATCGGTCGTGTGGTGAGAGGGGTCACACAGCAGCCCAAGCCGGAGTAATGAGCTGCAAGCTGCAAGCAGCCCGCTTTTGCTTCCAACTTGCGGCTTGCGGCTTGCGGCTTATGGCTTGGCGGGCGGCGTCACTCTACCGCCGCTTCGAACTGGTCATCGATGTACTTGATCTTCGTCCGGCCATGGGGCGCCGGCAGGCCGTCTTCGCCCAGGTTGACGAAGACCATGCGGTCGACGGTCAGGATGCTCTTGCGGGTGATCTTGTTGCGCACTTCGCAGCGCAGGGTGATCGAGGTTCGGCCGAACTCGGTGGCGGTGATGCCCAGCTCGATGATGTCGCCCTGGCGCGAGGCGCTGACGAAGTTGATCTCGGACATGTACTTGGTGACCACCCGCTGATTGCCCAGCTGGACGATGGCGTAGATCGCCGCCTCCTCGTCGATCCAGCGCAGCAGGCTGCCCCCGAACAAGGTGCCATTGGGGTTGAGGTCTTCAGGTTTCACCCATTTGCGGGTATGGAAATTCATGCGTACTCCTCGGCTGGCCTGTCGTGGGAGCATCATGGCAGAGCCTTCGGCGCGACTCCATTGAAGATCGACCATCGTCTCGATAGGCGACGGAAAGCCTTGGGTCGGCGCCCCAAGCAAGGGTATAATCGACGCCGTTTCACGTGGCCGCCCAGCGCGCGCCATGCCCGCCACCCGGCCGAGGGGCGCTGCAGCAGGTTCGACCTGTCAGGCTCGGTCGGGGCGTTGTCCGTCTCGCGGACGCTCAAACGCACAACGGCGCCCATTCGCTATCACGAATGGAGGCTCTCAATGAGCGCTGTAGACATGCCCGCAGGTTTTTCCGATTTCAAGGTCGCCGACATTTCCCTGGCCGGCTGGGGCCGTCGCGAGATCATCATTGCCGAATCGGAAATGCCCGCACTGATGGGCCTGCGCCGCAAGTACCAGGGTGAGCAACCGCTCAAGGGCGCGCGCATCCTCGGCTGCATCCACATGACCATCCAGACCGCCGTGCTGATCGAGACCCTGACCGCACTGGGTGCCGAAGTGCGCTGGTCGTCCTGCAACATCTTCTCGACCCAGGACCAGGCCGCCGCCGCCATCGCCGCCGCGGGCATCCCGGTGTTCGCCTGGAAAGGCGAGACCGAGCAGGAATACGAGTGGTGCATCGAGCAGACCATCCTCAAGGACGGCCAGCCGTGGGACGCCAACATGGTCCTGGACGACGGCGGTGACCTGACCGAGATCCTGCACCACAAGTACCCGGCCATGCTGGACAAGATCCACGGCGTGACCGAAGAGACCACCACCGGCGTGCACCGCCTGCTGGACATGCTGGCCAAGGGCGAGCTGAAGGTCCCGGCGATCAACGTCAACGACTCGGTCACCAAGAGCAAGAACGACAACAAGTACGGTTGCCGTCACAGCCTCAACGACGCCATCAAGCGCGGCACCGACCACCTGCTGTCGGGCAAGCAGGCCCTGGTGATCGGCTACGGCGACGTGGGCAAGGGTTCGGCCCAGTCCCTGCGTCAGGAAGGCATGATCGTCAAGGTCACCGAAGTCGACCCGATCTGCGCCATGCAGGCGTGCATGGACGGCTACGAAGTCGTCTCGCCGTTCAAGGACGGCATCAACACCGGCACCGAAGACGGCATCAACCGTGACCTGCTCGGCCGCATCGACCTGATCGTCACCACCACCGGTAACGTCAACGTCTGCGACGCGAACATGCTCAAGGCGCTGAAAAAGCGTGCCGTGGTCTGCAACATCGGCCACTTCGACAACGAGATCGATACCGCCTTCATGCGCAAGCACTGGGCCTGGGAAGAGGTCAAGCCGCAGGTGCACAAGATCCACCGCACCGGCCATGGCGACTTCGATCCACAGAACGACGACTACCTGATCCTGCTGGCCGAAGGCCGCCTGGTGAACCTGGGCAACGCCACGGGCCACCCGAGCCGGATCATGGACGGCTCGTTCGCCAACCAGGTGCTGGCCCAGATCTTCCTGTTCGAGCAGAAGTACGCCGACCTGTCGGCCGAGCGCAAGGCTGAGCGCCTGACCGTCGAAGTCCTGCCGAAGAAGCTCGACGAAGAAGTGGCCCTGGAGATGGTCCGTGGCTTCGGCGGCGTGGTCACCCAGTTGACTCCGCAACAGGCCGAGTACATCGGTGTGACCGTCGAAGGTCCGTTCAAGCCGGAAGCCTACCGCTACTAAGGCGCTGCGGTTGAGGGAGAGGTGAGCTGCAAGCTGCAAGATTCGACTGCAGCGCTTGCTGTTTTGCTCACCTCCTGCCCCTCAGGCGCCGCGTTCTGCTCTTACTTGTAGCTTGCAGCTCACCGCTTGCAGCTGGTCAGGCTTTCACTTGTAGCGTGCAGCCCAGCGCTTGCAGCTAGAGGAAGACCCATGTCAGAAAAACGCAGTTACAGCTTCGAGTTCTTTCCGACCAAGACAGAAGCCGGCCATGAAAAACTGATGGGCGTCGCCCGCCAGTTGGCCACGCTGAACCCTGAATTCTTCTCCTGCACCTATGGTGCCGGTGGCTCTACCCGTGACCGTACCCTCAACACCGTGTTGCAACTGGAACACGAAGTGAAGGTCCCGGCCGCGCCGCACCTGTCCTGCGTCGGCGACAGCAAGGCCGAACTGCGCGCCCTGCTCGAGCAGTACCAGCAGGCCGGCATCCAGCGTATCGTTGCCCTGCGCGGCGATCTGCCGTCGGGCATGGGCATGTCGTATGGCGAGCTGCGCTATGCCAGCGACCTGGTGGAATTCATCCGCCAGGAAACCGGCGACCACTTCCGCCTGGAAGTCGCGGCCTACCCGGAGATGCACCCGCAGGCCCGTGATTTCGAGAGCGACCTGAGCAACTTCGTGCGCAAGGTCAAGGCCGGTGCCGACAGTGCGATCACCCAGTACTTCTTCAACGCCGACAGCTACTTCCATTTCGTCGAACGTGTGCAGAAGATGGGCGTGGACATCCCGCTGATCCCCGGCATCATGCCGATCACCAACTACAGCAAGCTGGCACGCTTCTCCGATGCGTGCGGTGCCGACATCCCGCGCTGGATCCGCAAGCAGCTGGAAGCCTATGGCGACGACGTGCGCAGCATTCAGGCGTTCGGCGAAGAGGTGATCACCCGCATGTGCGAACAATTGCTCGCAGGGGGCGCACCCGGCCTGCACTTCTACACGTTGAACCAAGCCGAGGCCAGCATGGCCATCTGGAACAACCTGCAGTTGCCGCGCTGAACCGCTCGTCGCGTTCGTCCCTGGCCGAACGTGACGCGCTGCACGTCCTGATTCCATTCTTCTAGCCCTCGTCGATCATCCATCGTACTCTGCCGCGATGCCCCATTTCGCACGTCTTCTCTGGATCGCTCTGCTCGTCCTGTCGAGTGCGGTCGCCCATGCCGAGCGCCTGCGCATCGTCAGCGACGATTGGGCGCCCTATGTCCATTTGCAGGCCGGCCAGCCGGCGGGCGTGCATCAGCGTCTTGCCGCCGAGGTCTTTCGTCGCCTCGGCATCGAGGTGGACTGGCAGTTCATGCCCTGGCGCCGCTGCTTGGCCATGGTCGAGCAAGGTCAGGCCGATGGTGTGCTGGATGTGCTCCACACGCCGGAGCGCGAGCGCTACCTGGTCTACGCGCCCGAACCGCTCTCGCAGGTGGAGTTCGTGCTGTTCCAGTCGCGGACCCGCCCTCATCCGGTGCACCATTTGGAAGACCTGGCGGGCCTGCTGATCGGGACCTCGCCCGACTACGACTATGGTCCGGCCTTCAACACGTCGACGCTCTTTCGTCGGGAAACGGCGCAGACCCACGAGGCCAATTTCGGCAAATTAGTGCGCGGACGCATCGACATGCTGGTCACGGACCGCCATGTCGGGCACTATCTGATCCAGCAGATGGGCATCGCCGACTCGGTCGAAATGCTGCCTCTGCTGATCCAACGTCGCCCCCAGTACCTGGCACTGGGGATTCGACCGGGTGCTGAACGATTGGCGCAGCGGTTTGCCGAAGAGTTGCAGCGCTTGCGGCAAGAGCCTGGTTTCCAGGCCTTCGAACTGCCCGAGTACACCCGTGCGCTTCCTGACGCCATTGAGCAGCAGGACAGCGGCACACCCTGAATGCTCTGTTATACTCCGACCTTCCCGCCTAGGCTCACGCCCGGACGCTCGGTCTTGCAACAGGCATTCGAACGGCAGTGACACGCGACTCGCGTCGTCGCGCCACCCTTGATTGCATCGAAAGATCCAGCAGTACCGGACGCGATCGCATCCCTCGATGCCCATCGCGCCAGGCACGATCATCCCATAGGGCTCAGCCCCCACTAGAACAGGATTGCCCATGTCCTTCGCCTCCCTCGGTCTCTCCGAGGCTCTAGTCCGCGCTATCGAGGCTGCGGGCTACACCCAGCCGACCCCCGTGCAACAGCGGGCGATTCCCGCCGTGTTGCAAGGCAGCGACCTGATGGTCGCCGCACAGACAGGGACGGGTAAAACCGGCGGCTTCGCCCTGCCGATTCTCGAGCGCCTGTTCCCGGCGGGTCATCCGGACAAATCGCAACGCCACGGCCCGCGCCAGCCGCGCGTCCTGGTCCTGACACCGACCCGCGAGCTCGCGGCCCAGGTGCACGACAGCTTCAAGCTCTACGCCCGCGACCTCAAGTTCGTCAGCGCCTGCATCTTCGGCGGCGTCGGCATGAACCCGCAGGTGCAGGCCATGGCCAAGGGCGTGGACGTGCTGGTCGCCTGCCCGGGTCGCCTGCTCGACCTGGCCGGCCAAGGCAGCGTCGACCTCTCGCGCGTCGAGATCCTGGTACTCGACGAAGCCGACCGCATGCTCGACATGGGCTTCATCCATGACGTGAAGAAGGTCCTGGCCCGGCTGCCGGCCAAGCGCCAGAACCTGCTGTTCTCGGCAACCTTCTCCAAGGACATCACCGAGCTGGCCGACAAGCTGCTGCACAACCCCGAGCGCATCGAAGTCACGCCGCCGAACACCACGGTCGAGCGCATCGAGCAACGGGTCTACCGCCTGGCCGCCAGCCACAAGCGCGCCCTGCTGGCCCACCTGATCACCCTGGGTGCCTGGGAACAGGTGCTGGTGTTCACCCGTACCAAGCACGGCGCCAACCGCCTGGCCGAATACCTCGAGAAGCACGGCCTGACCGCCGCCGCGATCCATGGCAACAAGAGCCAGAACGCGCGCACCAAGGCGCTGGCCGACTTCAAGGCCAACAGCGTGCGCATCCTGGTGGCCACCGACATCGCCGCGCGCGGCCTGGACATCGACCAGTTGCCCCACGTGGTGAACTTCGAGCTGCCGAACGTCGAGGAAGACTACGTGCACCGTATCGGCCGTACCGGTCGTGCGGGCCGCTCCGGCGAGGCCATCTCGCTGGTGGCGCCGGACGAAGAGAAGCTGCTCAAGAGCATCGAGCGCGTCACCCGTCAGCGCATCCCCGATGGCGACTGGATGGGCTTCGATGCCAGCCAGGTGGAAGCCGAGAAGCCGGAAGTCCGTGAACGCCAGCCACAGGGCCGTGGCGGGCGCAACCAGCCCCGCACCGATGATGCCGGCGGGCGCAAGGACAAAGGCAAGGACAAGGGCAAGGCGCGTCAGGGCACTGCCAAGGCGTCGGGCGAGAAGAACGACAGAACCGAGCGCAGCGACAAGCCGGCGGCCGACGGTCGTCCAGCTCGCAAGCCGCGTGACAACAAGCCGCGCCAACCGGCGTCCGGCAAGCCGCAGGACGGCGCCCCTGCCGCACGGGCCGACCGCGACCCGGAAGTCTTCCTGGACGATGAGGTCGACAACTTCGGCAACCGTGCCGACTACGTCAGCCCTTACCAGAACCGTAACCAGGGCCGTAACCGTGGCAAGTCCGGTGACGGTCAAGGTCAAGGCCAGGGGCAAGGCGCACCGCGCACGCCCGCAGGCGGCCAAGGCCGTGGGACGAACGCTCCTCGGGGTGGTGCCGGCGGCGCGAACGGCGGTGACAAGCGTCCACGCAACAACGGTGGCGCGCGCCGTGACAACGCCCAGGGACGCAATCGACCCGCCGGCGGCCGTGACGACCTGAACCGGCAGGAGCCGGCCGTCCGCGGTCCACGCGAGCCGCAGAACCAACCCGTGATCATCCGCAAGGAATCCAAGCTCGACCGTTACCCGACGCCCGAGCAGCTGGATGACGTCCCAGGGCGTCCACGGGGTGAGCGTCCGGCCTTGCTGACCCGCAAGGGCTGAGCAATCCCTGCCGGCCCTGCTGGGGCCGGCAAACGGACGCACAACGAAAAGGCCAGGGGCTAGCGCCCTCTGGCCTTTCGTGTATCTGGCATCGGGCGCCGGCAGAAGCGGCGCTTCTGCCGATGACGCCCTTCGCTCACATCACTTCTGCTTCACGCCTTCCAGGCTGATGTCCAGGTCCAGCGTCTGGGACGTCGGGCCCAGTTTTGCGACGTTGATGCCGAAGTCGCTCAGCGTCAGCGTAGTCTTGGCATTGAAGCCGGCACGCTCGCCACCCCACGGATCCTTGCCTTCGCCATTGAACACGGCCTTGAAGGTCACCGGCTTGGTCACGCCGTGCAAGGTCAGGTCGCCGGTCACGTCGGCAGTCTTGTCGCCGGTTGGCTTGACGGCGGTCGAGACGAACTTCGCGTCCGGGTACTGCTTGACGTCCAGGAAGTCGGCGCTGGCGATGTGCTTGTCACGCTCGGCGTGGTTGGACCACAGGCTGGCCGTCTTCAGGTCGACGCTGATCTTGCTCGCCTCGGGCTTGGCGCTGTCCCAGCTGAACGTGCCGCCGAAGTCCTTGAACGTGCCGTGGATGAAGCTGTAGCCCAGGTGGCTGATCTTCCAGTCGACGAAGGCATGCTGGCCTTCCTTGTCGATCGTGTAATCGGCAGCCATGACCTGGCCAGCGGTGAACAGTGCGGTGCCAAGCGCCAGTGCGGCAAACGTCTTCTTCAACATTCTCAGGTCCTTCCTTTGCAAGTGTGAGTTGAGCATCAAGCGTTGCGGCCGAGCATGCGAAGCAAGGTCGCGTCCCGGTCGATGACATGATGTTTGAGCGCAGCCAGCCCGTGCAGGCTGGCGAAGATCACCAGACCCCAGGCCAGGTAAAGGTGAACGGTGCCCGCCGTGTCGGCCTGATCGGGCAGGCCGCTGACCAGCGCCGGTACCTCGAACAGGCCGAACACCGGGATGCCGACGCCGTCGGCGGTGGAGATCAGGTAACCGGCCAGCATGACCGCGAACAACCCCAGGTACAGCGCCAGGTGCCCGGTCTTGGCCGCGACACGGGTGAAACCACCGTGGCTGGGCAGCGCAGGCGGCGGCGGCGGGCTGAGCAGGCGCCATAGCACTCGCACCAGCATGACGGCCAGCAAGGTCAGGCCGATGCTCTTGTGCAGGTCGGGCCCGGCCTTGCGCCAGGGGTCGTAATAATCCAGATCGACCATCCACAGGCCCAGCGCGAACAGGCTGAACACCGTGAGCGCGACGCTCCAGTGCAGCGCGATGCTGATCCAACCGTACCGAGAAGGCGTGTTACGCAGTTGCATGGGGTCGAGTTCCTGTGAGCACTGGGCATAGACTAGCGTTTAATAGATCGAATGAAAGCGGAAAAACCTGCTCCAAATGATCGACATTCACGATGATGAGTCTCGTCACTGGCTGTTAAGGAAACGTTAACGATAGCCAGTGCGCGAGTCGATGCAACAAGAGCGCCGAGGTTTCAACGCCCTTGTCCTGGGGAATCAGTTCACCGGAGCGGGTGAACCCTTGGTGGGCGGGGTGTGCTTCGTCGGCTTGGCGGGCGCCTTGTGGGTCGCCGGCGGGGTCGCCTTGTGCGGGCTGGCGTGCTTGACCGGAGCCATTTTGGCCGGTGTCTTCACATGACCAGGGGCCGCTTTGCCAGCGACGGCCTTGGGCGCTGCAACGGCCGGTGCGGGCGCTTCGGCAGCGGGCGCCGGGGCGCTCGCAGGTGTCGCGTCCTTGGCTTGGGGCGTGACAGGTGCCGGGGCTGGCGCTGGTGTCGAGGCTGGCGCAGGGGTCGTTCCACCCCAGTGGAACAGGCGTTTGAAGAAGCCGGGCTTCTCCGGCTGAGCGTCAGCGGCCTTGCCTGGGGCTGCCGGTGCGGCGGGCTCGACCGCCTTCGGTGTGTCGGAAGACTTGCCCCAACCGCCGAACAGCTTGGAGAAGAACCCGCTCTCCCCTTTGGAAGCCGACGCCTTGGCAGCGCCAGCGGCAGCCGCTGCGGCGACCGGTGCGGCCTTGACCGGGTCGAAGGACTTGCCCGCCGCCAGGTCCTGCACCTGGCTGGCGGCGCGCTGGCCACTGCGCAGCGCGCCTTCCAGCGTGCCGGGGTAGAGCGCATCGGTGTGCTCGCCGGCGAAGGCGATACGCTGCACCGGACGCTCCCACAGTCGCCAGTACTTGCTGATCTGCCCAGGCCCGTACGCCAGGTAGGCACCGGCGGTGTTGGCGTCGGTGCTGTAGCGGCGCACTTCGTAGCCGCTGAACGCGCCACGTGCCTGCGGGTAGAAGGCATGGAAGCGGATCAGCACCTGGTCGACCATCTGCTTGTCACCGAAGGCCTGCAGCAGGCGTGCGTTGTCGCCCGACAGGTTGATGACCACGTTCGCACCGCCCTTGAGCGCCGGCTCGATCCAGAGCATGCCGAGCCCGGCGTTGCTGTAGATCTCACCCGACATGCGCGCGCGACTTTCCCACACCGGCTTCTTGAACTTCAGCAGCAACTGGTCGCGCCAGCCGTAGTTGGTCGCCTTGATCGCCGACACGTGCTGGTTGTCCAGCCCCGGCGTGACCTGGATCTTGGCCAGCGCGCGCAGTGGCACGGCCATGACCACGTAATCCGCCCGGTAGCCGACACCGCCAACCTTGACCGTGACGCCGTCCTTGTCCTGGCTGATCGCGCTGACCGGCGAGGTGGTCTTGAGGGTCTTGATCTGCTTGACGAACGCTTGGGCCAGCACCGGGCTGCCGCCGGGCAGGCGCGCGGCACGCAGGTCACGGTCGTTGACACCGCGGTAGACCCGCGCCTGCTGGGCGAAGTACAGCAGCGACAGGCGCGACGGCTCGTCGTAGCGGGTGCGGATCTGCTGGTTGATCAGCTGCCGCGCGGTGGCAGGCAGCTGCAGCTTGTCGAGCCAGCTGGACACGGTGATCTGGTCCAGGGCGAACAGAGTGCTGGTGGCCTTGGGGTCCAGGGGGTCGTCGATCGAGCGGGCCAGATCGTCCAGGGTCTTCTCGTAGCGCGTGATGGCGTCGGCCGTGGCCGGCTGCTTGACCGCCAGGTCGGCGCTGCTCACGTACTCGCCGTCGATCAGGTAGCCCGGCGTGCGGACGAATTCCGGCGCCGGCAGGGTCTGCAGCTTGAACCGCTCCAGGTAGTGGTTGAGCACTGGCTGGACCTTGTCCTTGCCGATCCACTCGCTGGTGGCCAGGCCCGAACGCCCGCCGACGCTGGGCTTGGCCTCGAGCACGGTCACCTGCCAGCCCTTGTCCTGCAGCTCGACGGCGGCGGCCAGGCCGGCCAGCCCGCCCCCGACCACGATCGCGGTCTTGTCCTGGGCCAGCGCAACGCTGCCCGACATGCCAATCACTAACAACGCGCACACGCGCAGCCAACCACCAGCCATCTTTGCTGAACTCCGGTTCAAGGGCGAGGAAGTCGAGGGCAGAACACCCTCTAGGGGAAGAGACTGGCGAAGAATACGCGAGGGCCATCATGCCTGCCAGCACGGCACGCCTCCGATCGCGCGATGATTGTGGGTTGTCCTGACGCGGCGCATTGCATAGGCTTGCCGCGCATGTCCGCGCCACCCGCCAGGAGAACGACCATGGGCCTCAATCAACAGTGGATGCAACGTGACCTCGAGGTCTTGTGGCATCCCTGCACGCAGATGAAAGACCACGAGCGGCTGCCGCTGATCCCCATCAGGCGCGGCGAGGGGGTGTGGCTGGAGGACTTCGAGGGCAAGCGCTACCTGGACGCCGTGAGCTCCTGGTGGGTCAATGTCTTCGGGCACGCCAACCCGCGCATCAACCAGCGCATCAAGGACCAGGTCGACCAGCTCGAGCACGTCATCCTGGCCGGTTTCAGTCACCAGCCGGTGATCGAACTGTCCGAGCGCCTGGTGGCGCTGACCCCGGCAGGCCTGGACCGGGTCTTCTACGCCGACAACGGCTCCTCGTGCATCGAGGTGGCGCTGAAGATGAGCTTCCACTACTGGCTCAACCGCGGCCAACCGGACAAGAAGCGCTTCGTCACCCTGAGCAACAGCTACCATGGCGAGACCATCGCCGCCATGTCGGTCGGCGACGTGCCGCTGTTCACCGAAACCTACAAGGCCCTGCTGCTCGACACGATCAAGGTGCCCAGCCCGGACTGCTACCTGCGGCCCGAGGGCATGAGCTGGGAGGAACACTCGCGCACCCTGTTCGCGGTCATGGAGCAGACCCTGGCCGAGCACCATGCCAGCATCGCCGCCGTGATCGTCGAGCCGCTGATCCAGGGGGCCGGTGGCATGCGCATGTACCACCCGGTGTACCTGCGTCTGCTGCGCGAGGCCTGTGACCGCTACGGCGTGCACCTGATCCATGACGAGATCGCCGTCGGTTTCGGCCGCACCGGGACGATGTTCGCCTGCGAGCAGGCCGGGATCCGCCCGGATTTCCTGTGCCTGTCCAAGGCCCTGACCGGCGGCTACCTGCCACTGGCCGCCTGCCTGACCACCAACGATGTCTACCAGGCCTTCTACGACGACTACCCGACGCTGCGCGCCTTCCTCCATTCGCACAGCTACACCGGCAACCCCCTGGCCTGCGCCGCCGCGCTGGCGACCCTGGACATCTTCGAGCAGGATCAGGTGATCGAGGCCAACAAGGCCCTGGCCACGCGCATGGCCAGCGCCACCGCGCACCTGGTCGATCATCCGCATGTCGCCGAGGTCCGCCAGACCGGCATGGCCCTGGCCATCGAGATGGTCCGCGACAAGGCCGGCAAGGTGGCCTACCCCTGGCAGGAGCGACGCGGCCTGAAGGTCTTCGAGCACGCCCTGACTCGCGGAGCCCTGCTGCGGCCGCTGGGCAGCGTGGTCTACTTCCTGCCCCCGTACGTGATCACGCCGGAGCAGATCGACTTCCTGGCCGAGGTGGCTACCGAAGGCATCGATCTGGCCACCCGCGAGCGGGTCAGCGTGAGCGTGCCCGAGGGCTTCCACCCCGACTTCCGAGACCCGGGCTGAGGCGTGCCCGGCGCGCCCCACCGACGATCCATCGGGCCTCCGGCCCCTTCACCCCTGTGAGCAGAGCCCCTTCATGAGAGTGTCCCGTTTCTTCATCGATGCCGCCTTGAGCCTTGGCGAACACGACCTGCCCGAAGCCCAGGCCCACTACATCGGCCGCGTGCTGCGTCTGGCAGCCGGTGATGCCGTGCAGTTGTTCGACGGCAGCGGCCAGGAATTTCGCGGCCAGCTGCTGGAGGTGGGCAAGAAAAGCGTGCGCGTGACCCTGGACCAGGTCTTGCCAGGCCAGCCCGAGTCGCCTCTGCATGTCCACCTGGGTCAGGGGCTGTCGCGGGGCGAGCGCATGGACTGGGCAATCCAGAAGGCCACCGAGCTGGGCGCCCACGAGATCACGCCGATCGTCAGCGAGCGCTGCGAAGTGCGCCTCAAGGACGAGCGCGCCGACAAGCGCATGGCCCACTGGCGGCAGGTGGCGATCAGCGCCTGCGAGCAGTGCGGTCGCTCCACGTTGCCGGTGATCCACCCGCCGATGCCCCTGACCGAGTGGATCACCCGCACCGAAGCCGATCTCAAGCTGGTCCTGCACCCGGTGGCCGAGCCCTGGAGCACCCACGAGCGCCCTGCCCGCCTGGCCTTCCTGATCGGGCCTGAAGGCGGCTTGAGCGACGCCGAGGTCGAGCAGGCCAAGGGCAAGGGGTTCCAGGCCGCACGCCTGGGGCCACGGGTCTTGCGCACCGAGACCGCGCCGGTGGTGGCGCTGGCGGTGGCGCAGCAGCTCTGGGGCGACTTCTGAGGCCAGGCAAGTCTGCGTGGGGCTCTACAGCACGAAGCCGAGTACCGCCACGAAGTGCATCAGGCTGCCGACGATGACGAACAGGTGCCAGATCCCGTGCCAGTGGCGGAAGCGCTTGTCGTAGGCGAAGAACAGGATGCCGATGGTGTAGAACGCGCCGCCGCCGGCGAGCCAGGCGAAGCCGGCACCACCCAGCGTGGCGAGCAGCGGCTTGACGGCCACTAGCACGATCCAGCCCATCAGCGCATAGATGATGATGGACAGCACCCGGGCTTCCGAGCGCGGCTTGATTTCCTGCAGCATGCCGATCACCGCCAGACCCCAGACCACGCCGAACAGGCTCCAGCCCCAGGGTCCGCGCAAGCTGACCAGGCAGAACGGCGTGTAGCTGCCGGCGATCAGCAGGTAGATCGACAGGTGATCGAGCTTGCGCAGGATGACTTTCGTGCGCCCGCGCGTACTGTGGTAGAGCGTCGAGACGCTGTAGAGCAACAGTAGCGTGGCGCCGTAGATGGAGACGCTGACGACCTTCCAGGGGTCGCCCTGCAGGCCCGCGCTCACGATCAGCCAGACGGCCCCCAGGCACGCCAGCAGGGCACCGACCAGGTGTGTCCAGGCATTGAAACGTTCACCGTAATACATGCCAGAACTGACCTTGGGGTGTGCATCGGGTTCCGTCGCGATGCCAGCGGCTTGGACGCTCAGAACCAGGGTTTCCAACGTTTTTGACTAACGCGAGGTGGACCACATCGCCGATCTGGCAGAGCGACTCATCCCCTGTGGGGCTTGCCCGCGATGGCGTCTACAGCCTCGCTGCATCGCCGACAGACAGAGCGCCGACCTACTCACCTTGCAGGGGCTGAACAGGCCCTATCGCTGGCAAGCCAGCTCTCACCCAGCCCGCATGAAACCTGCCGGCATGTATCCGCTCGGACACCACCCTGTGGGAGCGGGCTTGCCCGCGATAGCGTCGGCAGCCTTGCTGCATCGCCGACAGACAGAGCGCCGGCCTACTCACCTTGCAGGGGCTGAACAGGCCCTATCGCTGGCAAGCCAGCTTCCACCCAGCCCGCATGAAACCTGCCGGCATGTATCCGCTCGGACACCACCCTGTGGGGCTTGCCCGCGATGCAGGCGGTGATGGGCCGGACGCCATCGCGGGCAAGCCCCACAGGAGGGCTGCGCTTGCCTGCGTCGTGCCGATGAATCTGTGGGTGCAACCATGACCCTGTCTCGGGGCTTTTTCCAAAGACGTTGAAAGGCATGACGCTCAGAATCCGGCGTCGGCCACTCGCCGCTCCAGGGTCGGCAGATCCGGTACCCGCGCGACCACATCGCCCACCTGGACGGCCGCCAGTTCGAGCGGCGCCAGGGGCACGTCGACATAGTTGAGCTGACTGTCCAGCCGGCAGGAACGTGGCAGCCCCTGCAACAGGATCGCCAGGTGGCGCAGCCCGGTCTCCCCCAACGCGTTGAGGACCACCACCTTGGTCCACGCCCCCACCGGCGTGATGCCGCCGCAGGCCGCCTCGAAGCCGATCAGCGGCAGACGTTGCTGGCGCCAGGTCAGCCAGCCCAGGTGCCACTCGGTCCGGCCCTGTTCGAGCAGCTCGCCACGCTGGCCCAGCAGCTCGGCGACTGCCACGTTGGGCAGCACCAAGTGACGGTCGGCCAGGGGCAACAGCAGGCCGGTGAGGCTGCTGCGTTGTCCGGCGGCATGTTCAAGCATGGGGTGCACTCCACTGCGCGATGCTCTGCAGCAGCACCGACTCTTGATAAGGCTTGCCCAGGTACTCGTTGACACCGATGGCCATGGCGCGCTCGCGGTGCTTCTGGCCGGTGCGCGAGGTGATCATGATGATCGGCAGGTCGTGCAAGCGCGGGTCGCGGCGAATGCGCGTGGCCACCTCGAAGCCGTCCATGCGCGGCATCTCGATGTCCAGCAGCACCAGGTCCGGGCGCCGTTCGTCCAGGACCATCATGGCATCGATACCGTCCTTGGCCGTCAGCACCTGCATGCCATGGCGCTCCAGCAGGCGGGTGGTGACCTTGCGCACGGTCACCGAATCGTCGACCACCAGGATCAGCGGCGGTCGAGCGGCTTCGCCGAACGCGGGCGCCTGGGTATCGGGCAGGCGCGCACGGCGTCGCTGCTGGCCCTGCAACTGCCCCAGCAGGTCGAGAATCAGCACCACCCGGCCATCGCCCAGCAAGGTGGCCCCCGACAGCCCCGGCACGGCGGCGAATTGCGGGCCCAGGCTCTTGGTGACGATCTCGCGGCTGGGCGACAGGCTGTCGACCTGGATGGCGAAGGCCTGGTCGACCGAATGGACCAGCAGCACCGGCACCGGCATGCTCTGCCCGATCAGGCGCGGTTGCGGATTGCCTTGCAGCACATCGCCCAGGTAGCGCAGCTGATACTGCTGGCCGGCATAGGCATAGGACGGCGGCTGGCGCTGGTAGCAGGCTTCGAGTTCGGCAGGCGGCACCCGGACGATCCCTTCCAGGGTGTCCAAGGGGATCGCGTATTGCTCGTCATCCAGGTTGACCATCAGGGCCCGGTTCAGCGACACGGCGAACGGCAGGCGGATGGAGAAGGTCGCGCCCTTGCCCGGACTGGAGGCGATGCTCATCGAACCGCCCAGTTGCTTGACCTCCTCGTGGACCACGTCCATGCCCAGCCCGCGCCCGGAGATCTGGGTGATCCGTTCGGCCGTGGAGAACCCCGGACGCAGGATGAACTGCAGGATCTCGTGGTCGCTCAGGCGCGCCTGGGGGTCGAGCAGGCCGCGCTTGATCGCCTTGCGGCGCACGGCCTCGAGCGGCACCCCGGCGCCGTCGTCGCTCATCTCGATGACGATGTCGGCGCCTTCGTGCAGCAGGTTCAGCCAGATGCTGCCCTGGGCCGGCTTGCCCGCGGCCAGGCGCGCTTCGCGGCTTTCCAGGCCATGGTCCACGGCGTTGCGCAGCATGTGCTCGAGGGGCGCGACCATGCGCTCCAGGATGCTGCGGTCGAGTTCGCCTTCGGCGTTCTCCACCAGCAGCTCGACCTGCTTGCCCAGCTCGCTGGCGACCTGGCGCACCACCCGCTGCAAGCGCGGCACCAGCCGTTCGAACGGCACCATGCGGGTGCTCATCAGGCCCTCCTGCAACTGACTGTTGACCCGGGCCTGCTGGAGCAGCAACCCCTGGGCCGCCTGGGCCTTCTGGCTCAGCGTCTCCTTGAGGTCGAGCAGGTCCGAGGAGGCCTCGAACAAGGCCCGGGACAGTTGCTGCAGGTGCGAATGGCGGTCCATTTCCAGCGGGTCGAAGTCCTCGTAGGCATCGCCCTCGGTCGCCAGGCGGCCTAGCGGGCCCTGGGTCTCGCCGTCGAGCCTGAGCAACTGATCGCGCATGCGCTCGAGGGTGGTCTCCATTTCGTTCAAGGCCACCTGGGCATCGTTGATCTGCTGCTCGACGCGGCCACGCACGATGGCGTGTTCGCTGGCCAGGTTGCCCAGGTCGTCGAGCAGCTCGGCCGCCACCTTCACCGTGTCGCCGACCGCTCGCTCAGGGAGGGCGGCCGGCATCTCGGCCACGGCCAGTGGCACCGGCGTGCGGCGCGCGGCATTGTCGTTCAGGGCCGCGCTGCTGAAATTGCGAATGTGGTCGATCAGGGCCGTGGCCGCGTGCAGGGGCTGGCCGAGGCGTACCGCATCGAGCATGTGCGCCAGCCGGTCGTGGCAGGTCTGCAGCAGGCTGGACAGTGCCGGGCTGGGCGGCAACTGCCCGGCGGCCAGCCATTCGTAGAGAAATTCCAGCTCGTGGGCCAGGTCGCCGATGGCGCTGATCTGCACCATGCGCGCACCGCCCTTGAGCGTGTGCAGGTCGCGCAGCAGGTTGTCGACCTCCACCGTGTTGCGCGAATCGGCCTGCCAGCGTGACAGCGACGCACTGACGCTCTCGACGATGTCGGCGCTTTCCTCGAGAAAGACGTCCAGCAGTTCGTTGTCCCCGCGCCAGTGCGGGTCGGCGCTGGCGACAGGCCGGTTGTCCAGGCCCGAAGGGCGCTCGGCCTGACGGGACGGCTGCCGGTCGTCGTCGAGCGACAGCGTCGCCGGCGCCTGGCCCAGGTCGACCACACCGTGCTCGGGGCTGAGCAGCCCGGTCGATGCCGGGTCCAACGCCGCCTCGAGCAGCGCGCGCAAGGTCGCCACGCAGGCCGGCCTGGCCGTGACGTCCTGGCCGGCAGCCAGCTCGTCGAGCATGTCGATCAACGTCTCGTGCGCCTGCTGCGCATGCTCGAAGAACGAAACATCGGCCATCAGGCTGCCTTCTTCGACGGCGCCATACAGGTCGAGCACGGCTTCGCAGACTTCGTCGACCTGCCACAGATCGGCCTGGTGCGCGGCCTGGCCGAAGGCCGTCAGTTCATCGAGCAGGGTGTCCAGGGACTGGCGCACGCCAGGCTGCTCCCGCCAGCGCGACAGCACGGATTCGGCGTCGAGCAGGAGATCCATGCCCTGGGCGAGGAAACCGGCGATCACCTGGGGATCGCGACGCGGGCGCTGGGCCGGGCCGTCATGGGCCTGCGCTGTCAGCAGGCGCGCATCGACGCAGGCGCCGAGCCGTTCGATCAAGGCATCGGCGCCCGGCAGCGCGTTCAGAGGCTTGGACGGCAGCGCGTCCAGGCCGTGCACCAGCAGCCGATGCGCTTCCGCCAGCAGCGCCCGTTCGTCCTGCGTCACGGGCAACTGGTGGGCCTTGTACTCGCGCACCAGGCGGTCGAGTGCCGTGGCCAGTTCGGCGATCGGCAGGACACCGGCCATCGCGGCGCTGCCCTTGAGCGTGTGCAGCGCACGTTGCACGGCGTCGGTGACCGGGGTACCGGTCGGCTCGGTTGTTGCCAGGAAGTCGTCGAACACGTCGACGTGTTCGTGCGCCTCTTGAGCGAAGATGTCCAGCAGGCGCGGATCGAGCGACTCGGTCGCATGCGGCGCCTGCGCAGGGTCCAGCGCCAGGGCGTGCAGGTGCTCGGCCAGGTCGACCCAGGGCACCTGTGCAGACGTGTCTCCTGCGGCATACTCGCCCAGCAGGTCGGGCAAGGTCGCCAGCGCCTGCTGCAGCGCCGTTTGCGCCTCGCCGCTCAGGGCCGCACGCCCTTCCAGGGTACGGTTGAGCACGTGCTCGGCAGCCCAGGCCAGCTCGGCGATGGCCTGGGCCTGCACCATGCGGCCACTGCCCTTGAGGGTGTGCAGCAGGCGGCGCACCTCGACCAGCGCCGCGTGCGAATGGGCTTCGGCGCGCCAGCGCAACCAGTGCCGCTCCAGGGCCGGCAGCAGGGCCTGGGCTTCTTCGAGAAACACAGCGCGCAGTTCAGCGTCGACGCTGCGCTCGGCCAGGACAGACTCAGCGCTCGACGCACCCGGCACGATCCCCAGGTCGGCGAGACGCGCCTGGGCCCGCTCGAGGAAGCCGGCGATGTCGGCCTGGGGGTCGGCGACGCGCCATTGCACGCTGCATTCGGCGGCGCTCAAGGCTTCGGCGAAGGCGGCCATGGCCTCGGCGGGCGGCGTGGGAGCGGCCTGACGTCCGAGGCCGTCAAGGTAAGCGGCGCAGCCCTCCAGCACCTGGGCCAGCTCAGGCAGCATCAGCATGCGCAAGGCGCCCTGCGCCTGGCGCAGCAGGGCCGACGACAGGCACAGGTGCTCGTCCGTGGACACCTCGGTGAGGCCGTCGGCGAGCGCGTCCCTGACCTGCGCCAGGTTGACCAGGACCTCGCTCAGCACCTGCTGGCGAATCTGCGCCAGGTCAGTCCCCGGAAGCGCCAGCTGGCCGGTCTCCTCGAGCGTGCCGAGCATGCCGTGCAGGCTGGCTTCCACGTACAGCAGCGCACCGGCGACATCCATCAACACGGTGCCATCGTCGTTCAGGTCGCACTGGATCAGCCCTTGCAAGGCCAGCACCTGGTCGATGATCACCCGCCGCGGCTGCTGGAAGCCCAGCACCGCCAAGGTGTCGGCGACCTGCCGCAGCGGCGCGAGCAGTGCTTCCAGCGCCCCGTGCTGGTTCGCCTCGCGCGCCGACGCATCGAGGCGCTCCTTGATCCGCAGCAGGTCGCCACACAACGCTTCGACCACCGAGCGCAAGGCATCGTGGCCTTGCCCGGTCTGCAAGCGTTCCCGCCAGGCGCCCAATGACAGGTCCAGGTTGGCCAGGTCGTCGGCCCCGGCCAGGCGTTGCCCGGCCAGCTCGCCTTCGAACAGGCTGCCTGGGCTCAAGGCCTCGGCGCCGCGACAGGCGCGCAACTGATTGATCAAGGGCACGATCACCAGGGGCAGGTCGCGCCGTGCACTGCGCAGTCGCTCCAGGTAGATGGGCAAATGCTCGAGCGCCTTGAACAGGGCGCCGAGCACGTCGCCGCGCACACCGATCTGCCCCATGGCCAAGGCTTGGGCCAGCGCTTCGATCTCCAACGCCAGGTGCGCCGCCCCACGCAACTCGAGCATGTGCAGGCAGCCGTGCACCTGGTGAACGTGGTCGAGCAAGGCGCCCAGCACGTCGGGCTCGTGGGGCGCACCGGCGAACCGCTCGAGCGCCTGCCGCGCCTGTGCCAGGCAGTCACCGACGGCCTCGTGCGTCCACACCAGCGCGACCGCGTCATGGACGTCGCGTGGCACGGACGGGCGCTCTGGGCGGACGGTCATTGCGTGGACTCGGGCGCAGGCGTCGGTGCGGGCAACGTGAAGCCGGACACCGAACGACGCATCTGGCTGGCCATGCGCGCCAGGTGACGGATGCTGTCGGCAGTCGCGCCGGAACCGGCCGAGGTCTGGGCGGTGATCTGCTGGATGATCGCCATGGTGTGGGAGATCTGTCCGGCCGACGAGGTCTGCAACTGCGCCGCGTCGGAGATGCTGTGGATCAGCTCGGCCAAGGTCTGCGACACGCCTTCGATCTCGGCCAGCGCCACGCCGGCATCCTGGGCCAGGCGCGCGCCCCGGACCACTTCGGCAGTGGTCTGCTCCATGGAGATGACGGCCTCGTTGGTGTCGGTCTGGATCGCGCGAACCAGGGCTTCGATCTGCCGGGTCGCCGACGAGGAACGCTCGGCCAGGCGCTGCACCTCGTCGGCAACCACCGCGAACCCGCGTCCGGCCTCGCCGGCGAGCGAGGCCTGGATCGCCGCATTCAGGGCCAGGATGTTGGTCTGGTCGGCGATGTCGTCGATCAGGCTGACGATGTCGCCGATCTCCTGGGACGATTCGCCCAGCCGCTTGATGCGCCGTGCGGTGTCCTGGATCTGCTCGCGAATGTTGTCCATGCCCTCGATGGTGTTGTGCACCACCTCGTTACCCTTGTTGGCGATGGCCACCGAGCGTTCCGCTACCTTGGCCGACTCGTAGGCGTGGGCCGAGACCCGATCGATGGATTCGACCATGTCGCCCACCGCCAGGGAGGCCTCGCTGATCTGCTCGGCCTGGTGCTCCGAGGCCTTGGCCAACTGCCGTGCGGTGGTGTGCGTTTCCTGCACGGCGCTGGCCACCTGCTCGGCACTCTGGTTGATGGTCAGGACCAGGTCGCGCAACTGGTCGACCGAGTAGTTGATCGAGTCGGCGATCGCTCCGGTGAAGTCCTCGGTCACCGACACGGTCACGGTCAGGTCGCCATCGGCCAGTTCTTCGATCTCGTCCAGCAGGCGCATGATCGCCTGCTGGTTGCGTTCGTTCTTCTGTGCGGTATCGCGCAGCTGCCGCCGCGTGGTCCGCACCATGATCGAGGCGATCAGCAGGATCGAGGTCAGCGCCAGCAGGCCGAGGGCGTACCCGCCCAGCGTGTCCAGGGTCCGGCTGGCGACCAGGTGCTCGAAGCCGTTGGCCAGGTGCGACGCCTCGTCGAGCAGCGTCTGCGAGAGGCTGAAGATGCTGCCGGCGGCCTCGCGCACGTGGAACAGCCCGGGCGATGTCTCGAGGATCTCGTCGACCGAGCCGGCGACGAACTGGAACAGCTCGGCGATCTCGGCCAGCCGCGCGCGCGCATCGGCATCCTCGACCCGGGTCACCTGGATCGATGCGTCGCCGTTGAGCATCCCGTCCAGCACCTGCCCAAAGCGGCTGGCGTCGCGGCCGAAGGCATCGGCAGCCCGCGCGGACGTGTCGTCGCCGGCCAGCACGGTGTTGACCGAGCCGAGGATGCGCTCGGCCAGCAGCAGCTGTCGCTGGGCGACTGCCACCTGGCTGGCCGGAGCGCCACTTTGCAGCAGGATCTCGACCACCTTTTCATACTCGACCTGCAATTGCGGGACGGTTTCGGCCAACGTCGCCGCGACCTGGTGCAGCGACAGCACGGTCTGCTCGCTGGCCAGGATGGTATCGGTGTAGCCGCGCAAGGTCTCCCAGTCGCGCTGCACGGCGCGCATCTCGTCATGCACTTCGCGCGGTGCGGCCGGCAGGCCGGTGGTCTTGTCGCCGGCCTTCAGGTAGCTCCAGCGGCGCTCGAAGTCGTTGCGCGCATCGCTCAGCAGCTTGAAGGCCAGGACCTTGCCGGCCGCGGCCTCGGTGGCGTTCTTGGCGATGCGCTGGGACAGCACGCGCAGTTCGCCGGCATGCCCGATGTACTGCTTGTCGTAGGCCGACTGGGTGTTGAGGTGCGTGAAGTTGGCGAACAGCAGCACGATCGACAGGATCAGCACCCCGAACAGCACGGTGATCTGCACGCTGCTGCGCGGACGTGGGGAAATGACGGGAGTGGCAGGTGTGCTCACGGTACGAAGGTCCTCTACAGCGCCACGTCGAGAAAGCCGGGTGCCTGCGCCAGGGCATGTGGGCTGAACACGGCCCAGGTGCGTTGGGCCACGAAATGGCCACGGACATACGGTACGGCAGCGCGCAACAGCGGCTGTGGCACGGCCGCCTGCAGCGACGACGTGGGAAAGTGCTGAAGCCCTACCACTTCATCGACCAGCAGACCGGCGAACACCATCTCGTGGTCCAGGACCAGCACTCGGCGTTGCTTGCCAGGCGCCACGTGGCCCAGGCCGAGAAAACGGTTCAGGTCCATCACCGGCAACAGCCGGCCGCGCAGGTTGGCGATGCCGCGTACCCAGGGTTGTACGCCTGGGACACGGCTGCTGCGTGGTTCGTCGAGCACCTCGGCGATCTCGCCCATGGGGGCGACGAACCACTGCCCGGCGATGCGAAAGCCGATCCCGCTCCACTGCTCGGCGCGGCTGGCCTGGAACGGCTGCTCGGCGGCCACCAGGCGGCAGCGCCGGTCGATCTCCAGCAACAGCTCGAACGCCGTGGGCGCCGCATGGGGCTGGCGCGAGATCAACGTGGCAGCACGCCTTCGAGCACCTGGAGCAGGTCGTGTTCCTCGATCGGCTTGATCAGGTAGCTGCGTGCCCCCTGCCGCTGACTCCAGACCTTGTCGGTCTCCTGGTCCTTGGTGGTGACCATGATCACCGGGATGGCCTTGGTCTCGGCATCCTTGCTCAACTGCCGGGTCGCCTGGAAGCCGTTCATGCCGGGCATGACGATGTCCATCAGCACGGCGTCGGGTTTTTCCTGACGCGCCAGGGCCACGCCATCGGCGCCATTGTCGGCCTTGAGCACCTGATGCCCGTGACGCTCGAGCATCGCGGTCAGCTTGTACATTTCCGTCGGTGAGTCGTCGACGATCAGAACTCGAGCCATGCTGTGTCCCCTGGGAGAAATCGGTACCGCCATCTTATGCGACATCAGCAGGCGTGTCGTTCCTGACCGGCGACGAAACCGGGTACGTGGGCCTTGATCGCGTCGAGCAGTTCGTCACGGCTGAACGGCTTGGTCAGGAACCGGTCGGCGCCCACCACCTTGCCCCGCGCCTTGTCGAACAGCCCGTCGCGGGAGGACAGCAGGATCACCGGGGTATCCTTGAAGGTGCTGTTGTGCTTGATCACCGCACAGGTCTGGTAGCCGTCCAGGCGCGGCATCAGCACGTCGACGAAGATGACGTCGGGCGTCTGCTCGACGATCTTGGCCAGGGCCTCGAATCCGTCGCTGGCGGTGACCACGTCACAGCCGGCTTCACCCAGCAGGATCTGGGCGGTGCGACGGATGGTGCTGGAATCGTCGATCACCATCACCTTCAGCGGATGTTCCATGGCGTGGACCTCGGGTGTCGCGGGGCTGGGCGGGGCTGCAAGCTGCAAGCTGCAAGCTGCAAGCTGCAAGCTGCAAGCTGCAAGCTGCAAGCTGCAAGCTGCAAGCTGCAAGCTGCAAGCTGCAAGCTGCAAGCTGCAAGCTGCAAGTAGCAAGTAGCAAGTAGCAAGTAGGGAGCGTGCGCGGTTGGGGCGGGGGAGTCAACGAAAATGGCGGCGCTGGGCGAGTCGTTCCCCCCGGCACAACCTCCTCTGCCACGATCATCCTCAATTTTGCACGGTTGGCACTCACGACGCCGATCCGCTTGCCGCTTGCCGCTTGCCGCTTGCCACTGACGACTTGCCGCTCTCCCCTTGACCCGCCGTGCACTCGGCGCCACCCTGAGCGACTTTCAATCGAATCACCGCGGCCTCGCCGCCAAGAGGAATTCCCCATGAGCGTTCGCCTCGGGATTGTCATGGACCCCATTGCGGGCATCTCGTACAAGAAGGACAGCTCGCTGGCCATGCTGCTGGCCGCCCAGGCGCGCGGCTGGTCGCTGTTCTACATGGAACAGCGCGACCTGTACCTGGGCGCCGGCCAGGCGCGGGCGCAGATGCGTCCGCTCACGGTCTTCGCCGATCCGGCACGCTGGTTCGAGCTGGGCGAGGAGCAGGACAGCCCGCTGGCCGAGCTGAACGTGATCCTGATGCGCAAGGATCCGCCCTTCGACATGGAGTTCGTCTACAGCACCTACCTGCTCGAACAGGCCGAAGCCGAAGGCGTGCTGGTGGTCAACCGTCCGCAGAGCCTGCGCGACTGCAACGAGAAGCTGTTCGCCACCCGTTTCCCCCAGTGCATGGCGCCCACCGTGGTCAGCCGCCGTGCCGACATCCTGCGCGAATTCGCCAGCACCCACGGCGACGTCATCCTCAAGCCGTTGGACGGCATGGGCGGCGCTTCGGTGTTCCGTCACCGTCCGGGTGACCCGAACCTGTCGGTGATCCTCGAGACCCTGACCCAGCACGGTCAGCAGCAGATCATGGCGCAGGCCTACCTGCCGCAGATCGTCGACGGCGACAAGCGCATCCTGATGATCGATGGCGAACCGGTGCCCTACTGCCTGGCACGCATTCCGGCCAAGGGCGAGACCCGCGGCAACCTGGCGGCCGGCGGCCGGGGCGAGGTACGCGAACTGACCGAGCGCGACCGCTGGATCGCCGCCCAGGTCGGCCCGACCCTGCGCGAGAAAGGCCTGTGGTTCGTCGGCCTGGACGTGATCGGCGACTACCTCACCGAGATCAACGTCACCAGCCCGACCTGCATCCGCGAGATCGACGCCGCGCAGGACACCCGGATCGGCGCCCGCCTGATGGACACCATCGAGCGCCAGCTCAAGGCGCGTTGATCACTGACGCCAGGCGCGCCGACAGAGTGCGGTATCATGCCGGTCTTCTTTCCTGACCGGCGTGCCCGCCCTGGCGCCGCCGGCTTTCGCGGTTCGCTGGATGCCCGATGACGTTGCCTGCCGACATTCCCGATACCCTGCGCTCAGCCCGCCGACGCCCAAGCGGCCGGCTGGGCCTCACCGTGGCCCTGGCGGCCCTGATACACCTCGGTCTGATCCTGGGCCTGGGCTTTTCCTACGACGTGCCCAAGGAGGTCCGACGCTCCATGGACATCACGCTCGCCATCTTCAAGAGCGAGAAGGCGCCGGACAAGGCCGACTACCAGGCGCAGGACAACCAGCAGGGCAGCGGCACGCTGGACAAGAAGGCCGTGCCGACCACCACCGAGGTCGCGCCGTTCCAGGACAGCAAGGTCAACAAGGTGGCGCCGCCGCCGGTCGCCAAACCTCCGGTCCCGGCGCCCCCCAAGCCGGAAAAGACCGCCGTGGCCACGCGCACGCCCAAGCCGGAGAAGGCGGTCAGCCAGCCCAAGGCCACCCCACCCAAACCCACGCCCGAGCCTGCCGCGCCCGAGTTCGACAGCTCGCAGCTGTCCAGCCAGATCGCCAGCCTGGAGGCGGAGCTGTCCCATGAACAGCAGCTATACGCCAAGCGGCCGCGCATCCACCGACTCAACGCCGCCTCGACCCTGCGCGACAAGGGCGCCTGGTACAAGGAAGAGTGGCGCAAGAAGGTCGAGCGCATCGGCAACCTGAACTACCCCGACGAGGCGCGCCGCCAGCAGATCTACGGCAGCCTGCGGATGATGGTGTCGATCAACCGGGACGGTTCGTTGTACGAAGTGCTGGTGCTCGAATCGTCCGGCCAGCCCCTGCTGGACCAGGCAGCCCAGCGGATCGTCAGGCTGGCAGCGCCCTTCGCGCCCTTCACCGGCGACCTGGCCGAGTTCGACCGGCTGGAGATCATCCGTACCTGGCGCTTCGCGCGGGGGGATCGGTTGTCCAGCAATTGAGGGGCAAGAGGCAAGTGGCGTTGGGCGAGGGTTCTTCGAAACGTCCAAGATCCAGTATCGATTGTGCGAATTGACGGCCCCACCGTCTCCCAGCCAAGCATACGGGCTCAGCCACATCGCGGCTTGTCGCTTGCAACTTGCCGCTCACAACCTGCCACTCACCCCTTGTAACGCCCCGCCCCACACGCCACCTTGCGGCCCGCCCCGCCTGGCGCCACACTATCGAACATGAAAAACCATACCCCCAGCTACCTCAAGCATCAGTTCCTGATCGCCATGCCCCACATGAGCGACCCGAACTTCGCCCATACGCTGACCTACATCGTCGAGCACAATGCCAACGGTGCGATGGGGTTGGTGGTCAATCGTCCGCAGGAACTGAGCCTGGCCGACATCCTCGAGCAGCTGCGTCCCGACGAAGAACCTTCGCCGGGCTGCCTGCACGTGCCCATCTACCAGGGCGGGCCGGTACAGACCGAGCGAGGTTTCGTGCTGCACAGCCAGGATGCCGGCTATGAGGGCACCGTCGAGCTGCAGGGCGTCTCGCTGTCGACCTCCCAGGACGTGCTGTTCGCCATCGCCGAGGGCACCGGCCCTCGGCAGAGCCTGATCACCCTGGGCTACGCAGGCTGGGAAGCCGGTCAACTGGAGGCCGAACTGGCCGACAACGCCTGGCTGAACTGCCCGTTCGACCCGCGCATCCTGTTCGACACCCGCAGCGACGAGCGTCTGGCCGCTGCGGCCAGCAGTCTCGGGATCGACCTGAATTTGCTGACCCGCCAGGCAGGTCACGCCTGATGGCCGGGTTGCGTCTGCTGCTGGGTTTCGACTACGGCACCAAGCAGATCGGCGTGGCGGTCGGCCAGGTGGTCACCGGTCAAGCCCGTGAGCTGTGCACCTTGAAGGCCCAGAACGGTGTCCCGGACTGGACCCAGGTCGAGCGCCTGGTCGCCGAATGGAAACCCGACGCGATCGTGGTCGGGCTGCCCCTGAACATGGACGGCACGCCCAGCGACATGAGCGCGCGCGCCGAGAAGTTCGCCCGGCGCCTGAATGGCCGTTTCAACCTGCCGGTGCACACCCATGACGAGCGCCTGACCACCTTCGAGGCCAAGGGCGAGCGCCTGGCCCGGGGCGGCCAGCGTGGCAGCTATCGCGACAACCCCGTGGACGCCATCGCCGCGGCCTTGCTGTTGCAAGGCTGGCTGGACGCCAACGCCGGACAATGATTCGACATCGGTTTCAGGCCGGGGCCGCCCGGCTTCTTGAGGAGCAAGCATGAGCCTACCCAATCCCGCCGACCTGGTTCGGCAGATGGCCGTGGACCTGCGCGCGCACCTGACGCGCCGCGCCATCGACACGCCCCGCTTCATCGGCATCCACACCGGAGGCGTCTGGGTCGCCCAGGCCCTGCAGGCCGAGCTGGGCGATGACAGCCCCCTGGGCACGCTCGACGTGTCGTTCTACCGCGACGATTTCAGCCAGAACGGCCTGCACCCTCAGGTACGCCCGTCGGCGCTGCCGTTCGAGATCGAGGGCCAGCACCTGGTGCTGGTGGACGACGTGCTGATGAGCGGCCGCACCATTCGCGCCGCGCTCAACGAACTGTTCGACTATGGCCGCCCTGCCAGCGTCACCCTGGTCTGCCTGCTCGACCTCGAGGCCGGCGAGCTGCCGATCCGCCCCGACGTGCTCGGCGCCACGCTGTCGCTGGACGCCCACGAACGGGTAAAATTGTCCGGCCCCACGCCGCTCGCCCTCGAGCGCCAGGACCTCGTCCCTGCCACCGCCCCTTGAGAACCTCGCGATGACGCCACTCGACGCCAAGCGCCCGCTGCAGCTCACCGATCAGGGCCAGCTGCGCCATTTCCTTTCGCTCGACGGCCTGCCCCGTGAGCTGCTGACCGAAATCCTCGACACCGCCGACTCCTTCCTCGAGGTCGGCGCGCGTGCCGTCAAGAAGGTCCCGCTGCTGCGCGGCAAGACGGTCTGCAACGTGTTCTTCGAGAACTCCACGCGCACCCGCACCACCTTCGAGCTGGCCGCCCAGCGGTTGTCGGCCGACGTGATCAGCCTGAACGTCTCGACCTCCTCGACCAGCAAGGGCGAGACGCTGTTCGACACCCTGCGCAACCTCGAGGCCATGGCTGCCGACATGTTCGTGGTGCGGCACTCCGACTCGGGCGCTGCCCACTTCATCGCGGAACACGTCTGTCCGGACGTGGCGGTGATCAACGGTGGCGACGGCCGTCACGCGCACCCGACCCAGGGCATGCTCGACATGCTCACCATCCGCCGCCACAAAGGCAGCTTCGAAAACCTCTCGGTGGCCATCGTCGGCGACATCCTGCATTCGCGCGTCGCCCGCTCCAACATGCTGGCGCTCAAGGCCCTGGGCTGCCCGGACATCCGCGTGATCGGCCCCAAGACGCTGCTGCCGATCGGCATCGAGCAATACGGCGTCAAGGTCTATACGGACTTGTCCGAGGGATTGAAGGACGTCGACGTGGTGATCATGCTGCGCCTGCAGCGCGAACGCATGGCCGGCGGCCTGCTGCCCAGCGAGGGCGAATTCTATCGCCTGTTCGGCCTGACCACTGCGCGCCTGGCCGTGGCCAAGCCGGATGCCATCGTCATGCACCCGGGGCCGATCAACCGGGGCGTGGAGATCGAGTCGGCGGTGGCCGACGGGGCTCACTCGGTCATTCTCAACCAGGTCACCTACGGCATCGCCGTGCGCATGGCGGTGCTGTCCATGGCCATGAGCGGGCAGACCGCGCAACGTCAATTCGCTCAGGAGAACGCCCTGTGAGCATCAGCATTCTTGGCGCGCGGGTCATCGACCCCCACAGCGGGCTGGACGAGATCACCGACCTGCACCTGGACCAGGGCAAGGTGCTGGCGATCGGTCAGGCGCCTGCCGGGTTCGAAGCGCAACGGATCATCCAGGCCCAGGGCCTGGTGGCCGCGCCCGGCCTGGTCGACCTCGACGTGGCCCTGCGTGAGCCGGGCTACAGCCGCAAGGGCAGTATCGCCAGCGAAACCCGCGCAGCGGTCGCCGGCGGCGTCACCAGCCTGTGCTGCCCGCCGCAGACCAAGCCGGTGCTGGACACCTCGGCGGTGACCGAGCTGATCCTCGACCGTGCCCGGGACGCCGGCCACAGCAAGGTCTTCCCGATCGGCGCGTTGACCAAGGGCCTGGAAGGCGAGCAACTGGCCGAACTGGTCGCCCTGCGCGACGCCGGGTGCGTGGCCTTCGGCAACGGCCTGACCAGCATCGGCAACAACCGGACCCTGGCACGCGCGCTGGAGTACGCCGCGACCTTCGACCTGACCGTGATCTTCCACTCCCAGGACCGCGACCTGGCCCAGGGCGGGCTGGCCCACGAAGGGCCGATGGCCAGCTTCCTCGGCCTGCCGGGCATTCCCGAAACGGCCGAGACCGTGGCCTTGGCGCGCAACCTGCTGCTGGTCGAGCAGACCGGCGTGCGGGCGCACTTCACGCAGATCACCAGCGCCCGTGGCGCACGGTTGATCGCCCAGGCCCAGGCCCTCGGCCTGCCGGTGACCGCCGACGTGGCGCTGTACCAGCTGATCCTGACCGACGAGGCGCTGCGCGACTTCTCAAGCCTGTACCACGTCCAGCCACCGCTGCGCACCGCCGCGGACCGCGACGGCCTGCGCGAGGCGGTGAAGTCGGGGGTGATCCAGGCGATCTCCAGCCACCACCAGCCTCACGAGCGCGACGCCAAGCTGGCCCCGTTCGGTGCCACCGAGCCGGGCATCAGCAGCGTCGACATCCTGCTGCCGCTGGCCATGACCCTGGTCGAGGACGGCCTGCTGGACCTGCCGACGTTGCTGGCCCGCCTGACCCAAGGCCCGGCCGAGGCCCTGCGCCTGTCGGCGGGTGCGTTGAAAGTGGGCGCGGCGGCCGACTTGGTGCTCTTCGATCCCAAGGCCTCCACCGTCGCGGGCGAGCACTGGCATTCGAAGGGGCAGAACTGCCCGTTCATCGGGCATTGCCTGCCGGGGGCGGTTCGCTACACGTTGGTCGATGGGCGGGTGTGTCACGAGGGGTGAGCGGGTATTGCTCAGGGCAGTAGCGACGTTGCGAGTCTGGGGCCGCTTGGCGGCCCATCGCGGCACGCCCCCCCCACAGGGCACCGCGGCTGCCTGCACCACAGCGGTGGGTGAGCGGCCCCTGCCGGGGCGCCGGACCGGCCGCGATTGGGCCCGCAGGGCCCACACGCCAGCCACCCTCTCTCCACAGCCAGGCCACTTGTAGCTCGTAGCTTGTAGCTTGCAGCCTCCAGCCCGTCCCCCCCACCACTCGTC